>NZ_JAOTNY010000006.1:0-348713 GCF_036346455.1 Pseudomonas sp. AM14(2022)
CGCACCGTCAACAGATACGCAGCATACGGTCCATCGCCTAAAACAACGCCTTCGGATGATGCCTCACAATGACAGCCCAACTTCCTGGATCCCGGCCCTTGCCCGGCTCCCGAATACGCCCTACCCCAGCGCCCCTGCTCAATCCAGGCGAGACCGTGGTGCTGTTCGACGGCGTCTGCAAGCTATGCAACGGCTGGGCGCGTTTTCTGATTCGCCACGACAACAAACAGCGAGTGCGCCTGGCGGCAGTGCAATCGCCAGAAGGTCAGGCCTTGCTGGCATGGGCCGGTCTCCCGGTGGACGAATTCGACACTATGGCGGTGATCCGCGACCAGCATTACTGGGTGCGCTCCGATGCGTTCTTCGAAGTGATTGCACAACTGCCGGCTCGATGGTCGCTGGTCAGGCTTCTGCGAGTTTTCCCACGAGCACTTAGAGATTGGGCCTACGACCGCGTCGCACTGAATCGCTATTGGATCTTCGGCAAGTACGACACCTGCCTGTTACCCGACCCCGATCACGAACGACGCTTTCTCAAGTCGCCAATGTGAATGCTCAGCTACATCAACTGCAGCCACTGCCCCGGCGTCATCTTCGTCACCATCATCAAGACAATCACGAACATCCCGAGAAACCCGCAAACGCCCATCCAGAACCACTGCCGATAAACAGCCCGGTAATCAGCATCAAGCCTTGCGCCACATTGCACCGCGTCCGCCGCCATCCACAGCAAACGTTTCTGTAGCAACAGCACCGGCAGCCAAAGCGAGCCCACTATAAAGAACATAATCAACGACATCAGCACCCAGTCCGTGGTCAAGGGCAACCCGGAAAACCTTGTCAGCCAATAACCCGTCGCGATCTGGATGAAGCCTGCCGGCGTGGTGATCCAGGCGTCATAGCGCACGACCATTCTCGCCACATGCGCAATCACTTGCGGATTGGCCGTGCGACTGGCGGCGATCAGGTACAGATAGGAACCCATGCCGAAGCCAAAGAGGAAAATCGCAGCGATGACATGCACGTACTTCACGCTCAGATAAAGCATGCTCAACGCATCCCGTCAGAGAAAATCACGGACAGGCCAAGATTCTGCGGATCGTTGATCGCTGCCAAGTATTCGTCGACGCTGATCTCACCAACACATGGACGAGCCCCCGGTTCGGGCAAGTAACCTCGAGCGATCTTCGCGGCCAGAGCGACGGCAGCACAACTAGGGATCTCCGGCCCCTTGTCATTCAGCGCGGTCAGTTGCGCCATCATCGACAACGGCTGGTCGTTCAAACCGACACCTCGCACATCTATATACATTGCACTTTTGCCATCACCGAAACGCTCAAACCATGTCCCCCAGCGATGCAACCGGGCCGCCCACACCCTGTGGTCACGCACCAGCCCTTTCCTCATCGCCAGCGCAAACAGATAATTGGCTACGCCGCCGAGCTTGAGGCCAGCGCCTGCCTTGAAACTCAATGTGTGCGCACCAAACCGGCTGGCAAAGATGTCCATGTCCGGCACATCAACATTGGCCAGCGCACGAGTGCCCAGGTTCTGCAGCTTGCGCAGGGTCAGGTCTTCCCAGCCCATCACCTCATGCACTTGACCATTGCGCAGTTGGCGGATCGGTTTGCCCGCATACGCCAGTACACCCTCGATCGTCGACAACCCCGGCATTTTCGCTGACGAGGAAATGCCGTGCTCGATCGAGTCGATGCGTTTGAAGTGATGGCGCTGCTCATCGATGATCGCCGACGACAGCGTCGGCACCGAACTGCAACCACTGAGGATGGCGACACCGGCCTCCCTCGCCCGTGCATCGAGTGTGCCGATGCCATTGACGAACGTCCGGCTGTCCGCCAGATCGCAATAATTGACGCCCGCCTCGATGCAGCTTTCGGCCACTGCATAGGATTGCCCCTGAAACGGGCCGCCCGTGTGAATCACCAGTTGAATATTCATTGCGCGCAGAGCAGCGGTGAAACCGGCGCCCATCGCATCACCACACCAGCGCTCGCAGCTCGCCCCCAACTCAGCGACCTTGCGCTCCAGCTTCTGCGGATCGCGCCCCGAGATCGCCAGTTCGACGCCCGGCATGTCGATCAGATGCCGACAAACGATACTGCCAAAGTTTCCATACCCGCCAATCACCAACACCCTGAGTGCCATCAACGCTTCCCTGAACAATTCAACAACTGACCCGTAACCGGATTCGGCGCAGCTTCCCTGATATCACCGGGCCAGGCAAGCCTGCGTCAAAGGACGGCGATGTAGTAACGTCAGCGCCTCGACAACGGAGGTTGATATGAGTAAACGAATCATCGTCATCGGCGCGGGAATCGTCGGCGCGTCAGTTGCGTATCATCTCGCCGCGAAAGGTGCACACGTCATAATGGTCGAGGCCGGTGAGATTGCGTCCGGTGTGACGGGCCGCTCCTTCGCCTGGATCAACACTTCGCACGGCGGACCGGATTCCATTGCGCCGTTGCGCGCAGCGGCCATCGCAGAATACCGCCGACTCGAATCCGAGCTGCCGGGGCTAAAGGTGCGCTGGACCGGTGCGCTGTCTTACGGCGACGGCCGGTTTCAAGCGCCTTCTATATATAGCGCGCAGATTCTCGAGCTTGAACCCAACCTCAAACATCCTCCAGAACGGGCGTTCTTTGCCGCCGAAGAAGGCGCGCTGGATGCCGTGCAGGCAACGCGGGCCTTGATTGCAGGTGCGCAGGCGCAAGGAGCGACTCTGCTCACCCAGACGCCAGTGCTCGGTTTGCAGATTCTGGACGGTATCGTCAGCGGCGTGATCACTGCGACGGGCAAGCACGATGCCGACGTTGTCGTACTGGCAGCCGGAACCGCCACCCCGCTGTTGGTGGATCAACTGAACGTCACCCTGCCCATCGACGCCTCACCCGCAATATTCATCCGTTACAAAACCCAACCGCATCGGGTGAACACCATTATTTCCAGCTCCGAGATGGAAATCAGGCAAGACACCGACGGCAGGATGCTCGCTGCGGAAGACTATATAGATGAGGCACCGCAAAACAGCGCGCTAGCTATCGCGCAGAGAACGGCCAAAGCCATCCAGCACGAACTGCATGGAGTGACTTCCATAGAGCCTGAGCTGGCGTGCGTCGGCCTCAGGCCAATGCCGGTCGATGGCATTCCAGTCATTGGCTATCTGCCGAACCTCAGCGGTGCCTATGTTTGCGTCATGCATCCGGGCGTGACATTGGCGGCAGTCGTAGGACGACTGGTGGCCGAGGAGATCGTCGGGGGAGGCTTTGCGACCGCGTTAGCGCCGTGTCGGCCAGATCGATTCCAATCAGCGTTTTGAGCAGTTCAACCGCGATAAAATGCAGCGCTGGCAACGGCATGCCATCTTGTACGATGTCTTATCACAGGGCATTACTACGTCTCCTCAACAAAAATAAAACCACGGAGATCGCTACATGGACTCATTCCTGTCCGCCAAGCCTCAAAGCCTTGACCAAGCGAAAGGCAATACCCGCCGCAGTTTCCTGAAAAAGTCGCTCGCTGTTTCCGCCACGCTCGCCACTGTCGGCAGCGCCGCACTGCCCCGCTTCTCCGATGCCGCCGAACCCTTGAGTCAGCGCTACCCTGATCCACTGATTCATATCCTCGACGACAGTTTCCTGGAGCTACGCGTTTTCAACGCCAGTGTTGAAAAGCTCGCTACCGGCATGCGCTGGGCCGAAGGACCGGTGTGGGTCGGTGATGGCCGCTATCTGTTGGTCAGCGACATCCCCAATAATCGCATCATGCGCTGGGACGAAATCACCGACTCCTTCACGGTGTACCGCGAACACTCAAACTTCTCCAACGGCATGTGCCGGGATCGACAAGGGCGTCTGATCGTTTGCGAAGGCTCCACCACCACTGGCGAAGGGCGCCGCATCACGCGCACCGAACACAATGGCACGATCACCGTGCTGGCCGACAGTTTCGACGGCAAGCCCTTCAACTCTCCCAACGACATTGTCTGCAAAAGTGATGGCTCGATCTGGTTCACCGATCCGCCATTCCAGACCGGCAACAACTACGAAGGCCACAAAGTCACCCCGACCCAACCCCACGCCGTGTACCGCATCGACGGTGAGAGCCAAAAAGTCACTCGGGTAATCGACGACCTCAACGGCCCCAACGGCCTGTGCTTTTCTCCCGATGAAAAGACCCTGTATGTCGTCGAAGGTCGCGCCAAGCCCAATCGCTTGATCTGGGCGATTGCGGTGAAAGACGACGGCACCCTGGGTGAACGCCGCAAGCACATCGAAGGCTTGGACTATGCCGCGATTGACGGCATCAAGTGCGACGAAGCGGGCAACCTGTGGTGCGGCTGGGGCGGTAATGGTGATCCCAAGGCCGACCTGGAAAAACTCGACGGCGTGCGTGTTTTCAACTCGCAGGGCAAGGCCATCGGGCACATCTCGCTGCCAGAGCGCTGCCCGAACCTGTGCTTCGGCGGGCGCGAAGGCAATCGACTGTTCATGGCCAGTAGTCACTCGATCTACTCGTTGTTTGTAAATACGCGTGGGACTACGTTTGCGTTGTAAAAGCGACGCCGGTCTCGCGACAGTTCCGTGAGTAGCGAAACAAGATCTTGCCGCGCATACGAGGCTGCGCGGTGACGATCCTTGTCGCTGAATTATCGTTCGATAGCATGCCGCCCTGTATCGACGGCGCCGCCCAAGGGAGACGTCAGAGTGCCTGGCCCTTGGCTATGCAATACGCGTTGACGAACGTTGCCGTGTGCTGCAAAGCCTGACGTATATCCGGTTTGGCTATTCCATGCCTGTTGGCAAATTGCTCGACCGCCGCGGTGTTGAAACGAGTGGTCTGGATAAAGTCCAAGGCTTCGGGTTTTGTATTCAAAAACCACGCGACCGGAGGAATACTCAGTAGCCACTTCAGCAGTCGGAGTGAAATGTGATGTTTGGGAGACTTCAAGCCCAAAGGTTTAGCCACCTGTGCCAGGAGTTCTCGCAAGTTTGGCGTTTGATCATCAAGCGCCAGCAGTTCCTCGCCCACCATGGCAGGATCAAAAGCACAAACAGCCACCAGTTCGACCAGATAATCCACGGTGACCAGTGGCAGCCAGTGCTCGGCGGTACCGGGCACTGCAGTCAGCTTGCCCTGCACCAGGTTGCGTATCAGCGCCACCAGCGGCTGACCGTCAACGATATGCCCGGTGCGGCTGTGGCCACAGACCGTCGCAGGGTGGACAACGGTCATCTCACCACCCTTGGCGGACATGACCTGCTGGGTCGCAAAATGCGCCTCCAGCTTGCTTGCCTCGTAACCACCGACACGCCGGTAGACGGCGGGCCAGTTCGTCAACTCCGGCTGACGAGGATCAATGCCGATGCGTTGCAGATGTTCATGATTGTTCAGCATGTAGCCGCCGATCATCACTAAACGGCTTTTTTGCTCAGCCGCCAACCGCGCCACACGCTTTGCCCCCTCCACATTCACCGCACGAGACTGCTCCATCGAAAGCCCCCATGCGAAGTGAGCGCCCAGATGGAATATGACGCTGGCGCGCCTCAGCACCTCCTGATCAGCCAGGCTCAGCCCGAGATTGTCCTGTTCCAGATCGCCAGCCACGGCAAATACCCGTGTCGCGCACCCGCCTAAACTATCAACTTGCTCGCGCAACGCAGCCAGCCGCTCCGGGCGACGCATCAACACCCGAAGGGTGTGACCTTTTGCACTCAGGTTCGCCAGCAAATGTTGACCGATGAAGCCGGTTCCCCCCGTGACAAAGCACTCCACGCTCATTTCCCTGCTCCTTGTTGAAGGTGAGAAATCAAGCGTAAAGTATCGACCCAACTCTACAGTCAAGCGGTGTTTTCATGAAAATCGGCGAACTCGAGGCTCGCAGCGGCGCCAGCCGTCATACGTTGCGTTACTACGAGCAGATCGGCCTGATCTCACCGCTGCGGCAAACCAACAATTATCGTGTCTATACCGAGCAAACCCTGCAGGATCTGGACTTTATCCAGCGCGCGCAAAGCATGGGATTTTCCTTGGGGGAAATAGGCGAGATTCTGGATGCGCAGCGCAACAAGCTGATCGATTGTGCTGATGGTGCAAAGCTGATTGAAAAGAAGATGGCCGAAATCAAACAGAAAATTGCCAACCTCCAAAGCATTCATCGGTATCTGGATGTAGAGCGTGCGACCCTCGAAGCGAGTGCTGCCAGGCAACTTGAGCTTCAACAGTTGAGCGACGCTGCCAATCATTGAGCCTACGGCAAATGCCATGGGGAGACTCCTGCGCAAAGTGTTCTGCCTGCAACATCCTGCGCCACAACGGTGTGCCGCTGGGCAAGGCGGATTATGTGCAGCACATGTTTGCGTATCTAAGGAAGTAATTGCAGCGCGAGCTTCGGGTCAATCAGGATTGACCCGGAGTTTTTGCAGAAGAAACGCCAGTGACTCCACCGCCCCGTGATAACTCTGCGTTGAACGCTGCGTATCCCATGACATGGCATCGTCCACACAGAAATCGCCAACGCATTCCATGCTCAGATCCTCATCGAGCAGTCCGAGCGGAATCCACACGTAAGGTGATCCGCGAAGCGGGTTGGGCAAAGTCGAGCCGCATTGTGCGCAGAAATCATTCCTGTAACCGCTGGGTTTGACCCAACTGCTGATCGAGTCCTGCCCTGCGTCCCAACGAAAGTCCCGAGCGCTGACCAGAGTAGCGAGGTTGAACCCGACACCGGTTTGTTTGCGGCACAGTGAGCAGTGGCAGCGATAGAAAAAGCGCGGTTCCACTGTGAGGGAGTAGCGTACTGCAGCGCAAAGACACTGCCCTGTTATCACGGATATCTCCTTTGGACGAGCGCTTGCGCATCCATACTGAAGTTTCAAAACCGCATTCTAGCGATCTGCGACCGTATGACCTTGGCCCGAAATAAGAAAACTGCGCCCACAGTTTGCCATCGGTTGACTTGGCGGGCTCTCGTCAGAACGTCCGCCAACGTCAAGATTGAAATGCCTTGCGACTCACGCCGAACGCTTTTCCACCCAGCGCCGATATTGCCGAGTGCGAAACGCCATGGCGATCTGCTGCAAAATCAGCGCGCGTAACGGTGACACCCCCGGATCAGGCTTTTGCGCCCGACTGAGTTTACCCAGCTGAAACTTCACCACCGCCATGTTCGCCAGGGCGGCGATGGCCTTGTTTTTCCAGGTGATCGGCGGCAATTGCGGGGCGTTGTCCTTGCCCTGCAGCCAGTCACGCGGCAGGTACGGATCGATGGCCAACGCAGTACCGATGCCGACCATGTCCACGCCACTGTGCACGACGCTTTCGGCAACCGGACGACGGCGGATGCCGCCGGTGACCATCACTGGCATTTTGGCAACGGTCTGCAGGTCCCGGGCAAATTCGACGAAATAGGCCTCGCGAGCCAACGTGCGACCATCGCGCGCCTCACCTTGCATGGCCGGAACTTCGTAGCTGCCACCGGACAGTTCCACCAGATCCACGCCCAGATCGTTGAGCAGTTCAACGACCTTTTTCGCATCGTCAGCGGTGAATCCGCCGCGCTGGAAATCGGCGGAATTGAGTTTGACCGCTACGGCAAACTCTGCAGAAACCACCGCCCTGACCGCCTTGACGATCTCGACCAACAACCGCGCGCGGTTCTGCAGAGAGCCGCCCCACTCGTCCGTCCTTTGATTGGTCAGTGGCGAGAGAAACTGGCTCAACAGATAGCCATGAGCGGCGTGGATTTCCACCCCAGTGAAGCCGGCCTGTTCACCGAGGCGTGCGGTGTGCGCAAAACGCTGAATGACGTCCTCAATCACACTGGCGGTCATGGCGTGCGGCGTGGCGAAACGCTTGGACAGTTTGCCCAGCTCCAGCGGCACCGCTGACGGCGCCCAGGTTTTCTGCCCGAGGTTGGACTGCATCTGGCGCCCCGGATGATTGATCTGCAACCAGAACTGCGCACCAGCAGAACGGCCGATCCGCGCCCAGCGCTTGAACTTGTCGAGTTGCTGATCATCCTGCAGCACCACGCCGCCCGGCCCGGTCATGGCGCGGCCATCGACCATCACGTTGCCGGTGATGATCAGCCCGGCACCACCGTCGGCCCATGCCTGATACAGACGCATCAGTTCTGCAGAGGGCGCCTGGTCGGCGTCCGCCATGTTTTCTTCCATGGCGGCTTTGGCGATGCGGTTCTTGATGGTTGAACCGTTGGGTAAGGTCAGGGCGTCGAACACATTCATGGGGCAGTCCTCAACTGGAGATGAGGCCACCATAAGATTGAAGTGAACTTGAAGGTCAACGACTTTTTTCAAGGTCATTCAATGTTGATTTCGCTCGACCCAGGCAAGTGCGTCACCAGATCCGCGCCCAACAACCGCGCAGGTGTGTAGGCACCGCCGGGCGGACGTGTCTGCAACAGATAGCCAACCACCGCCAACGCAGCGTCGATCGTCAGGCTGTAAACGTTCGCGGTGTGCACGCGGGCGACTTTGCTTTCACCGCGCGCATTGCGGGCCTCGCCCCACACATAGGTGCCTTGGTCAGCACGTTTTGCCTGATCCGGGCCGGTCACTGTCTTGCCGATGCGCGCCTTGAGCAGCCGCTGCACAAACGACAGTCCCAGCAACGGACGAATCCAGTTGGCGAGCCTGGCGCCGCGAATCATCCCCGCCGAACCCGGTATGAACACCTCGATATTGGCGATGCCGGTGGTGTGCCAGGCGGTGGACACATCGCCCCAAGGGATGGTCATCGCCAGCTTCTCCCCGGCACCGAAATCGATACGCCGTACCCGATAGGCCAGCGGCACGGAAACAATCTTGCCGTCACGTCGGACCTTGCCACCCTGCGCCAGGCCTTCGATTGAAGTCTTGGCAGTGCCGGGTGAAAAGCTCGAACGTGAATCGAAGCCCAGCGCCAGATGCGTCGCATCCGGCAGCGCGTCTTTCAGGGCGGCGGCAACGCAGTCGGTCGGGACTACATCGAAGCCGACGCCGGGGCAGATGACTGACCCCGCTGCCCGCGCCCGCTCATTCAGAGACTGCGCATGTTCGAATACGGCAATCTCGCCAGTGATGTCCAGATAGTGTGCGCCGGCTCGCAGGCAGGCTTCGATCATCGGCGCGGCGGTTGCGGAAAACGGCCCCGCGCAATGCAGAATCAATCCGTGCTCCTTGATCTGCGCCAGCAACCGCGCAGGGTCATCCAGACCGAATACTCGGGCTTCGAGACCCAGCTCCCGGGCCAACGCTTCGACCTTGTCGCGGCTACGTCCGGCCAACACCGGCCTGAGTCCACGCCTGACGGCATCGCGAGCGATCAGTTCGCCGGTATAGCCGTTGGCGCCATAAATCATCCATTTCATCGGTGTATCCGGTAGGTCTTGCTGACTCATGCGTGGCTCCTGAGTGGATTGATGACCGGCGTTATTGCCTTGCCCAATCAGCGTCAGACGCTAGCGTTAAAGTCAGGTTGAGGGTCAAGCAAAAGTCCGATGGCATCGACGCAAATTATTCGCAGCAGCGGGGTTGACCTTGAAGTGAGGTTTAAGGTGAGCATGCGCCGACCTGCTTGCTCGATGGAGCCCGGATGATGCTCAAGACCCTTGTTTCCTCTGCCCTGTTATTGATAGGTGGTGCTTTCATGACGTTTGCAAATGCTGAGTCGGCGGCTATCAAGGATCGCCAGATCCTGGTGATCATGACCAATCACGCCAGTTATCCCTCTCGAACCGATACCACCGGGTTGTGGCTGACCGAGCTGACCCACTTCACCGATGTGGTGGAAGCCGCCGGCTACACCACTGTGTTTGCCAGCCCCAAGGGTGGCGCGGTGCCTCTGGACGAACGCAGTCTGGGCTGGTTGTACATGGACAAGGCTGCGCGGGAGCACTTGCAGTCCCCTGCGTTCCGCGCGCGCCTGGCCAATACGCTGCCGATCGCCGAGGTCGATCCGTCCCGCTTCGGCGTCATCTACTTCACCGGGGGCCATGGCGTCATGTGGGACTTTCCCGACAACCCTGACCTGCGCCGTGTCGCCGAAACCATCTACAACCAGGGCGGCCTCGTGTCGGCCGTGTGCCATGGCGTAGCGGGTCTGCTGGATCTGAAGGACAGCCAAGGCCAATTGATCATCAAGAACCGAAACATCACCGGTTTCTCTGACCGCGAAGAGCTGCTCTCGGGCATGAAAAATCAGGTGCCATTCTTTCTTGAGGACCGCTTGGTGAGCCAGGGCGCGCACTACCGCAAGGGCTGGCTGCCGTTCACTTCATTTGCCATTACCGATGGAAGACTGGTGACCGGGCAGAACCCTCAATCACCCAAAGCCGTGGCTGAAGCCGTGATGGCGGTGCTCAACGCCGACGAACGAACGCGCTAAATCTTTTTGTAGTGCCTACCCACCGGAGAAAGTCCGATTGAAACTCGCAAGCGCCGTTTTAACAGGATTGCTGATCACCACTTTTGCCAACGCTGCGTTGGCGGAGACACCTGAAATGTCCGACCTGACCGAGACCACCACCATCGATATTGCCGGCCATTCAGTACCCGTCGTCAAGGGTGGCCTCTATGACCGCTTTCGCTCCAATCCGCCGTTGTGGGTGATTGCCGCCGAAGTCCCGGGCGTTGATTTAAGCTGGTTCAAAGGACTGGAAAAGCACAAGGTCGACATTGGCTTCGAGTCCTATTCCCCAAACTTCTACTACCAGAACAGTCGTGTCACGGCGATCTATACCGCCGACCTCGACCGGCTCCGGGCGTTGATGCCGCCCGAAATACTGGCCACCGTGCAACCGCTGCAAGTCTGGCCAGGACGTGGCTTGATCGCATTCACTGCGTACACCTACGAGCATTGCGATAACGACGCCTATAACGAAGTTGCCGTGTCGATCATCACCAACAAACCCGGCAAAGCCAACCTGGGCCCGCTCACGTTGATTGGCCAGTCGATGTCAGAAGATTTCTGGGGTTATGTGCTCAAGTTGCCGGTCAATACCGAGCTGGCGCGGGTGCGCGGAGTCGTCGGTTACAACCTGCCGAAGTGGCTGACCGGCATTGATCGCAAAGAAAACGGGCAATCCGTGATCTATGAGATCAGTGACAGCCAGACCGGCAAACCGGACGTGTCCTTCACTGCGAAGAAGCTCGACAAACTGTCGCGCGATGAGGATATCGTCACCAGCAGCTTTACCAACCTTGATCACCAGGGCCAACTGGCCTATGGCTACGCGGTGTCGCGCCAACTCAGCCACGGTTCCAGCCGGGACGCGGATGCCGCCACGCTGACACTGGGCGATGGCAGCCTGTCGAACTACTTGCGCGACTTGAAGCTGGGGAAAATGCTCAAGTACGAATATGTCCCTGAGTTCCAGAGTGCGCTCTATGCGCCAAAACCGCTTGCCACGCTGGTTGGCAATCGCTGAAGGCTGTAACGCCCGTCAGACTCTGGATGCCTGACGGGCGTTTGCTTTTCTTGCCGCAGCTGCTGGCTGCTTGTCGGGCGCAGAAGCCACGCCTTCTTCGCACAGCCGTTGGATCAGCCTCTGCGCATTGTCCGCACACGCCATCCCCGCAGGTTTGCCCTCGATCCCCTTGATGACCAGCAGTAGTTGTTCCTTGTTCTGCGCCAGCCGTTGCTGCAGCACCTCGATTTCTTCGACCTTTTGCTTCAAGCCACTGAGCAACTGGTCATGCTGCCAGCCGCTGGCATTCATCGGCATCAACTGACGGATTTCCTCCAGGGAGAAACCTGCCGCCTGCGCGCCGGTGATGATATGCAACACCCACTGTGTGTCGGGGGCGTAATCGCGATAGCCATTGGCTTTGCGCGCGACCGAAGTGATCAATCCGCTCGCTTCGTAGAAGCGGATACGCGATGGCGCCAGTCCGCTGATTTTTGCCAGTTCACCAATTCTCATGTCCGACTCCGCAGCACGTTAACCTTTAAGCTGACTTTAAACCTGAAGGAGTGCAACAGCCAACACGGCAAATCACGCCAGCAACTCAGTCATCCACTGCACCTGCCGCGCAACCTCTTCCAGCTTCTCCTCGGGCACAGCCTGGCGCGCCTGTTTGAGACTGTTAAGGGTTTTCTGTTTCTGCCTTAACAAGCGCTGCCATTTGGCGATGAATGCCGGGCTGCGCGTCTGCATCAGCAACGGGCCGAAGTACAACTGTTCGGCGCTGTAGCTCAGCGGTGCGCCGCGCTCGGCGACGATGATTTCGTAGAAGAAACGGTTTTCCTGCAGCACTTCCTCATCGAGGATGCGGTAGCCGTTGTCCATCAGCCATTGGCGCAGGGGTTGCTCGCCGCCGTTGGGTTGCAGGATCAGTCGTTCGTGCCCGCGCAGGCGCGCCTTGCCGCTGTCGAGAATGTCGCGAATCGTCTCGCCGCCCATGCCGCAGAGGCTGATCGCGGTGATTCCGTCATCAGGCTCGATCGCCGCCAGGCCACTGGCCAGACGCACGCGGATGTGCTGCTGCAGTTCGTTGTCGCACACCGTGCGCACCGCGGCATGGAACGGCGTCAGCGCCACCTCGCCGGCCACCGCCGCAACGATGGTGCCACGGCGCATCAGGGCCACCGGCAGATAGCCGTGATCCGAGCCGATATCCGCCAAACGCGCGCCGGCCGGTACATGCGCCGCCACCCGCTCCAGTCGCATGGACAATGTGTGTTCGTTCAACTGCCGCCCTCTTCCCCAGCCATCGCCGGCGCTGCTGGCCGGACAAGGGGCGCGACTCTAGCGGGCAATGGTGGGTATTTCAAATCCGGGCAAGCGCCTTACTGCGTTGGTGTGACCAGTGGCTGCAGAGGCAAGGCTTCAACGGCTCAACCACCTAGCCACTGCGTCGATTCACGCTTACCATACCCACAACTCGTATTACTGCGGCTACTGACAAACTGGCCAGGGCGCGCCAACTGGGCATGAACTATCCCATCCGCACCACCCGCCAATTGCTGGATCAAGTGTGACCAATCTCCTGTTCGTGTGCAGCCGCAACCAATGGCGCAGTCCGACGGCGGAGGCGATCTGGCGCCGTCGACCCGGTTTCGAAGCCCGCTCGGCAGGCACCAGCCCCAACGCACGCAAACCCATCGGCCCGGCGGATATCCGCTGGGCCGATGTCATCTTTGTCATGGAACGCAAGCACCTCAATCGCCTGCAAGCCGAATACGCCCGATTACTTGAGCACAAGCCGATCCACACGCTGGATATTCCAGATGACTATCGCTTCATGGATCCCGAGCTGGTGGACATTCTTGAGGACGCCGTGAAGCCTTATCTCGAGCCTCGGGCTTAGTGCTCAGGCTGCCATCCTCATCACCGTACTTTCAAATTGAGTAGAAACATGAACCGCCAAAAGAAACTGCAGCAGTTGTTCAAGGAAAAGGCCAAAAAGGCCAGCGCCAAACTGGCGCCGAAAAAGCCCAAGTACATCAGCAAGGCCGACCGCGCGAAACTGGCTGCCGAAGCGGCGGCCGAACCGGTTGAGACCCGTGAGAGCTGATTCGCTGCTTCAGGCGTCGATTAAACGTGCTTTACAGATACGCCTCGATGTTCGCGATCGCCCGATCGATGTAGAGCTCTTTTTCGCCAACGGGCGTCACATAATGAAACGCGTTGCGGGTGGCCTCCACACCGGCCAGGCGGGCGATGAACCAGGCCGCCATATATTGTGAAGACAGGCAACCGCCAGCGGTGGCGACATTGCCCTTGGCCATGAACGGCTGATTGAGCACCGCCACACCGGCCTCCTCCACCCAGGGCTTGGTGATCAGATCGGTACAGGCTGGGACGTCATTGAGCAGGCCGAGCTTTGCCAGGATCAGCGTGCCCGAGCACTGGGCGCCCAAGAGCTGGCGCTGCGGATCGAGCCGTAGCCGCGCCATCAGCTCGGTATCCGCCACGATATCCCGGGTCAGACTTCCGCTGCCCACCAACACCGCGTCCGCGTCGCTCGCCTCCTCCAATGACACCTGAGCCTCGATTACCAGGCCATTCATCGAGCGCACTTTTTCCGTCGGGCTCGCGATCGACACGCGCCAATCGGGCTGTTTGACGCGGTTGAGAATGCTGAACGCGATAAGCGAATCCAGTTCGTTGAAGCCTTCAAAGGTCAGGATGGCGATGTGCATGGTGAGTCTCTAAATGGGCGATGACTCATCGTAAAATCTGCCGCTCATCACAATCAAAAAATTGTCATGGGTACATTGCAGGCGACATCGACGGGCATTTAATACACCGCCTACGCGCCACGGAAAGGACGGCTGAACAACCGCGTCGTCTCGCCCTATACCTTCTCAGACGACCACGCCTGCATGCCTGCCAGGAAAGATCGGGCTGTAGCTTTCAGCCAGTGGCTGTAGGAAAGTGGCGAACATCGAATGATGAAAAGGCCAACACCCCATGAAGCCGCTGGATCTGACGCGTTTCGACCTCAATCTTCTGGTGGTGCTTGAGGCGCTTTGGGCGCAAAGGCACGTCGGTCGTGCGGCGCAGCACCTGCATCTGTCGCAGTCGGCCACCAGCCATGCCCTGTCGCGTTTGCGCACGGCGTTTGATGATCAGTTGTTCATTCGCAACCCTCGCGGCATGGCACCGACGCCGCTGGCCATCGAGCTGATGCCCAGAGTGGCGGCGGTGCTCGAATCGGTGCGGCTGGTCGCCAGCCCACGGGGGCCGTTCGATCCAGCGCGTCTGCAGGCGACACTGCGGATAGCGGCCACCGATCACGCCGTGCTGACCGTCATCGCCCCGGCGCTGGCGGAAATTCAGGTTGCGGCGCCGGAGGTGGTGCTGAAACTCGGGCCGGTGGATGGCGAGTCGGCGATGCGCCAACTGGACGCCGGCGAGATCGACCTGGTGTTGGGTTCTGGTTCGTTTGCGCAAGTGCCGCAACGCTTTGATTGCCAGCTCGCGCACAAGGAGCGATTCGTCGGCATCGCCCGCAAAGGGCACCCGGCATTGGTCAAGCGCGGCAAGCATTTGCATATGGAACTGGATGACTTCACGCGTCTGCCGCACGTTCTGATTTCGCCCCGGGGCGACGCGCGGGGCGCTGTCGATGACGCGCTGGAACAGCTCGGTCGCAGCCGCAAGGTCAGCGTCACCTGCCCGAGTTTTCTGGCGGTACCGTTTATGATCGGCGCATCGGAATCGATTGCCGTAGTCGCCGAACGTGTCGCCTTGCAGATGCAGGAAACCGCACAACTGAGCCTGTTCGAATTGCCCCTGACGCTGCCCACCTGGGAGGTCTTTGTCGTCCGCGCACGCGGGCGCGCCAACGAGCCGGCGGTTGAATGGATCACCAGAATGCTGATCGGCGACTGATGATCGACCTCGTGCATCGAGAGGCTGCACCAATGCCATTGGATCGCGCGCCTCGGTGCTCTTAGAGTGCGGACATCCGTTCAACATTCCTGGAATTCTCATGCAAACCGAGCCCACGCTGGTCATGGTCCCTTGCTTCGCCGGTGCGCCGTGGCAGCTCAACCAACTCAGCCACTTGCAGCACCGCGCCATGCGTACGTTGCGCTTACCGGACGACGTCGCTGATCTGGAAACGCTCGCCAACTTCATCGTTGATCAAGTGAAAGATCTCGAATGCTACGTGCTGGTGGGCGACTCCTACGGCGCGGTCGCCTCGATCGCGGTTGCAACGCGCCAGCCAAAAGGCCTCAAGGGCCTGGTGCTGTCCGGCGGTTTCGCCAAAAACCCGATCACCTCGCCCCTGCTGAAAACGCTGGCCGCGCTGGCGCCGTTCTTCTCCGGGCCGTTTTATCGACAGACCACCCTGCGCTTCCACGCCGCGCAACTGGCTTCGTCGTTCGACAAGGAAGGCGAAATCCCTTGGTCAACCGCCAACAGCCGCGCCTTCTTCATCAAGCAAACCCCACACAAGGCCTACGTCAGCCGCGTGCGCTCGATCGAGACCGTCGACTACACCGCCCTGCTGGCAAAGATCGACGTGCCGACGCTGATCCTCACGCCCGAGGAAGACAGGCTGATCGGCAGAGAGGCTGCGGGGATCCTGCTGAAAGGGATACAGGCAGCGCAGGAAGTCGTCATGCCGAGGACCGGGCATATGTTCAGGTTTTCCCATCCGGGGGCGTATTCGCTGGAGGTCAGGAAGTTTCTGCAGCGGGTGGCGCTTTGAGTGTATTTGGGCCAGTCAGATGCTGCGCGGCATATCGATCCGAATTGCCGTTTGTTGTTGCAGCCACTAGCCTCACCAGGTCAAAAGCACAAATCAGAGACCAGCATGACCGCACGCCCCGCCACCGATAGCGACCAGCCAGCCCTCTTCGACTTGCATCGAGCAGTCTTCCGCGAACACATCGAGAAAATATGGGGCTGGGATGAGAGTTGGCAACGCGCAAATTTCGCAACGGAATTCGCCTGCGCAGCCACTTCGGTTATTGAACAAAACGGCCGGATTGTTGGCTATGTGCAGATTCTGGACAAGGAAGATCGAATCCATGTTCAGAACATCGCTATTTCGCCCGAGTACCAAGGCAAGGGCATTGGCTCGCGCATTCTGAAGAACCTTCAGCTGCAAGCCGCTGCACGTCAAGTGCCATTGCAATTGGGCGTTTTTCGCACGAACACTCTGGCGCAGAAGCTCTATGAACGACTGGGCTTTCGCCAGACTGGCACGACGGACACGCATATCGAAATGTCATGGACAGGCACCTGACGGTCAGCAGCCTTGCCCCGAATCCATCCGCATACGAGACCTTCTGATTCAACCTATAAGGACATTCAATGCCACGCGCTCTGCAATTCGAACAAGTCGATGTATTCGCCGATCACCCCTACGAAGGCAATGCACTGGCAGTGGTGGTGAATGCCGATGAGCTGACAACCGAGCAGATGCAAGCGTTTGCCCGCTGGACGCAACTCAGTGAAACCACTTTTCTGCTGAAGCCCGAAACGCCGGGAGCGCATTACCGCGTACGCATTTTTACCCCGCTGCGAGAACTGCCCTTCGCTGGCCACCCCACCCTGGGCAGCTGCAAAGTGTGGCTGGCCCACAACGACAACCCTGAGCATGTCGAGATTATTCAGGAGTGCTCGGCAGGTTTGATTCGGGTACGCAAGCAAGGCCTGCAACTGGCCTTCTCCGCGCCACCGCTGGTGCGCAGCGGACCGCTGGAGGCAGTGACACTACGCCTGATCGAACAAGGACTCGGCCTCGCCACCGGGCAGATCCGCGCGAGCCAATGGGTAGACAACGGCCCGGGTTGGGCGGGCGTGTTGCTGGCGAGTGGCGAAGAAGTGCTGGCGATCAAGCCTGATTACGCGGCGCTGCAGGGGCTGAATGTCGGCGTTATTGCGCCGTGGTCGGGGTCTGAAGCTGAAACGGATGTGGAAGTCAGAGCCTTCATCGGCGAGGAATGCACCGAGGACGCCGTCACTGGCAGCCTCAATGCAAGCCTGGGTCAGTGGCTGATCGGCGCGGGCATCCTCAGCGAGCGCTACACCGTCAGCCAGGGCACCACCATGGGCCGCCGCGGCCGACTGCACATCGAAAGCGTTGACGGCACCGTCTGGGTGGGCGGAGCCGTTCAGCACTGCATTTCCGGCCGGGTGGTCTTTTGATGAACCATGGAATCCGGGGTGATTAATCCCGCGATAAACGCTGCCCCGTGCCGGAGTCCAAGGCGCTCAAATATGCAGCCAGGCCAGCGATCCCAACATGACGCCGACACCGGCGGCGCCAAACGAGACGCGCCGCAGCCATTCCTTGCGCGTCAGCAAGGTAATGGCTGCCAGTGAAATGGCGATTTGAATCGCCGTCATGGCCTGGGCCCAGCGGTGATGCTGATGCAGCACCTGCTCTGACTTTTCCTCCCACTCGCGAGCCTGTTGCTCAAGTACTTCGGCCTTCTTGCGCGCCTCCTCTTTCTGCTCCCCGTAGCGTCGCGCCTCGGCAGCATAGTGTGCGGAATCCAGTCCCGGCAGATGACTGGCCAGATCCGACAGGTTCTGCCGGCTGGACTTGGCCTGATAGTAGTTCCATTCGTTGGCGGCTTCGGTCTTCTGGATAGCGGCGTTGTTTTTGTCCATCGCCGCCTCACTTTCCGTCGAACCGGCCTGATAACTCATCAGGGCGCCGACGGTCGCCATGATCGCCGTCATAACCGCAATCTTGCTGGCGAAGCGATCGCCTTGTGCATGGGCATGATGGGTGGTGTGCTCGATGTGTTGCTCGTGGGGGCTTGGGACTTCGAACTCTTCAGGCATGGCTGTCGAACTTGGGTGGGTGATGGGAAATGGGCGGCATTATGAGGACAACCACAGCGAAACACGCAAGCCACGCTGCGCCCCCGTCCTGCTCCCCCCGAAATTTTCCGCCGCGCCCGGTTCGATCACCTAACCTCATAGCTTGTGTGATCAACGAGAACCGGCCCCTCTCATGCGCAACACATTGAACTCATTGTTGTTTGTCGCGCTGCTCCTGCTCGCTCCGGGCGGTTCGGCGTTGTGGGCGGCGGATTTGCCGGCGCCCTCGGCGACCACTGCGGCGCCGCTGGTGGAGGTCTCGCAAAGTGATCTGCAAGCCTTGCAATTGCGCCTCGACGGGCTGAAGCAGCAGATTTCCGCCGCCAACAACTACAACCAGCTCGAAGGCCCGCAGGACCGGGTGCAGACGTTCATTCTGGATGTCGATCGGTTGTCGGCGTCGTTGTTGCCGCAGCAGGCACAACTGGCGGTGCAACTGGGGGTGCTCGGCGCGGCGCCGGATACGCAGATTGCCGCCGAACAGGCGGAAATTGCCGCGCAACGGGCGCAGCTCAACGAGCAGAAAAACAAGGTCGATGCCACGCTCAAAAGCCTTGCCGCGCTTAAACAAAGCGCCGCCGAGCTGATCACGCAAATCGCCGGCATCCGCCGCACACTGCTCGAAAGCGAACTGACGCTGCGCACCGACAGCATTCTGAGCCCGGACTTCTGGTCGCCGTTGGTGGTGCCGGAGCCGGATGATCGTCAGCGCCTGAAGTTTTTCATCGATCAGGTCAGCATCACCTGGGCCACAGTCTGGGCACCGGGGCAGCGCTTTTTCACCTGTGTGCTGGTGCTGCTGGCGCTGGCTTTCTGGACGGTCGGCCGCCGACTCGCCGAGCGCGGGCTGACCTGGTTGTGCATCCACCGCATGCCGGAGGGTCGCCTGCGCCGCAGCGCGCTGGCATTCGCCTCGGCGCTGGCGACCCTGGGCACCACGGCCATCGCCCTGCATCTGCTGTTCTACGCCTGCACCCGCCACGAACCACTGACGCCCATGCTGCAGACTTTTTCCGAGGAGTTCGAAAAAGCCGTTTACGCCTGCGTCCTGATCACCGCGCTGAGCCGCGCGCTGCTGTCGACTCAGCATCCTTCATGGCGGCTGCCGGCGATAGCCGACTCGGTGGCGCTGGCATTGCGGCCCTATCCAAGGATTCTCGCTGCCACTCTGCTGGTGCTGGTGACTCTGGTGCAAGTCAGCAACGCCACCGGCATGAGCAGCCAGATCGTGATCGCCCAGCGCGGAGTGATCGCCATCGTGGTGATCGTGATTCTGGTGCCGCTGCTGTGGCGCGTCGGCAAAGTGCGCAAGGCGTTGCTCACGGCCAATGAACCGGAGGCCGGCAGCACGTTTGCCGGGGCGATCTACAGCATCGCCACGGTGTGCATGTGCGTGTCGGCGCTGGCATTGCTGACCGGCTACGTATCGCTGGCCCGCTTCGTCACCTATGAATTGGTCTGGGCCTATATCGTGTTGGCCGGGTTCTATCTGCTGGTTCAAGTGGTCAAGGACGCCTGCGAATACCTGTTCTCGCCGCGCTACTCGGCCGGCAAGACCATCAAGCAGACCCTGGGCATGGGCGACCGGCGGCTGGAGCAGATTTCGATTGTACTGTCCGGTGCCAGCCGTGCCGGGTTGCTGTTGCTGGCAGTGATTACTCTGTTCGTCGGTGGCATTGGCACCACGTTCGGGCAATTGACCACTAATGTCATGGGCATTCTTGGTGGCGCCGGGTTGCGCAAGCTGAACATAGTCCCGGCGCATCTGATCAATGCCGTGCTGGCGTTGCTGATCGGCATCTACCTGATCCGCGCCCTGCGCCGCTGGCTCGACAATGAATTCCTGCCCAAGACCGACATGGATCCGGGCATGTGCGCGTCGTTGAGCACGCTGTTTTCCAACATCGGTTATGCCACGGTCATCCTCCTGACCTTGTCGTCGCTGGGCGTGCGCTGGACCAATTTGGCGTGGATCGTCAGTGCGCTGTCGGTGGGGATCGGCTTCGGCTTGCAGGAGATCGTCAAGAACTTCGTCTCCGGGCTGATCCTGCTCACCGAGCGCCCGGTGAAAGTCGGCGACCTGATCAGCATCAGCGGCGTCGAAGGCGATATTCGTCGGATCAACGTGCGCGCCACGGAAATCCAACTCAGCGACCGCTCGATCGTGATCGTGCCCAACTCGCAACTGATCTCGCAGAACCTGCGCAACGTCACCCTCGGCGGCAGCGCCCAGGGGGTGGCAAGCCTGGAGCTGATGTTCCCGCTGGACATCGACCCCGAACAGGTCAAGGAACTGCTGCTGAATACCTACCGTGAAAACGAAAACATCCTCGACAAACCGGCGTCGTACGTGCGCTTCAGCAAGCTGTCGCCGGATGGCATCACCTTGACGGTGACCGGCTACGTCGGCAGCCCACGGATTGTCGGCGGGACC
The DNA here is from genome assembly GCF_036346455.1 of Pseudomonas sp. AM14(2022). Lineage (NCBI taxonomy): Bacteria > Pseudomonadati > Pseudomonadota > Gammaproteobacteria > Pseudomonadales > Pseudomonadaceae > Pseudomonas > Pseudomonas sp. AM14(2022). The sequence goes on from NZ_JAOTNY010000006.1 coordinate 20,748, forward strand.
AAGAGTGACCTGCTGTTCGAGATACTCAAGCGACTGGGGGATGCGGGGATTGCGCTGGCGAAACCAGCCTCCGCCCCGTAACAGCCCCCCCTGTGGGAGCGGGCTCTGCGCTAAACACAGAATGCATGCCTGCCATTGATCCGTTGTGGGGGCGGGCTTGCTCGCGAAGACGACGGCACAGGCAAAATCTCCGGCGACTGACACTCCGCTTTCGCGAGCAAGCCCGCTCCCACAAGGGCTCTGCGCTAAACACGGAATGCATGCTTATCATTGATCCTTTGTGGGAGCGAGCCTGCTCGCGAAGACGACGGCACAGGCAAAACCTCCGGCGACTGACACTCCGCTTTCGCGAGCAAGCCCGCTCCCACAGGGGCTCTGCGCTGAACACGGAATGCATGCCTGTCATTAATCCAATGTGGGAGCGGGCTTGCTCGCGAAGACGCCGGCACAGGCAAAATCTCCGGCGACTGACACTCCGCTTTCGCGAGCAAGCCCGCTCCCACAGGGGCTCTGCGCTGAACACGGAATGCATGCTTATCATTGATCCGTTGTGGGGGCGGGCTTGCTCGCGAAGACGCCGGCACAGGCAAAACCTCCGGCGACGGACACTCCGCTTTCGCGAGCAAGCTCGCTCCCAGAGGGGCTCTGCGCTGAACACGGAATGCATGCCTGCCATTGATCCGTTGTGGGGGCGGGCTTGCTCGCGAAGACGCCGGCACAGGCAAAATCTCCGGCGACTGACACTCCGCTTTCGCGAGCAAGCCCGCTCCCACAGGGGCTCTGCGCTGAACACGGAATGCATGCCTGTCATTGATCCATTGTGGGAGTGAGCCTGCTCGCGATGAGCCTCAGGCCGGCGCCCAGCGCCGATGCAGCCAGCGCGCCAACGCATCCAGGGCAAAGCCCAGTACGCCGATCAGCAGCACCATCGCCATCAGTTCCGAATACGCCAGTCGATCACGCGTATCGAGGATGAAGTAGCCCAACCCGGCGCTGACGCCGAGCATCTCGCACGGCACCAGCACGATCCACAAAATGCCGATCGACAGCCGCACCCCGGTCAGCACATGGCCGAGCACGCCGGGCAGGATCACCTTGCGCAGGGTTTCCCAGCGGGTGGCGCTGAGGCTGCGGCTGAGTTGCAGCCAGCGCGGGTCGAGCTGGCGCACGCCGGCCACGGTGTTGAGCAGGATCGGCCACACGGCGGCGAAGGTCAGCAGGAAGTAGATCGGCTGATCGCCAACGCCCATCAGCATCACCACCACCGGCATCCACGACAGCGGCGAAATCATCCGCAGAAACTGAAACGCCGGCGTGGTCGCTGCTTCCAGATGCCGGTAGCTGCCGATCATCAAGCCCAGTGGCACGCCGATCAGCAGCGCCAGCAGCAGACCGACCAGAATCCGCTTCAGGCTGACCAGCACATGCTCGTACAGCTCCGGGCGCAGCAGCAGTTCGCCGAGGCTCGCCAGGGTTGCCTCGGGTGAAAAGCGCAGCGCCAGGCTGTCGTTGCCGCCGAACACGTGTACGCCCAGCCACCACAGCAGCAACAGGCACAACAGCCCCGCCACACCCAACAAACCATGAACGGTCGAAGAAGATCGCTGACGCATCAGAGGCTGAACTCCTCGCTGCGATCAAAGCTTTCCGGTAATCCGAATGCCTTCATCCCGCCGACTGTAGCAATGGCATTACGCACGAAGCGATCGTCTACCAGATCCCGGGCGGTTTGCTGCGGATCGAGGTTGGCAAGGAAACCCTTGTCGCCCTCGATCAGCGTGTCCTTCAGACGTTTGACCAGTTCTTCGGTGTAGCTGGGGAACGGGTACGGTTGAAAATCGATGCGCTGCTCGTCCCAATGGCTGTGCTGGATCGCGCCGCTGGCCAGATACTGCTCGCGGTCGCTAGTGGCCGGCGACAGCACCCGGTCGAGCACCGGTTGCGCGTGCGGCGTGTAGCGATTGGCGCCGTCCTTGGACAACAGTTTCGCCGCCTCGGCGCGGTTGTCGCGGGTCCAGACCTGCGCCTTGACGATGGCGTTGACCACTTTCTGCGACCACTCGGGACGGTTGTTCAGATCCTGCTCATGCATGAACACCACGCAGCAAGCGTGATTGCGCCAGACGTCGCCGGTAAACCGCTGCACCCGGCCAACCTTGAGTTCCTCGGCCAGCGCATTGAACGGCTCGGCGACGATGTAGCCGGCAATGCGTTTGCTCGCCAGGGCCGGCGGCATGTCCGACGGCGGCAGCACCAGCAGATTGACCTCGTTCGGCGCCAGCGCGGCGCTCGCCGATTTGCTCACCGGCACCAGACCGTGGTCGCGGAACAGCTGTTGCACCACCACGTTATGGATCGAATACCAGAACGGAATCGCCACTGATTGCCCACCGAGTTGTTTGACCTCGGTGATGCCCGGCGCCACGGTCAGGCCCGAGCCGCCGACGTGGTTCCACGCCACGACCTTGGCCGGCACCTTGCTGCCGTAACGCGCCCACACGGTCATTGGCGACAGCAGGTGAATCACGTTGACCTGCCCGGAAATGAACGCCTCGATCACCTGTGCCCAACTGCGCAGCAGCACCGGGCGCTCGGCCTGAATGCCTTCGACCTCGAACAGGCCGTTGTTGTGCGCGACCAGCAACGGCGTGGCGTCGGTGATCGGCAGATAACCGATGCGCACCGGCGCGTTCGGCTCGGACGCGGCGCGGGCGTTGAGGCTGTTGAGCAGCGGCAACGCGCCGCCAGCGGTCAGCAGCGCGCTGAGTTTGAGGAAGTCACGACGTGTGTGAGTGAAGTCGTCCAGGCACATGGTCAATCTCCGACGTAGCGGGCACAGGTTGAGTGAGGGGGTTGCGGCTTGCCCGCCGAAGGGTTTTGAGGATGTCGATGCGCAGCGCGCCCAGTTCCTCGACCAGCTCGGCACGCGGCTGAGGCAGGTCGATGCGCCACTCGCCGAGGATGTGCGCCGGGCTGTTACCCAGTAGCAGAATCCGCTCGGAAAGCAGCAGGGCTTCGTCGATGTCGTGGGTGATCAACACGGCAGCGGTGTGGTGTTCGGCAATCAGTTGCAGGAGCAACTGCTGCATGTCGGCGCGGGTGATTTCATCCAGCGCGCCGAACGGTTCATCGAGCAACAGCACCTGCGGCTGACGGGCCAGACACCGCGCCAGCGCGGTGCGCTGGGCCATGCCGCCGGACAACTGCGCCGGGTGCTGCAACCGCGCGTGTTCGAGGCCGACCGCAGCGATGGCGTGGTCGATCCGCGCCTTGCGCTGCTCGGCCGTGAGGTGCGGCTGGCGAGCGAAATCGAGACCGAAGGCGACGTTCTTTTCCAAAGTCAGCCACGGCAACAGGCTCGGGTCCTGAAACGCCACCGCCACCCTTGGATGTGCGCCGGTCAGTGGCTCGCCAAGCAGGCTCACCCGACCCTGTTGCGGTGCCTGCAAACCCGCCAGCACTCGCAGCAGACTGGATTTGCCGACACCGCTGGGGCCGAGAATCGTCACCACTTCGCCGGGTTGCAATTGCAGGTCGAAGTGCTCCAGCACGGTGTGCCAGCCCTGCTCTCGCGGGTAGCCGAGGCGGATGCCCTGCGCTTCCAGCACCGGCGCCGTCATGCCGTCGCTTCCCGTTTCTGCCGCTGCAATTCGGCGCGCAATTGCACCAGGCTCGGGGTGACGATCGGCACGAACGCCGACTCACGCCAGCGCCGGGCGAAACCACTGCCGTGCTCGGTCAGATAAGCTTTGCCGCCGCTCGATTGCAGTTCCAGTTGCACGGCGTTGGCGGCGGATTCGGCCAGCGCGATGCGGATCTGGAACAAGGCGCCCGGCTGGGTCAGGAAACGCCCGTCGTGCAAACCTTGCTTGAGCGCATCGACGCTCTGCGCCAGTTGCTCGCGTTGTTCCTGCAACGGCTCCAGCAGAATCGAACGGCCGTCCTGCAAATGTCCTTCGACCTCGGCCAGCGCCCGTCGCGCCAGACCAATCGCCATGCCGCACTGCAAGCCGAGGAACGCCGGGCGCACCGCTGGCAGAAACTTGCGCGCATCTTCATGCAGCAGCCATTCGCGTCCGACCGCCACTTGGGCGAAATCGATCGCAGCCGTGTTGCTCGATTGCAGCCCCATCAGTTGCAGATCGGCGGAACGTTTTACGCCGGCAGCGTCATCGGCGATCGCCAGCACGAACGGCGAACCGCCCTCCTCGTGCTCGATCGCCGCCGCCACCACGAAACCGCTTTTGCGCAGATTGGTCACCCAGTGCAGGCGCCCGTTCAAGGTCCAGCCGTCTGCGGTGTGGGCGGCACGCACTTGCAGTGCCTCGATGCCCGACAGGTACTTCATCGCGTTGGACAAACCGGTAGCCCCGGCCAGCTCTCCGCGGAGCAACGCCGGCAGCAGTTTTTCCCTCAGCGCCGCGTTGGGGCTGTGCAACAGATATTCGATGAAGGCCCGCTGGCCCCAGAACACAAACGCCGCCGCCAATGAATGGCTGGCGACGGCAGCCAGGGTTTCCACGGCATCACTTACGTGACCACCGCTGCCGCCCAGCGCCGGGCTGATGCCGACCCGTAGCACGCCGGCCTGCGCCAGTTGCGTCAGCACCTGTTGTGGATCGCCGTCGCCCGCATCCAGGGCCTGGGCGTTGTGTTCCAGCCATTGCGTCAATGCCTGATTGAGCATGTCGTTTCTCTCCTTGTACGCAGCCGCATCAACCATAGACGATGCAGCCTGAAGCGCTGGCCGATTACGCGCGATACGGCGCCAGCTCGGGGTTGAGCGGCGTGTCGGCGAACACGTTGGCGAAGTTGCACAGGGTCGCCAGGCTGATGCCGAGGATCACTTCCAGCGCATTGCCTTCGGTGTAGCCGGCAGCCTTGAACTGGTTGAAGGTCTGGTCGCTGACCTTGCCCCGGGTGGCAATCACTTCGCGGGCAAACGCGGCCAGGGTTTCCAGTTTTTCCACGGGCACGGTGGCTTTCTCACGCAGCGCACTGACCACTTCCGGCGGCAGTTTGGCCTTATTCAGCGCCACGGCGGTATGACCTGCGACACAGAAATCGCAACCATGGTTGGTGGCCGCAATCAGTTGCACCACTTCGCGCTCGGCAAGGCTGAGTTCGGACTTGCCATTGAGCGCCGATACCGTAACGTAGGTTTCCAGCGCGGCCGGGGCATTGGCCAGCACGGCCAGCAGGTTCGGAATGAATCCGGAGTTCTTCTGAGCGTTTTCCAGAAACGGTCTGGCGGCTTCGGGAGCGCTTTGCACGGTGTGAAGAGTGACGCGCGACATGGAGTGGACTCCTGCTGTTGAGTGTCCGGCCAGTCTGTTGGTTATAAAAATTTCGATCCATATTCTAAAGTAGCGATTACTTGCTCCTGAGTGTTTCCATTAGATGATTTCGTCCAGCCCCCTGGTTGATTGGTTATTAGAAAGCCTCGAACTCGATGCCAGCCTGTTTCACGTCGGGCGCTATTGCGGTGGCTGGCATGCGAGTACGCACGGGCTGGCGCGCGCCAGTTTTCACCTGATCGTGCAGGGCCGTTGCTGGCTGCACATTGTCGGGCAGGAGCAGCCAATTCCGCTGAACACCGGGGATGCAGTGTTCCTGCTGCGGGATCTGAATTACCGCCTCTCCAGCGCCGAAGAGCCGGCCCTCGCCCAAACGCTGCCGCGCATAGCCATGACCGCGCTCGACAGCCAAGCGCAAGACGGTGTCGGGCTGGTCTGCGGGTTCTTTCATTTCAAATCGGGATTGTCGTCGCTGATCATCGAAGGCCTGCCGGACTGGATCATCCTGCGCGCGGGCGATCCTTCTTCGAGCGCGGCGCGAGCCTTGTTCGAGTTGATCCTGCAAGAGTGCGAACGCTTGCCGGCGCCCTCCTCGGCGCTGCTCGAACGCTTGAGTCATCTGCTGTTTTTGTATGTGTTGCGCCAACAGATGGCCGACAACCAGAACCTCGGCGGCCTCGTGGCTTTGGCGCGCAATCCGCAGTTCGCGCCGTTGCTGGACCAGTTGATCGAACAACCGCAATTGCCGTGGTCGCTGGAGAGCATGGCGGCGAGTATCGGCCTGTCGCGCTCGGCGTTTTTCAAACGCTTCAACGAACTGGCCGGGCAATCGCCGGGGCAGGTATTGCTGGCGTTGCGCATTCGGCATGCCTGCCAGTTGCTGCGGGCCAATCACACGGTGGAACAGGTGTGCGCGGCCGTGGGCTATCAGTCGATCGCCGCATTTACCCGAGCGTTTGCCAAGTCGGTGGGGGTGCAACCGGGGGCTTATCGCAAGCAGCATGAGGGGCGCTGAGCGACGCGTTAGTACGCCGTCGCTGCTGGAAAGCACCGAGAACCTGTGGGAGCGGGCTTGCTCGCGAAGGCGGCGGTACATCCAACATCTTTATTGACTGAACCGGCGCTTTCGCGAGCAAGCCCGCTCCCACTGGGGAGATGTGTTGATTACGGGATTTGTGCACGCCACAAAACCTGTGGGAGCTGGCCTGCCAGCGATGGCGCTGGTGCATCCAACATCTTTATTGACTGAACCAGCGCTTTCGCGGGCAAGCCCGGCTCCCACGGGGGAGATGTGTGGATCACGGGATTTGTGCACGCCACGAGACCTGTGGGAGCCGGGCTTGCCCGCGAAGGCGGCGGTACATTTGGCATCCTGGCTTGGTTCGTTCCTTATTCCACTAATCAACCACAAAACCATTTTTTAATCTTTTATCGCTATTAACCTCGCCCTCTATAATTGCGCCCCTGTACTCAACTCATAAAAAGGGATGCTTCATGCAAAGACGCCTGTTACTGGCCGCACTGTTCGTCACTGTCGCCGGTTGTGCCAGCTCGCCGCCTGCCGCCGTTCACACCCATGACCCCACCAGTTCAACCCTGCAAGGCGACGCCACGCGTCCGGCACAGGCGCAATGGATCCGCACCGAGCTGTACTTCTCGGTGGGCACCGTGGATGGCAAGGAAGGCGCGGTCAGTCCGGCGCGCTGGCGCGAGTTTCTCGACAAGGAAGTGACGTCGCGGTTTCCCGACGGTTTCACCGTGTTCGATGCGTACGGACAGTGGCGTGATCATGGGGCGAAGGAGCCGGAGCGGCTGAGCACCAAAGTGATCGTGATCCTGCACGAGAACAATCCGCAGAACGCCGGCAACATCGAGGCGATTCGCCTGGCGTACAAACGCATTACCGGGGACTTGTCGGTACTGCGCCTGTCGCAACCGGCCGACGTTTCGTTTTAATCGCTGATCTGCCCCAGAGCTTGCCGAGGCGTCGACGCCACGCGGCTCAATCCCGCCAGCAGCAGCGCACCGACCAGCAACACGCCAATCCCCAGAAATGCGCCCCACCCCACCACCGTCACGCTCGAATAGAGCATGTACAGGCACAACCCGAAAAACAGCAGCGGCAACAGCGGATACCACGGCACCCTCACCGGCCTCGGCACCTCAGGGAAACGCCGGCGCAGAATGATCAGCGCCAGACTGCTGAAGCTCAGAAACAGCCAGTACACCGGGGTCAGGTACTCGACCATGGTGTTGAAGCCGCTCTGGGTGAAACTGCCGAACAGCACCAGCAACAACGCCACCGCGCCCTCCGCCAGCAAGGCCTTGCGCGGCACGCCGTCGCGTTCGTGCCACTCGCCGAAGCGACGCAACTGCGGCACATCGCGGGCAGCGGCGTAGGTGGTGCGGGCGCCGACCAGCAAGGTCGAGTTGATGGTAGCGATGGCCGCGATGCCCACCATCAGCAGAATCAGCAGCACCCCCGGCGCGCCGAATGCACGGTTCAACAGTTCCACCGCCGGTGCATTGCTCGCCGCCAGTCCAGCGAATCCCAGGCCTCGCACAAACGCCCAGTTCAGCGCCAGATAAATCGCCATCAGCAGCGTCAGCGCACCGAGCATGGCGATGAAGATTCCGCGTCGTCCATCGCGCACTTCCGCCGACAAGGTCGCCGCATCGCTCCAGCCGCCGAACGCCAGAAACACGAAAATCATCGCCGTCGAAAACCCGGCCATACCGGTGTTTTCCAGCGCAACCGAAACGCTCGCTGGCGCTGCTTCAATCCCCTGCCACGCCAGCCACACCCCGGCGCTGGCGATGCTCAGAAAGCCCAGCGCCAACAAGCCAACCAACAAGGTCTGGGTGATGAAACCGATGTGCTTGCCGGTCAGATTGAGCAGCACCATCGCGGCGATCACCCCGCCAGCAAACAGCCCCAAGCCGTACCGACCGAGCGGCACCACGGCATTGACGTAGTCGGCAAACATGAACGCCGACAAGGCGATCCAGCCGGTGTGCATCACCGAAAAACGCGACCAGGCGAACAGGAAACCCATGCGCTCGCCATAGGCCGTGCGCAGAAAGTGATAGTCGCCGCCAGGATGTGGAAATGCCGTGGCCATTTCGGCAAAGCACAACGCCCCGGCCATCGACGCCAGGCCGCCGAGCACCCAGACCCAGTAGAAATATGCCGGCCCGACGTTCAGCGCCACGGTCGGCGCGGTCTTGAGGATGTCGGTGGTGATCACCATGCCCAACGTGATCAGCAACGCCTGCATTACCGGCAGGTGACGCTTGGGACCGTTGGAGTTATTCATGCAGAGTTCCGCAAAAAATCCGCCGTCCGTGGCGGTTCGGCTCAGAAGCCGTAAGTGGCGCTGGCGTAGTAGTACGCGCCATTTGTGCCAATCGGCGACAGCACGTCATACGGCAGGTTGCCGCCATAGTTGATCGCCGAGCCGGAGCGCTCCGGGTAGTTGTCGGTGAGGTTGTTGCCGCCCAGGGCGACGCTGAATTTCGGGGTAAATTTGTAGGTCACCTCGGCGTCCAGTTGCCACACCGCGCCGTAGGTCTGCTCCGGTTGCGAGTCACCGAAATCGAATACGCGAGTGGTCTCGCCCTGACGGGTCAGACGCCCGAGCAGGCCCCAGTGTTCGCTGGCCCAGTTGGCGGAAAACACGAAACGATCCTTGGGCGCGGCGTCAGTCAGGGTGTTGGTTTCTTCAACGCCGACCAGTGCATCGTTGCCGATCCCCAACGCCGTCAATTGCGAGGGTGTGCCTTTGGTGCTGGTGACTTTGGTGTGGTTGTAGGTGTACGCGGTGGTCAAGCCCAGTTGCCCTTCATACAGTGGCTGATGGTAGTTGAGCACCAGTTCGGCGCCGTGGGTGCTGGTGTCGGCGGCGTTGGTGAAAAAGTTGACGTCATGCACCCCGGCCACGCCGAAGTTGTCGTTGATGTATTGCTCCATGGCGTCGCTGCCGATGCGCTGCGACAGGGTGATGCGGTCCTTGACGTCGATGCGGAACACATCGAGCGAAGCGTCGAAGCGTTCGTTGAGCTGGAAGGTCAGACCGAGGCTGAAGTTCTTCGAGGTCTCCGGATCGAGCTTCTCGGCTCCCAGCGCGCGGGCGATCGGGTCGTTGACCGAGAGCACACGAATATCGGTGAGCGTGCCGCCTTCGCCGAAGTTGCTGGTGGTGTTCTGGAAACCGCTCTGCGCCAGCGACGGCGCGCGGAAGTTGTTCGACACCGCACCGCGCAGCGCCCACTGCTCGGTCAGTTTGTAGCGACCGCTGAGCTTGCCGGTGAGTTTGCTGCCGGCATCGTCGTAATGTTCCCAACGCGTGGCGGCGTCGACGAAGAAGCGCTCGGTGAAATCGCCCGACAACTCGGCGTAGGTCGCAAACACGTTGCGGTCCAGGTCCGATTCTTCGCTCGGGCGCAGACCGTTGGCACCGTCAGCGCCGGAGCCAATGTAGGAGGCCTCGTTACCGGCGTAGGTCAGGTAGTTTTCGTAGCGATATTCGCCGCCCAGCGCCAGCACGAACGAGCGTCCGCCGAGGCGCAGTTCGCGGCTGAAATCGAGGTTGGTGGTGGTCTGGCGCAGCTCGTAATCGCCGGTGTCGAATTTCGTCGGCGAGTCCTCGCCGAGGCTGACGTTGAGCGTGCGACGGGTGGAGCCGTCGAAGCGGTTGCGGCCATGGGTGACGCTGCTGTCGAAGTCCCAGTCTTCGCCGATCAAGCCCTTGAAGCCGGCGGTGGCTGAAACATCCTTGTTGTCGCCCAGCGACTGCGGCAGGTAGCCGTTGGGGTAGAACTGCGGCTGCTCGTAGGGGTAGCGATAGAATTCGGCGCCGGTGGTATGGCGCTGATTGTAGGTGCCAAAGCTGTAAGCCTTGCCGCCGGCCAGCGGCAGCTCGCTGTTGAACCACAGGTTGACGTCCCGCGCCAGGCCGTCGCCCATCACGTAATTGCGCTGGTCCGGGGTATCGGCAAAGCCATCGAAACCGGCGCGGTTGGTCGGGTTGCGATTTTTGTACTCGGTGCCGCCACGAATGAACCCGCCCTCTTCGCCCAGGCGCGTGCCGATCTTGGCGGTGGTCACGCTGTTCTGGCCGTCGGTGGTGGTTCTGCCGATGGCGTCCTGATGGGTGTGAAACGCGCCGTAGCTGGTGGACACTTCTCCGCCCTCGGGCGCGTCGTCGAGGATGATGTTGATCACCCCGGCAATCGCATCGGAACCGTACTGCGCCCCGGCGCCGTCGCGCAGCACTTCGATGCGTTTGATCGCGCTGATGGGGATCGAGTTGAAGTCCACCGGCGCCGTACCGCGACCGATTTTCGACGAGTCGTTGACCACCGCTGAAGTGTGACGACGCTTGCCGTTGACCAGCACCAGCACCTGATCCGGGCTCATGCCGCGCAGCTGTGCGGCGCGCACGTGGTCGGCGCCACCGGAGTTGGACTGACGCGGCATGCTGAACGATGGCAGCAACGTTTGCAGCGCCTGGCCCAGTTCACCGTCGGCCGCGCCGGTGGACTTGAGATCGGCGGCGGTCAACACGTCCACCGGCACTGGAGAATCCAGAACCGTGCGAGCAGTGCCACGGGTGCCAGTGACCAGCACGGTACCCAGCCGTGTGTCATCGTCAACGCGGGTGGAAGTGTCTTCGGCTTGCGCCGGAACTTGCCAGATCGCACCGACCACCGCGATGGCCAGTAATGAACGGGAACGCTGATACATGGGACAGCTCCTTTATCGCAGCTAATACCCGGCCGTTGCCGACAATAAAGGTTCGGCAATCAATGCACGGCAATGTCTGCTGTAGTTTTAGAAATCAGGAAGGTGGTGAAGGCTGGTTAAACGTATTGAGTTGGTTAAGCGCAGAATCCCCAAAGTTAGTTGTTTCCCCTTGAACGCCGATGCTAGATGGGCGGAGGCTTGCCGTAAAAGAACCAATAACACTTAGGTTAGATCGGGCGGATTATTTGTTTTTAGAGCAACACAAGTGTTGCTGGGCAAACACTTAAACCCTAACTAACACCCACTAATTCAAGATCAGCCAAAGATCTTTTGTAGGAGTGAGCCTGCTCGCGATAGCGGTGTATCAGCCACTGAAGAAGTTGAATGTTCTACCCTCATCGCGAGCAGGCTCACTCCTACAGGTTGATCGGGGTGAACACATTGCCTTCATCCACCGCAGATCCAATGTGGGAGCGGGCTTGCTCGCGAAAGCTGTCGTTCAGTCACCGAAAATATCGACCGGGCTGGCCCCTTCGCGAGCAAGCCCGCTCCCACAGTTGTTATTGGAGTGAACTGACTTTTTACTCCCGGCTGAAATCCAGTGTGGGAGCGAGCCTGCTCGCGAAAGCGGTCGATCAGTCACCCGATACCTTGACTGCAAACAAGTGCAAAAAACTTAGTCGAAATCCTTTTCCAGCCAGGCATCTTCGGCAATGTCCAAAGCGTCAGCACTGAAGCGTTGCTCCGCAAACGGATCGGCATGCAGGTGAAAGCCGTTGCGTTCCCAGAAACCGGGTTGTTCTTCGTCGACAAACTCCAGGCCGCGCAGCCATTTGGCGCTTTTCCAGAAGTAGCGCCCGGCGACCACCAGCCGCAGCGGCCAGCCGTGCTGGGCGGTCAAGGGTTGGCCTGCGTAATGGGTGGCGAGCAGGCTGTCCGGGTGCAGCAGGTCGTCCAGCAACAGGTTGGTCTGGTAATCGTGATCGGCGTGGGCCATGACAAAACGTGAAGCGGGCTGGATATCGAGCTCGCTCAGCAAATCCTGCAGATGTACCCCGCTCCACTGCGTGTCGAACTTCGACCAGCGTGTCACGCAATGAATGTCACATTGCAACTCGCGCTGCGGCAACCTTTGCAGGTCGGCAAAACTCAACTCGACGCCACGCCCGACCTTGCCGAACAGGCGCAGTGACCAGGTTGCCAATTCATACTCCGGCACCGTGCCTTCGTGGAGAATCGGGAACCGCTCGGTCAACACCTGCCCCGGCGGCAAACGTTGACCGAGCGCCGGATCAGCCTTAGGTGCGCGGCTGTTGCGCAAACGCATGGCTTTGTTGTGCATGTTCACTCCCAAGCGCGTCAGGATGCCTGCCGCGCATACAGCGCATCACCCGGTGATAACGGCTGCATTCAGTTCGCCACAGGAATCCACTCGGCCCGCGCTACGTTGGCGGTATCACCGAACGCCGGGAGTTTCTGCGCCAAGTCGCGGACGTTTTTCACGTCCAGATCGAGCAACTGCTGACGGGTGATCAGGGTCGGTGGTACCAACACCTGATGTCCCGGATTTTCGCCGGCAATCAACATCGCCAGACTGCGCACGCTGATCGCTCCCGCCACTTGCGGATTGACCGCGGCGGTCGCCGCCCAGGCGCTGTCAGGTTCTTTCATGATCTGAATGTCGGCGGTGGAGATGTCGGCGCTGTAGATCTTCACCTTGCGCCCCAGCCCGGCCTCGTCGACGGCGATCTTCGCGCCTTTGGCAAACTCGTCGAACGGCGCGAAGATCACGCTGATATCCGGATTGGCGCGCAACACCGCGCTGGCCTGATCCGCCACCGAGTTGGCAATCGGCGGGTTGAGCGTGCCGAAACGCGCCTTCTCGATGATGCCCGGATTGGCCTGTTTCACCTGACTCCAGATCTCGTCGCGGCGCTCCATCGGGGTGAAGCCGCTGATGTACACGTAACCGGCATCGAACCGCGCGCCGTTGTCCTTCATCGCCTGATCCAGCGCCAGTCGCGCCAGTGCATGGTGATCCTGCTCGACCTGAGTCACTTGCGGGCTGTTCAGGTCAACGTCGAACGCCACCACCTTGATGCCTTTGGCGATCGCCCGGTCAATCGGTCCCTTGAGGGTTTCCGCCAGGCCCAGTTGCACGATGATCCCGTCGACCCCGAGGTCGATCGCCTGATCGATCATCTCGCCCTGACTCGCCGCCTGCTGCCGCGCATCGAACACCCGCAGATTGGCCCCCAGCGCCTCGGTCTGTTTCTCCACGCCGCGCAGGTACGCCTCGGGAAAGTCCCCGGAAAACAGATAGCCGACCAGCGCTATCTGCACCTGACCTTTATCGAACGGCGCCGGAGCACCTGGCAATGCCTTGGCCTGAGCACTCAAAGCCAATGCCGAGAGCACCGCGCCGGCCAGGCATTGGCGTGCGAACTGCTTGATTGAACCGTGCATACATCTTCCTTGCAGCGACAAATGAACCGGCTCAGCGCGCCCGATGCGCGAGGCCGAAGGTGAACATCAGGGCCAGCACCAGCACCAGTCCCTTGACGAAATCCTGCGCGTAGTACGGCGCGTTGAGCATGGTCAGGCCATTGAGCAGCGACGCCACCAACAGTGCGCCGACCAACGTGCCGAACGCATTGGGCTTCTTCGCCCCGAGCACGGCAAAACCGATCAGCGCCGCACCGAGGGCGTCCAGCACCAGACCGTTGCCGGAGCTGACATCACCCCGACCCAGGCGCGCCGCCAACAGCAATCCGCCGAGCGAGGCAAGCAATGCCGACAGTACGTAAGCGAGCAACTTCAAGCGCTGCACCGGCGCGCCTGCCAGTCGCGCTGCCTGCTCGTTGCCGCCAATCGCATAAAACAACCGGCCGATGCGCGTGCGCTCGAGAAACAGCCACACCGCCAGCGCCACCAACGCAGTGATCAACACCGGCACCGGCACCACGTCCCACAAGCGTCCGCGGCCGAGGGCGAGAAACGCCGTACTGAACGTGCCTTCGGTTTCCACGCCACTGGGCAAGGTCATGCCCACCGCAATCGAGCGTCCGCCCGTGGGAATCAGTTGCACGCCGATCACCAGAAACATGCTGCCCAGCGTCGCGAGAATGTCCGGCACCCGCAGCTTGACGATCAGCCAGCCATTGAGCAGCCCGACCAGTGCGCCACCGGCCAGACTGATCAGCACCGCCGGCACCGCGCCCCAACCGAGCACCACCATCACGTAACTGGCGATCATCAGGCTCATCGCCGCCACCGCCCCAATCGACAGATCAAGTCCGCCGACGGCCATGGTCAGCGTCACACCAAGGGCCAGCAGCGCGACGATCGACACCGACTGCAAGATGCTGAACAGATTGCCGACGCGCAAAAACGCCGGCTCCGCGACACTGAAAAACACCACGATCAGCGCCAGCAGCCACAACAGGCCGTAGCGGATCAGCGCTTGCAGCAGGCGCTCGGCGGGTGCCGTAGCGGACGACAACAGTGAACTCGAATCAGGCACTCGCTCTGCTCCTTGGCGTGGCGTGAAAGGGATTTTCGCTAGCGTCGCTGCCGGCCAGCGCGGCGACCAGGGTCGCGCGTTCAAGGCTGGCGCGCGGGTATTCGGCGACCACCGCGTGATCGCGCACCAACAGAATGCGGTCGGCGATTTCCAGGGCTTCGTCGACATCGGCGCAAATCACCAGGGTCGCGCGGCCGCCGGCACTGTCGCGCAGCAGTTGGCCGATCTCGCGGCGGGCGCGCACGTCGACCCCCTGAAACGGCTCGTCGAGGATCAACACCCGCCCTTCTCCGAGCAGCCAGCGGCCAAGCACGACCTTCTGTTGATTGCCGCCGGACAGCGCACTCATCGGCACCTCGATGCCGGCGGTCTTGATCCCCAGCGCCGCGACTTGCGCCTCGACCGCTGCGGCTTCGGCGCGGTTGCGAATGAAACCGGCACGGGTGAAGCGCTCCAGAAACGGCAAGGTCAGTGTGCGGCGCAGGGAAAAGTCGGGCACCAGCGACTGACTGGCGCGATCCTCCGCCGCGAGAAACACACCGCTGCGAATCGCCGCCCTTGGCGAACCCGGCAGCCAGTCCATGCCGTCCAGTTGCAGGCTGCCAGCCACGGCTTTGCGCAAGCCGAACAGCACTTCGGCGATCTCGCTTTTGCCAGCGCCGAGCAGCCCGGTCAGTACCACCACTTCGCCTTGGTGCAGGTCGAAATCGAAACGCCTGGAGCGCGGCAAAATCTGCAAACCTCGCGCACCCAATACTTTTTGCCCCACGCTGCCGGGCGTGTAGACATGCCCGTCCAGCGCCTGCCCGAGCATGGCGTGCACCGCCTCGGGCAACTGCCGCGCACTGAACTCTCCGGCCAGTCGCCCGTCGCGCAGGACAATGGCGCGGTCCGCCACCCGTTGCAGATCGGACAAGCGATGAGAGATGTACAGAATCGCCACACCCCGGCTGCGCAGGGTGTCGATCAGACCGAACAGCCGTTGCGCCTCGGCGTCCGACAACGCGGCGGTCGGCTCATCGAGAATCAGCAGGCGCGGCTGCAAGGCAAAGGCCCGGGCCAGCACCACCAATTGCCGTTCGGCCTGACCCAGGTGTTCAATCGGCTGCTCCAGCGGCAGCACCAGTCCCAGCCCGGCGGCGATATTGGCGGCGCGCTCCCGTTGGCGATTGAGCCAGAATTCCGCGTCGGGCCTGCACAATTCATCGAGCAACAGGTTTTCCGCCACGCTCAAACCGGGCGCAATGCCCTCGTTGATCTGCTGATGCACCGCGACAATCCCGACCCGACGGGCCGACAGCGGCGAGCTGAATTGCCGGGGCTGACCGTCGATGTAAATCTCGCCGCTATCGGCGCGCTGGCTGCCGGCGAGAATTTTCACCAGCGTCGATTTGCCGGCACCGTTGGCACCGAGCAAGGCCACCACTTCGGCGGGATGAATCTGCAGGCTGACGCGATCCAGTGCGCGGTTCGAGCCGAAGGTTTTGCTTAGTTCACGCACCTGAATCAGCGGCGCGCGGGCCACGACGACACTCATAAAATTCCTTAACGCCGATGGGCCAGCGAACGCACCAGCCGGTCGCCCAGGCTCTGCACACCCTGCACCAGAATGACCAGCACCACCACGGTGGCGACCATCACTTCATTGTTGAAACGCTGATAGCCGTAACGGATCGCCAGATCACCGAGGCCGCCACCGCCAATCACCCCGGCCATGGATGAAAAACCGATCAGCATCACCAGCGTCAGAGTGATCCCCGCCAGCAACGCGGGCAGCGCTTCGGGCAACAGCACTTTGCAAATCACATGACGGATATCGCCGCCCATGGCGAGGATCGCTTCGATCCGGCCTTTGTCGACTTCATCCAGGGCGTTCTCGACGATCCGCGCAAAAAACGGAAACGCGCCGATGGTGATCGGCACCACCGCAGCGGTGCTGCCGAGGGTCGTACCAACCAGCAGACGCGTCAGCGGAATCAGCGCAATCAGCATCACCACAAAAGGCAGCGAGCGCCCCAGATTGACCAGCGAACCCAGCGCGGCATTGAGCCGTGGCAGCGGCCACAGTCCGTCACGCCGACTGACGAACAGCAACACCCCGAGCGGCAAACCGATCAGCAGCGTGAACAGCCCCGCGAGCAAGACCATGTACAGGGTTTCGCCGGTGGCGTTGAACAGCAGTTGCAGGATTTCATCCCAGTTGATCGTGCGATTCATGACTGAGCCGCCCGCACGCCGTATTGCTTGAGGAAGCTGAGCCCGGGGATGTCGTGGCCCAGCGGCAATCCGCAGGTCGGACGTAACGAAGTGCCGAGACTTGATTGCGGATCAGCGAGCAAACGCGGCACCGGGCCGGCCTCGACCAGGCGCCCGTCCGCCATGTACGCCGCGTGATCGCAGATCGACTTGACCACCTCCAGCTCATGGGTGATCAGCACTATGGTCACGCCCAGTTGCCGGTTGATGTCGCGCAGCAGGTCAAGAATCGACGCGGTGGTTTCCGGGTCCAGCGCACTGGTGGCTTCGTCCGACAGCAGATACGCAGGCTCGGCGGCCAGGGCGCGGGCAATCCCCACCCGTTGTTTTTGCCCACCGGACAACTGCGAGGGAAAGGCTTGCGCCTTGTCCGTCAAGCCGACCAGTTCCAGCAGTTCGCGCACCCGCACATGACGCCACGGTTTGCCGACGTTGGCGATTTCCAGCGGCACGGCGATGTTGTCGAAGACGGTGCGCGAATGCAGCAGATTGAAGCCCTGGAAAATCATGCCGATGCGCTGCCGCTGGCGGCGCAGGTCGCTGGCGGACAGGGTCAGCAGGTCCACGCCGTCGAGCAGGACTCGCCCGCTGTCCGGGCGTTCGAGCAGATTGAGACAACGCAACAGGGTCGACTTGCCTGCCCCGCTGCGCCCGAGGATGCCGTAGATCGCGCCGTCGGGAATACTCAGCGACACCTGATCCAGTGCCGGCGCCGGCGCCGCCGGGTAGGTCTTGCTCAACTGCTCGACGACGATCATGGCTTGCCATCCTCCACCGGAATCACTGAGCCCTTGAAGTTATCGGTGATGTATTTCGCCACTTGCGGCGAGGTCAGGTCTTTGGCCAGTTGCGCAATGCGCGGATCGTTCTGCAGTGTCGGCGTGGTCACCAGAATGTTGGCGTACGGATTGTGCTCGGCCTTCTCCAGCCCCAGCGCATCCTGGGCCGGCACCAGTCCGGCTTCCAGCGCGTAGTTGCCGTTGATCACCGCAAGGTCGACGTCGTCCAGCGCCCGAGGAATTTGCGGCGATTCGATCTCAAGGATCTTCAGCTGTTTCGGGTTCTCGGCGATGTCCTTGGGTGTGGCCTGATCGGCTGCCGGATCCTTGAAGCCGGGCTTGAGTTTGATCAGGCCGTTGTCCTGCAACAGGTACAGCGCACGGCTCAGGTTGGTGACGTTGTTGGGCACGGCGACGGTGCCTTTTTCCGGCACCTCGGCGAAGCTTTTGTGCCGGCGCGAATAGATGCCCAGCGGCTCGATATGCACCGTGGCGGCCACCGCGAGTTTCTGCCCCAGCGCTTGTTCCTGGGATTTCAGGTACGGCAGATGCTGGAAGTAATTGGCATCGACATCGCCATGCACCAACAGCTCGTTGGAGTTCACGCCGTTGGGAATCTCGATGACCTTGAGCTTGAGTTGCGGATCGATTGTCTGGATGTACGCGAGAATCTGCGCGTGGGGCACCGGGTCGGCAGCCACGCGCAACGGCTCCAGTGCCTGCGCGCCGAACGAAGTCACCAGCGCGCCGAGCACGGCCAGGGTCAAACCTGCTTTTTTCAACATGTGCGGAGTCCTTGAGCGAGTGATGAATCAGGCGTTGGCGGTTTTACGAGCCGGTGCGGCGGGCATCAGCGCGTCGGCATAGAAGCGCCGGGCGACGTCGGGGTGCGAACGCAACCGACCCTTGAGGTAGTTCCAGCCGACATCGCGAAACAACGGATTGAGCGGATCACTCGCCGGGCCACGCGCTTCGCGCAGCAGCGCGGTGGGCAACGGATACAGCGGCACCACGGCATCGAGTTGCGCGCCGAGGAAGAAGGCGATGGACAAGCGTTCGCTGCCTGCGGGCGGCGACACCACCCGATGCACCGTGGCGCGCAGATAGCCGTTGGTGGCCAGCTCCAGCAGTTCGCCGATGTTCACCACCAGCGTGTTGTCGCGGGGCAGCGCATCGATCCAGCGCCCCTCCTCGACCTCCACTTGCAACCCGGCCTGCTGGTCTTGCAGGAGAAAGCTGAGGAACCCGGAATCCTTGTGCGCGCCGACGCCCTGCTGGCTCGCGCTGGCGGCCTGGCCTGGATAGCGCATCAACTTGATGTGTTCGTTGGGCTTGTCGCCGTACAACTGATCGAACGCGTCCGCCCGCAGCGACAGCGCCTGGGCAAAGGCACGCAGCAGACGCAACGCCATGCGCGTCATCGCCTGTTGCCATTCGAGCAGCAGCGGTTTCAGTTCTGGCAGCGCCGCCGGCCATTGGTTGGGCCCCTGCAACCGAGCCCACAACGGACTGTCCGCGTCCAGCGGCAACGCTTCGCGCTCGGCGCCGAGATCGAATTGCTCACGCCAGTCGGGTTGACCACGGGTGATCTCGGAAGCGGCACGGTTGTACCCGCGAAAGTGCGGCGAATTGATCATGCCGACGGCGGTCTTTTCCTGCTCGGACAAGGCGAAGAACTGCCGGGCGTGATCCTGCACCTGTTTGAGCAGGTGGCTGTCGATGCCATGGCCGGTGAGATAGAAAAAGCCGACGTCACGCGCGGCGTGACGCAGGTTTTCAAGAAATTCATAACGCTGTTGCGCGGTGCCTTCGAACAACGAAAGGTCCAGCGTCGGCAACGCTGTGATATCGAGGGTATGCGGCATGATTCACTCCCGTGTGAATCAAACCTGAAGAGCCTTTGATCGATTCAGCGTGTGCCGTCATGGCAATCGGGGGTCTATCGGTTTGATGCGTTTGATTCGTCGTGAGACAAAACTAAACGATCTTAAAAACCACGAACAAATACCTTTTTTGCATTAGCTTAGGCCTGACGCTCAGGTTCGCTGTCATCACGCGACAGCTCTCCCGCTTCAACTGATCAACGTGCCGGGTCATAAAACGGTTCGACCGCCACCCGGCTACCGACAAAGAAACTGTCAGCCACCAGCCGCAGTGGCTGCAGATCGACGTCGCTGGCCCGATCGCCAATCAGTTGCCGGAAGTGTCGATACACCGCGGTGTACTCGCCCTCTTCCGACACCACTTGGCGCACGCCGTCGATGCTCAGCAGCGCCCCGCCGTTGTCCAGGCGCAGCACCCCTTCGGCGCAGCGAATCTCGATGCTCCAGAGTTCGTCGTGACCGTGGTCGAAATCGAACTCGGCCTGCACGTCGAGCCGGTTCGCGTCGGACATCTTGATCGACGCGGCAATCGGCGACTGGCAGTTGTCCGGTACGCGCAGTTCGGCGGCGTCGACAAACAATGGCTGCGCCAGCAAACGGGTGACGATCGACAAGGCATTGATGCCCGGATCGAAAACGCCCAGACCACCGGGTTGCCAGATCCACGTCTGACCGGGATGCCACTTGCGCACGTCTTCCTTCCAGTCGATCTGCACGCTTTGCAACGTGCGGCTGGCGAGCCAGTCGCGGGCGGCTTCAATGCCGGGGGCGTAGCGCGAATGCCAGGCGAACAACGCACTGACACCCTGTTGCTGCGCTTGACTGACCAGGGCCATAGCCTCGCCCAGCGTGGCGCACGGCGGTTTTTCCACCAACACATGTTTGCCGGCGGCCAGCGCCTGCTGCACCAGTGCGAACCGACCTTGCGGCGGCGTACAAAACGCAATCGCATCCACCTCGGGGCCGTTCTCCAGCAACTCGCTCAACGAGTGAAAGTTCTCCACCCCGGCACAGGGTTTACCTTGCGTGGCGACCGCCACCAGACGAAATCCGGGATTGGCGTTGATCGCCGGCACATGTTGATCCTGGGCAATCTTGCCGTAGCCCACCAGACCGAGACGGATCGGTTGCATCAGTGACTCCTGTTGTTGTCTTATTGTCGTCAGCGAGTGCGCAGATTAGCCGTAAACGTCACGGAAAACCCAGCTGAGTCTGATCAAAAAACTGCAGAAGTCAGCGCTCGGTTCATCGCGCCGGGTAGTAACGCTGATGCCGCGGCGCAAACAGAGAAAGCCTGCTTTTCAGGGCAGGCTTTGACTTTCACAACGCTGCAGTCACTTCTGCTGAGTGGTCAACGCCGAGTAACTGTTCATCAGGTTCCGGTAGTTCGGAATCCGCTGCGACAGCAGATTGCCCAGCCCTTCGATGTCGTTGCGCCAGTCGCGGTGCAGTTCACAGGCGACCGAGAACCAGTTCATCATTTGTGCGCCGGCCTGGGTCATGCGGCTCCACGCGGCTTGCTGGACGGTAGTGTTGAAGGTGCCGGAGGCGTCGGTGACGACGAATACGTCAAAGCCTTCAGCCAGTGCCGACAGGGTCGGGAAAGCGACGCAGACGTCGGTCACGACACCGGCGATGATGATCTGCTTGCGGCCGGTGGCCTTGATCGCCTTGACGAAGTCTTCGTTGTCCCAGGCGTTGATCTGACCTGGGCGGGCGATGTACGGCGCATCGGGGAACATTTCTTTCAGTTCCGGAACCAGCGGGCCGTTGGGGCCTTGTTCGAAACTGGTGGTGAGAATGGTCGGCAGGTTGAAGAATTTCGCCAGGTCGGCCAGGGCCAGGACGTTGTTCTTGAACTCGTTCGGCGAGAAGTCCTGAACCAGAGAAATCAGACCGGTCTGGTGGTCGACCAGCAGGACTACGGCGTCGTCTTTGTTCAGGCGGTTGTAGGTTGCAGTGCTCATGTTTGAATCCCTTTTCTTTGTTGAGGTAGTTGGCGTTGCGTTGAACATGGGCACAGATTACTGACACAACCGGAACCGATAAATCGGTTGAAAAGCGTTTCACTGTCAACTCATAACGGACAATCCTGGCGACACAACACAGGCTTGCCAGCCTCCAACTCAATCCGCCTCGGGAATTGGTTTGGCGATCATCAAACTGTACGGTGCCCGGTTCAGGACCCTCTCCACCGTTGCGCCAATCAAGTTGAGGCCTTGCGGGTAGGCGGTGCCCCATAACCCTGTGGGAGCGGGCTTGCCCGCGAAGGGTTCATTCCAGGCACCATCTCAAATGGCTGACACACCGCTTTCGCGAGCAAGCCCGCTCCCACACTGGATCTCGGCAGGCCGCCATTCCTGAGTTCACCGCATAACCCTGTGGGAGCGGGCTTGCTCGCGAAGGGGTCATTCCGGGCAACATCTCAAATGACTGACGCACCGCTTTCGCGAGCAAGCCCGCTCCCACAATGATCTCGACAGGCCGCCATTCCTGGGTTCACCTCACAATCCTGTGGATGAAGTTATGAGCTAATAACGCCTTCATTAAACCGTCTTTCAAACGTTGTACTAGGATAGGATCCACTTCCTGACATTTGCGCCGACCAGGGAACATGCTCGACGCAGGTCAGGAATGGGACTGTTTCACCTGCAACTCATGGATGATGTTTATGAATTCACACCTGTTTCCCCACATCGGTAAAGTCATTGCGAGCACCGGCAGCCGGCATTTTCCGCGGATGCTGCATGACCTGATCCAGACACAACTGGCGGTCGACGCCACACACATTCGCCAGATGCGCGTCGAGCCGGTGGGCCGCCCCGCCCATCGCCACCCACCGGAAACCGGCAAAGACTCGGCCCAGCAGGCTGAAACGGTATTCTGCGAACAGATTGCCGCGCGCTCGAGCGAGCCGATGGACACGCCAGACGCGGCCAGCGCCGACGCCTCGCAATTACACCTGACCCGGCGCAAGGACGGCTACCGCTACGTGATTTCGGTGTATCGCAACGACCAGTCGCAACGGTTCTCGGCTCAAGAGCAGAGTTTGTTGCAGGACATATCTCCGGTGCTGTTGCCGATGGTGGAAAAACACATTCACGCCCTGCAACCCCAGCAGACCAACACCGGAGACCCGTCGCCCAGCGCTGATGGCGCGCAACAGGGCCTGGAAAACCTGCGGCTGCGCTTCAACGAGCGTTTGCAGCAACTGGGCCTGAGCCTGTCCAATCGCGAAACCGAAGTGTGCATCGGCCTGCTCGCCGGGCGTACCGCACCGGAGCTGGCCGAACAGTTGCAGTTGAAGGTCAACACGGTGGAAAGCTACCTCAAGCGCGCCGCGATCAAGCTGGGGATCAGCGGCCGGCATTCGTTGATGCGCTGGATGTATTCGCCTGAACATACCGCCACCCTGCCCGGTTCACCCCACGCCGCTTGATGGTGCCCGATCTGCAGGAACTGCCGCTGCGAGCAAGCCCGCTCCCACATCGAAATGCGCTGAGCCGATGGTTACAGCAACACCCGGCTAAAACTGTGGGAGCGGGCTTGCTCGCGAAGAGGCCGTGTCAGGCACTTAAGGTGTTGGCAGGCACACCGCATTCGCGAGCAAGCCCGCTCCCACATCGGTATGCGCTGAGCCGATGGTTACAGCAACACCCGGTTAAAACTGTGGGAGCGGGCTTGCTCGCGAAGAGGCCAGAACTGTCAGCGCCTATTCCTTGGGCACAACATTATCCAGCGCCTGATTCACCGCCAACTCGCCCAGCATCACCACTTGGGCAATGCCCAACACCATATTACGGCTCGGCCCTTCCAGCGTGCCGGCGAAATCGCCGAGCATGACCGTGGCAGAGGCCAGGGATTCGCAGGCGTTGGCCAGCAGGGATTCGGTGTCGGTTTGCGGGTTGACCAAGAACATGCTGCTGGGGGTGTACGGCGTTGCCATGATGTTTGCGGGCGCGAGGTAGTGGTCGAGGGCGCGTTCGGCGGCTTCGTGGAGTTTTCTGGAGTTGAGGGATTCGTAGGGTGATACCGAGTCTGTGGCCGGCGGATTGGGTGGGGTTTCGGACATCAGCAGGAACTCCGATCAAGGTACTTTGGAAGAATGACTTCGTGTAGGAGCTGCCGAAGGCTGCGATCTTTTGATCTTGTTTTTAGAAGCAAAATCAAAAGATCGCAGCCTGCGGCAGCTCCTACAGGGGACCGGGTGATTAGTTCGGCACGCGGCGGCCGTCCAGTACCCGGTTGACCATCAGTTCACTGAGCATGATCACCTGATGCAGCATCAGCATGGCCCGGCGCTGTGAGTTGTCGACGACATCGCCAATATCGCGGGCCATGTCGCTGGCGGCGGCTAACGATTCGCAGGCTTCGACGAGCAAGGTTTCCTCGTCCACGGTGGGGTCGATGAGGAAGATTCTGTTCGCCTTGCATGACGAGGTTGAAGGGATCGAGATCTTCAGTGCGCCGGGGTTGAGGTAGAAGTTGATGGCGCGGTCGGTTGCCGCTTTTATCTTCTGCGGGTCGAGGGCTGGGTCGTACGGGATCGAGGTGTCTGGGGGGTTGGGTGTGGCTTTGAACATGGATGTACTCCTATTGCAGTTATTCAGGAGCCATCACTCTCGCTACCAAACGAGGGGTGGTGGCCATACGCGGGTTGGTAGACCGGCTGCAATAGGAACCCGGCGCTCACGAGTGAGCCCCACGCATGACCACCATAAAACCGAGCCCCGCAAAGGGACTGCAAAGGTGTTGCCATACAGCTATTACAGACGGGCTACCAAACCCGATCACTGATTTTCAGTGACAGGGAAACGATAAGCCCGTCGCATAGCCGTGTAAGCCGGCGGATTCTGGCGTACGCGTAGGTAACGGCGCAAGGCGTTGTAGCCGGTATGGCGTAACGGTTCATGTACTTTAAACGTGGTTGCGGGGTTAGGTTTATATGCGCGGGAGTATCGAGAGTTACCCTGTTGTTTTGATGTTGTCTGGCAGGCCGCTTTCGCGAGCAAGTCGAATCGTCGCACCGCCGCTCCCACAGTTGGAATGAGTGCATTCAGGTGGGAGGTTGGTCGGTTGGCAGGCCGCCATCGCTGGCAAGCCAGCTTCCACCATTTGATCGAGTGCATTCAGTCAGGGACTGGTCGACTGTGAGGCCGCTTTCGCGAGCAAGCCCGCTCCCACAGTTGGAATGCGTGCATTCATTTGGGGATTGGTTGGCTCTAAGGGCGTCATTGCTGGCAAGCCAGTTCCCACAGGTTCAGGCAGTGGATGGACGCAACACCAGCGCAAACAGTTCGCCATGCCCGTTCACATTGAGCTTGTGATAGAGATTGCGCCGATGCACCTTCACCGTCTCCGGCGAGATGCCCATCTGCTGGGCGATGGCCTTGCTGGAAAAGCCCTGCAGAATCAGCCGCGCGGTGTCGACTTCGCGGGTGGTCAGGCGCGCATCGAAGCGATCGAGCAGCGTTGCCAGATCCCCCGCCACCGGCTCGCTGCCGGTCCCTTGCGGCGGCAACAGTTGCACATGGCGACGCATCGCCGCCAACACCCAGTCGCGCACACACAGCAGACGGCCCTGCTCGGCCAGATCGAAAGCCGTCGAGCGTCCGAGTGACAGGCCAAGCACGCCGCCCTCGATGTTGATCATGAACTGCAACTCGTCCTCACCGACCACCGAGCGAAAGTAGCTCTGGTAATACTCGCTGTGCAGAAACTGGTCCGGCGCCACCGAAGCCAGGCTGTGCAGGCCGTCGGCGATGCCGGTCGAGGCGGTTTGGTAGAACGGATCGAGCAGGTACATCCCGGCGCTGTAGCTGGCCAGTTCTTCCTGTTCATCGGCGCGGCCCTTGCTGTCGAAGTCGATCAGCAATTGCGGTGCCTGCCCCGCCTTCATCAGCGCCACCAGCGCGTTGTCCAGCGGCAACAGCAGGCGCAGCGTGTCGACCAGCGCGCGCCAGAAAGCGTCCTGGCCGACGGCGGCAAATACCCGCGCCAGACTTTGGTGCACCGGCAACTCCTGCAACAACGCGTCCACGCTCTACCCCTTTTGAGTAACCCATGATGGGAATGGGTCAGGCGTGCCCGCCCGGATAGGCTGAGCACTCCTGTCAATCACCGGCCTGCCGCAGGCCAGGAGTGCCGCATCATGCGTTGTCGTCGTGGCTATATCAACCGGGGCATCAACCTTGGCCTGCTCGCCTGTTTTGGCGTCGCATCCGTCGCCAGTGCCGCCGACGCACCAAGCGTGCACGTCTACAACTGGTACGACTACATCGGCCCCACGACCCTGGCTGACTTCAAGCGCGACAGCGGCATTCAGCCGGTTTACGACACGTTCGACAGCGCCGAAGTGCTCGAAGGCAAACTGCTGACCAGCCGCAGCGGTTACGACGTGGTGGTGGCGAGCAACTTCAGCCTGCCGACGCTGATCAAGGCCGGTGCCCTTGCCCCGCTGCCGCGCGATCAACTGCCGGGCTGGAACAATCTGGACAGCGATCTGCTGAAAAAACTGGCCAACAACGATCCCGGCAATCAATACGCCGTGCCTTATCTGTGGGGCACCAACGGCATCGGCTACAACGTCGACAAAGTGCGCGCCGCACTCGGCGACAAGGCGCCGCTGGATTCGTGGGATCTGGTGTTCAAGGAAGAGAACCTCGCCAAGCTTGGCCAGTGCGGGGTGGCGATGCTTGATTCGCCGTCGGAGATGCTCCCGGTCGCCCTGCACTACTTGGGCTTGCCGCCCAACAGCACCAACCCCGAGGACTACCAGAAAGCCGAAGCGCTGCTGCTCAAATTGCGCCCGCACATTGCCTACTTCAATTCGTCGAAATTCATCAGTGACCTGTCTAACGGCAACATTTGTGTGGCGGTGGGCTGGTCCGGGGCGATGCTCGAAGCCAAAACCAACGCCGAGCAGGCGCACAACGGCGTGAAGATCGCCTACAGCCTGCCCAAGGAAGGCGCGCCGGTGTGGTTCGACACGCTGGTGCTGCTCAAGGATGCGCCGAACCGCGCTCAGGGTCTGGCGTTCATCGACTACCTGCTGCGCCCGGAAGTCATCGCGCCGGTCAGTGATCACCTGTCGTACCCCAACGGCAACCGCGCCGCGACGCCATTGGTGGCTGCGGCCACGCGGGATAATCCGGCGGTGTATCCGTCCGCGGCGGCGATGGCCACGTTGTACACCCTGGAACCGCTGCCCAAAGCCACCGAACGCGTGCGCACGCGGGTGTGGAGCAAGGTCAAGAACGGCCAGTAACCCCAACACAGTTCCCTGTGGGAGCGAGCTTGCTCGCGAATGCGTCGGGTCAGTCAACATCTCCTTTGAATGACACACCGCCTTCGCGGGCAAGCCACGCTCCCACAGGGTTTTGTGTTCAGTCCCGCTCATTCATTTCCGCCTTTTTATAGAGAGACATCCCATGAAACCCCGTGCCCGTGACCTCAACATCCGCATCGGCCAACTGCAACCCGGCCCGCTCAACGCCATCACCGACGTCCCCGGCGTGCGCGTCGGCCACAGTAACGTGCGTGGCCGCAGCGACAGCGGACGTGACATCTGCACCGGCGTCACAGTGATCGAACCGCGCCGCGGCTCGACCAACCAGCAACCGTGCTTCGCCGGGGTGCATGTGCTCAATGGCAATGGCGATGCCACCGGCCTTGAGTGGATTCGCGAGGCCGGGCTGCTGACCAGTCCCATCGCCTTCACCAACACCCACAGCCTCGGCGTGGTGCGCGATGCGTTGATTGCGCTGGATCGCCAACAGCAACCGGACGACGGGCGCCTCTACTGGAACATGCCGGTGGTGCTGGAAACCTTCGATGGCTTGCTCAACGACATCAATGGGTTTCACGTCAAACCCGAGCATGTCGCCGAGGCGCTGCATTCAGCGCATGACGGTGCCGTTGAAGAAGGCGCCGTCGGTGGCGGCAGCGGCATGATCTGCCATGAATTCAAGGGCGGCATCGGCAGCGCCTCACGCCGTTTGAGCAGCGCTCAGGGCGGCTGGACGGTGGGCGCGATCGTCCAGGCCAACCACGGCATTCGCAGCGAGTTGCGGGTCGACGGTTATCCGGTGGGTCGCTACATGGAGCAGGTCGATTCGCCGTTCCTGCGGGCTTCGCTGCCGCATCCGGGCATGGGTTCGATCGTGGTCTGCCTGGCCACCGACGCACCGCTGCTGCCGCATCAATGCACGCGCCTGGCACAGCGCGCCAGCCTCGGTCTGGCGCGCAGCGGCGGCGGTAACGAAGACCACAGCGGCGACATTTTCATTGCCTTTGCCACCGGCAACGAGCAGGTGCCATCCGCCGCTTACGAGGGTAAAAGCGCGCCAACCTGCGACGGCTTGCGCATGGTCAACAACGACCACATCAGCGAACTGTTCCTCGCGGCTACCGAGGCGGTCGAAGAAGCGATCATCAACGCCCTGCTCGCCAGCGAGAGCACCGCGGGCAACGGGCATGCAGTGCCTGGGCTGGATAAGGAAACTCTGCTCGCCGCCCTCGCCAAGGCCGGCTGGCCCGGCGCCCGCTGACCTGTAGGAGCTGCGGCACGCTGCGATCTTTTGACCTTGCTTTCATAAATCAAAAGATCGCAGCCTTCGGCAGCTGCTGCAGGAGGTGAGATTCAGATGAACATCTGGGCGCCGATATGTCGCGCCGTTTGCAGATGCTCCTGCGGATCACGCACCTCCGACTCCACCATCAGCGTCGAGCTGACCACCGTCGCCCCGCTGTAATCGAAAATCCCGTGTTCGATCTGCGCCTTCATCGCCGGCCCGTAACCGTGGCGTTCGTAGGCGCGTTCATCGGCCCCTGCAAGGCCGACCAGATGCACGCGCAGGCGCTGCAGCTTCTTCACATGCTTGAGGTCGCCAGCGAAATCGAACGCCCAGCCATTGCTGAACACCCGATCAATCCAACCCTTGAGCAACGCCGGCATCGACCACCAGTACACCGGGAACACCAGCACCAGAGCGTCGGCCCGATCAATCCGTGCCTGTTCCGCCAATACGTCGGCTGGCGGCCGCGCCTCACGGTGATGCACGGCGAAATCCGCTGCGTCGAACACCGGCTGAAATCCCTCGGCGTACAGATCGGCGATTTCCCGGGTATTGGCGGGGTTGGCGCGGGTCAAGCCCTCGGCAATCTGCGTTGCCACGCTGTGGGTCAGCGAACGCGGTTCGTGATGCGCCACAACAATCAATGCGTGCATGGTCATTCTCCTGTAAGTTTGCGCTGACCAAGGGCTATGTACTCTTGGTAAGTTACGAACAGTAAGTTACGTTTGGTATATAACCGATGTCAACCACAGAAATGACCGAAGCCGATTCCCCTGCCCAACCGCGACGTCGCCTGTCGCGCGAAGATCGCAACCGCCAGTTGCTCGACGTCGCCTGGCAGATCATTCGGGCCGAGGGCACCGATGCCCTGACCCTGGGTTATCTGGCGGACAAGGCCGGGGTGACCAAACCGGTGGTCTACGACCACTTCACCACTCGCTCGGGCTTGCTCGCGGCGCTGTATCGCGACTTCGATACTCGCCAGACTGCGGTGATGGATGCAGCGATCGACCAGTGTCCGCCAACGCTGATCGACACCGCGACGGTGATCGCCACGGCGTACGTCGATTGCGTGTTATTGCAGGGCAATGAGATTCCTGGAGTGATTGCCGCGCTGGGCAGCACGCCGGAGCTGGAAAAGATCAAGCGCGACTACGAGGCAATCTTCCTCGAAAAGTGCCGCAGTGTGCTGCAACCGCTGGCCGCTGGCGGGCAAATCACCCAGGCCGGTTTGCGCGCGATGCTCGGTGCCGCCGAGGCGTTGTCGAATGCTGCCGCCAGTGCTGAAATCAGTGCCGGGCAAGCGAAGGACGAATTGTTCGCCACCATCATCGCAATGGTGGAACGGGCCGCCGCCCGTGCGACTAGCGGTACTTGAGTCAGCCCCCGCGCGTTCCCATGATGAAGGTACGCAGGCGCTTGACTCCTGAGCGACTGCGTAGGGAACGGGTGTTCTGAACCCCAAATCAAGCCTGTTCCCTGTTTCATGCGCAGCTTGAGCCTCATGGGCTCTACTTCTCCCCATCAAAGAGCCTTGAGGCTCTTTTTTTGTCCGTTTTTTGCGCCGGACTCAGGACTCAGTGCAGCGTCAGGCGCTGACGGACAAATTCTTCGACGTGACGGGTAGTTTGATCCAGATGCCGGTCGCGCTGTTTTTCGGCATCGAGCATCGCGCGCTTGCCGTTTTTCTGCAGCAGGTAGGTGTGGATCTGCTGCACTTCCAGCGAGCGATAGATCGGTGTGGTGTCGATGAAACCGCGCAGGCCATTGCTGCGGTAATGCCGGGTGCTCATCAACACCTGGGTTTCGCGAGCGCCGATCACCTCGAACCCCAGCGCCTCGAAGTACGGCACTTTGCCGACACTGCAGGTCAGCTCGGCGTGCGGATAACGGCTGACCATCTCGCCGATCATCGCCCGCGCCACGCCCTGGCGCCGATAGCCTTCGCGCACGGCCATGTAGGCGACGCTGCACGCTTCCCAATCGCCCTGCACCGGCAAGTACAAAAGGAAACCGGTGACCTGCTCCGGATCATCCTCGGCCGTCGCCACCAGCAACTCCACCTCGGTGCCCTTCTCACCGTTCAGCGCCTCCAGATACAGATGCACCTCATAGCCGACCGCGTACTGATAGACGTTGTACAGCAGATTGCTCGGGCCAAGACCGACCGCGCTGATGTCGGTCAGGTAATCGACCACCAGTTGCAGAATCTGGCTGTTGACGCTTTCGGGGCATGGGGATTTGTAGTGGGTGATGCGTGGCATGACAACTGAACTCCGGCGGAAAACCGCGACATCATACCGTGTCCCGACGCCTGCTTTATGTAGGAGCTCGCGGTTGACCTGAAGAAAATTTCATCCTCCGTGGAGCGGATCTTTCGTCGATTTGGCGTCCAATTCTTCAGCTGCGTTCACTTTTTTCACGCAGGCCTTGAGGAGTTGTCATGAGCGTTTTGCGTTCACTGTTCAAATGGCGAAAAACCCTGTTGCTGGTGCCTGTGACACTGGCGGCGCTGGCCAGTGCGCCTGCGTTTGCCCAGCAGGTGGTGATCGTTCAGCAAGCCCCGCCGCCGATGCGCATGGAAGTGATGCCCGGCCCGCGCCCCGGTTATGTCTGGGATCAGGGCCATTGGCGCTGGGAAGGACGCGGCTACGTGTGGATGCCCGGTCATTGGCAACCGGTGAGGTACGGCGCGCACTGGCGACCAGGCCACTGGCAGGCGCGCGGTCCTAACTGGTACTGGGTCGAAGGCCACTGGGCCCGTTGAAACCGCCTCGCCTGCAAACTTCATCTACCGGGAAGATCACCATGTCGCGAAACCTGAAAACCCTGCTCGCCGCCTCACTGGTCGCGATCACCCTGTCGGGCTGCATTGTCGAACCGGTACGGCCGCATCGGCCACCGCCGCCGGTGGAAGTCGTGCCGGTCATGCCAGCGCCCGGTTATCACTGGGTCGCCGGTCACTATCGTTGGGATGGACGTGAATGGCGCTGGGCACCGGGACACTGGCGCGCCTATTGACCTGAGCGGCTGGCGTCACTGCTGTGGCGCCACCACCTTGAACTTGATCGCGATGTCGTTGGACACCACAGTGTCCGCCCACTCCCCCGCCCCAAGTCCGAACAGGTCACGCTTGAGCACCAGTTCACCGTCGAAAATGCCGATCGAACTGTCCGGTTTCAGCTCGACCGGCACCTGAACCTCTCGGGTGATGCCCTTGAGGGTGAGCTGGCCGGCGATCAGATAATGATTGCCCGTGACCCGGGTAAAACGGCTGGACTCGAACACCGCCACGGGAAAGCGCTGCGTATCGAACCACGCCGGTTTCACCAGTTCGGTGTTGGCGTCGGTGCTGCCGGCGTCGATGCTGTTGAGGTCGATGTGCAATGTGGTGTGGGCGTCGGCGAGGTTGTCGCTGTCGAACTGCAGTGTCGCGTCGAACTTGCCGAAGGTGCCGTACATCAGCGAGCCCATCTGGTTGTAGGTAAAGCTGATCTGGCTGGCGGTGGTGTTGACGCGGTTGTATTCAGCGGCCTGCGCCGCGCTCGTGACGCACAGGCAGGCAAACAGTGCCACAGCGGTGAATCGGGGACGCATGGGATTCTCCGGACAGGGCAAACCTTCGAGGCCTCGACTGACTTAAGCAAACAACCGGCGAATGTGCCATGTCATTTGTCTGCCGATGTGGCTCGGGCTCAGACCAGCCGCTCGATCTTCTGATGCTGCCAGACCAGTTTGTAATACAGCGTCTGCAACACCAGCATGCCCAGATACGCCACCGGGAACGCCATCCAAACGCCCTGCAAACCGTACTGACCGTCCAGCCAGTAAGCCGCCGGCAACTGCACGCCGACCACACAGACAATCGCAATAATCACCGGCACCAGCACCGTTCCGCTGGCGCGCATGATGCCGCCGATGATCGCCTGGAAGCCGAACACCAACAGGCTCCACAACATGATGTGCAGCAAGTGCTCAGCCATCGCCCGGGTCGAATCTTCGGTCAGGAACAATCCCAGCAACCAGTGCGACAACAGGTAACCGAGCACGATCAAACCGCCGGTGAGGCACACGTTGATCAACAGCCCGGTGCGCAGGATCGCTGCCAGGCGTTGCAGTTGCCCGGCACCAATGGCCTGGGCGCCAAGGATCGAGGCGGTGATGGCAATCGACAGCGCCGGAAACTGTACGTAGTTGACGATCTGCGTCACCGCGCCATAGGCCGCTGTCGCCTGCGAGCCGTGCTGGTTGACCAGCGCCAGAATCACCAGCTCCGACAGCGACAACACGATCATCTGCACCCCGGTCGGCAGGCCGATGCGCAGCACCTTGCCGAGAATCGCCGCGTCCAGGCGCAGTGCCGCGAAGAACTCGCGGTCCGGCGCCAGCGGATGGTCCTTGCGAATCAGCCGCCACGCCAGCCACGTCATGGCCGACAGGTTACCGGCCAGTCCGGCGAAGGCGGCACTCTGAATGCCCAACTGTGGCAGACCGAACCAGCCGCGAATCAACGCCGGGGTCAGCGCCAGCCCGACCGAGGTCGACACAATCAGCGCCAACAGTGGCGACACGGTGTCGCTGACTCCGCGCAGCAATTGCGTGAACAGCACAAACACCAGCATCGACGGCAGAATCCACATCATCACGTGCGCATACGCCACCGCATCGTCCAGCACATCCGCCGGCGTCCCCAGCCCCTGCAAGGCCTGCCGCGCAAACACACTGCCCAGCACCGCCGCCAGCAAGCCGATCAACACCCCCAGCAACAGCGTTGCCCCGGCGATCGCCTTGACCATGTGTGCCTCGCGCGCCCCCCACGCCTGGCCGATTAACACCCCGGCGCCCGCGCCCAGGCCGATCACCAACGCGATAAAGAAAAAGATCACCGGAAACATCCCCGACACCGCCGCCAGCGCTTGCGTACCGAGCATCTGCCCAATGTAAATGCTGTTGACCGTGCCCGACATCGATTGCAGGAAGTTGGACAACACCATCGGCGCAAGGAACAGCAGGTAGGTTTGCCAGAGCGGTTTGATGGTGCTGGGGGTTTGCATTGAGGATCGTTCTCGGGGTGGGAGATGCGAGGGATATTACGCTAGATGGGCGGGATAAAGTCGGTCGACATCGCCTCTGCTCAAGGCTTAAATGTCGGCACTATTTTTTGTGGAACGCGCCTGCCCATGACTCCGTTGCGAAATGCTCTGACCTGTTCCCTGCTGGTTCTTTTCAGTCACATGGCGCACGCCGCCGAGCCCCCTGTTTCCTCCGAATCGTTGCGTCCGTTGCTGACAACCTTGAACGAACGCCTGAACATCGGCGACCTCGTCGCCCTGACCAAATGGGACAGTGGCAAGCCGATTCAGGACAGCCCGCGCGAAGCCCAGGTCATCGCCAATGCCCGCACCCTGGCGACCGAACACCAGCTCGACCCCGAAGAAGTCGCCCAGTTGATCGCTGCACAAATGGAGGCAAACAAACTGGTGCAGTACGGATTGCTCGCGCAATGGCAGGCGGCTGGTGCGGCGCCGGACACCCCGCGACCGGATCTGGCCGGGCAGATTCGTCCGCGCCTGGACGAGCTGCAAACCCGCCTGCTGCGCCAGTACGCCGACTTCGCGCCCCATCGCCGCGACCCCAATTGCCCGGTCTGGCTGGCCAAGGCCCGGCAGGGCCTGACACACGACACACTGCATGATCTGGCCCTGACCCGCGCCACCGGAGAACTATGCATTCGGGCGCAGAAGCTCTGAATCCGGACTTGCGGCATACATCGCTGGCGTCGATAGTCACCATCACGCCAATGAAGTTCTCATAAAAAATCCGCGGCGTAACATCAGCTCCATACCAACCCAATACACCCCGGAGCACACGATCATGAAACGCCAAACCATCCTCGGCATCGCTTTCTCGGTTCTTGCAGTCAACGCTTTTGCAGCAACACCCGTTCACACCCTGGTCGCTGAAGGCGGCTCGGACAAGTTGATTGAAAGCCGTCTGGCTGAAGGTGGTTTTGATCGTCTGCTGGAGCGCCGTGTCGCTGAAGGTGGCTCGGATCGTCTGCTGGAGCGCCGTGTCGCTGAAGGTGGCTCGGATCGTCTGCAAGAACGCCGTGTCGCTGAAGGTGGTTCGGATCGTCTGCAAGAACGCCGTGTCGCTGAAGGTGGTTCGGATCGTCTGCAGGAACGCCGTGTCGCTGAAGGTGGTTCGGATCGTCTGCAAGAACGCCGTGTCGCTGAAGGTGGTTCGGATCGTCTGCAGGAACGCCGCGTCGCTGAAGGTGGTTCGGATCGTCTGATCGAAAGCCGCAATGCATAAAACAACGGCTCTAAAGCAGTCAAAGAAGCCCGGCCTGATCAGCCGGGCTTTTACATTTCGTCGTTTGCTGGCGTGGTTCTTTTCAACAACCCGCGTCAGAAAGGATCTTGCCTTGTAGGGCATTGGCGAAACTTCCGACGGTGCTTATCCGAAGCGACCGACTGGCAGCCCGACGCTTAATGCGCATACCATGCGGCCACAACGTTCAAACAGAATTTGCCTGCCCATGCTCAAAGCCAGTCTGCGAAGTCACCTGACCCTCTGGTTCGCCGGTTTGTCCCTGCTGACCCTGGCGATCGTCGGCTTCTATGTCGGGCATATCGCCACCGAACAGATGAAACAGGTCAGCGGCAATTCACTGCTCAATACCGCGCGTTCTGCGGCAACGTTGCTCGGTGACCAATTACGCGAGCGCCAGCTGGAGGTCTACCTGCTCAGCCGTGCGCCGCATCTGGAACGCGGCGACCTCGACAACCCGGCGATTCTCAAATCGATGCAACTGCGCACCCAGGCCCGGGCCGAGTATGCGTGGATGGGCGTGACCGATGCCGAGGGCCATGTGCATCAAGCGGTCAATAATTTGCTGGTCGGGCAATCGGTGCAGCAACGGCCATGGTTCCAGGCTGGCCTGCGGGGTGAGTACACCGGTGACCCGCACGAAGCGGTGTTGCTGGCCAAACTGCTGCCGGGAACGCCCAACGGCGAACCGCTGCGTTTCATCGATTTCGCCGCCCCGATCCGCAACGCCGACGGCCAGGTGATTGGCGTGCTGGGCGCGCACGCGCACTGGAGCTGGGTGACGCGTATCGTCGAATCGGCAGCGTTCTCGCATAAAAATGCGTCGCCGGATATCGAAGCGCTGATCATCGATCACGACGGCAAGGTGCTGTACCCGGAAGCCCTGATGGGCCAGCAACTGGCGGTGAATGATTCGAAGTCGCCGGGCTGGTCGGTCGGCAACGGTTACCTGACCAGCATGGTCACCGTACCGACGCCTTCGAGTACGGCGTTGTCCTGGTCGATTGCCGTGCGCCAGCCACTGGACACCGCTCTGGAGCCGGCGCGCCTGCTGCTCTATAAATTGTTGCTGCTGGGTGTGGCCGCTGCCGTGGCATTCGGGCTGGTGGCGTACTATCTGGCGCAGTATCTGAGCCGGCCGATCGAGCAACTCGCGCACTCGGCCAAACAGGTGCAGAACCAACAGCCCGGCGCACAATTCCCGCTGCAGCACCCGGTGCGGGAAATCGCCCAGCTTGGGCAGTCGATCGACGCCATGACCCGGTCGCTGCTGGCCAAGGAGCGCGAACTGCAGGAAGCCAACGCCTCGCTGGAAGCCACCGTCGCCCAGCGCACCGCGGCACTGATGCAGGCCAATGCCGACCTGTTGAACCTGGCGACCCACGATGCCCTGACCGGCGTCTACAACCGCCGCCGCTTCGATGAAAAACTCAGCGAATACAGTCTGCTGTTCCGCCGCACCGGGCGACCGTTTGCCCTGCTGCTGATCGACGCCGATCACTTCAAGCGCATCAACGACACCTACGGTCACGCGATTGGCGACGACGTGTTGCAGCAATTGGCGCAGCTCATTCAGGTCAGCGTGCGTGCCACCGATTTCGTCGCCCGTTACGGCGGCGAGGAATTCGCCGTACTGCTGCCGGAAGTCGCCCAGCCTGATACTCCAGAGGTGGTCGCCGAAAAGATCCGTGTCGCCGTGGCCCAGGCGCACTTTCCCGAGATCGGACAGGTCACGGTGAGCATTGGCGTCGCGCTGGCCGACCCGGCGGACAACAGCCACACGATGCTGATCAAACGTGCCGACCAGCAGCTGTATCAGGCGAAAGCGGCGGGCCGTAATCAGGTGGCTTGATCAGCCCTCTTTGACTTCGCAAATGCCGTTGGCCTGGTTTGCCGGGCCGGCCGAGCAAAATCTTTAATTGGAGAACTGCTGCAGATACGCCAGCAAATTATCGATCTTCTCCTCGTCACTCAGCCCCCAGAAAATCATTCGTGTGCCCGGCACCACGCCCTTTGGATCTTTCAGATACGCAGTCAGCGTTTCGCGGTCCCAGGTCTTTCCCGAGTTTTTCATCGCCTCGGAATACACGTAATTGGCCGAGGTTCCGGCCGCTCGACCGATGATGCCGTTGAGTTGCGGGCCGAACCCCGGGCGCGCATCCGGGCCAACCTGGTGGCAGCCGCCGCACAGGCGCGGGAAGATCTTTTCGCCGGCCTGCGGATCGCCTGCGGCGCGGGTGGTCGAGCTGAACAGTACGGCGGTGGCGGTCAAGGCAAGCAAGAGTGCAACGGTGTTTTTCATCTAAGGTTCCGGAACGGCTTGAATCTGGCTGCGCAAGGGTAACATCTGTCCCCCGGGCCTTGTTTTACAGGTAAGCGGCGATGACCTTCCTGACGGTGGTCAAGGCCTGCCGCAACACATCCATTTCCACTGAACCCAGGGCCAGTCGAATCGCATGCGGCACATGCGCCGATACGGCGAACGGCTCGGCCGTGGTGACCGAAATCTGCTTCTGCATCAGCTCCACCACAATCTGATCGGCACGCACGTCTTCCGGCAAGGGCAGCCACAGGAAATACGAGTTCGGATGGGCGACGCATGGCAACCCTTTGAGCAACTCGGCAGCCAGTGCCTGGCGCGCCTGAGCATCGTGGCGTTTTTGCGCTTCCAGTTCGATCACGGTGCCGTCGTCGAGCCAGCCGCAGACGATCGCGGTCATCAGTCCCGGGGTGTTCCAGGTGGTTGCGCGAATCACCCGCTCCAGTGCCGGAACGTGGGCCGCAGGCGCGGCAATGAAACCGACGCGCAGGCCGGTGGCGATGTTCTTCGAAAGGCCCGAAACGTAGACCGTGCGCTCAGGCGCCAGGTCGATCAGAGGACGCGGCGGGTCTTCCACCAGAAAAGCGTAGGCCGCGTCTTCGATAAGGGTCAGATCATGCCGTCGCGCGATGGCAGCCAATTCTTCGCGCTGCTCGATAGGCATCACCCAACCAAGCGGGTTATGCAGGGTCGGCATGCTGTACACCGCACGCACCGAGCGACTGCGGCAGAGTTTTTCCAGCGCGGCCAGATCCGGCCCCTGCTCGTTGACCGGGATCGCCACCACTTCCAGATGCAACGCCTCGGCCAGCACTTTGAACCCGGAATAGGTCAACGCATCGGCGGCGATCACATCGCCGGGCTTGAGCAACGCCATCAGCGTCACCGCCAGCCCCTGCTGGGCGCCGTTGACCAGCAGTACTTGTTCGGCGTCGACGTTGACACCGCGACTGAGCAAATGGCGCGCGACCGAAGCCCGTTCGTGGGCCCGGCCGGCATGGGGTTGATAGCGCAACAACGCTTCCAGATCTCCCGACAACGCCAACTGGCGCAGTGCGGTGCGCAACAATTGCGTCTGACCGGGCAAGGACGGGTAGTTGAAATTGAGGTCGATCATGCCGACGGCCACGTCTTTCTGGTCGATGCCCTGCCCCGGCGACAACGAGGTTTCGCGCACGAAGGTGCCGCGCCCGGTTTCGCCGCTGACCAGCCCCATGGCTTCGAGTTCGGCGTACACCCGCGAGGCCGTGACCAGCGCCAGCCCTTCCTGCGTGGCCAGTTGCCGGTGCGTCGGCAGACGGGTGCCGGGCGCCAGACGTCCGGTGCGAATGTCGGCGGCGTAAGTGTCGACGAGGGTCTTGTAACGAGAGCGGGACATGTCGGGATGTATCCATGACAATTTTTTGATTGTCCTGATTCTCGATCATAGGATTCTCTCAAAGCAACCCACAATGAGTGTGAATCGTATGGAACGGACTTCAAACGTGAGCAACCCGGCACTGGAAAAAACCAGCGGCTGGATCAACGGCTTTATTGGCGTGGTGTGCTTCAGCGGCTCGCTGCCGGCGACGCGCCTGGCCGTGCTGGAGTTTGACCCGGTGTTTCTCACCGTCGCGCGCGCCGCCATTGCCGGCGTCCTGGCCGTTGCCCTGTTGTGGTTGTTCCGTGAGCGGCGACCGTCCAGGGATCAGTGGTTTTCGTTGTTGATCGTGGCATTGGGCGTCGTGCTCGGCTTCCCGCTGCTGACCGCGTTGGCATTGCAGCACGTGACATCGGCGCATTCGATCGTCTTTGTCGGCTTGCTGCCATTGGCCACTGCGCTGTTTGGCGTGTTGCGCGGTGGCGAGCGTCCGCGCCCGGTATTCTGGTTCTTCTCGATCCTCGGCAGTGCTCTGGTGGTGGGGTTCGCCTTGTCACAGGGATTGTCCGCCTCGCCCACCGGTGACCTGCTGATGCTCGCCTCGATTCTGGTCTGTGGTCTGGGTTATGCCGAAGGCGCAAAACTGTCGCGCATCCTGGGTGGCTGGCAGGTGATCTGTTGGGCGCTGGTCTTGTCGCTGCCCCCGATGGCAATTGCGAGCCTGTGGCTGGCCCCGCCGTCGTTCAGCGGCATCAGCGTGTCGGCATGGGTCTGTCTGGGCTACGTTTCGCTGTTCAGCATGCTGATCGCGTTCGTGTTCTGGTATCGCGGCCTGGCCCAGGGCGGGATTGCCGCGGTTGGTCAACTGCAGTTGCTGCAACCGTTTTTCGGCCTGGCGCTGGCAGCGACGTTGCTGCATGAGCAAGTCAGCATCGGCATGCTGGTGGTGACGGTGGGCGTGATTCTTTGTGTGGCCGGGGCGAAGAAGTTCGCCGGGTAGCTATGTTTGGAATCCCATCTGTGGGAGCGGGCTTGCTCGCGAAAGCGCTTGGTCAGTCAACTGGTGTGGTGAATGACACTCTGCCTTCGCGAGCAAGCCCGCTCCCACACTTGATCAGTGGTGTTCGACGCCGGCGCGCTTGAGCAGTTTCTTGCAGCGCTCCGAGAGATGAAACACCTGCAATTCCTTCCCGGCCTTGGCGTATCGCTCACGCAAGGTTTTCAACGCGGCAATCGCCGAGTAATCGACAAAGCTCAAATGCCGGCAGTCCAGGGTCACCCGGGCCGGGTCATTGGCCGGGTCGAACTGGTTGAGGAACGGCGTGGTCGAGGCGAAAAACAGTGTGCCGTGCAGGCGGTAGAGTTTGCTGCCGTCGGCTTCCAGATGCTCATCGGCGTACAACTCGCGGGCCTGCTGCCACGCGAAGTTCAGCGCGGCGATGATAATCCCGCAGAGCACGGCGGTGGCCAGATCGGTGAACACGGTGATAGTGGTCACGGCGATGATCACCAGTACATCGTTGAGCGGCACTTTGTTCAACACCCGCAACGAGGCCCAGGCGAAGGTCTGCTGCGAGACCACGAACATCACCCCTACCAGTGCCGCCAGCGGAATACGCTCGATCAGCGGCGACAGAAACAGGATGAACAGCAGAATCAGCACCCCCGCCACCACCCCGGACAAACGCCCACGGCCGCCGGAGCTGAGGTTGATCACGGTCTGGCCGATCATCGCGCAACCGCCCATGCCACCGAATGCGCCGGAGACCACGTTCGCCGCGCCCAGCGCCACGCACTCGCGATCCGGGTAGCCGCGGGTTTCGGTGATTTCGTCGGTAAGGTTCAGAGTCAGCAGGGTTTCCAGCAGACCGACCAGCGCCATCAGAATCGCGTACGGGGCGATGATGCGCAGGGTTTCCAGCGTCCACGGGATGTCAGGCAGCGCGAAAGTCGGCAGACCGCCGGCGATGTGCGCCATGTCGCCAAGGGTGCGCGTCGGCAGACCGAACAGGTAGACCAGCAGGCCCACGCCGAGGATCGCCACCAATGCCGGCGGCACCGCGCGGGTCAGGCGCGGCAGGATGTAGACGATGGCCATGGTCAGCAGCACCAGCCCGGTCATCAGGTACAGCGGCGTGCCGCTGAGCCAATGTTCACCGCTCTTGAAATGCTCCAGTTGCGCCAGTGCAATGATGATCGCCAGGCCGTTGACGAAACCGAGCATCACCGGATGCGGCACCATGCGCACCAGTTTGCCCAGGCGCAACAAGCCGAACGCCATCATGATCAAACCGCCGAGCAACACCGTCGCCAGCAAGTACTGCACGCCGTGCTGCACCACCAGCGCGACGATCACCACCGCCATCGAACCCGCCGCCCCGGAGACCATTCCCGGCCGGCCACCGAACAACGCGGTCAGCGTACAAATGATGAAGGCGCCGTACAGGCCCATCAGCGGATTGAGATGCGCCACCAGCGCGAACGCAATGCATTCGGGCAACAGGGCAAATGAGGTGGTGAGTCCGGCCAGGACATCGGCGCGCAGACGTTTCGGTTTCATGGCTTACCTGACTGAGCGGTCCACGAGGGTGACCGCGGATGTTCGCGAAAATGAGGGGTGCGGATGTTACGGAATAGTTCGGAATCGGGCCAGTGATCGCTGACACCCTTGGCCGAGCGATTTATCCTGACGCGCTTATGCCTCCACCGAGTATGACCATGACTGCATTGCTGACCGCCCGCGACGTTTGCCAGCGCTTGCGCGAGGCTGCGCTGGGCGTGCTGATGTTCAACAGATCCAAGACACCCAGTGATGCCGGACTGATCGCGGTCGATATCGAGGGCTGGCGCCTGTTGCTTGATTTTGAGGGTGGACACTTGCATCACTGTGAACAGTGCCGCTGCCCGGATGGCCGCGAATGGCAATTCAACAGCCGCTACGGCACCGACCCGGTGAATCTGCTCAGTACCTGGGAACTGGCGCAGATCGAGAATCTGTTGAAGCTCTGAGCACTTCACGGTGAAGTCGGTTGCCCAATGATGGCACTCTGCCCATAATTCGCCCCCCTTATTCCTCACGCAAGGAAACGCCGTGAAAAAGTCTCTGTTGTTGATCCCGATGCTGGCAGTGCTGCTGCAAGGTTGTGGCATGACCATGACCCGCTATGAGCCGAGCTTCGAAAACGTTCAGAAGCTCAAGCAGACCCCGCCCCTGCAAGCGATCAGCAATCCTCAGGTAACTGCCGAGTCTGGCGAAGGTTCGCTGACTGTGCGGGCCAATCCGGTGCGCTCGCCATCCGGCAGCATCCCGGCGCATATCCAGGACGCGATTACCGAAGAACTGCGCAAGGCCGGTCTGCTTGATCCGCAGGCTCAGCGTCAGTTGAAAGTGCTGGTGGTGAAGAACAACCTGTCGGCCGGCATGGGTACGGGCGATGGCGAACTCGCGGCACGCTTCACCCTGCTTAATGGGCAGAACGTGGTTTACGACGCGACCAAGCATGTCAGCAGCCAGTGGAGCAGCAGCTTCTTTGGTTTCATTGCGATT
The DNA here is from genome assembly GCF_036346455.1 of Pseudomonas sp. AM14(2022). Classification (NCBI taxonomy): domain Bacteria; kingdom Pseudomonadati; phylum Pseudomonadota; class Gammaproteobacteria; order Pseudomonadales; family Pseudomonadaceae; genus Pseudomonas; species Pseudomonas sp. AM14(2022). The sequence continues at coordinate 62,368 of NZ_JAOTNY010000006.1, forward strand.
CCGAACGCGGTCAACGCCTATAACCCGATGCTGCGCGATCTGCTGAAGGAACTGTACAGCGATCCTCAGTTCATCCAGGCCCTGAAGTAAGGGCGAAAAAAAGAGCCGCGATTGCGGCTCTTTTTTTGGCATCAGGCCCGTGGAGTACGGGGCTCGAGTGCCGAGTATTTCAGGTTGTTGTTGTCGATCATCTGCTTGAGCAGCGCGTTGACCTGACGGGCGAACGTGTCGTTGACCGCCGCCTTCGGGGTGTTGCCCATCAGCGGAATGAACCAGATACCGATCCAGGTACCGACCGCATCATGGTTGCTCACGGTGGTCAGGGCCTGACCTGTGCCGTCCACGGCTTCGAGGCTCATGGTGTACTGATCGGTACCGTATGCCGGGATCACCCCCAGGCTGAAACCACTGATGAAGCCCAGTACCATCGAACCGGCATTCGGCGGATGGTTGTACATTTTCAGACGCAGGCTGTAGTCGCCCGGTTGCTTCTGGAACTCGTCCAGGGTGACACGGCCGAACAGGCCCGAATCGGTCAGAATCTTTTGCAGCTCAGGCTTGAGCTGGTCACGTGCCTGCGGCACTTCTACGGCCGAAGCGCTTTTCGGCTCGCCCTGATAGAAGTCGAAGTCCACATAGACATTGGGTTTGTTGGCGTAGCTGGCCATCGATGGCAGTTTGACCGGCGCCACTTCGTCTTTGGTGAAACTGGCACAGCCACCGAGCGCAAGCACCAGGCCCAGCGCCAGGATTTTCCCGAATTGCATGTTGTCTTCCCTATGTGAACCGAGCCAAATGATAGCAATGAGCCTCCATTGCGGAGGCGGGGCGGATTCTAGAGAGAGCGGTCGCGTGAGGAAAGACTGAATCAGGAAATTTACACAAAAATATCCGCTCCGCCCTGTCGCAAGTGGAACGGTTAGCTGGCTTCGACGCTATATAGTTTTGTATATTGCGAAACCGAAATTGCCCGTATCTGCCCATGCCTTCTATTCACACCGTGTTCCCATGAGCGCTATCCGCGTACGCAACGAGCAACTGATCCTCGCCGCCGCCAGCGAAGAATTTGCCGCCAACGGCTTCGACGCCACCCAGACCCGCGACATCGCCGCCCGCGCCGGCGTGCCCAAGGCCAACCTGTATTACTACTTCCAGACCAAGGAAAACCTCTATTCCAAGGTTCTGCTGGAGTTTGTCGAACCGCTGCTGGAAGCCTCAGCGGCGTTGCGCGAAAGCGACGATGCCATGATCGGCCTGCGCGCCTACATCGCCGCGCGCATCCGCATCGCCCGCGAACACCATCAATCATTGTGGGAGCGGGCTTGCTCGCGAAGGCGTCGGGTCAGCCCACACATGCGTCACAGGCTCACCGCTTTCGCGAGCAAGCCCGCTCCCACAGGGGGTTTGTGCTGGGCGTGGGAATTGGTGAACACCATCAATCATTGTGGGAGCGGGCTTGCTCGCGAAGGCGTCGGGTCAGCCAACACATGCGTCACAGACTCACCGCTTTCGCGAGCAAGCCCGCTCCCACAGGGGATTTGTGCTGGGCGTGGGAATTGGTGAACACCCTCAATCATTGTGGGAGCGGGCTAGCTCGCGAAGGCGTCGGATCAGCCAACACATGCTTCACAGGCTCACCGCTTTCGCGAGCAAGCTCGCTCCCACTGGGGGATTCGCTGGTTTAGAAAACGATCTTGACGGCGGGTTTGACGTCGACCCGGGCCGTCGCGCCGGTCAGGTGCGCCAGATCCTTGTTGTGTTCGGCGATGATGTCTTCGGCGCTCATGTTGCCGTTGTCGACGGTGGAGTGAGCGTCCGCGACGAGCACCACGTCGTAGCCCAGTTCGTGCGCCCTGCGCACGGTGGCGTTGACGCAGTAGTCGGTCTGCAGCCCGCAGATGATCAGGCGCTCGAAGTCTTCGCTGGCCAGCAGTTTGCCCAAGTCAGTCTGGTAGAACGAATCAGGGGTGGTTTTGCGTACGCGCAGGTCTTGCGTTGTCGTCAGCAGGCCTTCGGCGAGTTGCCAGCCTTCGGCCCCATGGGCCAGCGGGCTGTCCTTTTCCTCATGCTGAATCAGCACTACCGGCACACCCGCCTCACGCGCACGCGTGCTGAGCTGGTTAATGGTGTCGATCACACGGTGGATGTCGAAGCACTGATACTCGCCCGAGCAGAGAGCCTGTTGGACGTCGATGATCAGCAATGCGCTAGACATGATGGGCCTTCCTTGATCGATCCTTGAGACAGGGGACGGAGCCAAGCCCCGCCGCCCTTTTTACGCCGCTCAATAACCCAATGACAACCCGGTATTACGCCGTGGATCGTTGGCCCCGTAGAAACGGTTTTTGCCCACGGGTTTACCGCCCAGCGACGGCGCGCCGACCAGAATCGCGGCGATGTGGTTGGCATCCTGCGGCCCGGCGAACTTGTGGCCCCAGCTCTCGAGGATCTTCTTCGTATCCGGGCTGGCGGCGAAGTCTTCGAGGTTGGTTTCTTCCGGCATCCATTGCTGATGGAAACGCGGCGCGTCGACCGCTTCCTGCAGGCCCATGCCGTAGTCGATGACATTGAGCATGGTCAGCAAGGTCGCGGTGATGATGCGGCTGCCACCCGGTGTACCAACCACCATCACCACTTTGCCGTCCTTGGTGACGATGGTCGGGCTCATCGACGACAGCGGGGTTTTGCCCGGGGCGATGGCATTGGCCTCGCCCTGCACCAGACCGTACATGTTCGGCACGCCGACCTTGGAGGTGAAGTCGTCCATCTCGTCGTTGAGGATCACACCGGTCTTGCTCGCCATCACCCCGGCGCCGAACCAGTCGTTGAGGGTGTAAGTCACAGACACTGCGTTGCCCCACTTGTCGACGATCGAATAGTGCGTGGTGTTGTTGCCTTCATGCGGGGCGACGCCGGGTTTCAGCTCGGCGGAGATCCCGGCCTTCTGCGGCTGGATCGCGTTGCGCAGCTTGGTGGCGTAGTTCTTGTCCAGCAGATGCTCGATCGGGTTCTTCACAAAATCCGGGTCGCCCAGATAGCTGTTGCGATCGACATAGGCGTGGCGCATCGCTTCGATCTGGTAGTGCATGCCCTGGGCGGAATGGAAGCCCAGATCCTTCATCGGATAGCCTTCGAGAATGTTCATGATCTCGCAGATCACCACCCCGCCGGAGCTTGGCGGTGGCGCCGAAACCACATGGTAGCCACGGTAATCGCACTCCACCGGGGCCAGTTCGCGGGTCTTGTATTTGTCGAGGTCGGCCTGGGTGATGATGCCCTTGTTGGCCTGACTGGACGTGACGATGGCGTCGGCCACCCAGCCTTTATAGAAACCGTCAGCGCCTTTTTCCGAAATGGTGCGCAGGGTTTTCGCCAGATCCTTTTGCACCAGTTTCTGCCCGACCTGCATCGGTTCGCCGTTGTGCAGGAAGATCGAGCCGGAATCACGCATGTCCTTCTTGAACATATCGGTGGCGTAGTCCAGCAGATCGACGTCGCCCTGCTCCAGTTCGAAACCGTCCTCAGCCAGTTTGATCGCCGGGGCGATCATGTCCTTGCGCGGTTTGGTGCCGTACTTGCTCAGCGCCAGCTCCATGCCCGACACGGTGCCCGGCACCGCCACGGCGAGGTGACCACGGGTACTCAAATCCGGAACGACGTTGCCGTCCTTGTCCAGATACATGTTGGCAGTCGCCGCCAGCGGAGCTTTTTCACGGAAGTCGAGGAACGTCTTGCGCCCGTCCGCCAGTTGAATGGTCATGAAACCGCCACCGCCGAGGTTGCCTGCGGCGGGATACACCACCGCCAGCGCATAGCCCACAGCGACCGCCGCATCCACCGCGTTACCGCCGTTTTTCAACACATCGACACCGACATGCGAGGCCAGGTGTTGAGCGGTGACCACCATGCCGTTTTCGGCGGCAACCGGTGCTACGGAAGCGGCGTGGGCCATGAGGCAGCTCAGTGCCAGTGACGTCGCAATCAGCGTTTTGGCCAAAGGTTCGTACTTCATGAGTCGATCTCTTTTTTGTTTTCGGGTTCTGTGCAGAACAGAGGGGAACGCAGCAAAAGCACCAAGCAGTATGGTCGCTATTGCGATTTGCGCCTCCCCGCTCAGGCAGTATGCTGGGCGCTCTCGCCGTACCGATCCGGAGTTCTGCCCATGTCGTACACGTTCATCACCCTGCCCTCACCGGTCGGCGAATTGAAGCTGGTTGCGAACGGCTCACGACTGGCGGCCATCCTCTGGGAAAACGACAAACCGGGCCGGGTGCGCCTCGGTCCGATGAGCGAAGCGCCGGACAATCCGCTGCTGCAGCGAACCGCGCAGCAGCTTGAGGAATATTTTGCCGGCCGCCGTGATCGTTTCGATCTGGAGCTGGACTTTGTCGGCACCGAATTTCAGAAGAAGGTCTGGGCGGCGCTGCTGACCATTCCGTTTGGCGAAACCCGCACTTACAGTCAGATCGCCGAGCAGATCGGCAACCCGACGGCGGTGCGTGCAGTGGGCGCGGCGAACGGGCGCAATCCGATTTCGATTGTGGCGCCGTGTCATCGGGTGATCGGCGCGTCGGGGAAGTTGACCGGGTTTGCGGGCGGGCTTGAGGCCAAAGAGCGGTTGCTGACGCTGGAGGGCGGTGACTGGTCTGATGTCGGTAGAACAGGCGACCTGTTTTAACCCTGTAAATGCCATATGTGTGGCGAGGGCGCTTGCTCCCGCTCCAGTGCGCAGCACGGGTAAAAACCTGGGGCCGCTGCGCAGCACAGCGGGAGCAAGCTCCCTCGCCACAATGGATTGACGCTGAATCAGCTGTCGAAAAGATTATTCATCGCCGCATACTGCAACAGCATGATGGTCTTGGCGTCGCAGATCTCGCCGCGCTGAAACGCCGCCAGTGCCTCATCGAAGCGCCACTCCAGCACTTCCAGTTCTTCGGTTTCCTCTTCCAGGCCGCCGCCCTCGCTGACCTTCGACTTCGCGTCGTATTCGGCGATAAAAAAGTGCAGTTTCTCGGTCACCGAGCCGGGGCTCATGTAGGCCTCGAAGACCTTCTTCACCTCATGCACGCGGTAACCGGTTTCCTCTTCGGCCTCGTCGCGGATCCGCTGTTCCGGCGCCGCACCTTCCAGCAGCCCCGCCGCCACTTCGATCAAAAAGCCGTCGTGGCCGTTGACGAACACCGGCAAGCGGAATTGGCGGGTCAGCACCACCGTGCGCTTTTCGCGGTTGAACAACAGAATCGCCGCGCCATTGCCACGGTCGTAGACTTCGCGAGTCTGCCGCTGCCAGTCACCGTTGTTGCGTAGATAGTCGAAGGTGATTTTCTGCAACAGATACCAGTCGTGGGACAACACCTGAGTATCGACAATGTTGACCCGCTCGGCTGTCTTGGTCATGACGCCTGTTCCTTGTGCCATCGGAAAACGCCCATAGTCGAATAATCGCGCGCACAAAAAAAGCCCGGCAATGCTGTCGGGCTTGCTTACTGGTGTTCGCGGATGGTGTCAGAGATCGACCAGGTGCCGGTCGATGCGCTTGAGCACGCCTTTGATCAGGTTCATCGCACTGTCGCCGCGAAACGGCAGGTTAAGCGAAGGCTCGCAGATCTCCATTTCCATGATCATCGGCCGACCGTCATAGTCGCGGATCACATCGACCCGGCCGTAGAGCAACGGCAGCTCAAGCCCGAGCACCTCGGCAGAAGCCACCAGCGCCGATAGCGCCACCGCCTGCTCCTCGGCATCCGCCTCACGCGGCTGGCGAAATTCGGGGGTTGGCACGTTCACCGTACCGTCCGCCATGAGCATGGCGCCCTTGCGGATGGAATGGCTGAAGGTGTTATCGAAGAAGGTCAGGTCGGTCTCGCCGTAAGTGTCGATGGTGGTGATGTACGGCTGAATGATCACGTGCGAACCGCGCTTTTGCAGCGCGCAAATGTGCGCCAGCGCGGCCTCGGAACCGCCGCGGACAAATCTTTTCACTCCGCGCGAATACGAGCCGATCGTCGGTTTGACGACAAATTCATGGCTGTCGGTGTTCGCGTCGAGGAACTCAGCCAGATGACCCTCGGGAGCGTCGTCGGGCGCGAGGAACACACTGGGAATAATCGGCACACCGCGCGCAGCAATGTCCTTCAGGTACAACTTGTTCAAGCCCCACCGGGCCACGGACGGCACGTTCAACAGGCAGGTCAGTGCATGCACCTTGTCGCACCAGGCAAAGAATTCGTCGAGGCTTTCAATGCAGTCCCACGGTGAACGGATCAATACGCCGGTATACGCCGCCCAATCGACTGACGGATCGTCCCAGAAACACACATCGGCGTTGATCGACAGTTGCTTGCAGGCTTCCAGCAATGGCGGCATGTCGTAGTCAATGTGCAGGTTCGGCTTATCGGTGACGAGTGCAAGCTTAATCATGAAGAATCCTTTCTACTGAACAGTTGGAAGCAGAAAAACAGCGACGACTCACCAGGGAATCACGCGGTCCTGATGGCGGTAAGTGCCCGTGGGGCCATCGGCACCAATCAATGCCAGAGCGACACTGGTCCGCGCGCCTTCCTGCACATCGAGATCACCGGCGCCGTCATTCATGCCGGTTTTGGTGTAACCGGGGTGCACGGCATTGACCTTGACGGGCGTATCGCGAAGCTCGTATGCCAGATGAACCGTCCACGAATTCACCCCGCTTTTACTGGCGCTGTAGCCCGGCAAGGATTTGAACATCGGTGAATAGGCGTAGGAATCGACGTCCGTATGGGTGGTGAGCGATGCCAGCAGACTGGATACGTTGACGATGCGCCCGGCCGCAGACTGGCGAATCAGCGGCAGACAATGCTGGGTCACCGCGACCATGCCGAACAGGTTGGTTTCAAACGTCTGGCGCCACTGTTGAAGTGGTTGTTGCGAAGGGTTCAACCCGTAGGATTCGATACGGATCGCCGCGTTATTGATCAGGATATCCAGTCGACCGAACTTCGCCTCCAGCAATTTGACCGCCGAGGCGATGCTGTCTTCATCCGTGACATCCATCAGGCACGGGAACGCCTTCAGACCCATGCCGACCAACTCGTCGGCCGCCTGAGCGACAGCCTGATAATTCCTGCCACTGAGTACCACCGTCACGCCCTCGGCGGCCAGTTGTCGCGCCACCTCGAAACCGATGCCACGGTTGGCACCTGTCACCAATGCAACCTTGTCAAAATCGTTCATCGTGCAACTCCAGACAACGCTCCGCCCTGCCCGCAGGAAGGACGGAACCAATACGATTCATGAAATGTTCCAGCAGCGGCCCGAACGCCCGCAGATCGGTCAGAAAGGCGTCGTGGCCGTCCGGGCAATCGAGCCGGACAAAGGTCACCTCGGCACCATCCTGCTCGAGCCCTTGAGCGATGTGCTGCTGTTGCGCGACAGGAAACAGCGTGTCGCTCTCGACGCCGACCACCAGAACCTGCTCCAGCCCGGCAGTCTGAAAACCGCCCTGCGGCAGCGTCAGACAGGCATAAAGATCAATCGCGCGGCTTAGCTGCAGATAACTGTTAGGGTCGAAATCCCGCGCGAATCGCCAGGCATTGGCCTGCAGATAATCCTCGACTTCAAAGTCGTGGGTCATGCCGGCGGATTTCCCCGCCGCCTGATCGCTGCGGCTGAAACGGCGATTCAATTGCGCGCCGGAGCGATAACTCAACAGGCCGATCTTGCGGGCCAGCGTCATGCCGTGAATCGGGCGCGCATCCGGCGAATACTCGCCACCGGCCCACAGCGGATCACTGCGAATGGCTTCCCGCTGCAATGAACGCAAGGCCGTGGACACGGGAAGCGAACTGGCCGCGCCGCACAGGTTGATGTGATGCCGGACAAACCCCGGATACCGGGTCAACAGGGCCAGCGCACACATGCCACCCATCGAAGCGCCGATCAGGCAGGTCACTTGCGCCATGCCCAGCGCTTTCACGGCCATGACGATCGTGTCGACGATGTCTTCGATGCTCAGCTCGGGAAAGCGCGACTGGTAAGGCCTGCCACTCGCCCGCTCGGTGGACAGCGGCCCCGTCGAGCCCTTGCAACCCCCCAGATAGTTGAAACAGATCACATACCAGCGGTCTGTATCGATCGGCTTGCCTGAACCGGCAAAGTCCTCCCACCAGCCCGCCTCAGGATCGCGAGCGACACTGCAGACGTGGCTGTTGGCGGACATGCCGGGCAGCACCAGGACGATGTTGTCGCGACGATCATTCAGTTGCCCGAACGTCTCATACGTCAGCCTGAAATCTTCCAGTACACCTCCACGATGCATTGGAAACGGGCGCGCGAACTCGATGTAATCTGCTGCCGGAAGAGTTTCCACCATGATGCTAATCCCTTAGAGCGCCTGCTTCGCCAAGTAACCGGTTGCCTGTTACGGCTCGAGCGACTGCAACCAGTCATCGTCGGAACCTTCGGCGATGCCGTCCATCAGGAACGTCGAGAGATAACGTTCACCGGTATCCGGCAACATGGCCAGCAGCACCGAACCGGCCGCTGCGGTCTCGGCAACCTTCAACGCTGCGGCGACCGAGGCGCCCGAAGAAATGCCGACGAAGATCCCCTCCTCCCTGGCCAGGCGCTGCGAAGTGTCGCGCGCCTCGTACTCGTTCACGGTCAGGACTTTATCGATGACGGTCTTGTCCATGATGGTCGGCGTGAAGTTGGGCGCGAGTCCCTGAATCTGGTGCACGCCCCAGGTGCCGCCCGACAGCAACGCAGCATTTTCCGGTTCTGCGGCAACGATCTGCACCGCAGGTCGCGCGACTCGCAGCATCTGGCCAACGCCGGTCAGCGTGCCGCTGGTGCCGAAACCGGTGACAAAGTAGTCCAGGCGTTTACCGGCAAAATCACCGAGGATTTCGGTGGCGGTGGTTTCGCGGTGATAGGAAGGGTTGGCCGGGTTATCGAATTGTCGCGATCTGAACCAGCCAAACTTCTGCGCCAGTTCATCGGCAATCTGGTTGCCGCCGCTGCTGCCCAGGTGAGCAGGAAACAGCAGAACCTTGCCGCCATAGGCACGAATCAGCTTGCGCCGTTCGATCGAGTAACTGTCGGACATGATCGCCACGAAGTTATAGCCGCGCGCCGCGGCAACCATCGCCAACGCAATGCCGACGTTGCCGGAGGTGCATTCGGCGATCGTATCGCCAGGCTTCAACAGGCCTCTGGCTTCGGCGTCGAGTACCACAGCCAGCGCCAGCCGGTCCTTGACCGAACCACCTGGGTTGAACGACTCGACCTTCACATAAATGCTGACGTGTTCCGGGGCGAGCCTTTGCAGCTTGACGATTGGCGTACGGCCGATCGTGTCCAGAATGCTTTCATACAACGGCATGAGCGAGTTCTCCATCAAATACGAATTCAGCAGGGCCGGAGAGGTACATCGCGGACAAGTCACTCTCCCATGTCACTTCAAGGGTTCCGCCGGGCAGTTCGACATCGACCGAGCGGTCGACCCGCCCGGCCCGCGCCAGCACCGCGACCGCCGCGCAGGCACCGCTGCCGCAGGCCAGCGTCTCGCCTGCGCCGAATTCGTAGACCTTGAGTTTTATCCTGTTGCGCGATTGCAGCTGTACAAACCCGACGTTGACGTCAGGGGAGAAATACCCGGAGTTTTGCAGGGCACTGCCGACAGTTGGAATCTCATACTGATCACGCTCGGCTTCGATCACCGCGTGCGGGTTGCCCATCGATACCGCCGAACACGCCAGGTGTTGCCCGGCGAGTTCGAGTTGATAAGCCGACTGCACCTGGTCGAAGCCGAACACCGGGATGGCGGCGGGCGAGAAATTCGGTGCGCCCATGCTGATCTGATAGTTGCCGTCCTCCATGACCCGGACCCGGTGGGTACCGGAGGGACTGTCGAGGGTGAACTCGGACGCCTCCGTCAGGCCTGCCCGAACCAGCCATGCGGCGACACACCGCGCACCGTTGCCGCATTGGCGGGAGGACTCGCCCTGCGCCGTCCAGATATCGAACGAGGCCACGGACGATGGATTGCGCGCCGCCTTGACGCCCAGGACCATATCGGCGCCGATACCTTTATGGCGGTTAGCCAGGTACTTGCACAATTCGCGCGACGGATCCTGCGCATCACGCAGATCGAGAATGATCATGTCGTTGCCCGCACCGTGCATCTTGCTGAAACGCAGCCTGGCAGCAGCAGCCGGTTTATGCATGGCACACACTCGCCTCAAGACACGCTTTGGACAGGAGCGGGTCAACGATATCGATGATGCACTGGGTTGCACGCTGTGCCGTCGCCGCATCGCAGGATGCATTGAACTCGGCGATTTCCAGGCCGACGATCTGCTCCAGCGGAATTGCTCCCAGGATCGCCGCGAGCTGTTGCGGCAGCAGACCGTCAGGCACTGCGTAGTCGGCGGGCACGTAGCCAGGCTCAAGAGAGTCCCAATCGATGTGCACCCAGACCTTCGATTGGCCGATCGCGCTGCGCACCGCTTCGGCGGTTGCCTGCTGCGGGGAAAGCGTGCGCACATTATTGGCGCTCAGCAGACGCTGCTCTTGCCCGTCGATGTCACGCGCGCCGACCAGAATGACGTTCTCCGCACGCACGCCGGCGCCACAGCCGCTGTCCCAGAGGCCACATAATGCCGACACCACCATCCCGCCCAGGTAGCCCGTGTCAGTGGTCGTCGGAATATTGAAGTCACCATGGGCATCGACCCACACCAGACAAAGGTCCGGGTAATGTCTGGCCACCGCAGGTACGCTGCCCAGGCTGGCCGGGCAGGTGCCGTTGATGACCACTGTGAGTTGCTGCTCCTCTACCGCACAGGCCACGGCGCGATGCAGCGAATCGATCTGCTCACGTCCTGCCGGCAGACTGACTGTCCAGTCATCGGCCGCCGGCTCGCAGCTGCCGTCACCGATATACAGCGGCGCTACACCGTACTTTGCTTCAAGTGCCGACGCGGCCTTCAACGCGCCGATACGGGTAAATGCCGTGCGGTCTGCCACTCTGCCGTTGGATACAATCAACTTGAACATCAGGCTTCCTCTTTATTTTCATGGCTGGAATGTTTGAACGGGCAAACATCCGTGCGCTCTGCATTTTCTTCAATCAAACCGTATTGCCACCACTCTTTGGCGTCAGAGCCGAAGCCGCCCAATTGCAAGGCGTGGGGCACCGAATCATATTTAAGGATGCGTTTGCGAATATTGGCGCGAACATTACGTCCGCCCACGGTATCGCCGGCAAATACATCGAAGCGTTCACGCGGATTAATCACCAGCGCAAATCTCGACCCGAGGTTTCTGCTCTTGCGAAGTTTGTGTGCGGGAGAACTCATATTCACAAAAAGTTGCATTCCCGCGAAGCACATCGACCAGAACGGTGACTCCGGGTCGACATCGACGCTGTCCGGCCACGGGCTTTCATCCAGCCAGTGCAGGCTCTGCAGCACGCCCCACCCGGCGGCCTGATACTCCTGCGCGGTACTCGCCGATATCGCATCGGTTGAAAAGAACACGATGAGCGGATAAGCGTCCTCGATTGAACCACTCCATGTTCTGGAAAGCGTCACATACTCTTTCAAGCCTTCAGCCAGTTTCGCCAGCCCTTGAGCATCCAAAGTGTCGACAAATACAAACTTGATCGAAGACTTCTTGAATGCATTCTTGGAAAAGATGCAGGGAAAGTCGGACCCTCCTCCAAGTCGCTCTTCCAGTTCATTCAAGGCCTCTTTCTCCCAATCGGCCCCATGATGATTAACCTCATCCTGAGAAAGCATGACTCGATAAGAAACCTGCGCATCAAAGTTCCGCATACTCATTCCTTTATGCTGCACAACTTAGAGAGATGGCCGAGTGTGGCATCCAGCCGTCTGGCACTTTGCGCTGTCACACCTGCCACGAACTTACGTCAGGCATGACAACTTGCTTACTTGATCTGCGTCTGGAATCAGAAGACCGGCCACAGGTCCCGGGCGTTATTCGCCACTCGACGAACGCTCAGGTTGTTGAGTGACCTGCTGCTGATGAATCGATGAATCCGCGCCATGGCGTCTTCGATGTCCGGCAGTGCCGGCAACGTGACCACGCGGAAATGGTCGGGCGCGGGCCAGTTGAACGCGGTTCCCTGAACCACCAGCAGCCTTTCCGACATCAGCAGTTCGAGGACAAACTTCTCGTCATCCTTGATCGGGCAAATTTTCGGATCGATCCTTGGAAACGCGTACAGCGCGCCCATCGGCTTGACGCAACTGACGCCGGGAATAGCGTTGAGCAGTTCATGCACCCGGTTGCGCTGTTCGAGCAGGCGCCCCTGAGGCAAGACCAGGTCATTGATACTCTGGTAACCCCCCAGCGCGGTCTGGATCGCATGCTGGGCCGGAACGTTGGCGCACAGGCGCATGTTCGCCAGCATGTCGATGCCTTCGATGTAGCCGGCGGCATGCTGCTTCGGCCCGGAAATCACCAGCCAGCCGGAGCGGAACCCGGCCACCCGGTACGACTTGGACAACCCGTTGAAGGTCAGGCACAGCAGGTCCGGCGCCAGCGAGGCGGTGCTGATGTGCACCGCCTCGTCGTAGAGAATCTTGTCGTAGATCTCGTCGGAGAACACCACCAGATTGTGCTGGCGCGCGATCTCCAGCATTCCCAGCAGCACGTCTCGCGGATACACCGCACCGGTGGGATTGTTGGGGTTGATGATCACCAGCGCTCGGGTGTTGGGGGTGATTTTGGCCCGTATGTCATCGAGGTCCGGCCACCAGTCCTGCTGCTCGTCGCACCTGTAGTGCACCGCATTGCCCCCGGCAAGACTCACCGCGGCGGTCCACAACGGATAATCCGGAGCTGGCACCAGCACTTCGTCGCGGTTGTTCAGCAGCGCCTGCAGTGACATCACAATGAGCTCGGAGACGCCATTGCCCAGGTAGATATCGTCGACGCCGACGCCCTCGATCTGCTTCTGCTGACAGTACTGCATGACGGCCTTGCGGGCGCTGAACAAGCCTTTGGAGTCACTGTAACCTTGCGCCGTCGGCAAATTACGGATCACATCCTGGAGTATCTCGTCGGGCGCCTCGAAACCGAAGGGCGCGGGATTGCCGATATTCAACTTCAGAATGCGCTGGCCGTCCTCCTCCATCTTTCTGGCCTGCTCCAGTGCCGGGCCACGAATGTCATAACACACACTGTTCAACTTCAGCGATTTCAGATACTGCACGACTACACATCCTTGTTTTTTTATCAGGGCCGCAGCAACAGCAAACTCAGGTCCGAGAGACTGCCTTCAACTGCTCATCCGGGGACTTCGACAGTGCCCGCGACATATTCAGGAAAACGAACAACACGACAATCGGAATGGCGATAAACAGTGCCAGGCCACGAACGCCCAGTTCGGAAAAGGAACTGACCAGCAAACCGTAACCGGCCCCCGCCGCCATCTGGAAAAAGAAAAACTGCCCGGAGGAAATACCGATATCACGACTGACACTCTTCAATAGCCCGGCCTGAGTCGCGGGAATCACCATCCCGACCGACAACAGAATGAGCACCATCGGTATCAGCAGCGCCGGCAGCACACTGCCAAACACCGACAGCAGAATGCCCAGCAACATGCACCCGGCCATGCCTACCCTGCTTCCAAGCAGCAGGATCTCGTTCAACGCCCACCTGGCGCTCAATGCTCGCGCCAACGTACTGCCAATCACATAACCGACGGCGCACAGGGAGATCACCGCGCCGTAACCCAGGCTGGACATGCCCAGTTCCGTCTGCAACGCATAAGTCGAACAGGACAGGAACACGAAGTAACTCATCCACACCAGACTGATGCCGGCGGCATAAGCCAGATAATCCGCATTTCTGAAGTTGGCGGCATAAACGGCAATGATGCTGCGCCCCGTCGAATCCGATGCTCCCGGAGAGGTGTCGACCTGCCAGAAAAGCACCAATGCCGCGAGATTGAACATCCCCACGCCGCCCATCATCCAGCGCCATCCCAGCGAAGGTAACAACATGCCGCCGAGCAACGGTGCGATACACGGCGTGAGCGCTATCGCCGAGGCAAGGGTGGTGAGAATTCGCAGACGTTTGCTTTCCGGATAATCGGATTTCACGATCAGCCTGGTGGTTACGGTCCCTACACACCCTCCGAGGGCCTGCATGAAACGCGCAACCGCAAACAGGTAAAAGGAGTCCGAGAGCGCTGCAAGCAGGCACCCGGCAGCACAAATCAACAACCCCGAAATCTGTACGCGACGGGCTCCGACACGGTCGGCAAGAATCCCCGCCAATACCACGGACAACGCATACCCGATCATGTAAACAACAAACGTTTCCTGAATCGCCTCATGGGGGACTCGAAACTCCTCCGCCAGTTTTGCAACGGTGGGCGTCATCAGACCGAGTCCGAGCTGCGGCACGATTACGGCCGACAACAACGCTGCAGGTAACAGGATTCCGGGGCGGCTGGATTTCACGCAGAAAGCTCCTTGAGGTATTGATCAGTCGTCAGCAAATGCGGCAGAACCCGATCGATCTGACGTGTGATCATGGCCAGTGAACTGGTGTAGTAATGGTTACCGGCAGCCAGTTGGCCCAAGGCATAAATAGCGTCGCTGGCCTTGCCACTGCGGTCGATGACCTTGTGCGAACCGAATGACACGTGCAGTCCACCAAACGGATGGTGCTGAGCGACGCCATTGTTGACCATCGAAGACACCAGCTCGGTACCGGTCTGCCCGACACCACCGGTTTCAGATCGCGTGGCGTTGATGACCCAGTCGGCATGACAGGCGCCTGCCTGGTAATTCAGGACGAAACCGCCACCGGGACTCAGTTCCACGCCCTTCAGGCCAGGACGAATCACGAGGTGTCCGGATTCGAGCATGTTGCGCAACTTGTTGGCCGTTGCCGGAGGCATCGGGTTGCACAGGCTCATGAAAATCGAGTGATAGTTGGCCATGTAATAACTGCGATCGCCCGCACTCAGGCTGTCCCAGGCCAGCTCGACGTAGTCGTTGGCAATATCAATCAGGATGGACAGCCACTTTTCGCCACGGGCCGATGCTTGAAGATGGCGCTCCAGCCGCTCGAACGGCAGTTGACCTGGCGCCAGTTCAGCCTTGAGCTTCTCCAGATCCACGCCTTGGGCTGTCAGTTCGAAGGTGATCAGGCCAAGCCATTTCGACCAGGAGATCATCCCCGCTTCGTCACGCAGCTCTTCGATGCGTTCGCGGGTGATGACCTTGTAAGTGAAGTCGTGATGCGGCATGCGCACCGCTGGCAGCAGCGCATTGCGCGACAGCATGACGATCTTGCCGCGGTGTCCCTGGGCATTCAGGGCCAGGACTGCATCGACAGCGGAGAGGCTGGAACCAATGATCGCCACCTGATCGTCGCCGCCAATCGCGGAAAACCTGGTCCACATCGGATACGGATTGCCGATGTAGTTTTGGGAGCAGGCCAACGAGAAGATATCCGCCGGTTCAGCGGTACCGATGCACAGAATCACCCGGTCGAACACTTGTTGCGGCCCGTTTTCGACACCGACGACCGCTTTGTCATCGTGCATTGTCAGGCTGGTGACCTTTTGCCCGATCACTCGAATCGGCCGCTTGAGGTCGCGCGCCAGCGCCACTTGCTCGGCAAAACAATCGGACAGGTACTCACCAAAATAGTGACGGGGCAAGAAATCAAGTTGCGCCAGTGCACTTCCATATTTATGAGTGACCCATCCTACAAAGTGCCGGGGATCGTCACTTTTCACGGACATGAATCGGGCCTGGCGATTAATCAATCCATAATCACCATCGTTTTGATAAGCGCGACCTGGACCTATTTTCTTGTCAGGCTCATAGAGGGTAATTGCAACATCCATATTTTTCAGCTTAACGTCGCGCTGCAACGCATCAATTACACTAATCGCTGTTGCACCCCCTCCGACTATCGCAATCTTTAGTTGCGGCTCGCGATGATTAGTCTTATTGAGTGTTGACAGTTTTTCAAAAGCAGTCATTGCCGACGATATCCCTATACCAATCCAGTTTCTCTTGACCCCAATGACTCGCGCGCCACCCCTCAACGCGTTAGCTTGAGCGGCGTTGAGCGTATTTGTATGCCGCGCTAAGATGAAGATCCATTAAATGGATTTTGGTGTGTACCACTATGACCAGAGGTAAGCGGCCAGTTGGCCTCGACCTAGTCTTGCCGTTCGAATTGACCGAACATTCGCTGTCCACCAAACATCAGCTTCTGTGCCGTTTCCTTGAACACCTGATCAGTTCCGGTCGGCTCCAATCCGGCGAAGCGCTGCCCTCCACGCGTACGCTTGCGCAAAGATGGGGAGTTTCCCGAGGGACTCTGGAAACTGTTTTCGATCAATTGCGCGAAGAAGGTTTCATCATTCGCAAGCGAGGTGCCGGCTCGGTGGTCTGCGCAACATTGCCGGATAATCTGATCGCCGCTGCCAGAACTAAGGAACTGCAAGTCGAACTTGATACTCACCGGTCATCCGATTCACCTGCTCCCATTACTTATTTACAGCCTTATGTACCGTTTATTGCCAGACTGGCCGATCCGGGATTGCTCGAAGAAAAAGATGTAAAGTCGTTATGCACACCTTCCGCCAAAGACCTCGCCACCGCAGTATCGGCCTCGTCACTCGGCGGTGACGAGAACTTGCGCAAGTCCATTTGCGACCATATCCAGATCTACCGGGGAATTGACTGCTCACCTCAGGACATCGTGATTACCCACGGCATCAGGCACTGTCTCGACCTCATCAGCAGATTATTGGGAAAAGAGGCCGTCGTTGCCATGGAAGATCCCGGCTATTACTGGGCCCGGCGGATATTCAATTGTTCCGGCAACACAATCATCGATATTCCAGTGGACGATGCAGGTCTGATCGTTGAAGCGTTGTCACCCGCCAGTCCGGTTCAGGCCATTTATGTCACGCCCTCTCACCAGGCTCCTTTGGGTGTCTGCATGAGCATGGCACGCCGCAAGGCCCTGCTGGCCTCGGCGACCGCAGCCAATGCGATCATCATCGAGGACGACTACGACAGCGAGTACAACTATGGCAGTGCTCCCCTGCCCGCCATCAAATCAATAGATACAAACGACCGGGTGATTTTCTGCGGCAGCTTCAATAAAACCCTGTTCAGCAACTTTCGTCTGGGCTTCATGGTCATTCCCAAACATTTACAGAAGAAAGTCATCAACCTCATCGAAGACACCGGCCAGACGCCCGGCATACTGGGTCAGCTCGCACTCAACCAGTTTCTCTGCACCGGAAAATATGTACGGCATTTGCGCATCTCGCGACAGACGTATCAACATCGACGCGATTTGCTGATCTCACAGCTGCGAGAAAACCCTGATCTGCAGATTTCCGGCGAGCAATCCGGATTACATTTTGTGCTCTGGTTACCCGCAGACATTGATGAAAGAGAATTCTGCGCACGGGCTGCCCTCTTCAATCTTTGCCTGCAACCGGTATCCGCATTCACCAGCAGTCACGCGGTCAAACCCGGCGTGCTGATTGGTTACGCGGCGCTTACCGATACGCAGATCAATCAGGCGGCTGCCTGCTTGCTGGATCTCGTCAAGTCATTCACTCAATGTATCGAGCGCGTCCCGATCGGATAAACAACCCGCTCCGCTATGACTCACATCCGGGCATTGTTTGCCTGGCCCACGCAAAAAAGCCCGGCAGCGCTACCGGGCTCTTTAATTGCTGCTAACGGGCGACGCGCGACAACGTGTCATCCGTTTCCTGTGTCGCTGTTTTCGCTCCGTGAATCAGCGGTCCATAACGCCGACTGAATTCCCAGCCATACGGCACGCGATCCTTGCTGACGCCGTTGTCCCAGTTTACCGACCAGGTCATCAGGCCCTTGATCGGCAGCCCTTTGATCGCCAGACGTTTGAGCGCATTGCCGACGGCGGTGCTGTCGATCACGTAACCGGTGGCAGCCGCATCGACGTTGGCCGGCAGGCCGATGACGAATTTGTCCGCCGGGATTTTGGTGAAGCCCCGGGTGCCGGTCACCAGACTTTCGGTCAGGTAGTAGAGGAAGTCCTCTTTCAGCGCATCGTTGTTCTGCGCGATCCACGCACCATTGCCATTATTGGCTTCCGGCACCCAGACCCCGTCGCCGCCCTGGTTGTAGAACTGTGGCGCGATGAAGTCGTAATAGCCTTCAAGCGCCTGCAGGTAACCGACGTATTTGCCATTGGTGGTCAGGTACGGAAACTCCGGGGCCATGCTGATGATGAAGTGCTTGCCCTGGCCTGCGTAGTGATCCTTGACCAGTTTCAGCGCGGCCGGCAGCACGGTCTTGTTGGCGGCGAAATCAATCGCGCTCTGTTCAAGATCGATGTCCAGCCCATCGAAGCCGTAGGTTTCCACCAGACGGATAATCTCATTGGCCAGTGGTTGTTCCTGTCCGGCCCGCAACTCGATGTGCGCATCGGCGCCACCCAGGGACAAGAGCACCGCCCGCCCCTGGCTGTTGAGCACGCCGACCTGACGCCGGAACTCGGCATCGGAGACGTTGTACGGCTTGAAGGTTGGAATCCCGCTGCCCTTCATGAACGCCACCGCGACCACGTTGTACTCCTTGGGCACCGCTTCCAGAGCGATTTCGGCGAAGCGGCCCTGACGATAGCCGTCACTTGGACCCGCCGGCCAGTTGTGCCAGAAGCCCATGAGTATTTTTTTGCCGGCGATGCTCGGCATCAGCGCGGCCGCGTCGGCCGCCTGGTTTTGCACTAGCGTGAAGTCGATATTTGACATGTTCTAATCCTTCAGAACCTGTGGGTTGAGCGTAACGCCGTTATTTGAAGTCGACGTCGAACGCCTGATAGAACGCGTTGCCGGTGTTGGCGACGATCCACATCAGCACGATGACGTGACGGCCCTTTTTGGTGGCCGGCAATTTCACCGAATGATTGACCTTGGCCTTCAATTCCCCCGGATAGCTGTAATACGGCACTTGAGTGTAGAAGTCTTCGGCGAAAGGCTGCGCTTCGAGTTGTGCACGGGAAATGCGCTGTTTCGGATCCCAGCCATCCTTGGTGATCAGCCAGCGATAACCACGGGTGGTGTGTGGCGCGGTGTATTCCCACTTCACTTCCAGCGTCTGGCCCGGGGTGACACTGAGCAGTGGCCAGCTGAACGGACGATTGAGCTTTTTGCTCATTTCCTCGTCGGTGAAGTTCACGCAGTCACGGGCATCGGTCTTGCCACCGCTGAGGATGTAACCGTCGGCGGGCGGCGTGACACTGTCACTGTCGCTTCCATAGGGAGCAGGAAAAGGCCCTGCCGTCAGCGCCGGGAAGTTCTTGCCGCCTTCCATTTCGTTGACCTGCCAGGCACCGAGCAATCCTTGCTCGATGGCTACCGCACCGCGGCTGGCTGGAGAGGTGACGCGACCGTGTCGCAGTTGGGTTTGAGCTTGTGGTTGATTCATGTTTTTCACTCCGTTGATTTAAGAACTCTCCTGTCCGAGGAGAGGCCTTCAAGCTAACGGAGGTGGTTTTTTTGTCCATCGGCGGTTTTGTCGCAGTCAATCGGCGTCTCAAGTCAAAAACGCCGAAAACACTGGATGAATATACAGCTGATTACGACAAGACCCACCCAACGCATGGCCAAAGGCCTACACGCCGACACTGCAAAAACTGGCATTCAGTACTCATGGCAGTTGCGCTTGGTACTCCTTTTCGTACTGGCCAGCGAGTTGTTCCTTTTGCTTGTCATCGAGCAATTTGCCGGCCATCTGGAAGAACTTCTGCTCTTCTTCCTTGAGATGGTGATGGACTTTGTCGGAGAGCTTCTTCGCCGTTGCCAGCCACGCCGGGCTGGACATCTCGGTCTCGTCCAGCTCTTCCATCATCTCGTCCATTTCATGATGCTCGGAGATGGCGTGGCGACTGAGGTCAACACCGTTGTCGAACTCCATCAGCGGGATGTAGAAGTGGCGCTCTTCGGCGGTTTCGTGGGCCTGCAGCTCGGCTTTCAGCTGTTTATAGGCTTCAACCCGCTCCGGGGTGTCGCCGCTGGTTTCGACCAGGGCTTTGGCGTAACTGCGCTGGCGGTCGTGGCTTTCGCGAAGGGCTTCGAAAATATTCATGGGGGATCCTCATCAACCGCGTTCGGAATGACGCTGTAAAAGCTAGACCCCGGCGCGACAGCGGCGGTTCCAAAGGGATGAGGAAGGACTTGGAAGACGCTCCCCGGGCAGGATAGGCTGGCGGTTCATCTCACAAGGAAGTTGCACATGACGTTGCGAATCGAGCTGTCGCAGAACCCCACGGAAGAACAACGCAAGGCCATTCTCGAGCCTTTGATTGCGTATAACGACGCCCGGACCGGTGGTTCCACATCTGAACCTTTCGCCCTGCTGGTGCGCGATGAACACGACGCGATTCTCGGCGGTTTGTACGGCCGGGTGATCTTCCAGTGGATGTACATCGAGTTGCTGTGCGTCCCGGAACAGGGTCGCGGGCAACGCATCGGCTCGGAACTGATGGCCATGGCGGAAAATCTGGCCAAGGAGAAGAACTGCATGGGCATCTGGCTGGACACCTTCGATTTTCAGGCGCCGGCGTTCTACGAGAAGCTGGGATTCAGCCAGTTTGGCGAGATCGTTGATTACCCGCCGGGGCATAGCCGGCATTATTTCCAGAAGCGCTTGATCGGTTGAATTCATTGGCCTCATCGCGAGCAGGCTCACTCCTACAGGATCGGTGGCAAACACAAATCCAGTGTGGGAGCCAGCCTGCTGGCGATAACGGCAGCCGCTTCAGCGCAATATCAAAGACAGGTCGCCAACGCCGCCAACCGGCGCTTGGCAACAAAATCGTCCTTCTGCGCGTAGTAGTTGAGGACGGTTCCCGACGCATCGCTGGTCACGTCGACAAATGACTCTGCGGAACGGGTGTACACCGTCGAGCCACCCTTCTTGCCCGGTTGCAGATACGCTCCGGCGTCCACGCCAAACACTGCTTCGTCCTGCCAGCCGAACTGTACGCACTGAGCGACAACTTTCTCTGGCTTGTCCGAAGCCAGAACCTTGTACGGGGCTTTGGTGCGAGAATCGTCCATCACCGAACCCGCGCAGCCAGCCAGCACGGTCGCGGCCAGCGCTACCATCAGAATTCGCATTGCATTCGCTCATTCAGAAAAAAGCGGACTGTATCACCGCAACAGGCAAAATCATTCTGCTTTACTGCATTTATAGCGCGACATGCGACAGCCGCTCCGGCACCCTAGGGTCATCAGCCTCACAAGGAACACACATGGCGCCCACCGACCAGCGACATGAACAAGCCCTGAAATTGTTTCTCGACGCGCGCCCCGAATTGCGCGAAACCCTCGATCATCTCAATCCGCTGCTGGCCCAGGCCAAGGGTGAAACCGCTGCGCAGTATCGTGAAGAACGTCTGCACGAAGCCTTCGAGGCCGAGGCGGAGAATCAAGGCCTGTTCGCCTGGGAACTGACCTTGCTCCTGACGGCCGCAACGCCCGAGGACTATCAGGCCCAGCGCATGGAGGTGCATCGCGAGGTAGCGGAAATGGCCCACATGCGCTGGGAAGATTACTGCGAATTGTATGGGCTGGAACCGTAACCGCCGCTGAAGGATATCGTCGCCGATGCTGCCCTCCACTTCGACTCACCGCGCCACCTCCGGGCATCTGCATCAGCAGAAATGGCGCGGGCGCATCGGTCTGGCGCTGGTGGCCAGCCTGTCGGTACTCGCCGGCATGACCGATGCAATCGGCTTCATGGCCAGCGGCGATTTCGTTTCGTTCATGAGCGGCAACACCACGCGGCTGGCGGTGGCGATCAGTGACGGCGACCTCGGACTGACCTTGCGCCTGATCATCCTCGTCGTCACCTTCGTGATCGGTAATGCCTTGGGGATCGTGATCGGGCGCCTCGGTGGTCGGCGCACATTGCCCTTGTTGCTGTGCATCGCCACCCTGCTCTGTCTGGCGGCCGCCTGGCCGTATGACACGCAACTGCCGGCGCTGCTGGCGGCGATCATCGCGATGGGCATGCTCAACGCGGCGGTCGAAGAAGTGAACGGTCTGCCCGTCGGCCTGACTTACGTGACCGGAGCGCTGTCGCGGTTCGGCCGTGGCCTGGGGCGCTGGATGCTCGGCGAGCGGCGTAATGGCTGGCGGGTGCAACTGGTGCCGTGGAGCGGGATGTTCATCGGCGCGATACTCGGCGCAGTGCTGGAACATCATTTCGGACTTCGGGCATTGTTCGCCAGCGGCTTGCTGGCGGCGGTGCTGGGCGTGCTGTCCCTGAGCATTCCGCGGCGCTGGCAACTGGGCTATATGCCGCGCTGAAATACGATCCTGTGGGAGCGGGCTTGCTCGCGAAAGCGGTGCATCAGTCAAAGACCTTTTGAATGACTCAACGCCTTCGCGAGCAAGCCCGCTCCCACAGAGGGCATGCGCCTGACTTCGATTTCGCGGATGCCGTCATAAAGCTTTATCATGGCCGCAGTTTTGCTGATCGAGTCCGTCATGAAGTTCGCCATCGCGCTGTTTTCCGCCGCCCATGCGCCCTCCTCGCGCCGTGCCCTGCTGTTTGCGCAGGCTGCGCTGGCCGGCGGGCATGAGATTGTCCGGCTGTTTTTTTATCAGGACGGCGTCTACAACGCCTCCGACGCGGTGGTCACCCCGCAGGACGAACTGGACCTGCCCAAACAATGGCGCACGTTCATCAGCGAGCAGCAACTGGACGGTGTGGTGTGTATCGCCGCCGCCCTGCGCCGTGGCGTACTGAATGACGAAGAAGCCAAACGCTACCAGCGTGATGCCGTCGCGGTCAGCGCGCCGTGGGAATTGTCCGGCCTCGGCCAGTTGCACGATGCGGTGCAGGACGCCGATCGACTGATCTGTTTCGGAGGTGCGTGAGATGGCCAAATCCCTGTTGATCATCAGCCGCCAGTCGCCATGGTCCGGCCCCGGCGCCCGCGAAGCGCTGGACATCGTGCTGGCCGGCGGCGCGTTCGATCTGCCGATCGGCCTGCTGTTTCTCGATGACGGCGTGCTGCAACTGGCCGCCGGGCAGAACGCCAAGGCCCTGCAACAGAAAGACCTCAGTGCCAATCTGCAGGCGCTGCCGATGTTCGGCGTTGAAGAACTGTTCTACTGCACCGACAGCGCCAGCGCCCGTGGCCTGAGCACGCTGTCGCTGGACGAAGCGCAGCCGCTCGGCGCCAGCGAAATCACCGCCCTTATTGACCGTTACGACCAGGTGATCACCCTCTGATGTCGACTTTGCATGTGTTGTCTCATTCCCCGTTCGGCGATGATCGCCTGAGCAGTTGCCTGCGCGTGATCGGCGCTGCCGACGCCTTACTGTTATCCGGTGATGCGGTTTACGCCCTGCAACCGGGCACTGCGCCATTCGCCACGCTGAACGAGCGCCGGGTCAAGCTATTCGCCCTCGCCGAAGACCTGCAGGCCCGTGCCATCGTTGCTCCCGACTGGGCCGAAGCCATCGATTACCCGGCCTTCGTCGAACTGTCGATCCACCACGACAAGGTCAACAGTTGGCTATGAACTCGATGACTGTCGGCGCCCGCGCCATCGAACTGGACAAGGACGGCTTTCTGGTCGACCTCGACGACTGGTCCCATGACGTTGCCAGCGCCCTCGCCGCCGCTGAAGACATCGCACTGACTGCGGATCATTGGGAAGTCCTCGAACTGCTACGCAGTTTCTACGCGGAATTCCAGTTGTCGCCAGCCACCCGCCCGTTGATCAAGTACACCGCACTCAAACTCGGCCCGGACAAAGGCAACAGCCTGCACCTGAACCGACTGTTCAAAGGCACCCCTGCCAAACTCGCCGCGAAACTGGCGGGCCTGCCCAAACCGACGAATTGCTTATGACCGACTTTCCAGCGCTGACCCTTGAAACGCCCGCCGAGCACCCGTTCGCGCAGTTCGTACGGATCCTCGGCAAGGGCAAACGTGGCGCCCGCGACCTGACCCGTGAAGAAGCCCGGGAAGCCATGGGCATGGTGCTCGACGACAAAGTCGAAGACACCCAGCTCGGGGCCTTTCTGATGCTGCTACGGCACAAGGAAGAAAGCGCGGAGGAAATGGCCGGTTTCACCGAAGCCTTGCGCGAGCGCCTGTCAGCGCCAACGCTGAATGTCGATCTGGACTGGCCGACCTACGCCGGCAAGAAACGCCATCTGCCGTGGTACCTGCTGTCGGCCAAGTGCCTGGCGCAAAACGGCGTGCGGATTTTCATGCACGGCGGCGGCGCGCACACCGCCGGACGTCTGTACACCGAACAACTGCTTGGCGAGCTGAACATCCCGCTGTGCCGCACCTGGCAGCAAGTCGGCAGCGCGCTGAACCACGGCGGTCTGGCGTTCATGCCGCTGATTGACTGGGCGCCGCAGTTGCAGAAGATGATCGACCTGCGCAACACCATGGGCCTGCGCTCGCCGATTCACTCGCTGGCACGCATCCTCAATCCACTGCGCGCCCGTTGTGGCCTGCAAAGTATTTTCCACCCGGGCTATCAAGCGGTGCATCGCGAGGCCAGCGGTCTGCTCGGCGACACGGCGATCGTGGTCAAGGGCGATGGCGGCGAAATCGAGATCAATCCGGATGCCGACAGTCATCTGTACGGCACGAAGGGCGGCGAGAGCTGGGACGAGGAATGGCCGCAGCTGTCGAGCCAGCGCCACGTCAAACCGGCCTCGCTGGATGTCGAGCATTTGAAAGCGGTGTGGCGCGGCGAGGTGGTCGACAGCTATCCGCAAATGGCCCTGATCTCGACCATGGCCCTGGCCCTGCGCGGCCTCGGTCAAAGCCGCGAGCAAGCGTTCGCAACCGCCGAGCAATACTGGGCGGCGCGCAACAAATCGATTTAACCGATCATAGACGCCCGATCTTTGCGCTTTTTGTTCGAACTCATCGGAATAGACTCGGCTCCAACGCTTATTGAATCAGGAGTCTTGATCATGGGTTTACTCGTCGATGGCCACTGGCAGGACAAGTGGTACGAAAGCAGCAAAGACGGCGCCTTTCAGCGCGAACAGGCGCAACGGCGCAATTGGGTCACCACTGACGGCCAGCCCGGGCCGAGCGGTGAAGGCGGTTTCGCCGCCGAAGCCGGGCGCTATCACCTTTATGTGTCCCTCGCCTGCCCGTGGGCGCACCGTACGCTGATTCTGCGCAAGCTCAAAGGTCTGGAAAGCCTGATCGACGTGTCCGTGGTCAGCTGGCTGATGCTGGAAAACGGCTGGACCTTCGACCAGACCCTTGGCTCGACCGGCGACAAGCTCGACCACTTCGACTTCATGCATCAGCGCTACACCGCCGACACGCCGGACTACACCGGCCGTGTCACTGTGCCGGTGCTGTGGGACAAAAAGCTCAAGCGCATTGTCAGCAATGAGTCGGCGGAAATCATCCGCATGTTCAACAGCGCCTTCGATGACCTGACCGGTAACGAACTGGACTTCTACCCGGCACCGTTACGCGGCGAGATCGATGCACTGAACGAACGGATTTATCCGGCGGTGAACAACGGTGTGTATCGCGCCGGCTTTGCCACCTCGCAACAGGCTTATGAAGAGGCGTTCGATGAGGTGTTTGCCGAGCTGGATCACTTGGAACGGGTGCTGGGCGCCAATCGCTATCTGACGGGTGAATACCTGACCGAGGCCGATGTGCGACTGTTCACCACGCTGATTCGCTTCGATGCGGTGTACCACGGGCACTTCAAGTGCAATCTGCGGCGGATTGCCGATTACCCGAACCTGTCGAACTGGCTGCGTGAGCTGTATCAGTGGCCGGGGATTGGCGAGACGGTGGATTTTCAGCACATCAAAAACCACTACTACGGTAGCCACAAGACCATCAATCCGACGGGGATTGTGCCGAAGGGGCCGGCGCAGGATTTCAGCGGGGCGCATGATCGGGCGCGGCTCAACGGGAAAGGGGTTTGGCGTAGAGGCTGATTGATTCGGTGTTTTTTGAGGGCCTCTTTGCGAGCAAGCCCGCTCCCACACTGGATTTGTGCATGACACAGATCCAATGTGGGAGCGGGCTTGCTCGCGAATGAGGGCAACTCGGTTTTCAGACTTGCGCCTGAGCCCCTTCGAACCACGCCAGTTTCTCGCGCAGCTGCACCACCTCCCCCACGATCACCAGCGTCGGCGCATGCACTTCATGCTCCGCTACCAGACGTGGCAGGTCGGCCAGCGTGCCAGTAAAGACCCGCTGATTGACCGTGGTGCCCTGCTGGATCAACGCCGCCGGGGTATCCGCGCTGCGACCGTGTTTGATCAACTGCTCGCAAATCACCGGCAAGCCCACCAGGCCCATGTAGAACACCAGCGTCTGCGCCGGGGCGACGAGGTCGGCCCACGGCAGATCGGTGGAACCGTCCTTCAGGTGCCCGGTGACGAAGCGCACCGACTGCGCGTAATCGCGGTGGGTCAGCGGAATCCCGGCATACGCCGCGCAACCGCTGGCTGCCGTGATCCCCGGCACCACCTGGAACGGAATCCCGTGGGCCGCCAGCTCTTCGATTTCTTCACCACCGCGACCGAAGATGAACGGGTCACCGCCCTTCAAGCGCACCACGCGTTTGCCGGCCTTGGCCAGATCCACCAGTTGCTGGTTGATCTGATCCTGTGGCACCGCATGATCAGAGCGACGCTTGCCGACATAGACGCGCTCGGCATCGCGACGGCACAGCTCAAGAATCGCCGGAGCGACCAAGCGGTCGTACAGCACCACGTCGGCTTGCTGCATCAGGCGCAAGGCGCGGAAGGTCAGCAGATCCGGATCACCCGGCCCTGCCCCCACCAGATACACCTCGCCGGTAGTAACAGTCGCTTCGCCATCAATCTTGGCCTGCAACAGCCGCTCGGCCTCAGTGCCCTGCCCGGCCAGTTGCCGGTCGGCAATCGGGCCCTGAAACACGTCTTCCCAGAAACCACGGCGCTGCTGCACATCCGGAAACAGGTTTTTCACCTGATTGCGGAAACGCGCGGCAAGACCGGCCAGTTGGCCGTAGGTCGAAGGGATCCAGGTTTCTATCTTGGCGCGAATCAGCCGCGCCAGCACTGGCGCATCGCCGCCGCTGGACACCGCGATGATCAGCGGCGAGCGGTCAACGATTGCCGGGAAGATCACGCTGCATAGCTGCGGCGCATCGACCACGTTGACCGGCACGCAACGCCGATGGGCATCGCTGGAGACTTGGGCATTCAGCGTTTCATCGTCGGTGGCGGCAATGATCAGCCCGCAACCGTCCAGATCCGCTTCCACGTAACCACGCAGCAGACATTCGCCGCCGCTGGCGCTGACCAGTTCGCGCAGTTGCGCTTCGATTTCAGGTGCGACCACCCGCAGCAGCGCACCGGCATCGGCCAGCAGGCGGGATTTGCGCAAGGCAATTTCCCCCCCACCGACCACCAACACACGACTGCCGCGCAGGTTGTGAAACAGCGGCAGATATTTCATTTAACCGATGACCTCGAGGCCACCCATGTACGGCTTCAGCACGTCCGGCACACGGATCGAACCGTCGGCCTGCTGGTAGTTTTCCAGCACCGCCACCAACGTACGACCGACCGCCAGGCCGGAACCATTCAGGGTGTGTACCAGCTCAGGCTTGCCAGTTTCCGGGTTGCGGAAACGCGCCTGCATGCGGCGGGCCTGGAAGTCGCCGCAGTTGGAGCACGACGAAATTTCGCGGTACTTGTCCTGGCTCGGAATCCACACTTCGAGGTCGTAGGTTTTCACGGCACTGAAGCCCATGTCGCCGGTGCACAGCGCCAGGGTGCGGTAAGGCAGACCCAGCAGTTGCAGGACTTTTTCGGCGTTGGCGGTCAGGCCTTCCAGCGCTTCCATCGAAGTCGACGGCTCGACGATCTGGACCATTTCAACCTTGTCGAACTGGTGCTGACGGATCATGCCGCGGGTGTCACGACCCGACGCACCGGCTTCGCTGCGGAAGCACGGGGTGTGCGCGACGAACTTGATCGGCAGCAGTTTCGAGTCGACGATTTCACCGGCCACGATGTTGGTCAGCGACACTTCGGCCGTCGGGATCAGGTACAGATCGGCTTCGCCTTCGCGAGCGATCTTGAACAGGTCTTCTTCGAACTTCGGCAGCTGACCGGTGCCTTGCAGCGCCGGGGCCTGGACCAGATAAGGCGTGTAGGCCTCTTCGTAGCCGTGCTCGTTGACGTGCAGGTTGATCATGAACTGCGCCAGAGCGCGGTGCAGACGGGCGATCGGACCGCGCAGCAGAGCAAAACGGGCGCCGGACAGCTTGGCGGCGGTTTCAAAGTCCAGCCAGCCGAACTTCTCGCCCAGTGCAACGTGGTCTTTCACTTCGAAATCGAACTGCGTCGGCGTGCCCCAGCGGCGCACTTCAACGTTATCGTCTTCGTCTTTGCCAACCGGTACCGATTCGTGCGGCAGGTTCGGGATACCCAGCAGGATCGAATCCAGTTCGGTCTGGATCGCGTCCAGCTCGACTTTACCGGCACTCAGTTCGCCCGCCATGCGCTCGACGTCCGCCATCAGCGGCGCGATGTCTTCGCCGCGCTGCTTGGCCTGACCGATGGATTTGGAACGCGCGTTACGCTCAGCCTGCAGTGCTTCGGTGCGGGTCTGGACGGTCTTGCGCTGTTCTTCCAGCGCTTCGATGCGCGCGGTATCCAGGGCAAAGCCACGGGAAGCCAGGCGGTCCGCTACGTCCTGAAGGTTGCTACGTAACAGTTTGGAATCGAGCATGTCGGTTTCTCGTTATCAAAGTTTGGTCAGGGACAGGCCGGCCCACGTCGCGAGCAGCCCGCCGAATACGCTGATCGCCGCATAGCCCAGGGCCAGCGGCACTTGCCCGCTTTCCAGCAGGCGCACCGTATCCAGTGAAAAGGATGAAAAAGTCGTCAGCCCCCCGAGGAAGCCGACCATCAACCCGGCACGCACCTCGATCGGCACCTCCGGGCGTATCAAAAACAGGCCGTACAACACGCCAATCAGCAGACAGCCCACGATATTAACGGCCAGCGTCGCGGTATAGAAGTGCCGCGGCCAATTGGCGTTGACCCAATTGCCGGTGGCGAAGCGCAACAGCGTGCCGGCAATCCCGCCGACGGAGACCGCAACGATCAATGGAAGCACTATTTTCTCCGCTGTCTTGGGCTTAAACGGTCGAGTTGGGCGAGGTGGTTGAGCTTCTCGCCGATCTTCAATTCCAGGCCACGGGGCACCGGTTGATAGAACGGGATCGGTTCGAGCTCTTCCGGGAAATAATCTTCGCCGGCGGCATAGGCATCCGGTTCATCGTGGGCGTAGCGGTATTCGTCGCCGTAACCCAGTTGCTTCATGAGTTTGGTCGGTGCATTGCGCAAGTGCAGCGGCACTTCCAGCGAACCGTACTCGGCAGCGGCGCGCAGCGCGGTCTTGAAGCCCATGTACACCGCGTTGCTTTTCGGTGCACAGGCCAGATAAGTGATGGCCTGGGCCACCGCCAGCTCGCCTTCGGGGCTGCCAAGACGCTCCTGCACTTCCCACGCCGCCAGGCAGAGGCTCAGGGCGCGCGGGTCGGCGTTGCCAATGTCTTCGCTGGCCATACGCACCACGCGCCGCGCCAGGTACAACGGATCGCAGCCGCCATCGATCATCCGCGCAAACCAGTACAGCGCGCCATCGGGATTGGAACCGCGTACCGATTTGTGCAGCGCGGAGATCTGGTCGTAGAACGCTTCGCCGCCCTTATCGAAGCGCCGTCGGGTATCGCCGAGCAGGCTTTGCAGCAACTCGGTGCCCATCTCGCTGTTGTCTTCAGCCAGATCCGAGGCGTTCTCCAGCAGATTGAGCAGGCGCCGGCCATCGCCATCGGCGGCCGACAGCAGCATCTGGAAGCCTTCATCACTGAGGGTCAGGTTGCGCTTGCCCAGCCCGCGCTCTTCGGTGAGCGCGCGATGCACCAGTTTGCGCAGCGCGGTCTCGTCGAGGCTTTTCAGCACATAGACACGGGCGCGCGACAACAGCGCGTTGTTCAATTCAAATGAAGGGTTTTCGGTGGTGGCACCGATGAAAATCAGCGTGCCGTCTTCGACGTACGGCAGGAACGCATCCTGCTGCGATTTGTTGAAGCGGTGCACTTCATCGACGAACAGGATCGTGCGCTTGCCGTACTGCCCGGCCTGCTGTTTGGCGATTTCAACGGCCTGACGGATCTCCTTGACCCCGGCAAGCACCGCCGAGACCGTTTCGAAGTGCGCATCCGAGACTTCCGCGAGCAATCGCGCCAGGGTGGTCTTACCCACGCCCGGCGGCCCCCAGAAGATCATCGAATGCAGGGCACCCTGCTCCAGCGCCTCACGCAGAGGCTTGCCGCGAGCGAGCACGTGCTCCTGACCGACATACTCATCCAGATTGGTCGCACGCAAACGCGCGGCCAGTGGCTGGGCAATCGGTGCACTGCGAAACAGATCCATCACGTAGCGTTGAAACCTCTATTAGATCTTGAGACCGATCATTTACCCCTGTGGGAGCGGGCTTGCTCGCGAAAGCGGTGTGCCATTCGACATCGATGGCGACTGATCCACCGCCTTCGGGAGCAAGCCCCCTCCCACAAGGTTATGCGTTTATTCCTGGATAACGTCAGCACCCTTCGGGATGTCGAACTTGAACTTCGACGCCGACACCGCTTCGTTGGCCTTGACCCCGGTGAACAGGATGTTGGTGCGCTGACCAACGCTGTCGATCAGTTGCATGTCATTGACCAGGCCGTTGCGGAACGACAGGCGCAGGCTGTCGAACAGGGTGTCTTTGGTCTTCGGCTTGAGGGTGAAGTCGATCACGCCGCCCGCCTCTTTCGCGCTGATCTCGAAGCTCTGGCTGATCTTCGACACGTCACCGGACAGCAGCAGCGCCGGGGTCTGGGTCAGGCGCTCGTCGAGCTTCTTGATGGTGGCTTGTTCCAGGTCCGGGTCCCACAGGGTGACCTTCTTGCCGTCGGAGACCATGGTCTGCTCGTTTGGCGCTTCGGTGTGCCAGTAGAACAGGCCCGGACGCTGCAGGACCATATCACCGCGAGTTTCCTGCAACTGCGTGCCGCTGCCGTCGAGGGTCAGCTGCGAGAAGTTCGCGGTCAGGGTTTTCGATGTTTCCAGCAATTGGGTCAGACGCGCCACGTCCTTGTCATCGGCGTGGGCCGTGAACGTGGTCAGCGCCAGTACTGGCAACAGCATGCGGATAAGACGCATGGGAGTCCTCTTGAATACTCGTTGGGAGAGCGGCGGCACATCATTGTCCCGCCTTTTGCTTTTGCAGTCAGTCGCGAACCGGGCCCGGGGCCAGAACTTCACGCGAACCGTTGGTGTTCATTGAGGTGACGACCCCGGCCATTTCCATGGCTTCGATCATGCGCGCAGCGCGGTTGTAACCAATCTTCAGCTTACGCTGTACCGCGGAAATCGACGCCCGGCGGCTTTCCAGGACGAACTGTACGGCTTCGTCATACAGCGCGTCGGCTTCCGGATCATCACCGTCACCGCCACCGCTGCTGCCTTCGAAACCGCTGCCCGCCTCTTCGACACCGTTGAGGATGTCATCGTTGTATTCCGGTGCGCCACGCAGTTTCCAGGCTTCGACCACGCGGTGTACTTCATCGTCGGAAACGAACGCGCCGTGTACCCGGATCGGCAGGCTGGTGCCCGGTGGCATATAGAGCATGTCGCCGTGACCGAGCAGTTGTTCGGCGCCACCCTGGTCGATGATGGTCCGCGAGTCGATCTTGCTCGACACTTGGAACGCCATACGCGTCGGAATGTTGGCCTTGATCAGACCGGTGATCACGTCCACCGAAGGTCGCTGGGTCGCGAGGATCAGGTGAATACCGGCGGCACGCGCTTTCTGTGCGATACGCGCAATCAGTTCTTCAACCTTCTTGCCGACGATCATCATCATGTCGGCGAATTCGTCGACCACCACGACGATGGTCGGCAGCTTCTGCAGCAGCGGCGTTTCGTCGTGAATGCTTTCGCGCTTGTACAGCGGATCGCTCAGCGGCTCGCCGGCGTCCTGGGCTTCCTTGACCTTGGCGTTGAAGCCGGACAGGTTACGCACGCCCATCTTCGCCATCAGCTTGTAGCGACGTTCCATCTCGGCAACGCTCCAGCGCAGGGCGTTGGCGGCGTCCTTCATGTCGGTCACGACCGGACACAGCAGGTGCGGAATGCCTTCGTAGATCGACAGTTCGAGCATTTTCGGGTCGATCATGATCAGTTTGGCGTCGTCCGGGCCGGATTTGAACAGGATCGACAGGATCATCGCATTCACGCCCACCGACTTACCGGAACCAGTGGTACCGGCGACCAGCAGGTGCGGCATCTTCGCCAGGTCGGTGATGACCGGTTTGCCGCCGATGTCGTGGCCCAGGGCCAGGGTGACCGGCGACTTGAAGTTGTCGTACTCGGGGGTCGACAGCACTTCGGAGAAACGCACGATCTGCCGGTCTTCGTTGGGGATCTCGATACCGACCGTGGTCTTGCCCGGTATCACCTCGACCACCCGCACACTGGTCACGGCCAGCGAACGTGCAAGGTCTTTCGCCAGGTTGGCGATGCGGCTGACTTTGACGCCGGCTGCAGGCTGGATTTCGTAACGGGTAATCACCGGGCCCGGGTGGATCGAGTCCACGGTGACTTCGACACCGAATTCCTTGAGCTTGATCTCCAGCAAGTGGCCGACCGCTGCCAGGGATTCCGGCGAATAGTTGAGTTGTTTCTTTTCCGCAGGATCGAGGATCGAGATCGGCGGCAAGGTACCTTCCACGGCGCTGTCGACGAACAACGGCACCTGTTTCTCTTTCTGCACACGCTTGCTTGGCTCCGGCGCCTTGGCCGGGGCCGGGGCGATGACCGGCGGTACCTGCTTCTCGCGGTCGGACATGTGCTTGCTCAGGGCCTGCTCGCGCTCGATCAGACGTTCCTTGACCTTGGCCTGTTCACGCTTGTCGGTGACAGTCGGGGCGACCACATCGTGAACGCGATCATCGACTTCACGCAGTTGCGCAACCAGTTGCTTACGCTCGGTTCGGGCCGACCACCAGCGGTTGATCGCGCCCTGAAACAGTTCGAACAGGTCGAGAGTGATCTTGCCGGTGACGTCCATCACCTTGAACCACGACAGGTCGGTGAACACCGTGAGGCCAAACAGGAACAGCGCAATGAACAACAGCGTGCTGCCCTGGATATTCAGGGCATTGCGCGCCAGATCGCCGAGACTTTCGCCCAGCGCCCCGCCCGCGCCCGCCGGCAGGCCGGTGGCCGCATGAAAATGGATATGCGCCAGCGCAGCGCCGGACAGCACCAGAAACACCAGACCGATCAGGCGCCAGGAGAACAGCCAGCCGCTCCACTGCCACGGCTCGTGACGTTGACGGAAGATCTGATACGCCTTGACCGCCAGCAGCAACGGGAAGATGTACGCGAAGTAACCCAGCACCATGAACAGGATG
Source organism: Pseudomonas sp. AM14(2022) (assembly GCF_036346455.1). Taxonomy (NCBI): domain Bacteria; kingdom Pseudomonadati; phylum Pseudomonadota; class Gammaproteobacteria; order Pseudomonadales; family Pseudomonadaceae; genus Pseudomonas; species Pseudomonas sp. AM14(2022). The sequence continues at coordinate 95,909 of NZ_JAOTNY010000006.1, forward strand.
TCGGCGCTGTAAGAACCGGCGGGGCCGCCGAAATTCTGCACGTCGTCAATCTTGCTGTTGTGGCTCCAGCCCGGATCATCCTTGCCGTAGGTCAGCAAGGCCATCATCAGGAACAGGCACAAGGCACCGATGGCGATCAATGCACCTTCCTTGAGCCGGTAGTGCAATTGCTGGCGCCAGAGCGGAACGACTGTTTTTGGTGCTGCGGTGGATTTCTTCAAAACGCTTCTTTTCCTGCGCCCGGGGCGCGTCCATCTATTGAATGTCGATAAAAAACTGCCTAATCCAGGCAGGTAAAAAAGTGAACCGGCGCATCTGAGACTACTTTTAACACTGTGCCGCAGCTTTTATAAACACAGCCATAAACACAGCGCTCTACAAATATTCTGTAACAGCCCGGCATTGTACGGGTTTGTGCGGCTGATGCCATGCTTCAAGACCCATAGTTGAGCATAGCCATTGCCACAAATCCTGCGGTTCAATTTGAGCATGCATTGTCTTTTGTGACAAAGGCTTATGAGGTGTATTTGATGAACGCAGCGAAGCATTCACGCCTGATCATTCTCGGCTCCGGCCCTGCCGGTTACAGCGCCGCCGTGTACGCTGCCCGTGCCAACCTCAAACCGGTGGTGATCACCGGGCTGCAGGCCGGTGGTCAGCTCACCACCACCGTCGAAGTCGACAACTGGCCTGGCGACGTCGAAGGCCTGACCGGTCCAGTGCTGATGGAGCGCATGCAAAAACACGCCGAGCGCTTTGCCACAGAGATCGTTTACGACCACATCCACACCGCCAAGTTGCAGCAGCGCCCGTTCGAACTCATTGGCGACAGCGGCACTTACACCTGCGACGCGTTGATCATCGCCACCGGCGCCTCGGCGCAGTATCTGGGTCTACCTTCGGAAGAAGCCTTCGCCGGCAAAGGGGTTTCGGCGTGCGCGACCTGTGACGGCTTCTTCTATCGCAATCAGGTGGTCGCCGTGGTGGGCGGCGGCAATACCGCTGTCGAGGAGGCGCTGTACCTGTCGAACATCGCCAGAGAGGTGCATTTGATCCATCGCCGCGACAAATTGCGCTCGGAGAAAATCCTTCAGGACAAACTGTTCGAAAAAGCCGCCAACGGCAACGTTCGCCTGCACTGGAACCAGAACCTGGACGAAGTGCTGGGCGATGCCAGCGGCGTGACCGGTGCGCGCCTGCGTGACAGCCACAGCGGGCAGACCCGCGAGCTGACACTGGCCGGCGTGTTCATCGCCATCGGCCACAAACCCAACACCGACCTGTTCCAGGGCCAATTGCCAATGCGCGACGGCTACCTGCTGGTCAAGGGCGGCAGCGACGGCGACGCCACCTCCACCGAGATCCCCGGCGTCTTCGCTGCCGGCGATGTGGCCGACCACGTCTACCGCCAGGCCGTGACCTCGGCCGGCGCCGGCTGCATGGCGGCACTGGACGCGGAGAAGTATCTGGACGACATTCCTGTCATTTAACGGCACACTTTATCGCGGGCCTCGCGCCCACACCGCCCTCCCCTTCTGCAAGCCTGGACGCCATGCTGACTTGGTTACAACGCAATTCCCTGACCTTCCCGCCCCTGGAAAAGGCCATGCGCGATCCCAATGGATTGCTGGCTGCCGGTGGCGATCTGTCCGCCGATCGGCTGGTGCAGGCTTACCGGCACGGCTGTTTTCCGTGGTTCTCCGAAGGCCAGCCGATCCTCTGGTGGTCACCGGATCCGCGCACCGTGCTGTTTCCCGACGAACTGCATGTCTCGCGCAGCCTCGGCAAATTGCTGCGCAAGCAACGCTACCAGGTGACCTTCGATCAGGATTTCGACGCCGTGATTCGTGCCTGCGCCGCCCCCAGGGATTACGCCGACGGCACCTGGATCACCGAAGCCATGCAGGACGCCTACCTCGAACTGCACCGCCGCGGCTTCGCCCACTCAGTAGAGGTCTGGGATCAGGGCCAACTGGTCGGCGGCCTGTATGGCCTGGCGATGGGTCAGCTGTTTTTCGGCGAATCGATGTTCAGCCGCGCCGACAATGCCTCGAAATATGGCTTTGCCACGCTGGTTCAGCATCTGAAAAACGCCGGATTTGTCCTGATTGACTGCCAGATGCCGACCGACCATCTGCACAGCCTCGGCGCCCGGGCGATCCCCCGCCACGAATTCGCCGACTATCTGGCTCGCCACCTGGATCAACCCAGTCGTGCCACTTGGGTTTGCTGAGCGACTTTTGCGCGCGTGGCTTACACTTAATTCACCAGCTTATCCCGAGGGTTGATCATGACCGAGTTGGCGCGCTTGAAGTTCTATGCCACTCAGCCTCATTCCTGCAGTTATCTGCCCGAGGAGCAGGCGACGACGCTGTTTCTCGACCCGAGTCAGCCCATGGATGTGCATGTCTACGCAGACCTGTCGGAAATGGGTTTTCGTCGCAGCGGCGATCATCTGTATCGGCCCCATTGCCAGAATTGCAATGCGTGCGTGCCTGCACGCATCCCGGTGGCGCAGTTCCTGCCCAACCGCCAGCAGAAACGCATTTTCAAACGCAATGCCGATCTGCAGGTACGCCCGGTAAAACCGCACTTCAGCGAAGAATATTTCGATCTGTACCAGCGCTATATCGAGCAGCGACACGCCGACGGCGATATGTACCCGCCGAGCCGGGACCAGTTCTCGACCTTTCTGGTGCGCGATCTGCCCTTCTCGCGCTTTTATGAATTTCGTCTCGACGGACGGTTACTCGCCGTCGCGGTGACCGATCTGCTGCCCAATGGCTTGTCAGCGGTCTATACCTTCTACGAACCTGACGAAGAGCGCCGCAGTCTGGGTCGTTTCGCAATCCTGTGGCAAATCACCGAAAGCCAGCGCCTGGGGCTAGAGGCGGTGTATCTCGGTTACTGGATCAAGAACTGCAAAAAGATGAACTACAAGACCCAGTATCGCCCCATTGAATTGCTGATTAATCAGCGCTGGGTGATTCTTAACTGATCGCAAGCCGTAAACCCCTTGGCTTAAACCCCCTTTTTCGGGCACAATGCACGCCGCTTTTGCCTGGCGCAGTTGCACCGGGCCATTCATTGGACACCGAGGGCTTTACTGCATGTCGAAAGAAGACAGCTTCGAAATGGAAGGCACTGTCGTCGACACCCTGCCCAACACCATGTTTCGTGTGGAGTTGGAAAATGGGCACGTCGTAACCGCGCATATTTCCGGCAAGATGCGCAAGAACTACATTCGTATTCTTACCGGTGACAAAGTGCGCGTCGAGCTGACGCCCTATGACTTGAGCAAAGGGCGCATTACTTACCGCGCTCGTTAATCAAGTCAATACAAGACGCCCGGCTTTGCCGGGCGTTTTTGTTTGTCTGCGATTTGGGTTTGGGTTTGGGTTTGGGTTTGGGTTTGGGTTTGGGTTTGGGTTTGGGTTTGGGTTTGGGTTTGGGTTTGGGTTTGGGTTTGGGTTTGGGTTTGGGTTTGGGTTTGGGTTTGTGAGCATATCCGTTGCTGCGGGGGTTGCTGATTACGGTTCCGCCCTTACGGCGGGTCACTTTTTCCAAACGCCGAAAAAGTAACCAAAAAGGCTTCCCCCGGCGTACGGCACTTCGCTGAGGCTCAGTGTTCCCTCGCTACGGTGCCCATCAGGGGGCATCGCCTCCGGTTTGCTTCGCTGCACCTCCTCTCGATGGATGCGGCTTCGCCGCATGGCGCTGCGCGCCTACCCCTGATGGACACCTTCGCTCGGCCTGCCGAAGGGGCTGAAGATCAAAAGCCACATCAAAAGCCAAAGCCAAAGCCAAAGCAGATCAAAAAATCACAGCCTTCGGCAGTTCCTGCATGGCACTGGATGCATTCAGTTAGAAATTGGTCGGCTGGTAGGCCGCCTTCGCGAGCAAGCCCGCTCCCACAGTGGATTGGGGTAGGCAGTTGGAGATTGGCAGACTGGTCGGCCGCCATCGCTGGCAGGCCAGCTCCCACAATTGGGCCGGGGGCATCAGCAAGAGATTGGTCGGCTGTCAGGCCGCCATCGCCAGCAGGCTGGCTCCTACAATTCAGAGAGCGTGCAACCCTGCGGCGAAGCCGCCCCACTCAACACGATGAGCGTTAGCTCGAGTACCGCTTTTGATTTTGATCTGAGGGCCCGTCGGCAGGCTGAGTGGAGGGATTTGTCCGGGGGTGGGAGCGCAGCGACCGTTTGGCGCAGCCAAACACAGCGAGAGGAGGTGCAGCGAAGCAAACCGTAGGCGCTGCCCCCGGATGAATACCGGAGCGAAGGAACCCGAGCCCAAGCGAGGGCCGAACGTCAGGGTAAAGCCTTTTTGGTTACTTTTTCGGCGTCTGGAAAAAGTGACCCGCCGTAAGGGCGGAACCCCAAGCAGCCATAACCGCAGCAACGGATATACACCCAAAAACATCAGCCAACAAAAAGGCGCCCGAAGGCGCCTTCCAAACCAACAACCAAGCCGTCAGGCCATCTCCGCCGTAGTTTCGAAGTCAAACGTCAACTCACCATCCTTGATGTCGATGTGCACTACACCGCCATGCTCGGCCAGCTCGCCAAACAGAATCTCCTCCGCCAGCGGACGCTTGATCTTGTCCTGGATCAGACGCGCCATCGGACGTGCGCCCATCGCCGAGTCATAACCACCGGCCGCCAGCCAACTGCGCGCCGCATCGGTAACTTCCAGCAACACACGCTTGTCTTCCAGCTGCGCCTGTAGTTCGGTAAGGAACTTGTCCACCACACTTTTGATGACCTCATGGCTGAGGCGACCAAACTGGATAATGGTGTCCAGACGGTTACGGAACTCCGGCGTGAAGCTCTTCTTGATCACTTCCATCGCATCAGACGAGTGGTCCTGATGAGTGAAGCCGATCGAAGCACGCGCCGCGGTTTCGGCACCGGCGTTGGTGGTCATGATCACGATCACGTTGCGGAAATCCGCCTTGCGCCCGTTGTTGTCGGTGAGTGTGCCGTGGTCCATCACCTGCAGCAGCAGGTTGAAGACTTCCGGATGCGCCTTCTCGATTTCATCGAGCAGCAATACACAGTGCGGCTGCTTGGTGATCGCTTCGGTCAACAGACCGCCCTGATCAAAGCCGACATAGCCCGGAGGCGCACCGATCAGACGCGATACGGTGTGGCGCTCCATGTACTCGGACATGTCGAAGCGCACCAGTTCGATGCCCAACGCCTTGGCCAGTTGCCGCGCGGCCTCGGTTTTACCGACACCGGTAGGACCGGCGAACAGGAACGAACCGACTGGCTTGTCAGGCGACTTGAGGCCGGCACGGGACAGTTTGATCGCGGTCGACAGCGAATCGATCGCCGCATCCTGACCAAACACCGTCAGCTTCAGGTCGCGCTCCAGGTTACGCAGCAGTTCCTTGTCGGAGCTGGTGACGTGCTTCGGCGGAATCCGCGCGATCTTCGCCACAATGTCTTCAACCTGCGGCACTTCGATGCGTTTGACGCGCATCTCGACCGGCTGCAGGCGCTGATAGGCACCTGCCTCGTCGATCACGTCGATGGCCTTGTCCGGCATATGCCGGTCATTGATGTAGCGCGATGCCAGCTCGGCAGCGGCGCGCAACGACTCATCGCTGTATTCGATGTTGTGGTGCTGTTCGAAACGCCCTTTCAGGCCGCGCAGGATACCGATGGTGTCTTCCACCGACGGCTCGACAACATCGACCTTCTGGAAGCGTCGTGCCAGCGCACGATCCTTCTCGAAGATGCCACGGAATTCCTGGAACGTGGTCGAGCCGATGCAGCGAATGTCGCCAGACGACAGCAGCGGCTTGAGCAGGTTCGAGGCATCCATTACGCCACCGGACGCAGCGCCCGCACCGATGATGGTGTGGATCTCGTCGATGAACAGGATCGCCTGCGGACGTTTTTTCAGTTCATTGAGTAGCGCCTTGAAGCGCTTCTCGAAATCACCGCGATACTTGGTGCCTGCGAGCAGAGCGCCGAGGTCGAGCGAATAGACGACGCTGTTGGCCAGTAGATCCGGCACCTGGTTGTCGACAATCCGCTTGGCCAGGCCTTCGGCAATCGCGGTTTTACCCACGCCTGCCTCGCCGACCAGCAACGGATTGTTCTTGCGCCGGCGCGCGAGAATCTGCGCGACACGCTCGACTTCCATCTCGCGGCCGACCAGCGGGTCGATCCGGCCCTGGCGCGCGAGTTCGTTGAGATTGCTGGCATAAGCATCCAGCGGATTGCCTGAAGAAGAAGACTCACCGCCCTCGTCGTCCTGCATATCTTGTTCACCTTCAGAGTGATCGCCGTGCCCTGGCACTTTGGAAATGCCGTGGGCGATGTAATTGACGACATCAATGCGCGCAACGCTCTGCTGTTTCAGCAGGAATACGGCCTGACTCTCTTGCTCACTGAAGATTGCAACCAGCACGTTGGCGCCGGTTACTTCGCGTTTGCCCGAGCTCTGCACATGGAAGACAGCACGTTGCAGTACACGCTGGAAGCCCAGGGTTGGCTGGGTTTCGCGATCTTCGTCGTGGACGGGGATCAATGGCGTGGTGGAGTCGATGAACTCCTGCAGGTCGTGCTTGAGTTTGTCGAGGTTTGCGCCGCAGGCACGCAATACGGTGGCGGCAGCCTCATTGTCCAATAGGGCCAGCAGCAGGTGTTCGACGGTCATGAATTCATGACGCTTCGAACGAGCCTCCTTGAAGGCAAGATTGAGGGTGACTTCGAGCTCGCGGTTTAACATAGCTTCACCTCATACCCAAGTGGTCGGCGATTAACCGTCCTTCTCGATTTCACAGAGTAGCGGATGCTGGCTTTCCCTGGCGTACTGGTTGACCTGCATGGCCTTTGTCTCGGCGATGTCGCGGGTAAACACTCCACATACTGCCCGTCCTTCTGTGTGAACGGCCAGCATGACCTTGGTCGCCAGCTCGCGATTCAGGTTAAAAAACACCTCGAGCACTTCGACGACGAAATCCATCGGTGTGTAGTCATCGTTGAACAAAACCACCTTGTACATCGGCGGCGCCTGTAACGCAGGCTTTGCTTCCTGAACAGCAACGCCTGCCGAATCGTCGTCGTGCTCCTCTGGATGATCCTTTTGGAGAAGCGGGCGATCCTGATTGAATGTTAGTCGAATCTGGCTGATTGCATGCATGGAAAGAAAGGTTCGTCAGTTGTGCAAATACAGTGGTGGGGGCGGCTGTACACCTTTTCAACTCCGACTGCCCGGTCACCTTGACTATCGGGAAAACGGTGTTACAACCAATAGAGCCCACAGTGGGTAAAAAAGATCCGCGGAGTCAATCCTTTTAACGGATTAGATTGCGGATGTCCTGGATGATACTCCAGCGATGGAGTCTGTTGCAGAGGGATTTGAGCATGGCTGTCGGCAAGGTCAAGTGGTTCAACAATGCCAAGGGATTCGGCTTCATCAACACCGATGCCCGGGAAGGACGTGACGAGGACGGCAAAGTGGTCGATTTCTTTGCCCACTACTCGGCCATTGAGATGGACGGGTATAAAACTCTCAAGGCCGGGCAGATCGTCAGTTTCGACATCGTCCAAGGGCCCAAAGGCCTGCACGCGGTAAAGATCAAAGCGGCAACCGTGGCAGGCGAAACGGCTATGCATGCCCCTCATACAGAAACGGTATCAGGCTGACTCAACCGTCACCCGGTCATGAAAAAACCGCCCGAAGGCGGTTTTTTTGTACCTGCACGATTTACATGTGCTTGATGATCGCCTCACCGAAGCCCGATGAAGACACCAGCGTGGCGCCTTCCATCAGACGTTCGAAGTCATAGGTCACAGTCTTGGCCTTGATGGCGCCGTTCGTGCCCTTGATGATCAGGTCAGCTGCTTCGGTCCAGCCCAGATGACGCAACATCATCTCGGCCGACAGAATCACCGAGCCCGGGTTGACCTGGTCCTTGCCGGCGTACTTCGGCGCGGTACCGTGGGTCGCCTCGAACATGGCCACGGTGTCGGACAGGTTGGCGCCCGGCGCAATACCGATACCGCCCACTTCCGCCGCCAGGGCGTCGGAGAGGTAGTCACCGTTGAGGTTCAGCGTGGCGATCACGTCGTACTCGGCCGGACGCAGCAGGATCTGCTGGAGCATGGCGTCGGCAATGGCGTCCTTGACGATGACTTCACGGCCGGTTTTCGGGTTCTTGAACTTCATCCATGGGCCGCCATCGAGCAGCTCGGCGCCGAATTCTTCCTTCGCCACCTCGTAGCCCCAGTCCTTGAAGGCACCTTCGGTGAATTTCATGATGTTGCCCTTGTGCACGATGGTCAGCGACTTGCGGTCGTTGTCCACCACGTATTGCAGGGCCTTGCGCACCAGACGTTTGGTGCCTTCCTTGGAAACAGGCTTGATGCCGATACCGCAATCCTGGTCGAAACGGATCTTGGTGACGCCCATTTCTTCTTTCAGAAACTTGATGACCTTGGTGGCCTCAGGGGAGCCGGCCTTCCATTCGATACCGGCATAAATGTCTTCGGAGTTCTCGCGGAAAATCACCATGTCGACGTCGCCAGGCTTTTTCACCGGGCTTGGCACACCTTCGAACCACACCACGGGACGCAGGCACACATACAGATCGAGTTGCTGGCGCAGGGCAACGTTGAGGGAGCGGATGCCGCCACCGACCGGGGTGGTCAGTGGACCTTTGATAGAGACTACGTAATCCTTGACGGCGTCCAGGGTTTCCTGGGGCAGCCAGGTGTCCTGGTCATAGACCTGAGTTGCTTTTTCGCCAGCATAAACCTCCATCCAGGAAATCTTGCGCTTGCCCCCGTAGGCCTTGGCCACGGCAGCATCAACCACTTTGATCATCACCGGGCTGACGTCGACGCCAATGCCGTCACCTTCAATGAAGGGGATGATCGGGTTATCAGGAACATTGAGAGAATGGTCTGCATTGACGGTGATTTTGTCGCCGACGGCTGGAACCTGAATCTTCTTGTAACCCATGCTGAACTCCATTGTTTGGATTGAACATCTGGCTTGGTTCGAGCGTAACCCAGTTAAATCAACACGCAAACCCTCTGTTCACGGCGCGGCCACATCTGGTTTCGTACAAGCCTGAAAGCAAAGGGAAAAGCGCCAAACTCAAGCATTCGCAGCGACTCTACGCCCCACCCGCCCCTGCGACCTTTAGACCAATGGACGAGAATCGTTGCATATGAACCATCGGCAGATTGCCAGCTACCTATGTATAATGCCGCCCGCTGACCAAAGGGTCACGACGGCTGGCCTCTCTAGCACGAGACTTTCCGCCTGATTGGTCGGGTTGTTACCGCAGTCCGACTGCTTGACGCTCTACTGATGCACCCAACATCACCGCGAAGAATCTCGACATTCGGTTCATGGATGACTTTGAACGAACGCGCTTACCCGGCGCCCCTCGAGTTTCTGCGCACGCTTTAGCAAAGAAGAGAGAGTTAATCCGAATATGCCCACCCGCTCGAAGATCATCTATACCTTCACCGACGAAGCTCCAGCCCTCGCCACCTATTCCCTGCTGCCGATCATCGAGGCTTACACCGCCTCGGCCGATATCGCCGTGGAAACCCGCGATATCTCTCTTGCAGCACGCATCCTGGCCAGCTTCCCCGAGCAACTGGGCGACAAAGCCGTAGCCGACCACCTCGCCGAACTGGGCGACCTGGCCGTTACGCCTGAAGCCAACATCATCAAGCTGCCGAACATCAGTGCTTCGGTGCCTCAGCTGCAAGCGGCGATCAAAGAGCTGCAAGCCCAGGGTTACAACCTGCCGGACTACCCGGAAACCGTGACCAACGACGCCGAAAAAGAAGCCAAGGCGCGTTACGACAAGGTCAAGGGCAGCGCCGTGAACCCGGTTCTGCGTGAAGGCAACTCCGACCGCCGCGCTCCGCTGTCGGTAAAAAACTACGCTCGCAAGCACCCGCACAAAATGGGCGCCTGGGCCAAAGACTCCAAATCCCACGTCGCTCACATGAGCACCGGCGATTTCTACGGCAGCGAAAAAGCTGCTCTGATCGACGCCGCTGACGCTGTGAAAATCGAGCTGATCGCCAAAGACGGCACCGCAACCGTCCTGAAAGAAAAAACCAGTGTTCAGGCTGGCGAGATCCTCGACTGCGCCGTGATGAGCAAAAACGCCCTGCGCGCGTTCATCGCCGCTGAAATCGACAGCGCCAAGGCGCAAGGCGTACTGCTCTCGGTGCACCTGAAAGCGACCATGATGAAGGTCTCCGACCCGATCATGTTCGGCCAGATCGTTGCCGAGTTCTATAACGACGCCCTGACCAAGCACGCTGACGTGCTGGCCCAGATCGGCTTCAACCTGAACAACGGCATCGGCGACCTGTACGCGCGCATCAAGGCTCTGCCGGCCGAGCAGCAAGCACAGATCGAAGCTGACATCGCAGCGGTCTACGCTGCTCGCCCATCCCTGGCGATGGTCAACTCCGACAAGGGCATCACCAACCTGCACGTGCCGAGCGACGTCATCGTCGACGCCTCGATGCCAGCGATGATCCGTGACTCCGGCAAAATGTGGGGTACCGACGGTCAGTTGCACGACACCAAGGCAGTGATCCCGGATCGTTGCTACGCAACCATCTACCAGGCCGTGATCGAAGATTGCAAAGCCAACGGCGCGTTCGATCCGACCACCATGGGCAGCGTGCCGAACGTTGGCCTGATGGCGAAGAAAGCCGAAGAGTACGGCTCGCACGACAAGACTTTCCAGATCAAGGCTGACGGCGTGGTTCGCGTTACCGACAGCAAGGGCAACCTGCTGATGGAACAGGCTGTCGAAGCCGGCGACATCTTCCGCATGTGCCAGACCAAAGACGCGCCGATCCAGGACTGGGTCAAACTGGCTGTCAACCGTGCTCGCGCCAGCAGCACCCCGGCGATCTTCTGGCTGGATCCGATGCGCGCCCACGACGGCGTAGTGATCGAGAAGGTTCAGGCTTACCTGAAGGATCACGACACCACTGGTCTGGATATCCAGATCATGGCGCCGGTCGATGCCATGAAGTACACCCTGCAGCGCACCCGCGAAGGCAAGGACACCATCTCGGTGACCGGCAACGTACTGCGCGACTACCTGACCGACCTGTTCCCGATCATGGAACTGGGCACCAGCGCCAAGATGCTGTCGATCGTGCCGCTGATGAACGGCGGTGGTCTGTTCGAAACCGGCGCCGGTGGTTCGGCTCCGAAGCACGTGCAGCAATTGGTTGAAGAGAACTTCCTGCGCTGGGATTCGCTGGGCGAATTCCTGGCTCTGGCAGCCTCCCTCGAGCATTTGGGTGTGAACTACAACAACCCGAAAGCGCTGGTTCTGTCGAAAACCCTGGATCAGGCCACCGGCCAGTTCCTCGACAACAACAAGTCGCCATCGCGCAAGGTCGGCAACATCGACAACCGCGGCAGCCACTTCTACCTGGCGCTGTACTGGGCTCAGGCCCTGGCCGCCCAGACCGAAGACGCTGCACTGCAAGCGCAGTTCGCGACCCTGGCCAAAACCCTGACCGAGAACGAGGCGACCATCGTTGCCGAGCTCAACGCCGTGCAGGGCAAGCCAGTGGACATCGGTGGTTACTACCACGCCGACGCCGAGCTGATCAGCAAGGCCATGCGCCCAAGCGCAACCTTCAACGCGGCGATTGCTGCGCTGGTTTAAGGTTGTAATGCTGTAAAGAAGCCCCGGCCCAGTGCCGGGGTTTCTGTTTCCGAACACAACACAAGCCCCTTGTAGGAGTGAGCCTGCTCGCGATAGCGGTATACCATTCAACGATTATGGTGGCTGACATTGCGCTATCGCGAGCAGGCTCACTCCTACAGGGATTAGGTTTCAATTCAATATTTGAGGACACCCTATGGAATGGCTCCCCCACATCACCGTCGCCACCATCGTCGAAGACAACGGCCGTTTCCTGATGGTCGAAGAGCACAAGGCCGGGCGTAATGTGCTCAACCAGCCCGCCGGCCACCTGGATCCGGACGAAACCCTGATCGAAGCCGCCATCCGCGAAACCCTTGAGGAAACCGGCTGGGACGTCGAACCCACCGGCGTGATCGGCATTTATCTGTATACCGCGCCGAGCAACGGCGTGACGTATCAACGCGTGTGCTTCAGCGCCAAAGCGGTGAAACACCACCCCGACTATCAACTGGACGACGGCATCGTCGGCGCCAAGTGGTTGACCCGTAGCGAATTAATCGCTCAGCGCGACAACTGGCGCAGCGAGCTGATCATCCGTTGCATCGACGACTATCTGGCCGGCCATCACTTCAGTCTCGAACTGATCCGCCCTTCTCTTTAGCCTTGAGGCCGTGAGCCTGCTAGAATCGCGTCCTTTTTCAAGACACTCATTGAATCCCTATGCGTGATCCAGCCCCTTCTGACACATCCAAGAAGCGCGTCATTGTCGGCATGTCCGGCGGCGTGGACTCTTCCGTTTCCGCTCTCCTGCTGATCGAGCAGGGTTACGAGGTGGAAGGCCTGTTCATGAAGAACTGGGAAGAAGACGACGGAACGGAATACTGCACCGCCATGGACGACCTGGCGGATGCCCAAGCCGTGTGCGACAAGATCGGCATCAAGCTGCACACCGCCAACTTCGCCGCCGAGTACTGGGACAACGTGTTCGAGCACTTCCTGGCCGAATACAAGGCCGGTCGCACGCCGAACCCGGACATCCTGTGCAACCGCGAGATCAAGTTCAAGGCGTTCCTCGACTACGCCATGATGCTCGGTGCCGACCTGATCGCCACCGGCCACTATGTGCGCCGTCGCGACATCGATGGCCGCACTGAACTGCTCAAGGGCCTCGATCCGAACAAGGACCAGAGCTACTTCCTGCACGCTGTCGGCGGCGAACAGATCGCCAAGACCCTGTTCCCGGTCGGTGAACTGGAAAAGCCCGAAGTGCGCGCCATTGCCGAGAAATACGAGCTGGCGACCGCCAAGAAGAAGGATTCCACCGGGATCTGCTTCATCGGCGAGCGACGTTTCAGCGATTTCCTCAAGCAATACTTGCCGGCGCAACCGGGCGAGATCAAGACCACTGAAGGCGAAGTCATCGGCCGTCACCACGGCTTGATGTACCACACCATCGGTCAGCGTCAGGGCCTGGGTATTGGCGGCCTGAAAGATGCCGGCGACGAGCCGTGGTACGTGCTGCGCAAGGATCTGGACACTAACGAGCTTATCGTCGGCCAGGGCAACAACCATCCGTGGCTGTTCTCCAGCGCCCTGCTCGCTTCGGAAATCTATTGGGTCAACCCGATCGACCTGAGCCAGCCACTGCGCCTCACTGCCAAAGTGCGTTATCGCCAGAGCGATCAGGCTTGCACCCTGGAAAAAACCGAAAACGGCTACCGCGCCGTGTTCGACGAACCGCAACGCGCGGTGACCCCGGGCCAGTCCGTGGTGTTCTACGACGGTGAAATCTGCCTCGGTGGCGGCGTGATCGAAGTTGCCGAGCCGTGGAGCGGCCAGGCATGAGCCCGACTCAGGAGCAACTGACGGCGCTGGGCGGGGTGTTTCTCGCCGCCGTGCTGGTCGACCGCATCGCCAAGACCGGGCAGACCAGTGAGGCCGGCCTGAGCTGCATGCTCGGCAGCCTGCTGGTACGCGACCCGAAGGACACACTGGACGTGTACGGCGGCGACGACCTCAATCTGCGCGAGGGTTATCGGGCATTGATCGGCGCCCTCGAGCGCGACCCGAGCACCCTGCAACGCGAACCGCTGCGCTATGCCCTGTCGATGCTCGGCCTGGAACGCCAACTGGCCAAACGCGACGACATGCTCGACACCATTGGCAAGCGCCTGCCGCAGATCCAGTCGCAGGTCGAGCACTTCGGCCCGGCCCACGAAAACGTGATCGCCGCTTGCGGTGCGCTGTATCAGGACACCCTGAGCACCCTGCGCCAGCGCATTCAGGTGCATGGCGACATGCGCAACCTGCAGCAACCGAGCAACGCCTCGAAGATCCGTGCCCTGCTGCTGGCCGGCATCCGTTCGGCACGCCTGTGGCGACAGCTCGGCGGCCACCGCTGGCAGTTGGTGATCAGCCGGCGCAAGCTGCTCAAAGAGCTGTATCCGTTGATGCGCAGCGAGTAAATCGTCGCGCAATAAAAGTTTTGTAGTCTGTAGCGCGTAATACGCCGGTCAGTTGGCAACGGACCGGCGGATTTTTTCATGTATGATACGCGCCCCATTTCGTTGCCCGACTGTCCGAGAACACCCCATGCAGCTCTCTTCGCTCACTGCGGTTTCCCCTGTTGACGGCCGCTACGCCGGCAAAACCCAGGCCCTGCGCCCGATTTTCAGCGAGTACGGCCTGATCCGTGCCCGCGTCCTGGTTGAAGTGCGCTGGCTCCAGCGCCTGGCCGCCCACGCCGGTATCCCGGAAGTGCCAGCCTTCTCCGCCGAGGCCAACGCCGTTCTCAATGAACTGGCTGAAAACTTCTCGCTGGAGCACGCTGAGCGCGTCAAAGAGATCGAGCGCACCACCAACCACGACGTCAAGGCGATCGAATACCTGCTCAAGGAGCAGGCGGCCAAGCTGCCGGAGCTGGCCAAGGTCAGCGAGTTCATCCACTTTGCCTGCACCAGTGAAGACATCAACAACCTGTCCCACGCCCTGATGCTGCGCGAAGGCCGTGACGACGTGATGCTGCCGCTGATGCGCCAGACTGCCAACGCCATCCGCGAACTGGCGATCCGTTTCGCCGACGTGCCGATGCTGTCGCGCACCCACGGCCAACCGGCCTCCCCGACTACTCTGGGTAAAGAGCTGGCGAACGTGGTTTACCGTCTCGAGCGTCAGATCGCTCAAGTCGCTGCCGTGCCGCTGCTGGGCAAGATCAATGGCGCCGTAGGCAACTACAACGCGCACCTGTCGGCCTACCCGCAGATCGACTGGGAAGCCAACGCCCGCGCCTTCATCGAAGACGAACTGGGCCTGGGCTTCAACCCGTACACCACGCAGATCGAACCGCATGACTACATCGCCGAGCTGTTCGACGCGATCGCGCGCTTCAACACCATCCTGATCGACTTCGACCGTGACATCTGGGGCTACATTTCCCTGGGTTATTTCAAACAGCGCACCATCGCTGGCGAAATCGGTTCGTCGACCATGCCGCACAAGGTCAACCCGATCGACTTCGAAAACTCCGAAGGCAACCTGGGCATCGCCAACGCACTGTTCCAGCACCTGGCGAGCAAACTGCCAATTTCCCGCTGGCAGCGCGACCTGACCGACTCCACCGTACTGCGCAACCTCGGTGTGGGCTTCGCTCACAGCGTGATCGCCTACGAAGCCAGCCTCAAAGGCATCAGCAAGCTTGAGCTGAACGCTGACAAGATCGCTGCCGATCTGGACGCTTGCTGGGAAGTATTGGCCGAGCCGATCCAGACCGTGATGCGCCGCTACAACATCGAAAACCCGTACGAAAAGCTCAAAGAACTGACCCGCGGCAAGGGCATCAGCCCTGAAGCGCTGCAGACTTTCATCGACGGCCTGGACATGCCAGCCGAAGCGAAAGCCGAGCTGAAACAGCTGACCCCGGCCAACTACATCGGCAACGCTGTGGCGCAAGCCAAACGCATCTGATTCACCGCTTGACCCGTTTGAGACGCCCGGCCGCGCCGGGCGTTTTTATTCCCGTCTGAAAAATGCTTTTTTTCAATAGGTTACACATGAATCCTGATACTCCTCTTCAACTCCTGGGCGGTCTCACGGCGCGCGAATTCATGCGCGATTACTGGCAGAAAAAGCCGCTGCTGATCCGTCAGGCCATCCCTGACTTCGAAAGCCCGATCGACGCCGACGAACTGGCCGGCCTGGCCCTGGAAGAAGAGGTCGAGTCGCGCCTGGTGATCGAGCACGGCGAGCGTCCGTGGGAGCTGCGTCGCGGCCCGTTCGCCGAAGACGAATTCAGCAAGCTGCCGGAAAAAGAGTGGACCCTGCTCGTTCAGGCCGTTGATCAATTCGTCCCGGAAGTCAGCGAGCTGCTGGAAAACTTCCGCTTCCTGCCGAGCTGGCGCGTCGATGACGTGATGATCAGCTTCGCCGCCCCGGGTGGCAGCGTTGGCCCGCACTTCGACAACTACGACGTGTTCCTGCTGCAAGGTCATGGCCAGCGCAACTGGAAGATCGGCCAGATGTGCGACTCCGAAAGCCCGCTGCTGCAACACGCGGATCTGCGCATCCTCGCCGAATTCCACGAGACCGAAGAGTGGGTGCTGGAACCGGGCGACATGCTCTACCTGCCGCCGCGCCTGGCCCACTGCGGTGTCGCCGTGGACAACTGCATGACCTACTCGGTCGGCTTCCGCGCCCCGAGCGCCTCGGAAGTACTGACCCACTTCACCGACTTCCTCAGCCAGTTCCTGACTGACGAAGAACGCTACACCGACGCCGATGCGAAACCGGTCAGCGATGATCCACATCAGATCCAGCACGACGCACTCGGCCGCCTGAAAAGCCTGCTCGCCGAGCACATGAGCGACGAGCGTCTGCTGCTGACCTGGTTCGGCCAGTACATGACCGAGCCGCGCTACCCGGAACTGGTGGTCGGCCCGGAAGACGTTGAAGAAGATGACTTCCTCAACGCGCTGCAGGACGGCGCCGTGCTGATCCGCAACCCGAGTGCGCGCCTGGCCTGGTCGGAAGTCGATGACGACCTGCTGCTGTTCGCCAGCGGCCAGAGCCGTTACCTGCCGGGCAAGCTGCGCGAGCTGCTGAAGATGATCTGCGCTGCCGATGCGCTGCATGTCGACAACCTCGGCGAGTGGCTCAACGACGAAGACGGTCGCGGCCTGCTGTGCGAACTGGTCAAACAAGGCAGCCTGGGATTTGCCGATGAATAAGATTCGCGTACGTGTCGCAGACTGGCAAAAGGACAACGCCGAGATCCGGCGCATTCGTGAAACGGTGTTCATCGCCGAACAATCGGTGCCACCCGAGCTTGAATGGGACGCCGATGACGCGACCGCCGTGCATTTTCTGGCGTTCGAAGGCGACTTTCCGATCGGCACCGCCCGCCTGCTGCCCGACGGGCACATTGGCCGGGTTTCGGTGTTGAAGGACTGGCGCGGGATGAAGGTGGGCGATGCGCTGATGCAAGCGGTCATCGCCGAAGCCGAAGCCCGCGGCCTGCAGCAGCAGATGCTCAGCGCCCAGGTACAGGCCACAGCGTTCTATGAGCGCCTGGGCTTCAGTCTGGTCAGCGAGGAATTCCTTGAAGCGGGGATTCCGCACGTCGATATGGTTCGGCATTCGGCTTGATCAACAGAGATCCCATACCTGTGAAACCCTGTGGCGAGGGAGCTTGCTCCCGCTGGGGCGCGAAGCGGCCCTGAAAATTTGGGGTCTGCTGCGCAGCCCAGCGGGAGCAAGCTCCCTCGCCACAAAAAGCGGTATGTGAGCACCCTCAAAACGCCCCGCCATCTTCAGATGCCGGGGCGTTTTGCTGTCTACGATTCAACTTGCCCCACCCCGGGCCGACAAACTGGCAATATCAAGCCTTTCGAAAGCGGAGATAACGGACATGTCCCTACGCACCCTGCTCACCACTCTGCTGCTCGGTTGCAGTTTTTCGGTGATGGCAGCCACAGAAATCGTGCCCCTCAACTACCGCACCAGCGCCGACATGCTGCCGATGGCGCAAGACTTTATCGGCAAGGACGGTCAGGTCAGCGCCTATGGCAACCAACTGATCATCAAGGCCGAGCCGGACAAGATTCAGGAACTCAAGGCGCTGATTACCCAGCTCGATACTGCGCCCAAACGCCTGTTGATCACGGTTGATACCAATGAAAACAACGGTCGCGGCGATGAAGGCTACTCGGTCAACGGCGCGCAGCCGAATCAGACCCGCATTATCAGCCGCAGCACCGCCAGCCGTGACGGCGGCGTGCAGCAAGTACAGGCTACCGACGGCATGCCGGCGCTGATTCAGGTCGGCCAAAGTGTGCCGATCACCAGCAGCCAGACCAACTCCTACGGCGACTACAGCAGCCAGACCCAATACCGTAACGTCACCCAAGGCTTCTACGTCACCGCCAGCGTCACCGGCGACATCGTTCACCTGGCAATCAGTACCAACCGTGACCGCATGAGCCAGGAACGTCCCGATGTAGTGAACGTGCAAAGTACCGACACAACGGTCAGCGGACGCCTGGGCGAATGGATCACCCTCGCCGGCGTAAACCGTGAAACCCAGGCCGACAAACAGGGCCTGACCCGCAGCTACTCGACTCAAGGCCGAGATGACATGACTTTACGGGTCAAAGTCGACGCCCTGGACTAAAGCACCGAAAACTGACTGATTAGTCGTATTAGACGAAAGATGTAGTGCTTGAAAAAAAGCACTACAAAACGTTTGACGAGCCAAAAAAGCGAAGGCATGATGGCCTCGCTCCCGCTAATCAGAGGCCCTGGCAAGGGCCTTCGAAGCGATGTTCGCACCTACCCCGCGAACCGCTTCGTGTCTGTACCGCCCACAAGGTGTGTTTGACGAGGTTGCCGACTGGAACGAAGTTGTCCCGAGGGACGGAAGCGTATTTAGGTAACCCGGCTTCACGCTGTAGTCCGTATAAAGGCCCACGACGCCCGAATGCGCCCGCAGTCCGCCACTACCTGCTCACTTCCCCTCGAGCCCATCGTTCATCCCGTCGCCTACCCCGCCGAACCCGACTTGACCACCTAAGCTTCTGGTCAGCGAGCGCAGGAATTTTCCACCGCAGAACAACTTTTCATAAAGACGCGACGAGGTTTATCTCCATGGCACTGACACGCGAACAGCAAATTGCAGCCCTTGAAAAAGACTGGGCTGAAAACCCGCGCTGGAAAGGCGTGACTCGCACTTACTCCGCTGCTGACGTCGTCCGTCTGCGTGGCTCGGTTCAGCCTGAGCACACCTTTGCGAAAATGGGCGCCGAGAAGCTGTGGAACCTGGTGACCCAGGGTGCCAAGCCGTCCTTCCGCCCAGAGAAAGATTTCGTCAACTGCATGGGCGCCCTGACCGGTGGCCAGGCTGTTCAGCAGGTCAAGGCCGGTATCCAGGCGATCTACCTGTCGGGCTGGCAAGTGGCTGCGGACAACAACTCCGCAGAATCCATGTACCCGGACCAGTCGCTGTACCCGGTGGACTCGGTGCCAACCGTGGTCAAGCGCATCAACAACTCGTTCCGTCGTGCTGACCAGATCCAGTGGAAGGCCGGCAAGAACCCGGGCGACGAAGGCTACATCGACTACTTCGCGCCAATCGTGGCTGACGCTGAAGCCGGTTTCGGCGGCGTGCTGAACGCCTACGAACTGATGAAGAGCATGATCGAAGCAGGCGCCGCCGGCGTTCACTTCGAAGACCAACTGGCTTCCGTGAAGAAATGCGGCCACATGGGCGGCAAGGTCCTGGTTCCAACTCAGGAAGCCGTACAGAAGCTGACCGCTGCTCGCTTGGCTGCCGACGTTGCCGGCACGCCGACCATCATCCTGGCGCGTACCGACGCCAACGCGGCTGACCTGCTGACTTCGGACTGCGATCCGTACGACCAGCCGTTCGTGACTGGCGAGCGTACTCAGGAAGGTTTCTACAAGGTTCGTGCCGGCCTGGATCAAGCCATCGCCCGTGGCCTGGCCTACGCACCGTACGCCGACCTGATCTGGTGCGAAACCGCCAAACCGGATCTGGAAGAAGCCCGTCGCTTCGCTGAAGCGATCAAGAAGGAATACCCGGATCAACTGCTGTCGTACAACTGCTCGCCTTCCTTCAACTGGAAGAAAAACCTGGACGACGCGACCATCGCCAAGTTCCAGCGCGAACTGTCCGCCATGGGTTACAAGCACCAGTTCATCACCCTGGCCGGCATTCACAACATGTGGCACAGCATGTTCAACCTGGCGCACGACTACGCCCGCAACGACATGACTGCCTACGTGAAGCTGCAGGAGCAGGAATTCGCTGACGCCGCCAAGGGTTACACCTTCGTGGCTCACCAGCAGGAAGTGGGCACCGGCTACTTCGACGACATGACCACCGTGATTCAGGGTGGCTCGTCCTCGGTGACCGCGCTGACCGGTTCGACCGAAGAAGAACAGTTCCACTGATTCGGCTTCGCTGAGCAAACGGCCTTTGCGGATCGTATAGAAAGCTAACCGCAAAGCCGCAAAACTGACGCCCCGACCGGTTCGGGGCGTTTTTTTTTGCGCGCCGATTCCCCAAACACCACAGCCCCCCCTTGTGGGAGCGGGCTTGCTCGCGAAAGCGTAGTGTCAGCCTGCACATGCGCGACTGACCCACCGCATTCGCGAGCAAGCCCGCTCCCACAGGTTTGACGCCCGCCGCGCGACAAAACATTGATCCAGACCAGTACTCAGGTCAGAAAAATCAGCTAAAACGGGCGCCACCGCTACTTGCAGTAACGGGCATATAAGACAACTTTCTGTTTACTGCACCGCTAAACAGTTACAAAACCACTCCAAACGATATCAATTATCATTTAGCTGCAACTATGTTCGTTACATTCCCTACAAAACATTATTTGCATAAACCCGGCTAATGCCCGCAACGCATGGGCTGCAGGGCATTGGAGGTACGCTATGTCCTTATTCCAATAAATAATTTCGCTATAGGAATTTTACTTGCCGGGTGTTTAGCCATAAAATCAGCGCGATTGATTGCTGCGACATATCGTCACTGCCTATTTCTTTATCAAGCTCAGAGACCTTTGCTCTCTGTTAAGGATTACCAGCATGCCCGAAGCGACAGGACTCATGGCCCACAACTGGGGCTTTGCCATTTTCCTTCTGGGTGTCGTCGGCCTGTGTGCCTTCATGCTTGGCGTCTCCAGCCTCCTCGGGTCAAAAGCCTGGGGCCGCAGCAAAAACGAACCGTTCGAGTCCGGCATGCTACCTACAGGTGGCGCCCGCTTGCGGCTCTCAGCCAAATTCTATCTGGTCGCGATGCTGTTCGTGATCTTCGATATCGAAGCCCTCTTTCTCTTTGCATGGTCTGTGTCCGTCCGCGAAAGCGGCTGGACCGGATTCGTCGAAGCTCTCGTTTTCATAGCAATTCTGTTGGCAGGTCTTGTCTACCTGTTCCGAGTGGGCGCCCTTGACTGGGCTCCGGAAGCTCGTCGCAAGCGGCAGGCGAAGCTGAAACAATGAGGCTTTGGCAATGCAATACAATCTCACCAGAATCGACCCCGATGCTCCTAACGAGCAGTATCCGATCGGCGAACGGGAAACCGTTTCCGATCCGTTAGAGGATCAAGTTCACAAAAACATTTTCATGGGCAAGCTCGAAGACGTGCTGAGTGGCGCGGTCAACTGGGGGCGTAAAAACTCCCTGTGGCCGTACAACTTCGGCCTTTCGTGCTGCTACGTGGAAATGACCACCGCCTTCACGGCGCCCCACGACATCGCGCGCTTTGGCGCCGAAGTTATCCGGGCATCACCGCGTCAGGCCGACTTCATGGTTATCGCCGGTACCTGCTTCATCAAGATGGCGCCGATCATTCAGCGTCTCTACGAGCAGATGCTCGAGCCTAAGTGGGTTATCTCCATGGGTTCGTGCGCCAACTCCGGTGGCATGTACGACATCTACTCCGTGGTTCAAGGGGTGGACAAGTTCCTGCCCGTGGACGTCTACGTACCTGGCTGCCCGCCTCGTCCAGAAGCATTCCTTCAAGGCTTGATGCTGTTGCAGGAATCGATTGGACAGGAGCGTCGTCCGCTTTCCTGGGTCGTTGGCGACCAAGGCGTTTATCGCGCCGACATGCCTTCGCAGAAGGAACAGCGCCGCGAACAGCGAATCGCAGTCACCAATCTGCGCAGCCCTGACGAAGTCTGATCCAGTCTGTTTCAAAGAAACGAGAAGCTGGCTTCATTCTTTACGTTGACCGAAAGCGAAAAAATAACCATGACTACAGGCAGCGCTCTGTACATCCCGCCTTATAAGGCAGACGACCAGGATGTGGTCGTCGAATTGAACAACCGTTTTGGCGCCGAAGCGTTCACCGCTCAGTCGACCCGCACCGGCATGCCGGTGCTGTGGGTGGCGCGCGCCAGACTCGTCGAAGTCCTGACCTTCCTGCGCAACCTGCCCAAGCCGTACGTCATGCTCTATGACCTGCACGGCGTGGACGAGCGTCTGCGCACCAAGCGTCAAGGGCTGCCATCGGGCGCCGACTTCACCGTGTTCTATCACCTCATGTCGCTTGAGCGTAATAGTGACGTGATGATCAAAGTCGCCTTGTCCGAAAGCGACCTGAGCTTGCCGACCGTCACCAGCATCTGGCCAAACGCCAACTGGTACGAGCGTGAAGTCTGGGACATGTACGGCATCGACTTCAAAGGTCACCCGCACCTGTCGCGCATCATGATGCCGCCGACCTGGGACGGTCACCCGCTGCGCAAGGACTTCCCGGCGCGCGCCACCGAATTCGATCCGTTCAGCCTCAACCTCGCCAAGCAGCAGCTTGAGGAAGAAGCTGCGCGCTTCCGTCCTGAAGACTGGGGCATGAAGCGTTCCGGGGCCAACGAGGACTACATGTTCCTCAACCTGGGCCCGAACCACCCTTCGGCGCACGGTGCGTTCCGCATCATTCTGCAACTCGATGGCGAAGAGATCGTCGACTGCGTACCGGACATCGGTTACCACCACCGTGGTGCCGAGAAGATGGCCGAGCGTCAGTCCTGGCACAGTTTCATCCCGTACACCGACCGTATCGACTACCTCGGCGGCGTGATGAACAACCTGCCGTATGTGCTCTCGGTCGAGAAGCTGGCCGGCATCAAGGTGCCGGAGAAAGTCGACGTCATCCGCATCATGATGGCCGAGTTCTTCCGGATCACCAGCCACCTGCTGTTCCTGGGTACCTACATCCAGGACGTCGGCGCCATGACCCCGGTGTTCTTCACCTTCACCGACCGCCAGAAGGCGTACACAGTGATCGAAGCCATCACCGGTTTCCGTCTGCACCCGGCCTGGTACCGCATCGGTGGTGTCGCCCACGACCTGCCGCGCGGCTGGGACAAACTGGTGAAAGACTTCGTTGAATGGCTGCCAAAACGCCTCGACGAGTACACCAAGGCGGCCCTGCAGAACAGCATCCTCAAAGGTCGGACCATCGGCGTCGCCCAGTACAACACCAAAGAAGCCCTGGAATGGGGTGTCACCGGTGCCGGCCTGCGTTCGACCGGTTGCGACTTCGACCTGCGTAAAGCGCGTCCATACTCCGGCTACGAGAACTTCGAATTCGAAGTACCGCTGGCCGCCAATGGCGATGCCTACGATCGCTGCATGGTCCGCGTCGAAGAGATGCGCCAGAGCATCAAGATCATCGACCAGTGCATGCGCAACATGCCGGAAGGCCCGTACAAGGCGGATCATCCGCTGACCACGCCGCCGCCGAAAGAGCGCACGCTGCAGCACATCGAAACCCTGATCACGCACTTCCTGCAGGTTTCGTGGGGTCCGGTCATGCCGGCCAACGAATCCTTCCAGATGATCGAAGCGACCAAGGGCATCAACAGTTATTACCTGACGAGCGACGGCGGCACCATGAGCTACCGTACCCGGATCCGTACTCCGAGCTTCCCGCACCTGCAGCAGATCCCTTCGGTGATCAAAGGCAGCATGGTCGCGGACTTGATTGCGTACCTGGGTAGTATCGACTTCGTTATGGCCGACGTGGACCGCTAAGCATGAACAGCACGCTTATCCAGACAGACCGTTTCACCTTGAGTGAAACCGAGCGCTCGGCCATCGAGCACGAGCTGCATCACTACGAAGACCCGCGCGCGGCGTCGATCGAAGCCCTGAAGATCGTTCAGAAGGAACGCGGCTGGGTGCCGGATGGCGCCCTGTACGCGATCGGCGAGATCCTCGGCATCCCGGCCAGCGACGTTGAAGGTGTGGCGACGTTCTACAGCCAGATCTTCCGTCAGCCGGTCGGCCGTCACATCATTCGCGTCTGCGACAGCATGGTCTGCTACATCGGCGGCCACGAGTCGGTGGTCAGCGAAATCCAGAACAATCTGGGCATCGGCCTGGGTCAGACCACCGCCGACGGTCGTTTCACCCTGCTGCCTGTCTGCTGCCTCGGCAACTGCGACAAGGCACCGGCGCTGATGATCGACGACGACACCTTTGGCGACGTGCAGCCTGCCGGCGTGGCCAAACTGCTCGAGGGCTACGTATGACCCTGACATCTTTCGGTCCTGCCAACCGCATCAAGCGTTCGGCCGAGACTCACCCGCTGACCTGGCGTCTGCGTGACGACGGCGAAGCCGTGTGGCTCGACGAATACCAGGCCAAGAACGGTTACGCCGCTGCGCGCAAGGCCTTCGCCGACATGGCTCAGGACGACATCGTCCAGACCGTGAAAGACGCCGGCCTCAAAGGTCGCGGCGGTGCAGGCTTCCCCACTGGCGTGAAGTGGGGCCTGATGCCCAAGGACGAATCCATCAACATCCGCTACCTGCTGTGCAACGCGGATGAAATGGAGCCGAACACCTGGAAAGACCGCATGCTGATGGAGCAACTGCCCCATCTGCTGATCGAAGGCATGCTGATCAGTGCCCGCGCACTGAAAACCTACCGTGGCTACATCTTCCTGCGTGGCGAGTACACCACCGCCGCCAAGCACTTGAATCGTGCCGTGGAAGAGGCCAAGGCTGCAGGCCTGTTGGGCAAGAACATTCTGGGCAGCGGCTTCGACTTCGAACTGTTCGTCCACACCGGCGCCGGACGTTACATCTGCGGTGAAGAAACCGCACTGATCAACTCCCTCGAAGGCCGCCGCGCCAACCCGCGCTCCAAGCCGCCCTTCCCTGCCGCCGTCGGCGTGTGGGGCAAGCCGACCTGCGTGAACAACGTGGAAACCCTGTGCAACGTGCCGGCGATCATTGCCGACGGCGTTGACTGGTACAAATCGTTGGCCCGCGAAGGCAGCGAAGACATGGGCACCAAGCTCATGGGCTTCTCCGGCAAGGTCAAGAATCCGGGCCTGTGGGAACTGCCATTCGGCGTCACCGGTCGCGAGCTGTTCGAAGACTACGCCGGCGGCATGCGCGACGGTTACAAGCTCAAGGCCTGGCAGCCAGGTGGCGCCGGTACCGGCTTCCTGTTGCCGGAACACCTCGACGCACAGATGTACGCCGGCGGCATCGCCAAAGTGGGCACCCGGATGGGTACCGGCCTGGCGATGGCGGTGGACGACAGCGTCAACATGGTTTCCCTGTTGCGCAACATGGAGCAGTTCTTCGCTCGCGAATCCTGCGGCTTCTGCACCCCGTGCCGTGATGGCCTGCCATGGAGCGTCAAGCTCTTGATGGCCATCGAAGAAGGCCGCGGTCAGCCAGGCGACATCGAGACCCTGCTGGGTCTGGTCGGCTTCCTCGGCCCAGGCAAGACCTTCTGTGCTCACGCACCGGGTGCCGTGGAGCCGTTGGGGAGTGCCATCAAATATTTCCGTCCAGAGTTCGAAGCCGGTATCGCGCCTGCAAGCGCCGCCGTCCCGCCTCTGGCAAGGCCGATCGTAATCGGCGCGTAAACGCTTAAAAAGGCGAAGGGTCCGTGCCCTTCGCCTTTCGTCCGATGACGCCTTTCGGGGCTGACTGGATTCGGACGGATAACAAGATTCCATTAGCCACGCCCGCTGACACCGGGCCAACGAAGACCTTTGAACCATGGCCACTATCCACGTAGACGGCAAAGCGCTCGAAGTCGACGGGGCAGACAACCTGTTACAGGCATGTCTGTCGCTGGGCCTCGACATCCCTTATTTCTGCTGGCACCCCGCGCTTGGTAGCGTCGGGGCCTGCCGCCAGTGCGCGGTCAAGCAGTACACCGACGAGAACGACACCCGTGGTCGCATCGTCATGTCCTGCATGACCCCTGCCACCGACAACACCTGGATCTCCATCGACGATGAAGAATCCAAGGCGTTCCGCGCCAGTGTTGTCGAATGGCTGATGACCAACCACCCGCACGACTGCCCTGTGTGCGAAGAAGGCGGTCACTGCCACCTGCAAGACATGACGGTGATGACCGGCCACAACGAGCGCCGTTATCGCTTCACCAAACGCACCCACCAGAACCAGCAACTGGGCCCGTTCATTTCCCACGAAATGAACCGCTGCATCGCCTGCTATCGCTGCGTGCGTTTCTACAAGGACTACGCCGGCGGCACCGACCTCGGTGTGTTCGGCGCCCACGACAACGTGTACTTCGGTCGCGTTGAAGACGGCACCCTCGAAAGCGAGTTCTCCGGCAACCTCACCGAGGTCTGCCCGACCGGTGTGTTCACCGACAAGACTCACTCCGAGCGCTACAACCGTAAATGGGACATGCAGTTCTCGCCGAGCATCTGCCATGGCTGCTCCAGCGGTTGCAACATTTCCCCGGGCGAGCGTTACGGCGAACTGCGTCGCATCGAAAACCGTTTCAACGGTTCGGTGAACCAGTACTTCCTGTGCGACCGTGGCCGTTTCGGTTATGGCTACGTCAACCGCACCGACCGTCCACGTCAGCCACTGCTGGCCGACGGCACCAAGCTGGGCCTGGATCAGGCGCTGGACAAGGCAGCCGATCTGCTGCGCGGGCGCAATATCGTCGGTATCGGTTCGCCGCGTGCCAGCCTCGAAAGCAACTACGCGCTGCGTGAACTGGTAGGCGCCGAGCATTTCTACTCCGGTATCGAAGCCTCCGAACTGGAGCGCATCCGTCTGGTCCTGCAAGTGCTCAAAGACAGCCCGCTGCCCGTGCCGAACATGCGCGACATCGAAGACCACGACGCCGTGTTCGTCCTCGGTGAAGACCTGACCCAGACCGCCGCCCGTATGGCGCTGTCCCTGCGTCAGTCGGTCAAGGGCAAAGCTGAAGACATGGCCGAAGCCATGCGCGTTCAGCCATGGCTCGACGCCGCAGTGAAGAACATCGGTCAGCACGAACTGAACCCGCTGTTCATCGCCAGCCTGGCGGAAACCAAGCTCGACGACATCGCCGAAGAATGCGTTCACGCCGCTCCGGATGATCTGGCGCGCATCGGTTTCGCCGTGGCTCACGCACTGGACGCCAGCGCCCCGGCCGTTGAAGGTCTGGACGCCGAAGCACTGGAACTGGCTCAGCGCATCGCTGACGCCCTGCTCGCGGCCAAACGTCCGCTGATCATCGCCGGTACTTCGCTGGGTTCCAAAGCCTTGATCGAAGCCGCTGCGAACATCGCCAAGGCCCTGAAGCTGCGCGAGAAGAACGGTTCGATCAGCCTGATCGTGCCGGAAGCCAACAGCCTTGGCCTGGCCATGCTCGGTGGCGAATCGGTCGACGCGGCGCTGCAAGCCGTGATCGATGGCAAGGCCGACGCCATCGTCGTGCTGGAAAACGATCTGTACACCCGCACCTCGAAAGCCAAGGTCGATGCCGCGCTGAACGCTGCGAAAGTAGTGATCGTTGCCGACCACCAGAAGACCGCCACCACCGACCGCGCGCAACTGGTGCTGCCAGCGGCGAGCTTCGCGGAAGGCGACGGTACGCTGGTCAGCCAGGAAGGTCGCGCCCAGCGCTTCTTCCAGGTTTTCGATCCGCAATACATGGATGCGAGCATCCTGGTTCATGAAGGCTGGCGCTGGCTGCACGCCCTGCGCTCGACCCTGCTGAACCAGCCGATCGACTGGACGCAACTCGACCACGTCACCGCTGCCGTGGCTTCGAGCACCGAGCAACTGGCGCGTATCGTCGACGCCGCGCCGTCTGCCGCGTTCCGCATCAAGGGTCTGAAACTGGCGCGTGAGCCGCTGCGTTATTCCGGTCGCACCGCGATGCGCGCCGACATCAGCGTTCACGAACCGCGCACCCCGCAAGACAAAGACACCGCGTTCGCCTTCTCCATGGAAGGTTACTCGGGCTCGGCCGAACCGCGTCAGCAAGTGCCGTTCGCCTGGTCGCCGGGCTGGAACTCGCCGCAAGCCTGGAACAAGTTCCAGGACGAAGTCGGTGGTCACCTGCGTGCTGGCGACCCGGGCACCCGCCTGATCGAAAGCACCGGTGATTCGCTGAACTGGTTCGCTGCCGCTCCGCGCGCATTCAACCCGGCGCCGGGCACCTGGCAGGCCGTGCCGTTCTACCACCTGTTCGGCAGCGACGAAAACTCGTCGAAAGCCGCACCGGTACAGGAACGCATCCCGGCTCCGTACGTGGCGCTGGCCAAATCCGAAGCGGATCGCCTGGGCGTCAACGACGGTGCTCTGCTGAGCCTGAATGTGGCCGGCCAGACCCTGCGTCTGCCGCTGCGCATCAATGAAGAACTGGGCGCTGGTCTGGTGGCCTTGCCTGCGGGCATCGCCGGCATTCCACCGGCATTCGCCGGCCTGTCCGTCGACGGTCTGCAGGAGGCAGCGCAATGACCTGGTTCACCCCTGAAGTGATCGATGTGATCCTGACGGTCATCAAAGCCATCGTGATTCTGCTGGCCGTTGTGGTCGCGGGTGCGTTGCTCAGCTTTGTCGAACGTCGCCTGCTGGGCTGGTGGCAGGACCGTTACGGTCCGAACCGCGTTGGCCCGTTCGGCATGTTCCAGATCGCCGCCGACATGCTGAAGATGTTCTTCAAGGAAGACTGGACCCCGCCGTTTGCCGACAAGGTGATCTTCACCCTGGCACCGGTGGTCGCCATGTCCGCCCTGCTGATCGCGTTCGCGATCATCCCGATCACCCCGACCTGGGGCGTGGCGGATCTTAACATCGGCCTGCTGTTCTTCTTCGCCATGGCCGGTCTGTCGGTCTACGCGGTGCTGTTCGCCGGCTGGTCGAGCAACAACAAGTTCGCCCTGCTCGGCAGCTTGCGGGCCTCGGCGCAGACTGTGTCCTACGAAGTGTTCATGGGCCTGGCCCTGATGGGCATCGTGGTGCAGGTCGGCTCGTTCAACATGCGCGACATCGTCGAGTACCAGGCGCAGAACCTGTGGTTCATCATTCCGCAGTTCTTCGGCTTCTGTACCTTCTTCATCGCTGGCGTCGCCGTGACTCACCGTCACCCGTTCGACCAGCCGGAAGCGGAACAGGAACTGGCCGACGGTTACCACATTGAATACGCCGGTATGAAATGGGGCATGTTCTTCGTCGGTGAATACATCGGCATCATCCTGATCTCGGCGCTGCTGGTCACCCTGTTCTTCGGTGGCTGGCACGGTCCGTTCGGCATCCTGCCGCAACTGTCCTTCGTCTGGTTCGCACTGAAGACCGCGTTCTTCATCATGCTGTTCATCCTGCTGCGCGCTTCCATCCCGCGTCCGCGTTATGACCAGGTGATGGATTTCAGCTGGAAATTCTGCCTGCCACTGACCCTGATCAATTTGCTGATAACCGCTGCGGTTGTGTTGTGGAACACACCTGCGGTTGCGGTTCAGTGAGGATTTGACCCATGTTCAAATATATTGGCGACATCGTTAAGGGTACCGGTACCCAGTTGCGCAGCCTGGTCATGGTCTTCGGCCATGGCTTCCGCAAGCGCGACACCCTGCAATACCCGGAAGAGCCGGTCTACCTGCCACCACGCTACCGTGGTCGCATCGTCCTGACCCGTGACCCCGATGGCGAAGAGCGTTGCGTAGCCTGCAACCTGTGCGCCGTGGCTTGCCCGGTAGGTTGCATCTCGCTGCAGAAAGCTGAAACCGAAGACGGTCGCTGGTACCCGGACTTCTTCCGTATCAACTTCTCGCGCTGCATTTTCTG
The DNA here is from genome assembly GCF_036346455.1 of Pseudomonas sp. AM14(2022). Classification (NCBI taxonomy): domain Bacteria; kingdom Pseudomonadati; phylum Pseudomonadota; class Gammaproteobacteria; order Pseudomonadales; family Pseudomonadaceae; genus Pseudomonas; species Pseudomonas sp. AM14(2022). Next base: position 125,670 of record NZ_JAOTNY010000006.1, read on the forward strand.
CGGTCTCTGCGAGGAAGCCTGTCCGACCACCGCAATCCAGCTGACTCCGGATTTCGAGATGGCCGAGTTCAAACGTCAGGACCTGGTGTACGAGAAAGAAGATCTTTTGATCTCCGGCCCCGGCAAAAACCCTGATTACAACTTCTATCGTGTTGCAGGTATGGCAATCGCTGGCAAGCCGAAAGGCTCTGCGCAGAACGAAGCCGAACCGATCAACGTGAAGAGCTTGCTGCCTTAAGGAAGAACGATGGAATTCGCTTTCTATTTCGCATCGGGTATCGCGGTTGTGTCCACGCTACGTGTGGTCACCAACACCAACCCTGTGCACGCCCTGCTCTACCTGATCATCTCGTTGATCGCCGTGGCCATGACCTTCTTCGCACTCGGCGCACCGTTCGCCGGCGTGCTGGAAGTGATTGCCTACGCCGGCGCCATCATGGTGCTGTTCGTGTTCGTGGTGATGATGCTGAACCTGGGCCCGGCCTCGGTTCAGCAGGAACGCACCTGGCTCAAGCCCGGCATCTGGGCGGGGCCGGTGATTCTCGCCGCCCTGCTGCTGGCCGAACTGCTGTATGTGCTGTTCGCTCACCAGAGCGGTCAGGCCATCGGCCACACCACCGTAGACGCGAAAGCCGTGGGCATCAGCCTGTTCGGCCCGTATCTGCTGGTGGTCGAACTCGCCTCGATGCTGCTGCTCGCCGCAGCCGTCACGGCGTTCCATTTGGGCCGTAACGAGGCGAAGGAGTAAGACATGCCTGCTATCCCTCTCGAACATGGATTGGCCGTTGCCGGGATCCTGTTCTGCCTTGGTCTGGTCGGCCTGATGGTCCGCCGCAACATTTTGTTCGTGTTGATGAGTCTGGAAGTGATGATGAACGCCTCTGCCCTGGCCTTCATCGTTGCGGGCGCCCGCTGGGCGCAACCGGATGGACAGATCATGTTCATCCTGGTGATCAGCCTGGCAGCCGCCGAGGCCAGTATTGGCCTGGCGATCCTGCTGCAACTGTATCGCCGCTTCCACACGCTCGATATCGACGCTGCCAGTGAGATGCGCGGATGAACCTAATCTTTCTGACTTTTGTATTCCCTCTGATCGGTTTCCTGCTGCTGTCGTTCTCCCGTGGACGCTGGTCGGAAAACCTCTCGGCGCTGATCGGCGTGGGTTCCATTGGCTTGTCGGCGATTGTCGCCGCCTACGTCATCTGGCAATTCAACGTCGCGCCTCCCGAGGGCGGTCACTACACCCTGGTGCTGTGGAAGTGGATGGCGGTCGAAGGCTTCAAGCCTGACTTCGCCCTCTACATCGATGGCCTGTCGATCACCATGCTCGGCGTGGTGGTGGGCGTAGGCTTCTTGATCCACCTGTTCGCGTCCTGGTACATGCGCGGCGAAGCGGGTTACTCGCGCTTCTTCTCGTACACCAACCTGTTTATCGCCAGCATGCTGTTCCTGGTACTCGGCGATAACCTGTTATTCCTGTACTTCGGCTGGGAAGGCGTGGGCCTGTGCTCGTACCTGTTGATCGGTTTCTACTACAGCAACCGCAACAACGGTAACGCCGCACTCAAGGCCTTCATCGTGACCCGGATTGGCGACGTGTTCATGGCCATCGGCCTGTTCATCCTGTTCCAGCAAGTGGGCACGCTGAACATCCAGGAACTGCTGGTGCTGGCACCGCAGAAATTCCAGGTCGGCGACTTCTGGATCACCCTGGCGACCCTGATGCTGCTGGGTGGTGCGGTCGGTAAATCGGCGCAACTGCCACTGCAAACCTGGCTCGCGGACGCGATGGCCGGTCCGACCCCGGTGTCGGCACTGATCCACGCTGCAACCATGGTGACCGCCGGTGTCTACCTGATTGCCCGTACCCACGGTCTGTTCACCCTGGCGCCGGAAATCCTCCACCTGGTCGGCATCGTTGGTGGTGTGACTCTGGTACTGGCCGGTTTCGCCGCACTGGTACAGACCGACATCAAACGTATCCTCGCCTACTCGACCATGAGCCAGATCGGCTACATGTTCCTGGCGCTGGGCGTTGGTGCCTGGGATGGCGCGATTTTCCACCTGATGACCCACGCCTTCTTCAAGGCCCTGCTGTTCCTTGCTTCCGGTGCGGTGATCGTTGCCTGCCACCACGAGCAGAACATCTTCAAGATGGGCGGTCTGTGGAAAAAGCTGCCACTGGCCTACGCCAGCTTCATCGTCGGTGGTGCTGCACTGGCCGCCCTGCCACTGGTCACCGCCGGTTTCTACTCCAAGGACGAAATCCTTTGGGAAGCGTTCGCCAGCGGCAACCACGGTCTGCTTTACGCAGGTCTGGTCGGCGCGTTCATGACTTCGCTGTACACCTTCCGCCTGATCTTCATCACGTTCCACGGTGAAGCCAAGACCGAAGCCCACGCCGGTCACGGCATCTCGCACTGGCTGCCACTGTCGGTGCTGATCGTGCTGTCGACGTTCGTCGGCGCGATGATCGTTCCACCGCTGCACGGCGTACTGCCTGAGAGCGTTGGCCATGCCGGTGGTGAAGCCAAGCACAGTCTGGAAATCGCTTCGGGCGCCATCGCCCTGGCCGGTATCCTGCTGGCGGCCCTGCTGTTCCTCGGCAAGCGTCGCTTCGTGACCGCGATCGCCAACAGCGGCGTCGGCCGTTTCCTTTCGGCCTGGTGGTTCGCTGCCTGGGGCTTCGACTGGATCTACGACAAACTGTTCGTCAAGCCGTACCTTGCGATCAGCCATGTACTGCGCAGAGACCCGCTCGACCAGACCATCGGTCTGATCCCGCGTATGGCCAAAGGCGGTCACACCGCCCTGAGCCGCACCGAGACCGGTCAACTGCGTTGGTATGCCGCCTCGATGGCTGCTGGTGCCGTGCTGGTAATCGGCGCCATCGTGCTGGTAGCGGTCTGATATGAACCTTGCGAATTTGCGAAAGGAAACGAGCCCGTCATGATTCTGCCTTGGCTAATCCTGATCCCCTTCATCGGCGGCCTGCTGTGCTGGATGGGTGAGCGCTTCGGCGCTACCCTCCCCCGCTGGATTGCGCTGTTGACCATGACCCTGGAACTCGCCCTCGGCCTCTGGCTGTGGGCCCACGGTGACTATTCATTTGCGCCGGCGCCTGGCGCCGATCCGACCTGGGCGCTTGAGTTCAAGCACGTCTGGATCCAGCGCTTCGGCATCAACGTGCACCTGGCCCTCGACGGCCTGTCGCTGTTGATGATCCTGCTGACCGGTCTGCTGGGTATCCTCTCGGTACTCTGCTCGTGGAAAGAGATTCAACGTCACGTTGGCTTCTTCCACCTGAACCTGATGTGGATCCTGGGCGGCGTTGTCGGCGTGTTCCTCGCCCTCGACCTGTTCATGTTCTTCTTCTTCTGGGAAATGATGCTGGTGCCGATGTACTTCCTCATCGCGCTCTGGGGTCACAGTTCTTCGGACGGCAAGAAAACCCGAATCTACGCGGCGACCAAGTTCTTCATCTTCACTCAGGCTTCCGGCCTGATCATGCTGGTGGCGATCCTCGGTCTGGTGCTGGTCAACTTCAACAACACTGGCGTGATTACCTTCAACTACGCCGACCTGTTGAAGACCAAGATGTCGATGACCACCGAGTACATTCTGATGCTCGGCTTCTTCATCGCCTTCGCGGTCAAGCTGCCAGTTGTACCGTTCCACTCGTGGTTGCCTGATGCCCACGCCCAGGCGCCGACTGCCGGTTCCGTCGACCTCGCCGGTATCCTGCTGAAAACCGCGGCCTACGGTCTGCTGCGTTTCGCCCTGCCGCTGTTCCCGAATGCCTCGGCCGAGTTCGCGCCGATCGCCATGACCCTCGGTCTGATCGGGATCTTCTACGGTGCGTTCCTGGCGTTCGCGCAAACCGACATCAAGCGTCTGATCGCCTTCTCGTCCGTTTCCCACATGGGCTTCGTGTTGATCGGCATCTACTCCGGCAGCCAACTGGCGCTGCAAGGTGCAGTGATCCAGATGCTGGCGCACGGTCTGTCGGCCGCGGCACTGTTTATCCTCAGCGGTCAGCTGTACGAGCGTCTGCACACCCGTGACATGCGTGAGATGGGCGGTCTGTGGTCGCGTATCGCTTACCTGCCGGCGATCAGCCTGTTCTTTGCAGCCGCGTCGCTGGGCTTGCCGGGTACCGGTAACTTCGTCGGCGAGTTCCTGATCCTGATCGGTACGTTCGCCAGTGCGCCATGGATCACCGCGATTGCCACCTCCGGTCTGGTGTTCGGTTCGGTCTACTCGCTGATCATGATCCACCGTGCCTACTTCGGTCCGTCGAAATCGGATTCGATCCTGCACGGCATGGACGGTCGCGAACTGACCATGGTGCTGGGCCTTGCGGCGCTGCTGATTTACCTCGGCGTCTACCCGCAACCGTTCCTCGACACTTCCGCCGCCACGATGCATGGCGTGCAGCAGTGGCTCGGCACCGCCTTCACTCAACTCGCTTCGGCCCGGTAAGAGCGCTATGGAATTCACGATTCAACACTTTATTGCGCTTGCGCCACTGTTGATCACCAGCCTCACCATTATCGTGGTGATGCTGGCAATCGCCTGGCGCCGCAACCACTCGCAGACCTTCCTGATCTCGGTCGCCGGTCTGAACCTGGCCTTGCTGTCGATCCTGCCAGCCCTGAAAGTCGCGCCTCTGGCCGTGACGCCACTGCTGCAAGTCGACACCTTCGCCTGCCTGTACATGGCGCTGATCCTGGTCGCCACCCTCGCCTGTGTAACCCTCGCCCACGCCTACCTCGGCGATGGCGGTTCGGGTTACCCGGGCAACCGTGAAGAACTGTACCTGCTGATCCTGATGGCCGCCGCCGGTGGTCTGGTTCTGGTCAGCGCGCAGCACCTGGCCGGTTTGTTCATCGGTCTGGAACTGCTGTCGGTACCGGTCTACGGTCTGGTGGCTTACGCCTTCTTCAACAAGCGTTCGCTGGAAGCCGGCATCAAGTACATGGTGCTGTCGGCCGCCGGTTCCGCGTTCCTGTTGTTCGGTATGGCCCTGCTCTACGCTGACGCCGGCACCCTGAGCTTCGTCGGTATCGGTCAGGCGCTGGCCACCACCAACCTGCCGAGCTCGCTGGCGCAGCTGGGTCTGGGCATGATGCTGATCGGTCTGGCGTTCAAGCTGTCGCTGGTACCGTTCCACCTGTGGACGCCGGACGTCTACGAAGGTGCTCCGGCACCGGTGGCTGCCTTCCTTGCGACCGCTTCCAAGGTTGCGGTGTTCGCGGTGATGGTGCGTCTGTTCCAGATCTCCCCTGCCGCGAGCAGTGGCGTGCTGAGCGACGTGCTGAGCGTGATCGCCGTCGCCTCGATCCTGTTCGGTAACTTGCTGGCCCTGACCCAGAGCAACCTCAAGCGTCTGCTCGGTTACTCGTCCATCGCGCACTTCGGCTACCTGCTGATCGCTTTGGTGGCGAGCAAGGGTCTGGCGGTGGAAGCCATCGGCGTGTACCTGGTCACCTACGTGATCACCAGCCTCGGCGCATTCGGCGTGATCACCCTGATGTCCTCGCCGTACAACGGCCGTGACGCCGACGCGCTGTACGAGTACCGCGGCCTGTTCTGGCGCCGTCCGTACCTGACCGCGGTACTGACCGTGATGATGCTGTCCCTGGCCGGTATTCCGCTGACCGCTGGCTTCATCGGCAAGTTCTACATCATCGCCACCGGTGTCGAGTCGCACCAATGGTGGCTGGTAGGTTCCCTGGTACTGGGCAGCGCCATCGGCGTGTTCTACTACCTGCGCGTGATGGTCACCCTGTACCTGATCGAACCGAACCTGCGCCGCCACGACGCTCAGCTGCACTGGGAACAGAAGGCAGGCGGTGTAATGCTGCTGGCCATCGCCCTGGTCGCTTTCTTCCTGGGTGTGTACCCGCAGCCATTGCTGACTCTGGTTCAGCAGGCGGGTCTGGCGGGCTGATATTCGGCTGGCTGGAAACGGAAACGGCACCTTCGGGTGCCGTTTTTGTTTTAGTGGGATTTAACGTCAAAAGATCGCAGCCTGCGGCAGCTCCTACAGGGGAATTGTGTAGGAGCTGCCGAAGGCTGCGATCTTTTGATCTTTACAACCTCTTCACCATCGGTACACACGCCAGTTGCAGACCCGAGGGTGATTGATAAACCGCGCTCTCCTCCCCGACGTAACCGCAGCGCCGGTAAAAATCGGCAGCGTTCAACGTCGCGTCCAGACACACCTCGGTTAGCCCAAGATCCCGCGCCAAATCTTCGAGAAAGTACAGAACACGCTTGCCCAGCCCACGCTGCATGAAATCCGGGCGAATGAAGATCGCGCCGATTTCACGGTAATCCAGATCAAGCATCCCGGTCGCTACCGCTTCACCGTCCACGCACCCCAAATAGAAATGCTTTGCCATGAGTGTGTCGTAACCGTCCTCGGCCGAACCTCTCGTCCAATCGAGCATTTGCTGCTCGGTGTAGGCACCGATGCATTGATGCCTGATCGCCAAGCGTCGTATGTCGAATGCGGTTTGGGCGTCATTCACGGTGGCTCTTCTGATGTCGAACATTTCTCTCTCCTTGAGCCATGTGCGGACGGGGCATGAAAAAGCCCCGTCCATTGCTGGCGGGGCTTTGGGTAACACGTCAAATGACAAACACGTATGACCTCATGGCCCGCCGGAAGCGGTCATGGAGGAGCACATCATGTTCATTCGAAGTTGGACAGTCATGGGGTGATAGTGCTGCGGATTGTTCCGACACGTCAATTGCTAAGCCTCCTCTCTACTCAATCGAACGTTCTCACCACACTCGTCGATTCGTCCTACAGGTGTTTTTACGACCGGCGTCTACCGTTGAAAAAGGGACGAAAAGCAAGGCCAGGAAGCCTTGACCGATTCGATTATCGAGACAACACTATACGTAGGTAACGTACAGAACATGGATGCTCTATTTATCGAATTACCTGTATTTCAGAAGCACCGAGACGACTATCTGGATGACGATCTGTTTCGCAGCTTTCAATTGGAGTTGCTGAAAAATCCGGAAGCGGGCGATCTCATCGAGGACACAGGCGGGCTTCGTAAAATTCGCTTTAGCGACCAACGAAGAGGGAAAGGCAAGCGCAGCGGATTACGAGTGATTTATTACTGGTGGTCAGGCTTCGATCAGTTCTGGCTCTTTACCGTCTACAACAAAAACGAGCAGGACGATTTGACGCCTGCCCAGAAAAAACTTTTCAGAAAAACACTGGATAGAGAACTCAACGCGAGAAGCCACTATGAAACGTGACATTTTTTCCGAACTGATGGATGGACTGGAAGCACTGGCCGATGAACGCCAAGGCAAAATCACCTTGCGTACCCACAAGGTTCAGCTGCCAAAACTGATGCCGATCACTGCTGAGGAAGTGGTAGCCATCCGTCAGCAACTTAATCTCTCTCGGTCAGTATTCGCGATGTATCTACGCACCAACACGCGAACGCTCGAAAACTGGGAGCAAGGACGAGCAACGCCCAATGCTCAGGCCACAACCCTGATCCGTCTGGTCGAGCGTTTTCCACAGACAATCGAACAACTCGCAGCCCTGACCTGATAGAGGGTTTTCATTCCAGCCACATGACGAAATTGTAATTCCCCCATCACCTTGGCGTTATCCGCAGCTTGCAACGATGTGACCCGGCGACCAATGCCGGCGGGCCTTTGCCCGTCGAACAATAAAACCACGCCGACGCACGTTCCCGTTCTGCCGAACCCAAGGAGTGTTTGATGGTTAACAATACAAAAATGTCGATGGCCGCTTTAGCGGTGGTGGTCGGCACCGGGCCGTCCATGGTGTTTGCAGAAGACAAGCCTGAGGGCTTTGTCGAGGGCAGCAGCCTGACGGTGCTCAATCGCAACTTCTACTTCAATCGTGATCATCGCAACGGCCAGTCCAGCCCCACCGGCAACGGTTACTCCGAAGCCTGGGCGCATGCCGTGATCAGCAAGTTCGAATCCGGTTTCACCCAAGGCACCGTCGGGGTTGGAGTCGATGCGTTTGCGATGATCGGTCTGAAGCTCGATACCGGAGACGGGCGCGACGGCGGGCGCAGTTCGTTCGATGTGTTGCCGGTCAACAGCGACGGCGAAGCACGGGACGAATACACCAAGGTCGGTGGCGCTGCGAAAATTCGGGCGTTCGATACGGTGGTCAAGGTTGGCGATGTGTTCCCGGCCAATCCGGTGGTCGCGGCGGGTGACTCGCGCTTGCTGCCGGAAAGCTTTCGCGGGGTGACGGCGAGCAACACCAGCATTGAAGGTCTGTCGGTGCAGGGCGGTCGTTTGCATGCGATGAGCCAACCGGTGTCCAGCGACATGCGCGAAAATTTCGCCACGTTCTACGCCGGCCCGGTCAATTCGCCGTGGATCGCTTATGGCGGGGGCGACTACGTGCTGAACAAGAACCTCAGTTTCAGCCTGTACTCCAGTCGACTCAAGGATGCCTGGAATCAGTATTACGCCGGCACCGCTTGGACCTATCCACTGTCGGATGACCTGTCGCTGTTCGGCGGCCTGAACTATTACAAGGCAGTCGACGAAGGCAAACAACTGCTCGGCGAATTCGACAACAACATCTGGAGCGGCCGCGTCGGCGTGAAACTCGGCGCGCACTCCGTCGCCCTCTCCCACCAGCGCAACAACGGCAACGACGACTTCGATTACCTGCGCCAGTCCGACTCGATCTTCCTCGACAACTCGATCCAGTACAGCGACTTCAACTCGCCGAAGGAGCGTTCGTGGATGGTGCGTTATGACCTCGACATGAGCACCTACGGCATACCCGGTCTGTCGTTCATGACCCGTTACGCGCGCGGCACCGATGCCGACTATTCCAACGCCAACGCCGTGTACATGCGCCGCGATGCCGAAGGCAATCCGCTGACCGACCAGAAGCGCTGGGAGCGTGACGTCGAAGTCAAATACGTGGTGCAGAGCGGTTCGATGAAAGACCTGTCGCTGCGTTTGCGCCAGGCCACCACCCGCGCCACGGCGTTCGAGTCGGACCTGGATGAAGTGCGGGTGATCGTCGAATACCCGCTGGCGATTCTCTGAGTTTCCCGAGCAATACCATTCACCTTTAGAAGCTCCTTGCTCCTTTGGTCAGAGGTGAATTTTTTGGCGCCCTTCGGGGCGCCTTTTTTATGCCTGTCCGAAATCACGCCGCAGAAAACTGTGGGAACGGGCTTGCTCGCGAAGGGGCCGTGTCAGTCAACATCATTGCTGAATGACACACCGCTTTCGCGAGCAAGCCCGCTCCCACAGGGTTATGCGCTGGCTTCGACGTTATCCAGTGCCTTGCTCACCGCCAATTCGCCAAGCATGACCACCTGCGCAATCCTCAGCAGCGCATTGCGACCCGGGTTTGAAATACAAAACGTCTGGCTCATCAGCCACCGCTATTGCGGCACACGCCTGCCACGCTGTACTTGAGCGTATTGAGTTGCCCTTGCGAGTCCTCGTAGGTCATGGCCGTCGGCACCACCGAGCAAGCCGGCTGCGGCTTCACCACGCTGACGATTTTCACCACGTCGAGCTTCATGCCGTATTCGTATTCCTTGACCACCGGCGCCGCTTTGCCCTGCTCGGCGGCGTATTGCTCCATGGCTTTGGCGTTGGCGCTGAAAGCACGTTCGAAAGTGCGATCGCCGCCGCCTTCAGCCAGTGCATTTACCGACATCGCCATAATGCCGGCGAAGGTCATCCATTTGATCAACTGCATGTTTACTCCTCCGTAAAAAAGCCCGGCATCGGCACACGACAACGGGCTTGTTCCAGTGCGCCGGGCTTACAGGTCTTTGGTCTTGTCGTCTTTCTTCTCGTTGACCACGACCGGGTCGCGGGCCTGTTCCTTGGCCACGAACAGCTCCACCGCGCGATCATTGGCGGTCATCATGCGGTCGAAGGTGCGGTCACCACCGCCTTCGGCCATGGCCAGTGACGACAGCATCAGGGCGGTTGCGAAGGTGCTGAGTTGGGCGAATTTCATGGTTGATTCCTCGTTTAAGTAACTGACGGGATCAAAGTAACAAGGCGCACCTTTCGTGACGGTGGCGGGGGAATTACATATCCGTTATCTGCCGGATCAGTGCACGGAACCCATGTGGGAGCGGGCTTGCTCACGAAAGCGGTGTGTCATCCAACATTGATGTCGACTGACACGGCCTCTTCGCGAGCAAGCCCGCTCCCACAAGGGATCACCTATTCAGACGGTACGGTGTCCTCATCCCGGCGATGGGCGATCTGGTACAGCGCGGGCAAGATCAGCAACGTGAGAATCGTCGAGGACAGAATCCCGCCAATCACCACGGTTGCCAGCGGCCGCTGCACTTCAGCACCGGTGCCGGTTGCCAGCGCCATCGGAATAAACCCCAGCGACGCCACCAGCGCGGTCATCAACACCGGCCGCAAGCGCGTCAGCGCGCCGACGTTGATTGCCTCCGTCAGTGAGCGCCCTTCCTCGCGCAAATTGCGAATGAACGCGATCATCACCAAACCGTTGAGCACCGCCACCCCGGACAACGCGATAAACCCCACGCCTGCGGAAATCGACAACGGAATATCCCGCAGCCACAGCGCCATCACCCCACCTGTCAGCGCAAACGGAATCCCGGTAAACACCAGCAACCCGTCCTTCAGATTGTTGAACATCATGAACAGCAAGCCGAACACCAGCAGCAACGCCACCGGCACCACGATCTGCAAGCGCTTGGCCGCCGATTGCAGTTGTTCGAACTGCCCGCCCCAACTGGTCCAGTAACCGGCCGGCACCTGCACCTCGCGCTCGATCAGCGCACCGGCCTCGCTGACGAACGAGCCGATATCCCGCCCGCGCACGTTGGCGCTGACGATCACCAGACGCTTGCCGTTTTCGCGGCTGACCTGGTTCGGCCCGAGCACCAGATCGAGGCTGGCGACGTCCTTCAGCGCGATAAACCCGATCTGATTCGCCGCACCGCTCAGCGCCGGCACCGGAATCAGCAACGCCGACAAGCCGTCGATGTCCTTGCGCATGGCATCGGACAAGCGCACCACCATGTCGAAACGCCGATCACCCTCATACAAGGTCCCAGCCTGACGCCCGCCCACTGCCACAGCGATGGTGTCCTGCACATCGCCGATGTTGAGCCCGTAACGCGCCGCCTTGTCGCGGTCGATGTTGATGGTCAGCACCGGCAGGCCGGTGGTCTGCTCGACCTTCACTTCAGCGGCACCGTTGACCTTTTGCATCACCGCCGCGATCTTCGCCGCCGTGGCGTTGAGCACGTCCATATCATCGCCGAACACCTTCACCGCGACATCGCTGCGCACACCGGAGATCAGTTCGTTGAAGCGCAACTGGATCGGCTGCGACAGTTCATAGTTGCTGCCCGGCAGCGTCGCGGCAGCGGCTTGCAGTTCGGCCATCAGGGTTTCGCGGGACTTGTTCGGGTCTGGCCATTGATCCTTCGGTTTGAGCATCACGTAGCTGTCGGAGATGTTCGGCGGCATTGGATCGGAGGCGATTTCCGCCGTACCGGTGCGGGCGAACACCCGTTCAACCTCCGGCACTTTGGCCAGAATCAGCGTTTCCAGGCGCTGCTGCATGTCCACCGATTGCGTCAGGCTGGTGCCCGGCACGCGCAACGCTTGCAGGGCGAAATCGCCCTCACTGAGGCTCGGCACAAACTCGCTGCCCATACGGCTGGTGAGCACGCCGCTGAGCACGATTACGCCCAACGCCGCGCCCACCGCAACCGTGCGATGGGCCATGACCCAGGCCAACGCCGGCGCATACACCCGACGCGCACCGCGCATCAACGCACCCTCTTCTTCCTTGACCTTGCCGGTGACGAACAGCGCAATCGCTGCCGGCACAAAGGTCACCGACAGCAGCATCGCACCGAGCAACGCGATGACCACGGTGAACGCCATCGGGTGGAACATTTTCCCTTCGACGCCGCTCAACGCGAAGATCGGCAGGTACACCACCATGATGATCAACTGGCCGAAAATCAGCGGTCGGCGCGCCTCTTTCGCCGCCGCGAACACTTCCTTGAAACGCTCGGCACGAGTCAGCAAACGGCCGTGATGCTGCTGTGCGTGAGCCAACCGGCGCAGGGTGTTTTCGACGATCACCACCGCACCGTCGACGATGATCCCGAAGTCCAGCGCGCCGAGGCTCATCAGGTTGGCACTGACCTTGTTGCTGAACATCCCGGTGAAGGTGAACAGCATCGACAGCGGAATCACCATCGCCGTAATCAGCGCGGCGCGGATGTTGCCGAGGAACAGGAACAGAATCGCGATCACCAGAATCGCGCCTTCGATCAGGTTCTTTTTCACCGTGGCGATGGCTTTGTCGACCAGGTGCGTGCGGTCGTACACCGGCACGGCAATCACGCCTTGCGGCAGGGATTTATTGATCTGTTCCAGCTTGCTGGCCACCGCTTGCGAAACGGTGCGGCTGTTCTCGCCGATCAACATGAACACCGTACCCAGCACCACTTCGCGACCGTTTTCGGTGGCTGCACCGCTGCGCAACTCACGGCCGATTTCCACGGTGGCGACGTTCTTCACCCGGATCGGCGTGCCATCGACATTGGCCATGACGATGTTGGCGATATCCTCGGTGCTCGCCACTTGCCCCGGCGCGCGGATCAGCAACTGCTCGCCGCTGCGCTCGATGTACCCGGCGCCGACGTTGGCGTTGTTGCGCTCTAGCGCGGTGATCAGATCGGTGAGGGTTAGCTTGTACGCGGCGAGGCGTTTCGGGTCCGGCGCGATCTGGTATTCCTTGGCGAAACCACCAATGGTGTTGATCTCGGCGACGCCCGGCACGTTGCGCAATTGCGGTTTGATGATCCAGTCCTGAATCACCCGCAGATCGGTCGGCGTGTAGGCAGTGCCGTCGTCCTTCAACGCGCCCTCCTGCGCCTCGACCGTCCACAGAAAGATCTCGCCTAGGCCGGTAGAGATCGGCCCCATCACCGCTTCAGCGCCCTCGGGCAATTGCTCCTTGGCGATCTGCAAACGCTCGTTGACCAGTTGGCGAGCGAAGAACAGGTCGGTGCCGTCCTTGAAGATTACCGTGACCTGCGACAGCCCGGAGCGCGACAGCGACCGGGTCTGCTCCAGCGCCGGCAAACCGGCCATCGCGGTTTCAATCGGGAAAGTGATGCGCTGCTCGGTTTCCAGCGGTGAGAACCCGGCGGCGCCGGTGTTGATCTGCACCTGGACGTTGGTGATGTCGGGCACGGCGTCGATCGGCAGTTTCTGATAACTGGCGATGCCGAGGCCGGCCATGAGCAGAACGGCGAGCAGCACGATGATGCGCTGCTCGATGGCAAACTGGATCAGGCGTTCGAACATGGGGACCTTCCAGAATTAATGACTGTGCTCGGCTGAGGCTTTGCCCAGCTCCGACTTGAGGACGAAGCTGCCAGCGCTGGCGACTTGCACGCCCGGTTCCAGCCCTTGAGTGACTTCCACGTGGCCGGCGGCACGGCTGCCCAGTTCCACCGCCTGCGCCTTGAAGCCGTCGTCGGTACGCACGAACACCGTGGGTTTGTCCTCGACGGTCTGGATCGCGGTTTCCGGCACGGCGACTTTGGCCTGGCGGCTCTCGGTGGCGACCCGCGCGCTGACGAACAGCCCGGGGCGCCACGAGCCCTGCGGGTTTTCCAAGGTGACGCGCACGGTCGCGGTGCGGGTTTGTTCGCCGAGCAGGCTGCCAACGTAAGCCACGCTGCCGCTCACTTCGGCCTTTAACTCAGGCGCGCTGACAGTCACCGGTTTGCCCACCTGCACTTTGGTCAGATCCTTGGGCGAGACACCGAACGTGACCCACACCCGCGACAGATCCGAGAGGGTGAAAGCCGCGGTGGTCTCATCGACCACCTCCCCCGGTGTCAGGTGTTTTTCCACCACCACACCGTCGAATGGCGCGCGCAGTTCGTAGCGATTGCCGCCGGTGGCGACCATGCTGCCGCTGAGTACGCTGATTTTCTGCCGGGCGTTGTTCATGGCGATTTCCGCCTCTTCCAACGCCTGCTTGGCCTGGAGGAAATCCTGTTCGGCGGAGATCTTGTCCTGCCACAGCTTCTTCTCGCGCTCGTAAGTGGTGCGCGCCAGGGCCAGACGCCGTTGCGCGGCGGCCTGTTCACTGCGCTGATCGGAGATTTGCTGACTGGCGATCACCGCCAGCAACTGGCCCTTCTTCACCGCTTGTCCGAGGTTGACCGCCACCGACTCGACCACCCCCGGCACGCGCGGCACGACGTGTGCCGTGCGGTCCTCGTCGAAGCGCACTTCGCCGGGAAACGACAAGCCGAGACTGATGCTTTGCGCCCGCGCCTCAGCCAGTTGAATGCCTGCGGCGGCGATCTGCTCGGTGCTCAATTCGATGTGGCCTTCTTCGGCATGTTCGCTTTCGGCGGCAGCACCCTCCTCGGCGTGATCGGCATGTTCGGAAGCCTCATCGGCATGCGCGTCGATATTTGAATTGGCCGGCCACATCGAACCGATGCCAATGCCCAGCGCCAGGGTCGCCACCGCGACCACCATCAGTTTTTTATCCATGGAAACTCCTCTGCGCCGTGCCATCGCGCAGTTGTCTGAAAAGTGAAATTCAAGGGCTGACGCTAAGGTCGCCGTAGATCCGTTCGAGGCGCACGCGGGCCTCGGTCGCCTCGCTGACGGCCTGGATGTATTGGCTGCGCGCGGCGATCAGGGTGCGCTGGGCGTCGAGTACGTCGAGGAAGCCGAACTTGCCCATTTCGAAACCACGGGTGGCGCTGTCCACTGCGCTTTGTGCGGCAGGCAGGATGCTCTGGTTGAACGCGTTGACTTCGCCGTTGGCGGTCTGCCATTGCTCAAGGCTGGTCTGGACCTCGGTGCGCAAACGCAGCTCGGTGGCGTTGCGTAGATCCCGCGCCTGATCGGTGCGGCGTGCGGCGGCGAGCACGTTGCCCTGATTGCGGTTGAACAGCGGAATCGGCATCGACAGCCCGACCACGTTGACCCGTTCGCGCTCGGTTTCGCTGTACTGACTGCCGATGCTCACGGTCAGATCGGGAATGCGCTGCGACTTTTCCAGGCCCAACGAGGCTTCGCGCTGATCGATCTGCAGCTTCGCCAGACGCAGCTCGGCAGTCTGGTTCAGACGCTCGAGCAAACGACTGGGCGGTGGCAGCGTGGCGAGGTTTTGCGTGGCGGCTTGGACGTTGGTCGAGGTCGGCAACGGTGCGCCCATGACCTGCGCCAGTTGCTGATAGGCATTGGCCTGATCGCGTTCGGCGCGGCTCACCTCCAGGCGCACTTCCGAGAGCTGCACCTGTGCTCGCGCACCTTCGACCGGCGATGATTTACCGGCCTCGATGCGCCCCTGAGCAACGCGCAAACCGTGCTCGGCCAGTTGCAGTGACTGACGCGACAGCTGCAAGCGTTGCTGCGCGGTTTGCGCGCCGTTGAACGCCTGAATCACATCGGCGCGCAAGGCATTGCGCTTGCGCTCCAGCTCAATGCCGGCGGCGTCCTGCGCACGGCTGGCGACATCAATGCGCGCACCGCGTTTGCCGCCCAGTTCAATCGGCTGGCTGAGCATCACCGTAGTGGTGCGCGAGTCGCGCCGGGTGTCTTCGGCCTCCCACGACACCTCGGGATTGGGGATCAGCCCGGCCTGCTGGCGATCGCCCTCGGCAATACCGATTTCCCATTGCGCGGCAGCGAGATCGGGGTTGCCGGCGAAGGCACTTTGCAGCGCCTGATCCAGCGTCAGGGTCGATGCGCTGGCCAGGCTGCTGCACGCCAGCAACAAGAGGCCGCTGGCGGTTTTGTTCAGGCGTGATCGCGCCGTCAGTTCAATTAAACCGGGCAATGGAGGGCTTCCTTTAATTCAGGATTTTTCGATGCCGCCACGTTAGGGTTTTGAACTTATCGACAAGGTGACTGGAACATTACAAATCCGTTATCCACGGTTCAGCAAAGTTGTTTTGTTCTAGGATGCGAAGTGCAAAAGGGTTTGCCGTAATACATGGAAACAAATACACGGTAGTTATCTGCCGAACAGCACTTGCCTGAATGCAATACATGTCTGTTGGCGCATTCAGGCTGCGACAGGCTGTCGCGGATGGCCGTTTTAAAGGCCTCCAAGATTGACCCTGTAGCCACTACAGCCTTTACCGTATTCGTCATTCAGTTATTGAACAGCGTCCGGAAGACCTTACAAAAACCATAACTTTCCCGGCCACCTTAATTAAATATCCCTTAAATAAAAGTGGTGATAGATCATGCGAATCCTTGTCGTTGAGGACGAGCTTAAAGCTGCCGAATACTTGCATCAGGGTTTGACCGAAAGTGGTTATATCGTTGATCACGCCGCCACCGGTGCCGATGGATTGCATCTGGCGCAACAGCAGGCCTATGACCTGATCATTCTCGACGTGAACTTGCCGGAACTGGACGGTTGGGGCGTGCTGGAACAACTGCGCCGCACCCACTCGACGCGAGTGATGATGCTCACCGCGCGCGGGCGGTTGGCGGACAAGATTCGTGGTCTGGATCTGGGCGCCGACGACTACCTGGTCAAGCCGTTCGAGTTTCCCGAACTGCTGGCGCGGGTCCGCACCTTGATGCGCCGCAGCGAAAACATACCGGTGCCGCAAGTGTTGAAAGTCGCCGATCTGGAGCTTGATCCGGGCCGGCATCGGGCGTTTCGGGGGGCGCAGCGCATCGACCTGACCACCAAGGAATTCGCCCTGCTGCACTTGTTGATGCGCCAGTCCGGCGAGGTGTTGACCCGTACGCAGATCATCTCGCTGGTGTGGGACATGAATTTCGACTGCGACACCAACGTGGTCGAAGTGTCGATCCGGCGCTTGCGGGCGAAGATCGATGATCCGTTCGACAACAAGTTGATCCGCACCCTGCGCGGTGTCGGCTACGTGCTGGAGGCGCGGGAATGAAGCCGGCCAGCCTGTCGATGCGCCTCGGTTTGACCGTGAGTATTCTCGGCGCGCTGTTGGTGGTGTTTCTGGCGATCCTCGCCTATTTCGCCCTGACCCATGAGCTGAATGCACTGTCCCGCGACAGCCTGCAAAAGAAGATGGCGCAGGTGGAGCACAGCCTGTCGCTGTATGTCGACGCCAACGAAGTCAGTGGCAAGCCGCACATTCTGCTTGATCAGGTCATGGGCCATGACAACCTGACGCTGACGATTTATGACCGTTCGAACCTGCGTACGCCGCTGCTCAAATCCGGCTCGGGACTCAAGGATCCACGCGCCGAATTGCGCGCAGTGCGAACCACCACCGAACAATTGGCCTATAGCGACAGCAGCGATGACGAGGGCGCGAAGTTCCTTACCGCGTCGAAGCTGATTCGGCTCAAGGACGGCAGCAGCGTGCCGGTGCTGCTGTCGATGGACAACGCGCATGACCAGGCGCTGCTCAGCGCCTATCTGCGCTCGACGCTGATTGCCTTGCCGCTGTTGCTGGTGTTCATCGGCCTGACGGCGTGGGGCGCGGTGCAGCGTGGATTAGCGCCGCTGCGCGAGTTTCGCAAAGTGGCGGCGATGGTCTCGACGCAGGATCTGGAGCATCGGCTGTCGGTGGTGAACATGCCGCAGGAGTTGAGCGAACTGGCGCAGGGCATCAACTTCATGCTGCATCGACTGGATGCCGGGGTGCAGCAGTTGTCACAGTTCTCCGATGACCTGGCGCATGAGTTGCGCACGCCGATCAACAACCTGATGGGCAAGGCCCAGGTGACGCTGTCTCGCGAGCGCACGAGTGAGGAATACCAGGACGTGCTGGTGTCGTGTACCGAGGAGCTGGAACGCGTGGCGCGGATTGTCTCGGACATGCTGTTTCTCGCGCAGGTCAGTCATCCGTCGGCACTGGCGCCGTTTGAAGCGGTGGCGCTGGAGGCGGAAGCGGCGAAGGTTGCGGAGATGTTTTCGCTGGCGGCGCAGGACAAGCAGATTCATTTGAATGTTGTTGGCAGCGCATCGGTGTTGGGCGATCGGCTGATGATCCAGCGGGCGATTTCCAATCTGCTATCCAACGCGCTGCGCCATTGCCCGAACGGTAAAACCATCACCTTGCTGATCGAGCAAGGCGCAACGCAGGCTTCACTGCTGGTGAGCAACCCCGGTGCCGGCATCGAGGCGCAACACCTGCCGCACCTGTTCGACCGCTTCTACCGCGTCGACAGCGCCCGCTCGCGTTCACAGGGCAGCACCGGGCTGGGACTGGCAATCGTGCGCTCGATCATGAGCCTGCATCAGGGCGTGGCGGAGGTGAAGAGCTTGCCCGGCGTCATGACCGTATTCCGCCTCGGTTTTCCTGCGGCGACATCCACGGCCCCATCGCTTGCAGGCAAGCTCCCACAGTAAGTCGCGGTGAACCCGGGCTCGACGCCATGCTTGATACCTTTGAAGAAACTCAAGCATGAAGCTGGCATTGACCGATGTCCTGTAGGAGCTGTCGCAGGCTGCGATCTTTTGCCTTGGCCTTTGAAGATCAGGAGCAAAAGATCGCAGCCTGCGGCAGCTCCTACAGTGATCGGGGTGTTTTTGGGTTTGGTGGGCACCACTGAAACCTGTGGGAGCTGGCTTGCCAGCGATGGCGGCGGGCCAGTCGATATTTTTTGTACGATTTTTTACCAACTTACTGCCATCCCCGCGCAAACGCCGAAAGCTCTCGCCGCAACCTCCGTCTTGTCCTACAGCCAGTTTTGAGTAGATAGCACTAAGGTGGAGGCCCTGGCAGATGGATACCGATGAGAGGCAAAAAATGAACAGGGACATCGTTTGCGAATGGGCTGAAGAAGTCTACGGATTGGCAGCACTGAAATATTCTGGCTATATTTGTCCAGAATACAGGGGTGAGCTGATGATCATCGTTCCGCTGGCTGAAGCCAAAAACAATTTATCCAAACTCGTCGATGATGCCGCTGCCGGCCAAGTCATCACGATTGCCAAGCATGGCCGGGCGATGGCCCGTCTCGTTCCCGTAGGAAAATCCAGTGCTCAACGTATTGGCGCAATGAAAGGCAAACTGTTGTCGCCCGACGATTTCGACTCACCACTGCCCGATGACATGCTTGATGCATTTGAGGGCACTCAAGCATGAGACTTCTGCTCGACACGCACGTTTTGCTCTGGACGCTCAGTGATGACGCCAGACTGTCCGGCAAAGCCAGAAAATTGATTGAGAACGCCGCCGAAATCTACATCAGCGCCGCCACCTTCTGGGAAATGGCGATCAAGGTCGGGCTCGGCAAGCTGAATATTGATCTGGAAGAAGTCCGCCAATATTGTCTCGACAGTGGTTTTATCGAACTGCCAGTGACTGCAGAGCACGCCATCGCCGTGAAGGATCTTGAGCACCATCATCGCGATCCGTTTGACCGCATTATCGTGGCCACAGCGATGACCGAACCGATGAAGTTACTTACGGCTGATGCTCTGGTTGCTCGGTACACCGATCTGGCTGTTCTGGTCTGATCAAGACACATCTAGCACCGTCACACATCAATGCTGGCTGCCAGGCCAACCATCAAGCCACACAGTGAATCCGGGTGTACCCGGGCCTGACCCCATGCTTGATATCTTTGAAGAAATTCAAAAATGAAGCTTGCATTGACCGATGTCCTGCAGGAGCTGCCGCAGGCTACGATCTTTTGCCTTGGCCTTTGAAGATCAGGAGCAAAAGATCGCAGCCTGCGGCAGCTCCTACAGGGATCGGGGTGTTTTTGGGGTCTGTGAACAACAAGAAAACCTGTGGGAGCTTGCCTGCAAGCGATTACGTTAGATCGGGCAACAAAACAAACGGCACCTTCCGGTGCCGTTCGCCTTTCACATTTCAGCTATTACTTACGCGCATCCGCCCACGATTTCAGCAGTTCGTTGTAGCTCACGGTCTCGCCCTGCGGCTTCTCGTTGGCCAGTTTCGGTTTTGGTGCGCCCGGTTGGTCGAACCAGTATTGCGCGTCGCGTTCCGGGTTCATTTTCGGGGCGCACACCGCTTGGGCCTTGGAGCGTTCGAGGCGGGTCATGATCGCGTCCTGATCCTTGGCCAGGCCGTCCAGCGCCTGTTGCGGAGTCTTCTCGCCGCTGGCCGCTTCGGCGATGTGGCTCCACCACAATTGCGCCAGGCGCGGATAGTCCGGCACGTTGGTGCCGGTCGGGGTCCATTGCACGCGGGCCGGGCTGCGGTAGAACTCGACCAGGCCACCGAGTTTCGGCGCCAGATCGGTCATCGCCTGCGAGTTGATATCCGACTCGCGGATCGGCGTCAGGCCGACGATGGTTTTCTTCAGCGACACGGTTTTCGAGGTGACGAATTGCGCGTACAGCCACGCCGCGAGTTTCTGTTTCTCAGGCGTGGACTTCATGAACGTCCACGAACCCACGTCCTGATAGCCGAGCTTCATGCCCTCCTCCCAATACGGCCCGCGCGGCGACGGCGCCATGCGCCATTTCGGCGTGCCGTCGGCGTTGACCACCG
Source organism: Pseudomonas sp. AM14(2022) (assembly GCF_036346455.1). Taxonomy (NCBI): domain Bacteria; kingdom Pseudomonadati; phylum Pseudomonadota; class Gammaproteobacteria; order Pseudomonadales; family Pseudomonadaceae; genus Pseudomonas; species Pseudomonas sp. AM14(2022). Next base: position 146,189 of record NZ_JAOTNY010000006.1, read on the forward strand.
GCAGGCCCGGTTTGGTCATGTCGGCGGTGAACGCGGTGTACCAGAAGATCTGCTGGGCGATGTTGCCTTGCGACGGCACCGGGCCGGACTCGGAGAAGGTCATGCCCGCCGCTTCCGGTGGCGCGTAGGCCTTGAGCCAGTCGACGTATTTCTGCGTGGCGAACACCGCCGCCGGGCCGTTGGTGTCACCACCGCGGGTCACGCTGGAGCCGACCGGATGGCAGTCCTCGACGCGAATCCCCCACTCGTCCACCGGCAAGCCGTTGGGCAGGCCTTTGTCGCCGCCACCGGCCATGGAGAACCAGGCATCGGTGAAACGCCAGCCCAGCGACGGGTCTTTCTTGCCGTAGTCCATGTGGCCGTAGACGCGCTTGCCGTCGATTTCCTTGACGTCTTCGCTGAAGAATTTGGCGATGTCTTCATAGGCCGACCAGTTCACCGGCACGCCGAGTTCGTAGCCGTACTTTTCCTTGAACTTGGCTTTCAGGTCGGCGCGTTCGAACCAGTCGGCACGGAACCAGTACAGGTTGGCGAACTGCTGGTCAGGCAGCTGATAGACCTTGCCGTCCGGCGCGGTGGTGAACGAGATGCCGATGAAGTCCTTGATGTCGAGGGTCGGCGAGGTGAAGTTCTCGCCCTCGTTGGCCATCAGGTCGGTGATCGATTCGGTCTTGCCGTAGCGAAAGTGCGTACCGATCAGGTCCGAGTCGTTGACCCAGCCGTCGTAGATGTTCTTGTCCGACTGCATCACCGTCTGCATTTTTTCCACCACGTCGCCTTCTTGCAGCAGGTCGTGGGTGAGCTTGATCCCGGTGATTTCGGTGAACGCCTTGGCCAGCACCTTGGACTCGTATTCGTGGGTGGTCAGGGTCTCGGAAACCACTTTGATTTCCATGCCGCGAAACGGCTCGGCGGCCTTGATGAACCACTTCAATTCTTCGAGCTGCTGATCCGCCGTCAGGGTCGACGGCTTGAATTCACTGCCGATCCATTTTTTCGCCGCGTCTTCGTAGGCATCGGCCCAGGCAGATGCGCTCAAACCGCTGAGTGCCAGCATGGCTGCCAATGAAATGCTATGTCGCAGCTTATTGTTTTTGTCGAACATAGAGACCTCCAGTTTGAGTTACGGAGCACGATTGCCGAGCGACTCGACTAGCCCCAGCGCATCACAACCAACAGCCACACCAGAGACAGCGCGGACGCTACCCAGATGCTCCAGTCGGTGACGCCGATTACCAGCAGATGCAGGTAGGCGCTGCCGAGAAGACCGATGAACAAGCGATCGCCACGGGTGGTGGCAATCGGCAGAAAACCGCGTCGCAGGATGCTTGGCGAGCGCAATTCCCAGGTGGTCATGCCCACCAGCAGCAGGCCGATGGCAATAAAGAACCCCGCCGTGGGGGTGGTCCAGCTCATCCATTCCATCATGCGTTCCTCAGACCCGACCGAGGGCAAAGCCCTTGGCCACGTGGTTGCGAACAAACCAGATCACCAGCATCCCCGGGAGGATGGTCAACACCCCCGCCGCCGCCAGCACGCCCCAGTCGATGCCCGAAGCCGACACCGTGCGTGTCATCACCGCGGCAATCGGTTTGGCGTTGACCGAGGTCAGCGTGCGCGCCAGCAGCAGCTCGACCCAGGAAAACATGAAGCAGAAGAACGCCGTGACGCCGATGCCCGAGCCGATCAACGGGATGAAAATCTTCACGAAGAACTTGGGAAAGCTGTAGCCGTCGATGTACGCGGTTTCGTCGATTTCCTTGGGCACGCCAGACATGAAACCTTCAAGAATCCACACCGCCAGCGGCACGTTGAACAGGCAATGCGCCAGAGCCACGGCGATGTGCGTGTCGAACAGCCCAATCGACGAATAGAGCTGGAAGAACGGCAACAGAAAAACCGCCGGTGGCGCCATGCGGTTGGTCAGCAGCCAGAAGAACAGGTGCTTGTCGCCAAGAAAGCGGTAACGCGAAAACGCATAGGCCGCCGGCAGCGCCACACTCAGCGAGATCACCGTGTTCAGGCTGACGTAATACAGGGAATTGAGATAACCGGTGTACCAGCTCGGATCGGTGAAAATCACCTTGTAGTTGTGCCAGGTGAAATCTTGCGGAAACAGGGTCAAGCCGCCGAGAATTTCGGTGTTGCTCTTGAACGACATGTTCAGCAACCAGTAGATCGGCACCAGCAGAAACAGGATGTACACCAGCAGCGGAATCAGCTTTCTCTTGCTCATGGCCGGGCCCTCAGCGATTGGCGTCGGAATGGGTCATGGCGGTGTAGAACAGCCACGAGACCAGCAGGATGATCAGGAAGTACACCAGCGAAAACGCCGCCGCCGGCCCCAGATCGAATTGGCCGACCGCCATTTGGGTCAAGGTCTGACTGAGGAAAGTCGTGGCATTGCCCGGCCCGCCGCCCGTGAGCACGAATGGCTCGGTGTAGATCATGAAACTGTCCATGAAGCGCAGCATCACCGCGATCAGCAGCACGCTTTTCAGCTTCGGCAACTGAATATGGCGGAACACTGCCCAGGCCGAGGCGCGGTCGATCCGCGCCGCCTGGTAATACACATCGGGAATCGCCCGCAGCCCGGAGAAACACAGCAACGCCACCAGCGAAGTCCAGTGCCAGACGTCCATCACCAGCACCGTGACCCAGGCGTCCATGGTGTTGGCCGCGTAGTTGTAGCTGATGCCCAGCGCATTCAGGCTCGACCCGAGCAGTCCAATGTCGGCGCGGCCGAAGATCTGCCAGATGGTGCCAACCACGTTCCACGGGATCAGCAGCGGAATCGCCAGAATGATCAGCACCACCGACGACCAGCGGCCCTTGGTCGGCATGGTCAAGGCGACGGCTATACCCAACGGAATTTCGATCAACAGCACGCAGGCCGAATAAATGAACTGACGCAACAGCGAGTCATGCAGGCGCGGATCGAGCAGCACCTGTTTGTACCAGTCGGCACCGACGAAGTAGCGGCTGGACTGGTCGAAAATGTCCTGCACCGAATAGTTGACCACGGTCATCATCGGGATCACCGCACTGAACGCCACCAGCAGGAACACCGGCAACACCAGCCACCAGGCCTTGTTGTTCTGTACCTTGTTCATGGCTGCACCTCGTCGTCGGCTTCGAGCAGAAACTCATCGGCATAGACCATCAGCCACTGCGCCGGAAAACTGATATATGCCGTGCCCTGCGGCACCGGTTTGTCTTCGGCCAGACGCACCTTCAGCGGCGCACCATCGAGGTCGAGGGTGAGAATCTTGTAGGTGCCAAGGTCCTCGACGTGTACCACCCGCGCCTGCATCGCCTCGTCAAACGGCTCGTCCCAGACATGGATGAACTCGGGGCGGATGCCGACCTTCAGATTTTTCCACTGACCGTGTTCGATATGCCGTTGCAAGGCGTCGGACAGTGGCAAATGCGTTGAAGCGAAACCGACCCCGCCCGGCTGCGGCTGCACCTCGATCAGGTTCATCCCCGGGCTGCCGATGAAGTAGCCGACAAAGGTGTGGCTCGGCCGCTCGAACAATTCCCGTGGCGTGCCGAACTGCACGATCTGTCCGCCGTACATCACCGCGATCTTGTCGGCGAAGGTCGAAGCTTCGAGCTGATCGTGGGTGACGTAGACCATGGTGATGTTGAACTGCTCGTGGATCTGCTTGAGCTTGCGCCGCAGTTTCCACTTCAGGTGCGGGTCGATCACCGTCAGCGGCTCGTCGAAGAGAATCGCCGAGACGTCGTCACGCACCAGGCCACGGCCCATGGAGACTTTCTGTTTTTCGTCAGCGGTGAGGTTGCGCGCTTTCTTGCTCAGCAGGTTTTGCAGGTCGAGGACTTCGGCGATTTCCTGCACCTTGCTGTGCACTTTCGCCTCGGCCATGCCCTGATTGCGCAGGGGGAAGGCCAGGTTGTCGAACACGGTCATGGTGTCGTAGACCACCGGGAACTGGAACACCTGAGCGATGTTGCGCTTCTCCGGGGTCAGGTCGTTGACCGCTTTGCCATCGAACAGCACGTGCCCTTGCGAGGGGCTGAGCAGGCCGGAAATGATGTTGAGCAAGGTCGATTTGCCGCAACCCGAAGGGCCGAGCAAGGCATACGCGCCGCCCTGCTCCCAGATGTGATCCATCTCGCGGATCGCGTAATCGTCAGGCCCGCTCGGCTGCTTGCTGTAACTGTGGGCGAGGTGCTGCAAACGGATTTCGGCCATCAGGCAACCCTCGCGACACGTTGGCCCGGTGCCTGCACCAGACGGCCCTGCGCATCGAACACGAACAGTTTGTGGGTCGGGATGTAGATGCGGATCGGCGCATCGACGTCGTATTCGTGAACGCCCGGCAAGTGCAGCACCAGCAGGAAATGCTCGTTGCGCACGTGCAGGAAGGTTTCCGAGCCGCTGATCTCCGCCACTTCGACGGTAACCGCCAGCTCCAGATCGTCATCGTTGCTCGGCACCAGCGAGATATGGCTGGGGCGCACGCCAAAGCGAAACTCGCCCTCGCCTACAGGACGCAGGTCGACGTTCAGCGGAAAGTGCACGAAATTGGCGAAGCTGACTTCGTTGCCGGCAATGCGCCCGGGCATCAGGTTGATCGGCGGTTCGGAGAACAGCTCCGCCGCCAGCACGGTTTGCGGCTGGTGGTAAACCGAGGTCGACAGGCCGCTCTGGATCACCCGGCCCTCGTGCAGAATCGTCGTGGTGCCGCCCAGCGCCAACGCTTCGTTGGGCTCGGTGGTGGCGTAGATCGCAATGGTGTGGCGCAGTTTGAACAGCTCGCGCATTTCCTGGCGCAGTTCTTCGCGCAGCTTGTAGTCGAGGTTGACCAGTGGCTCGTCGAACAGGATCAGCTCGGCGTCCTTGACCAGCGCCCGGGCCATCGCCGTGCGCTGCTGCTGACCGCCGGACAGCTCCAGCGGATAGCGCTGCAGGAACTTCTCGATGCGCAGCATCTTCGCGGTTTCCAGCACTTTGCTATGAATGATTTCTTTGGAAACACCGGCCTGACGCAGCGGCGAGGCGATGTTCTCGAACACGGTCATGGTCGGGTAATTGATGAACTGCTGATAGACCATCGACACGTTGCGCAGGCGCACCGGGCGCTGGGTGACGTCGACGCCGTTCATCAGGATCCGGCCGCTGTCGGGCTTGTCCAGGCCTGCCATCAGGCGCATCAGGCTGGTCTTGCCGGACAGCGTGCGGCCGAGCAGAACGTTGAAAGATCCGGGTTCGAATTTCAGGCAGGCATCGTCGATCCAGGTCTGGCCCTCGACGGTGCGGCTGACGTGCTCCAGGGTGAGTGACATGGCTCGGCCTTTTTATTATTGGAGTCAAGCGACCTGTGCAGCAGAGCGACATTCGTGCCAGAAATGGCAAGTGGTTGATTTGTCGTGAAAAGCGCTGAAAACGCCGGGAATGGGCGTTCATTGCTGAACACATTTGAACAGTTGGGCGATTGACAATGAACAATTGTGAACAACACTCTATGAACGCTTTTGCCCATTCTGTGAACGATGAAAATCCAATGTGGGAGCGGGCTTGCTCGCGAAGGCGGTGTGTCAGTCGATGTAAATGTGTCTGATATACCGCTTTCGCGAGCAAGCCCGCTCCCACAGTTTTGATCTGTGTTGGTTTTGAAAGCAGTGCCATAACAACAATAAAATGCCCTTCAGAGGCCCACCACCATGGCCGCACCTGCCCCGCCGCTGTCCCACGACGCGATTGTCCAGACCTCCTGGCAACGTTGCCGCGCCTTCGGCCTTGACCACCAAAGCACCCCGGCCTTCGATCAACTGCCCGCCGCCGGTATCGCGCAGTTGCTCGACCGTCACCACGCGCTGGTGCAGACCACCCATCAGGAAGTGCTGCCGTACTACGAGAACATCCTCAGCAACTCCAATTGCCTGATCATGCTCGCCGACCATCAGGGTCAGGTGCTGACCTCGTGGGGCACTCAGCGCTTTATCGAGCCGAACCTGGCCCGAGGGTTTAGCGCCGGGGCGAGCTGGATGGAACGCTGCAGTGGCACCAATGCGATCGGCACCGCGCTGGCCTGCGAGCAAGCGGTGCACATCGAGCACGATGAACACTTTCTCAAAGCCAACCGCTTCATGACCGGCTCCGCCGCACCGATTTTCGATGCCGAGCGCAAAGTTATCGCCGTACTCGACGTGTCCAGCGACAGCTATCTGCCGCCCTCGCACACGCTGGGCATGGTCAAGATGATGAGCCAGACCGTGGAGAACCGGCTGATCCTCAACCTGTTCCATGGCCAGCACTTTCAACTGACCTTCAACACCGGGTTGAACAACCTCGACAGTCAGTGGGCCGGTTTGTTGATTTTCGATGAGAGCGGGCAGGTGCTGTCGGCCAATCGTCGGGCGGACAATCTGCTCGGCGTGCGCCTGTCGCGGGTCAGTGTCGAGAGCCTGTTCAACGTGTCGCTGCTGGAGTTGATCAATCAGCCGGATGGATTGCCGTTCGCCCTGCAGACCTCCGGGCGCAACCGCTTCCAGTGCCTGTTGAAGCGGCCGAAACAAGTGCCGATTCAGCCAAGGGTATTTGCCGAACCCAAGCCCACCGCAGCACCGATCAAAGTGCCGGGTACGATCAGCCTCAACTCCCTGCACTTTGGCGACAGCCGCGTCGAGAAAGCCGTGCGTCAGGCCGAACGCCTGCTGGAGAAAGACATTCCGCTGCTGATCCACGGCGAAACCGGAGTCGGCAAGGAAGTCTTCGTCAAAGCCCTGCACCAGGCCAGTTCGAGAAGCAAACAGGCATTTATCGCCGTCAACTGCGCGGCGATCCCCGCCGAACTGGTGGAATCAGAACTGTTCGGCTATGAAAAAGGCGCGTTCACCGGCGCCAACCAGAAAGGCAGCATCGGCCTGATCCGCAAAGCCGACAAAGGCACCCTGTTCCTCGACGAAATCGGCGACATGCCGTTGCCGACTCAGGCGCGGTTGTTGCGGGTGTTGCAGGAGCGCTGTGTGCAACCGGTGGGCAGCAGCGAGTTGTTCGCGGTGGATCTGCGGATCATCTCGGCGACCAACCGCTCTTTACGCGAGCAAGTGCAATTGGGCCGATTTCGTGAGGACTTGTACTACCGAATTGGCGGTTTGACACTGGAACTGCCGCCGCTCAGAGAGCGCAGTGATAAAGAGGCGCTGTTCAAACGCCTGTGGGAGCAGCATCGCGAACCGACGCAATGGGCCGGGCTGAGCCGCGAAGTGCTGGAGCTGTTCGAGCGGCACCCGTGGCCGGGTAATCTGCGTCAGGTCAGCAGCGTGATGCAGGTGGCGCTGGCGATGGCCGAGGAACAGCCGGTGCGGCCGGAGCATTTGCCGGATGACTTTTTTGTCGACCTGGAGATGGAGCCGGTGGAGAGCGTGCAGCCGCTGGGGCTGGATCTGAATGATGTGGAAGCGTTGAACCGGGAGTTGAAAGCAGCCGGGGGGAATATTTCGCATCTGGCACGCAGGCTTGGGGTGAGCCGTAATACCCTGTACAAGCGCTTGCGTCAGGCTGAATGATGCGTCGGCCTTGTGGGCCTCTTCGCGAGCAAGCCCGCTCCCACAGGGGTTTGCGACCGACTCAGGATTGGTGGCGTAACCGATGACCCGTGTGGGAGCGGGCTTGCTCGCGAAGGCGCCAGTCCCGTCACCACAAAAACCACAGCGTCCCCCAAAAACAAAAACCCGCACACGGCGGGTTTTGTTTTTAAAGCGGATCAGGCATTCAGTCAGCCAAACGCCAGGTCGTACCGCCCTTGCCGTCTTCCAGCACCACGCCCATGGCGGTGAGCTGGTCGCGGATGCGGTCGGATTCGGCCCAGTCTTTGCCGGCGCGTGCCGCCAGACGTGCAGCAATCAGCGCATCGACTTCAGCGGCATCGACACGCCCTTCGGCGCCCGCTTGCAGGAAGTCATCGGCTTCCAGCTGCAACACGCCCAGCACGCTTGCCAGTTCTTTCAGACGTGCCGCCAGACCGGCCGCCGCGTCGAGATCGCTCTCGCGCAGACGGTTGATCTCACGCACCATCTCGAACAGCACCGCGCAGGCTTCCGGCGTGCCGAAGTCGTCGTTCATCACCGTGGTGAAACGCTCGACAAAGGCTTCGCCGCCAGCCGGAGCAACGCTCGGCAGGCCTTTCAACGCGTGGTAGAAACGCTCGAGTGCGCCCTTGGCGTCCTTGAGGTTGTCTTCCGAGTAGTTGATCGCGCTGCGGTAGTGGCTCGACACCAGCAGGTAACGCACGACTTCCGGGTGGTACTTGTCGAGCACGTCGCGAATGGTGAAGAAGTTGTTCAAGGACTTGGACATCTTCTCGCCATTGATACGGATCATGCCGCAATGCATCCACGCGTTGGCGTAGGTCTTGCCGGTGGCCGCTTCGCTTTGGGCGATTTCGTTTTCATGGTGCGGGAACTCGAGGTCGCTGCCGCCGCCATGAATGTCGAAGGTCTCACCGAGGCAGCAGGTGGACATCACCGAGCACTCGATGTGCCAGCCCGGACGCCCGGCGCCCCACGGCGATTCCCAGCTCGGCTCGCCCGGCTTGGCGGCTTTCCACAGCACGAAGTCCAGCGGGTCTTCTTTCGACTCGTCGACTTCGATGCGCGCGCCGATGCGCAGGTCTTCGATCTTCTTGCGCGACAGCTTGCCGTAGCCCATGAACTTGGCGACGCGGTAGTACACGTCGCCATTGCCCGGGGCGTAGGCGAAGCCCTTGTCGATCAGGGTCTGGATCATCGCGTGCATGCCCGGAATGTGATCCGTGGCGCGCGGCTCCATGTCCGGCTTCTTGATGTTCAGGCGCGCTTCGTCTTCGTGCATCGCGGCGATCATGCGCTCGGTCAGCGCGTCGAACGACTCACCGTTCTCGCGGGCACGATTGATGATCTTGTCGTCGATGTCGGTGATGTTGCGCACGTAGGTCAGGTCGTAACCGCTGAACCGCAACCAGCGGGTCACCAGGTCGAACGCGACCATGCTGCGGCCGTGGCCGAGGTGGCAGTAGTCGTACACGGTCATGCCGCACACGTACATGCGCACCTTGTTGCCATCCAGCGGCTTGAAGACTTCTTTGCTCTTGGTGAGCGTGTTGTAGATCGTCAGCACTTTATATTTCCTTGACGCTAAATCACTGGCCCCACGAATCACGCAGGGTCACGGTACGGTTGAATACCGGCTGACCTGGTTTCGAGTCCTTGATGTCGGCGACGAAGTAGCCTTCGCGCTCGAACTGGAAACGGTCTTCCGGCTGTGCGTTGCCAAGCGATGGCTCAGCACGACAACCGGTCAGCACTTGCAGTGAGTCAGGGTTGATGTTGTCGAGGAAACTCGCGCTGTCTTCGGCCTTCTCCGGGTTCGGAGAACGGAACAGGCGATCGTACAGACGCACTTCGCACTCGATGCTGGCAGCCGCCGGCACCCAGTGGATCACGCCTTTGACCTTGCGGCCTTCAGGGTTCTTGCCGAGGGTGTCCGGGTCGTACGAGCAACGCAGCTCGACGATGTTGCCGTCGGCGTCCTTGATCGCTTCGTCGGCACGGATCACGTAGCTGCCACGCAGACGCACTTCGCCGTTCGGCTCCAGGCGCTTGTAGCCCTTTGGCGGTTCTTCCATGAAGTCATCGCGGTCGATGTAGATTTCACGGGCGAACGGCAGCTGGCGCACGCCGAGTTCTTCTTTCTGCGGATGACGCGGCAGTTCGAGGTTTTCGACCTGACCTTCCGGGTAGTTGGTGATCACCACTTTCAACGGACGCAGCACACACATGGCGCGCGGCGCGTTTGCGTCCAGATCCTGACGGATGCTGAACTCGAGCATGCCGAAATCGACCACGCCATCGGAACGGTTGGTGCCGATCATGTCGCAGAAGTTGCGGATCGACGCCGGCGTGTAGCCACGGCGACGGAAGCCGGACAGCGTCGACATGCGCGGGTCGTCCCAGCCATTGACGTGCTTTTCATCGACCAGTTGCTTGAGCTTGCGCTTGCTGGTGATGGTGTAGTTCAGGTTCAGGCGGCTGAACTCGTACTGACGCGGGTTGGCCGGCACCGGCAGGTTTTCCAGGAACCACTCGTACAGCGGACGATGGCTTTCGAATTCCAGGGTGCAGATCGAGTGGGTGATGCCTTCGATGGCGTCCGACTGACCGTGGGTGAAGTCATAGTTCGGGTAGATGCACCACTTGTCACCGGTCTGATGGTGATGGGCGTGGCGGATGCGGTACATGATCGGATCGCGCAGGTTCATGTTCGGCGAGGCCATGTCGATCTTCGCGCGCAGCACGCGGGCACCGTCCGGGAACTCACCGGCACGCATGCGCGCGAACCAGTCGAGGTTCTCTTCTACCGAACGGTCGCGGAACGGGCTGTTCTTGCCCGGCTCGGTCAGGCTGCCACGGTATTCCTTGGCCTGCTCAGGGGTCAGGTCGTCAACGTAGGCCTTGCCGGCCTTGATCAGCTCCACCGCCCAGTCGTGCAACTGGTCGAAATACTGCGAGGCGTAGCGCACTTCGCCGGACCACTCGAAGCCCAGCCATTTGACGTCGCTTTCGATCGCGTCGATGTATTCCTGGTCTTCCTTGGCCGGGTTGGTGTCGTCGAAACGCAGGTGCGTGACGCCGCCGAACTCCTGGGCCAGGCCGAAGTTCACGCAGATCGACTTGGCGTGGCCGATGTGCAGGTAGCCGTTGGGCTCAGGCGGAAAACGGGTGACGATCTGGGTGTGCTTGCCCGAGTCCAGGTCTGCCTGGATGATCGGCCGCAGGAAATTGACCGGCACGGCAGGGCCGGACTTGGCATTCGAGGTAGGGTCGACAGTGGGCTTGCTCATAGGATCCTTGACTTACATGTGCGCGGCCGCAAAGGGGGCCAGACAAAACAAAGCCGCTATCATAGCCGATGCTGTCAAGGGGCTGACAGAGCGCGGCCTATAAAGGAGCGCATTTAATCGCCGGGTTTTCGAAAAACAGCCTCGAAATTCGCGCCTGTCACGCTAAACTGCGCTCCTTGGCCGAAGCAGGCTGAACCGGTTGTGGGGCTGAATGTCCCAGAACCACGAATTCCTTATAAAGAGTAGCGATCATGACTCAAGTCAAACTGACCACCAACTACGGCGACATCGTCATCGAACTGGACGCGGAAAAAGCGCCAATCACCGCTGCCAACTTCATCGAATACGTCAAGAAAGGTCACTACGAGAACGTAGTGTTCCACCGCGTGATCAAGGGCTTCATGATCCAGGGCGGCGGTTTCGAGCCTGGCATGCAGGAAAAGAAAGACAAGAGCCCAAGCATTCAGAACGAAGCTGACAACGGTCTGAAGAACGAGAAGTACACCGTTGCCATGGCCCGCACCATGGACCCGCATTCGGCCTCGGCGCAGTTCTTCATCAACGCCACCAACAACAGCTTCCTCAACCACACCGCCAAGACCGCTCAGGGCTGGGGTTATGCCGTGTTCGGTAAAGTGGTTGCCGGTACCGACGTGGTCGACAAGATCGAAGGCGTGGCCACCACTTCCAAGGCCGGTCACCAGGACGTGCCGAAAGACGACGTGATCATCGAGAAAGCCGAGATCATCGAAGCGTGATATTGCTGATTTCAGACTTGCATCTGGAAGAGGAGCGCCCGGACATTACCCGGGCGTTTCTGGATTTGCTCGCCGGACGCGCCCGCTCGGCGAGTGCGTTGTACATTCTCGGCGACTTCTTCGAGGCGTGGATTGGCGACGACGCCATGACGCCCTTCCAGCGTTCCATCTGCCAGGCCCTGCGCCAGTTGAGCGACAGCGGCACGGCGATCTTTCTGATGCACGGCAATCGCGACTTCCTGCTCGGCAAGGCCTTCTGCAAAGAAGCTGGCTGCACCCTGTTGAAGGACCCGAGTGTCGTGCAGTTCTATGGCGAGCCGGTGCTGCTGATGCACGGCGACAGCCTGTGCACCCGCGATGTCGGCTATATGAAGCTGCGGCGCTACCTGCGCAACCCGATCACCTTGTTCATCCTGCGCCACCTGCCGCTGAGCACCCGCCACAAACTGGCGCGCAAGCTGCGCAGCGAAAGTCGCGCGCAGACGCGGATGAAGGCCAATGACATCGTGGATGTGACGCCGGAGGAAATTCCGCGGATCATGCAGGAATACGGGGTGAAAACCCTGATCCACGGCCACACCCATCGCCCGGCGATCCATAAGCTGCAGCTCGGCGAGCAGGCGGCGAAGCGGATTGTGCTGGGGGACTGGGATCGTCAGGGTTGGGCGTTGCAGGTCGATGAGAACGGGTATGCCCTGGCACCGTTCGACTTTGCCCCGCCGCCACAACTGGCAGCACCTGCCAGCTGACACAACACAAAACCCAATGTGGGAGCGGGCTTGCTCGCGAATACGGAGTGTCATTCAGCATTGATTTGTCTGATACACCGCTTTCGCGAGCAAGCCCGCTCCCACATTTTTGACCGCGTTTTGCTTAGTGACCGCTGGCGGCCGGTCCGGCCTTCGCCGCAAACGGCGGTTTCGCCAGCCACACAATCAGAATCAGCCCCATGAACCCCCAGCCCAGCAACGTGAAGTAATCCACGGTGGAGAGCATGTACGCCTGACTGGTGAGGATCTGATCCATCTGCGCATAAGCCGATTGGCTCGCGCCGCCTAAATGGTTCAAGGTCTCGCGGGTCGCCGGTTCGAAGGTACTGATGCTTTCGCTCATGTACGCATGATGCTGATCGGCACGGCGGATCCAGATCCACGTGGTCAACGATGCGGCAAAGCTGCCGCCCAAAGTGCGCAGGAAGGTCGCAAGGCCTGCGCCGTCGGCGATCTGGCTCGGTGGCAGGTCGGACATCAGGATGCTCAGGGTCGGCATGAAGAACAGCGCCACGCCAATACCCATGAACAGCTGCACCAGAGCGATGTGCTGGAAGTCCACCTCGTTGGTGAACTCGGCGCGCATGAAGCAGCTCAGACCAATCGCGAGGAACGCCAGACCGGCCAGCAGGCGCAGGTCGAACTTGTTCGCGTACTTGCCGACAAATGGCGACAACAGCACCGGCAGAATGCCGATCGGCGCCACCGCCAGACCGGCCCAGGTCGCGGTGTAGCCCATCTGGGTTTGCAGCCACTGCGGCAGGATCAGGTTGATACCGAAGAACCCGGCGTAACCCAACACCAGCACCAGCGTGCCGATACGGAAGTTGCGATGCGCGAACAGGCGCAGATTCACCACCGGATGCTGATCGGTCATTTCCCAGATGACGAACACTGCCAGGGCGATCACCGAAATCGCCGCGCCGATGATGATGAAGTTCGATTCGAACCAGTCCAGGTCATTGCCCTTGTCGAGGATCACCTGCAACGCGCCGACGCCGATGATCAACGTGATCAGCCCGACGTAGTCCATCGGTTGGCGACTGGTTTCCACCGGGCGCTTGGCCAGTTGCGAGCGCACCACCATCACCGCAAAGATGCCGATCGGTACGTTGATGAAGAAGATCCACGGCCAGCTGTAGCTGTCAGTGATCCAGCCCCCGAGAATGGGCCCGGCAATCGGCGCGACCACCGTGACCATCGCCAGCAACGCCAGGGCCATGCCGCGCCTCGCGGGGGGATAGACCGCAATCAACAGGGTTTGCGTCATCGGGTACAGCGGCCCGGCCACCAGGCCTTGCAGCACGCGGAAACCGATCAGTTCCGGCATCGAGGTGGAGATACCGCAGAGGAACGAGGCCAGCACGAACAGAATGGTGGCCCAGAGAAACAGCTTCACCTCACCGAAACGGCGGCTGAGCCAACCGGTCAGCGGCAGCGCAATCGCGTTGCTCACGGCGAACGAGGTGATCACCCAGGTGCCCTGCTCCGAACTCACCCCAAGGTTGCCGGAAATCGTCGGCAGCGCCACGTTGGCGATGGTGGTGTCGAGCACTTGCATGAACGTCGCCAGCGACAGGCCGATGGTGCTGAGCAACAGGCTGGGCGGCGTGAAAGAGGCGTTATTGCTCATTGTGAATCCTATGAAACCTGATGGTCGCCGCAGCCCTGTAGGAGTGAGCCTGCTCGCGATAGCGGTGTGTCAGACCCAATTTTCTCGACTGATACACCGCTATCGCGAGCAGGCTCACTCCTACAAGGTCAGTGCAGGTCAGCGTTGCGCGGTCTTGCTCACCGCAGCGCTGTTGTCGTGGATCAGTTGCGCAATCATCGCGTCGGCTTCGGCCAGTTGGCGGTCATAGACGTTGGTGCTGAACGAGGCCTTCTGCGGCGGTTGCTGGGCCAGCACCGGGCCGCTCTGGTCGTGCAGGTTCACTTCAACGTTGGTCGACAGCCCGACCCGCAGCGGGTGCTGGGCCAGTTCTTCGGCGTTGATGTGAATCCGCACCGGCACACGCTGCACGATCTTGATCCAGTTACCGGTGGCGTTCTGCGCCGGCAACAGGGCGAACGCGCTGCCGGTACCGGCGCCGAGGCTGTCGACGGTGCCGCTGTACTTCACGCTGCTGCCGTAGATGTCGGACTCGATGTCCACCGGTTGGCCGATGCGCATGTCACGCAATTGGGTTTCCTTGAAGTTGGCGTCGATCCACAGTTGATCCAGCGGAATCACCGCCATCAGCGCGGTGCCCGGCTGCACACGCTGACCGAGTTGCACGGTGCGTTTGGCGACGTAACCATTGACTGGCGCGATCAGCGTGCTGCGGGCGTTGGTCAGGTACGCCTGACGCAGATCGGCAGCGGCGGACATCACGTCCGGGTGCGACGAAACCACGGTGTCATCGACCAGCGCGCTGGTGGTTTTCAGTTGCTGCCTGGCGTTGGCCAGGGCGTTTTGCGCCGAGGTCAGGTCGTCGCGGGCGTGGGACAGTTCTTCCTGGGAAATCGCCCCGCCAGCGGCGAGGTTCTTCCGGCGGTTGTAGTTGTCCTGAGCCTTCTGCACTTCAGCCTGTTGCGCGTTGACCTGGGCTTTCATGCCATCGACGTTGCTGTACAGGCCGCGCACCTGACGCACGGTACGCGCCAGTTTTGCCTGAGCACTTTGCAGGCCGACTTCGGCGTCGTTGGGGTCGAAGTTGACCAGCACCTGACCTTCGTGAACCAGATCGCCGTCGTCGGCGCCGATGCTGACCACGGTGCCGGTGACCAGCGGCGTAATCTCGACGACGTTGCCGTTGACGTAGGCGTCGTCGGTGCTTTCGTTGAAGCGCCCGATGAATTCGTGATACGCCCACACGCCGGCCCCGGCGAGCAGGACCACGACGGCCAGCACCAGCAGCATGAATTTGCGCTTGCGCGGATTGCCGGTGTCGGGGGTGTTGGCTTGAGTTTGGGTGTTTTCGGCAGTGGCCATGACAAATACCTGAATTAGTTGTGCGACGTGGCTGGGGTGGCGTTGGCTGCGGTCAGGGTTTCACCCTGAAAGCCGCCGCCCAGCGCTTGCATCAGTTGAATCGACAGGTCGATCTGCTCGGCATTGAGGTTGGCCAGCTGACGCTGGGCCTGCAGCAGTTGCTGCTCGATGCTGAGCACGTCCAGGTAGTTGCCGATGCCGGAACCGTAACGCTGGACGACGGTGTTGTAAGAATCCTGAGCAATCTCGGTGGCGTGTTGCTGCGCGCCGATCTGCCGGCCGATGTCACGCAACTGGTTGATCGTGTCGCTGACATCACCGAGGGCTTTCACCAGGCTTTTGTTGTACTGCGCCACCGCCAGATCGTAATCGGCGTCGCGCGCATCGAGGTTGGCGCGCAGGCGCCCGCCGTCGAAGATCGGCACCGAAAGGGTCGGGGCGATGCTGAAGAAGCGACTGGCCGACCCGAACATCGCGTCACCCAACAAGGATTCGGCACCGGCCGAAGCCGTGAGGTTCAAGTTGGGATAGAAGCGGGTTTTCGCCGAGTCGATGTCTTTGCTCGCCGCCTCTACGCGCCAGCGCGCAGCGACCAGATCCGGACGCCGACCGAGCAGTTCCGCCGGCAACACCGACGGCACCGCCACGGCACTGGCTTGCAGGACTTTCGGCCGGGCGATTTCGTTGCCGCGATCCGGGCCTTTGCCGAGCAGCACGGCCAGGGCGATTTTCGCGCTGTTCAGACGTTTTTCAGCGTCGATCAGGCTGGCTTCGGAACTGGCCTCAAGGCTTTGGGTTTGCTGGAACTGGTACTGGCTGTCGATCCCGGCACTCAAGCGGCGCTGGCTCAGATCGAGCATCTGTTTGGTGCGTTTCAGATCGTCGTTGGCCAGGTCGTAAACGATATGCGCCTGACCCAGATCGCTGTAGGCGCGGGCCACGTCGGCGGCGAGGGTCAATTGCGCGGCCTGACGGTCGACTTCGGCAGCGCGAGCCTGACCGAGTGCAGCTTCCCACGCATCGCGCTGACCGCCCCACAAATCGAAGTTGTAATTGAAGCCTGCGCTGACGTTACGCACGGTCGCATAGGCATCGCCCTGCCCGCGCGGGTCCTGATCCTTGGCCAGGCGCGAACGGCTGATGCCGGCGCTGGCGTCGAGGGTCGGATAGCGTTCGGCATCGGCGGCATACGCGGCGGCGCTGGCCTGATGCGCGCGCGCTTCGGCGATCTGCATGTCCGGGCTGTCGTGCAGCGCTTCGCGGATCAGCCCGTCGAGTTGCGGATCGCCGAGGCTGGACCACCAGTCGCTCTTCGGCCATGCCGCCGGCGACAGAGTCACGCCGTTGAGGGACTGGCTGGCGTTGAGGCTTTTCGCATCCAGGCTTTTGCCCTGAGTGTCGAGGCCGCTGTAGTTGGCGCAGCCGGCGAGGATCATCGCCGACAGCACCAGGGTCAGGCTGCTGCGCAAGGTTTTACCGCTCATTGTGTTCACCTAACCGCTGGATAGTGATCGGGTCACCGGCTGCCAGCAGGATTTTCTTGAGGATGTATTCCAGGGTTTTCAGCTCTTCACGAGAGATGGCGCCGGCCAGTTCATTCATTGCATCGGCGCCGATGTGCGGCAGGCGATCGGCCAGTTGCTGGCCCTGCTCGGTGAGTTTGAGTTGCACCTGACGGCGATCGCCTTCGCTGCGTTGGCGAGCCAGGAAACCTTTCTGCTCCAGACGATCGAGCATGCGTGTCATCGAACCGCTGTCCAGCGACAAATGCCGGCACAGCTCGGCCGGGGTGTCGACGCCGAACTGGGCCATGATGATCAACACCTTGAACTGCGCGGCGGTGATGCCGTGGGGTTCCATGTGGGTATCGATGATCCGGTCTTTGAGCAGCGCGGCACGGCCGAGCAACAGGCCGAGATGGCAATGTTTGAATTCGTCCGGGGTGAAATGCTTCATGTGCTCACCTAATAACTGCCTAGGCAGTGAATGTATGTCGAGATGTTACTGCCTAGGCAGCGAATGTCAACGTAATAGTTAGGTTGCTTTGTAATTAGTTGACCAGTGGACTGGGTTTTTGCGCTGCATGGAAGAACGCCATCGCGAGCAGGCTCACTCCTACAAGGGATCTCCTGCGAACACAGACTTCGCGTCGATCAGCAATCCGATGTAGGAGTGAGCCTGCTCGCGATGGCAGCAACTCGGTTTAAAGCCGATCAGACTTCATCGGAAGGACGGGCAGCCGCCGGCGGCTGGAGTGGATGCACTTCGCGCCCGCGCAAGGCCGCCAGCGCATAACCGCAGGCGCGTTTGATCACCGCATACATGCTGTGCCAGCCCGGCGGTGCCGGCTCGATGGCGGCATGCAGCGCCCGGGCGTAATCGAGCACCAGACCGGGCGTCCAGGCCATCACTTCGGCGCGTTTACGCACCTGCGCCGCCACCCAGAACTCGGGGCTGAGGATCACTCGGGCGAAATCGAGCATGCTCGAATGCCCGCGATTCATCGCCCCTTCAAGGGCTGCTTCGAGGCTGTGGGCGACGGCACTCGAGCAGTTGCGGCTGGTGAGGTTGTATATGCTGTTCTGTCGATACTCAGCCCAGAACGCCTGCAACCGCCGGGCGTCGTAGTGAGCAAAACTGACCTGAACCGAAGACGGGCACCAGTCGGCCACCTCGCCGGCATAGTCCGGCAGAAACCGCCCGGCGACATCGTTGTTCGGCGTCGCCCGCAGCAAGCGCACGAAATCCCCCGTCGAATGATCGATGTCGTCCAGCGGGTAATGGCTGATGTAAATCTCCGGGCCACATTCCAGCGCCGCGTGGCCGGCCGAGATCACGCCGTTGATGTCGACCGCGGCGATATAGCGATTGAGCAGACGGTTGCGCACCAGAGTGTCATCGACAGTGCCGCTGGGGGTCCAGACATGAATGACCAATGCGGCGCTGCGGGCCGGCGCACTGAGCGCAACAGGGTTTGTCAGCGGCGGCAGGTGCCTGAAGCGCACGGCTTGGCGCAACAACGCGCAGCCCGAGAGAAACAGGCTCATGCCGATGCAGAACGGCACCGTGCCCTTGTACAGCGTCGGATACGGCTCAAGGATAAACACGCCAAAGCCAAGTTCGAACAACCCCGCCAGCAGCGACACTTGCCAGCCGACAAAGCGCACCACCACCGCAGCCGCCAACCTGAAGACCCCATCAACGATGAAAGCCCCGCCAAACAGCACCGCCAGAATCAGCCCGGCAGCATGTTGCCGGTCAACGATCAGCAGCCCCAGCAAGAGAAACGCCAGACCTCGCGCTTTACGCAGGGCCGCAGCGGTCCCGGTCTGCGGTGCAGGCACCAGCAGCAGGATCAGCGCTTCGAGCAACAACAGATAGCCGAAGAGATGCAGCGGGAAATACAAAACGCCATCCAGCGCATCGATGAAGATCGCCACCCCGGCCGCGCCCCAGACAATGCCGGTCAGCGCCAGTGCTGACCAACGCTTGCGGACAAAGTCATTACCGAGCAAGACCATACTCAAGCGGACCATAGGCGCAACCGGCAAGGTTTTGAGGGTTCGGTGAGTCTAATACATCCTGGAAAAACCGGATCGCAGCGTCACGACCCGGCTATTGGCGACGTTCTCAGAAATCGCGCTTGTAGAAGATATCCAGCGAACTGGCGACACCGCTGGCGGCTTCGACATATACCTTCTTGCTCAGCTTGTAACGCAGCGCGATGGTGTTGGCTGGCTCGAACACGCCGACGCCATAACGCAGGCTGAGTTTCTCGGAGATGTTGCCGCTGGCGACCACGCTGGTGGTGTTGCCGCTGCCCTGGGTGTCGAGCTGGAAGTCCTGAATCCCCAGGTCTTTGGCCAGGCCGCTGGTGACCCCGGAACTGCCCATCAAGCCCAGACCCAATGCTGCTTGCGCGAGCATGTTGTTGTCTTCGCCGTTGGTGCTCAGCGGACGTCCCAGTACCAGGTAGGACAACGCCTGCTCCTGACTCATCGCCGGTTCAGAGAAGATTTGCGTGGTCGGTTGCTCGGCGCTGCCGCTCAGGCGGATACCGGCGATCACGTCGTCGGTCTGGCGGATCGCTTCGATGTCCAGATACGGCTGATCGATCGGGCCGGCAAACAGCAGCCGCGCACGACGCACGTTCAGGCGCTGGCCATAGGCGCGGTAACGGCCGTCGTTGAGCCACAGCTCGCCACGGGTGTCCATGTTGTCGCCGATGTGCACGTGACCTTGCAGGTTGGCGGTCAGGCCGAACCCGGCGAAGCTCAGTTTGTCTTCGCCGACCACCACGTCGATGTCCATTTTCATCGCCAGCGGTGGTTTGCCCTCTTCGGTCTGCGCGCCGACGATGATCGTGTCGTCGGACACTTTCACCGTCGACGGCGGCAGTTCACGCACGGTAATTTCGCCTCGCGGCACCTGTACCTTGCCGGCAATCTTCAGCTCATCGCCGGCCATGGAAATCTTCAGGTCCGGCGCCACTTCCAGTTTGGCGTAAGGCTCGACGGCGACCGGCAATTGCGTGCCCTTGAGCGCCAGATCGACCACCAGCGCCTGGCCCCAGGCGACGTTACCGTTCAGACTGCCCTGCCCGCTCTTGCCGCTTTTCCAGCCACCGTCGAGGCGCACCGATTCGCCGGCAATCACGGCGGTGAGTCGCAGATTCTGCAACTCCATCGGCAACTCGGCGCCAGACACTTCGCCGTCGCTGAGTTGCACGGTGCCGTTGACCAGCGGCGCCAGCAGCCCGCCGGAAATCGTGCCGCTGCCATTCAGGCGCCCGGTCAGTTTCTCGACCATCGGCACAAACGGCCGCGCCACCGAAAGGTCCAGCCCGCTGAGACGGAAAGAACCACTCAGCGGTTTGTTTTTCGGCAACGGATTGAGCTGCGCCTGCACCATCAACTCGCCGAGTTTGCCGCCGACGAAGTTGAGTTCGGTATCGACGCGCTTCGGCGTGAGTTTGCTGGTGAGCTTCAGGGTCTGGTACGGGAAGTCCAGCCACTGATCCTTTTCCTTCATGCGCAAGGTGCCGCCGCTGGCGTCGACGCTGACCACGCCGTTGGGGCCGCTGGCCGGCAGATCCAGTTGCAGGTCGGCGTTGAGCTTGCCCTGCCAGGCGAAGTCTTTCGGTAGCCATTGTGCGAGGCTTTCAATCGGGAACTGCTTGAGGTGGTAACGCAGTTTCGGCTCCGGCAGCAGGCGCTGGTCTTCACCGCACAGACTGGCATTGCCGGACATCCAGCAATGCGCGCCGAAGTTGATCTTGCCGTCGGCGAGGCGTTCGAGTTGGGCCGGGCTCTGCAGTTTCCAGTCCTGGCCGCCGGCCTGAATATCGCCGCTGGCCAAACGACCGCGCCAGTTACCCTTGTCCAGATTGCCATCAAGGCCGAGGGCCAGTTTCAACTTCGGCCCGAGCAGGTCGAGGTTGAGTTTCTGGCTCTTGATGTCGCCTTGCGCGCTGGCGGTCAACACGCCGAGGTTGGTGTCGCCGGCCTGAATCCCGCTGCCCTTGAGGTCGATCTTCGCCCGTTGCGCACTGTCGAGCGTGGCATCGAGGTTGAGGCTTTGCAGGCGATTGTCCTGGAACGCCAGTTGCGAACCTTGCAGGCCGAGTTTGCCTTGCGGTGCTTTCAGCGTACCGGCAACGTTGACCTGACCCGTGACCTGCCCGCGCAACTGCGGCCAGAGCTGGGCCAGACGCGTCAGTTTGATGTCGATCTGCCCGGTGAGCTTCTGTTGCAGGCTGCCCTTGCCGCTGATGCTGTTATCGCCGAGGCGGATTTGCAGGGCGTTGAGGTTCCATTGCTCACCGGCACCGTCGGCCTTGGCCTGGAGGATTGCCGGTTGCCCGCGCAATTTGCCTTTGAGGTCGAGGTCGGCGCCGAGGCTCAGGCGATCGTTCTTCATTTCGCCTTTGCTGCGCAGCGGCCCGGCCAGGGTGCCCGGCAACTCCGCAACCCAGTACGCCGGGTTCAGCGCAGAGAGATCCAGCGCGGTGTCCCAGGCGATGCCATCGGCGAACTGCACATTGACATGCCCTTCAGCCTTGCCCTGCCCCGCTTCCATCTTCAGCTGCGGCAAGGCGATCTGTTTCAGGCTGCCGCTGAACGGACTGCTCAGGCTGAACGCCCCCGCCGGGCCATCGAGGTCGGCGGCAAAGTTACCGAGGTACTGACCGTCGGTGTAGGAGACTTCGCCGGTGAAGGTGCGCAAGGCGACTTGCGGCTCGTCGATTTCGTTATACAGCCGATGCCACGGGAAATCCTGCCAGTTGATGTTGGCCTGAGCCGTGAGGCCCTTGCTCCAGTCAATGCTGCCGGTGAGCTTGAGGCTTTGCTTATCGTTGGCCGTCAGGTCGAGGCCGGCGATCTGCGCGCCGCTGGCATCGACCTTGCCTTTGAGCAGCAGCGCCACCGGGCCTTTATCGGCGGGCAGCGTGGCATTGCCGTTTAACTGGTAACCGTTTTTCAAGTCACCTTCGCCGGTCAAAACCAGTTGATTGAGTTGCAGAGTGTCCGGCAGATCGGCGCTCGGTTTGAATGCCTCGGAGGTGATACGCACCTTGGCCGGCAGATTTTCCGCCAGCGGTTGCAGTTCGCCGCTCAACTGGCCGTCGAGGTAGCCACGGCTGTCGGCATGCAGGTTGAGGGTTTTCAGCAGATCGCCGTCGACTTTCAACGCCAGCGTCCAGGGGCCTGTGCCTGGGGACGGCAGGCTCAGGTCACCGGCGATGTTCAGCGGCCAATTGCCGGTCGGTTGCAGCAGGCCGGAGAGATTCAGGCTGAGGTCGTCGCGCTGCAGTTTCACGCTGTCGATCTGCAGGCCCTGGGCGGTCCAGTGCGCCGCCAGCTGCAGGCCCTTGAGCTGCTCGCTGCCGTTGAACAGCAGGCTGCCGACCTGCACGTCGCCCAGTTCGATGGCCACCGGCAGTTGCAGATCCGGCAGTTTGATCGGGCCACTGTCGGTGGTTTCCTCACTCGGCGGGAATTGCAGGATCACCTGATCGGCCTTGAGCTGTTCGATGCACAAAGTCATGCGGGTCAGGCACAGCGGTGACCAGGCGAAGATTGCCTTGTTCAGCTCGACGCGACTGCTGTCCTGCTGCCACAGCAGATGATCGGCGCTCCATTGGCCACCGAGACGGCCCTGGAAATTCTCCACGCTCAAACCCGGCACCAGGCTCAGCGCCCAACGGCTGCCGGCCTGCGTCCCGAGTACCGCGCTGATGCTCATTACAACCAACAGCACCAGCGCCAACAGCGCCAGTGCCGATATTTTCAAACCACGCTTCACAGCTCAGGCCCCATGGAAAAGTGCAGCCGGATGCCGCCGTCGTCGTCCAGCGCGTGGGCCAGGTCGAGGCGGATCGGCCCCACCGGCGAGACCCAGCGCACACCGATACCGACCCCGGTCTTGAGGTTCGGCAGTTCGAGTTTGTTGAAGGAGTTGCCCTGGTCGACGAAGGTCGCGATCCGCCATTTCTCGGCAATCGAGTACTGATACTCGACGCTGCCGGCCACCATGTAGCGGCCGCCGATGCGGTCGCCCTTGGAGTTTTCCGGGGACAGGCTCTGGTAGTCGTAACCGCGCACGCTTTGATCGCCGCCGGCGAAGAAACGCAGCGACGGCGGTACCGAGTTGTAACCGTTGGTGGCGCTGCCGCCGACCTGCACCCGACCGAGGAAGCGGTGGTTGTCGAACACCGTGGTCAGGCCTTTGATCAACGCCGTGCCATATAAAAGGTTGTTGTCCGAACCGAGGCCTTCCTTCGCCACCTTGCTTTCAAAGGTCAGGCGATAGCCGTTGTGCGGATCGATGCGGTTGTCGCTTTTCAGGTACGAGTAACTGATGCCGGGCATCAACAAGGTACTCAGGCCGGAGTCGTCGCCGAGTTCATATTCTTCGCGCTGCCATTTCAGCGAGATCACTCGCTGCCAGCCGCTGGGCAACTTACTGTGCCATTCCGGGCCGAAGGTCAGCAGCTTGCTCAGGGTGTCGGAGCCGTCGATGTTTTCAAATTGATAACCACCGGCCCAACGCAGTTTGTCGGTCAGCGGTGGGTCGAGCGGGATGTCATAGAACAACCCGACGTTCTGCCGTGGCGCCGACAATTCGGCTTCCCAGCCGTAACTGTCGCCCTGCGGGTTGACCCAGTGGCGTGTCCAGTTGGCCTTGATCCGTGGGCCGACATCGGTCGAATAACCGAGGCCCAGGCCCATGGTGCGTGGCTTGCGGGTGTCGAGTTTGACGTCGACCGGGATCACATCGTTTTTCGCCGCCGTCGGCGCCGCATCGACGCGCACGCCTTCGAAATAGCCACTCGATTGCAGGTCGCGGTTGAGTTCGGCGATCAGCTCGGAGTCATACGGATCGCCAGCCTTGAACGGCACCATGCGTTGCAGCAGGTCTTCGTCGAACGGCGTATCGCCCTCGAAACTGACTTTGCCCAGCGCATAACGCGGGCCGCTTTCGTAGATCAATTCAACGTCGGCCACCCCGGCACGCGGGTCGACCAAAAGTTTCTGGCTGGTGAAATGGCCACTGAAAAAGCCGAAGCGCGAGGCCTGGTTCTGGATCAGGCGTTTGGCGTCTTCATAACGCCCATGGTTGAGCACCGCGCCGGACTTGAGCGTGTCACTGCTCGGCACACGAAAGGATTTGAGGGAGGCGGCAGGCCCGTCGACGCGGATGGTGACGTTGCGCAGACGAATCGGCTCACCGGGATCGATGTTCAGCACCAGGCGCGGTTTTTCGCCGCCCTTCACGTCACTGTCGATCTGCGGCTGGTAATAACCCAAGGCCTGCGCGGCTTTGCGCGCCTGCTCCTCGGCCCCGCGACTGAAGCGCAGCAAGGCTTGTTCGTCACGATCGCCGAGGCTGCCGATATAACCTTCTATATTGGCCTTGAGTTCATCGTTGGACGGTTTGATCCGCACGTCCAATTCACTTTGCGCCAGCGCCGCGCAGCTGGTTAACAGCATGAGCACGCCACTGGTAAATCTTCCTGGAAACTTCATAGGCGCGGATGCTATCACGGGCTTGGGAGCGTGATAGAACAGGAAATTTCCTGAAAAGTTCTATGGCTAAGCCGTTGCAGTTTGTAACACCTGCGGATTGGCGTGGAAAAACACGTGCTCGCGCACCGGGCCGACGGCCACTTCGCCGATCTCTTCGTAGCCCTGGCGTTTATAGAATTCCAGGTAACGCGGGTTGCCGGTGTCGAGCACCACGCCTTGCGAGGTTTCGTCCACTGCGCACCAGTTGTGCACGGCGGTCAGCAACTGCTCGCCGAAGTGTTTGCCCTGAAACTGCGGATGAATCCCCAGCAGCGGCAGCATGTGCACCGAGTCGCTGGGCACGCAGACGGCCACCGCATCGTGGTATTCCAGATAACGCCGGGTGCAGCGGAATCCGGTGCTGAGCACCATGCGCAGGCGCCATGCCCAACTTTCGGTGATCCCCAGACGCCGTTGCGGCGGCGCGATCAGGGCGATGCCGATCAGCCGGTCGTTGACCAACAGGCCGATGGCCGGCTGATCCTGCAGAAAATGCTGTTTGACCAGTTCGCGCACCGTGGCCCGCACGCGCTGCTCGTAACCCGGCCGCTCGGCCTCGAACAGGTAACCGAAGGTCGGCTCGTGGCGATAGGCCTGATACAGCAGCGATCGAGCTTCGCGCGAGTAACCGCGGTCGAGCATGTGGATGTCGGCGATGGCGGTCTGGGTTTCAGGCATGACGGTGATTCTCCCCGGGGCGCGGCTCAAATGACTGCGCTCTTGATGGTACGAACCTTTTGCGGGTGGCGCAGTTCCCCACAGGTATAGACCAACTCGGGATCTTCATCGACTGGGCGGCCGCCATCGCGAGCAGGCTCACTCCTACAGGGGGTACGCATTCCAATTGTAGGAGCGAGCCTGCTCGCGATGGCGTCAGCTCGGGCAACCCACATCCCACAGATGAAAATGATTTCTCCCACCCCACACTGGCCCCCATCCCACATGTCAGCTAGCATCGCCCTTTTGCCAGGACTGCCGACCATGAAGATTGTTTCCTTCAACATCAACGGACTGCGCGCCCGTCCGCATCAGCTGGCAGCGCTGATCGAAAAGCATCAGCCGGACGTGATCGGCCTGCAGGAAACCAAGGTCCACGACGACCAGTTCCCGCTGGAAGAAGTGCGTGCGCTGGGCTACCACGTTTATTTCCACGGTCAGAAAGGCCATTACGGCGTCGCCCTGCTTTCGCGCAAAGAACCGATTGCGATCCACAAAGGCTTCGCCAGCGATGAAGAAGACGCACAGCGCCGCTTTATCTGGGGCACTTTCGCCGACGCCAATGGCGTGCCGGTGACCATCATGAACGGCTACTTCCCGCAGGGCGAAAGCCGCGACCACCCGACCAAATTCCCGGCCAAGCAACGCTTCTACAGCGACCTGCAAACCCTGCTGGAAAGCCAGTTCCACAACGAGCAGCCGCTGGTGGTGATGGGCGATGTGAACATTTCCCCGGAGGACTGCGACATCGGCATCGGCCCGGACAACATGAAGCGCTGGTTGAAAACCGGCAAATGCAGCTTCCTGCCGGAAGAGCGCGAGTGGATGGCCCGCCTGAAAAACTGGGGCCTGACCGACAGCTATCGCCACTTGAACCCGGACGTGACCGACATGTTCAGCTGGTTCGACTATCGCAGCCGTGGTTTTGAAGACGAACCGAAACGTGGCCTGCGCATCGACGTGATCCTCGCCTCCCACGGCTTGCTGCCGCGGGTCAAGGATGCGGGCGTGGACTATGAACTGCGCGGCATGGAAAAACCGTCGGATCATGCGCCGATCTGGCTTGAACTGGCCTGATCTCAAGCTTTAAGAGAACCTTGTAGGAGTGAGCCTGCTCGCGATGACGGTGGATCAGTCGATGTGTTTATTGGCTGATACTCCGCCATCGCGAGCAGGCTCACTCCTACATTGGATCACTGTCATGTTTTGGTCATGCGCCTGACTTAATCTCCCCGGCAATCCCCTTGGCTTGATTCGGTGCCGGCATGATCCTGCGTGTTCTGTTCGCTTTTCTGTCGAGTGCATGGCTGACGGTCAGTGCCGCCACCCTGCCCATCCCCGAACACGGCCCGGCATTGCGCATTCAGGGTTCCAACACCATTGGCGCCGACCTTGGCCCGGCGTTGGTTGAAGGCTTTCTGCAGGACCAGGGCCTGCTGAAAATTCACCGAGAGAACCCCGACGCCGCCAACGAACAACACATCGTCGGCCAGACTGCCCAAGGCAAACGGGTGGTGATTGAAGTCGCCGCCCACGGTTCCAGCACCGGGTTCACCGCGCTGAAAAGCGCCAGTGCCGACCTCGCCGCCTCTTCCCGTCCGATCAAGGACAGCGAACTGCTCAGCCTGCAAGCGCTCGGCGATCTGAAAAGCGCCGCCGCCGAGCAGGTGATTGCCATCGACGGCCTGGCGATCATCCTTCACCCCGGCAACCCACTGCAGCAACTGGACACCGAGCAACTGGCGCGGATCTTCAGCGGTGAGGTGAAAACCTGGGAAGACCTCGGTGGTCGCGGCGGCGCGATTCATTTATATGCGCGGGATGATCAGTCCGGCACTTACGACACGTTCAAGGAACTGGTGCTGGGTCGGCGTGGGAAAAGTCTGAGTTCCAGTGCGAAACGCTTCGAATCCAGCGAGCAATTGTCCGACGCGGTGAGCAGTGATCCGCAGGGTATCGGTTTCATCGGTCTGCCGTATGTGCGTCAAGCCAAAGCCGTGGCGATTGCCGACGGCGCATCGCAATCGATGTTGCCGCTCAACAGCCTGATTGCCACTGAGGACTATCCGCTGTCGCGGCGCCTGTTCTTTTATCTGCCGCCGGGCAACCAGAATCCGTGGGCATCGGCACTGGTGGCGTTTGCGCAAAGCCCACAGGGCCAGAAGATTGTCGCGGCCAACGGCTTCATCAGCCAGACCGTGCACGCGATGACCGTGACACCGAATGCGCTGATGCCCGAGGGTTATCAATCCCTCAGCCGCCATGCCCAGCGTCTGACGGTGAATTTCCGTTTCGAGGAAGGCAGCGCCAGCCTCGACAACAAGGCGCGGCAGGATCTGGCGCGGGTGCTCGACTATATACAGCGCCACGACAAGACCGAGCGCGCGGTGACGCTGGTGGGGTTTGGCGACGAGAAAGACGATCCGGCCCGCGCCGACCTGCTGTCAAAGCTGCGGGCGATGGCGGTGCGCCGTGAATTGGTGAAGAACGGCGTGGTGATGCGCGAAGTGCGCGGGTTTGGCGCGTTGATGCCGGTGGCGGCGAACAGTGCGGATGAAGGCAGGATCAAGAATCGGCGGGTTGAGGTTTGGGTGTATTAGACCTGATGTTGATGCACTGAATCGGCTTAAGTCATCGCTGGCAAGCCAGCTCCCACAGTGTCCGAGTCGTACACAAAATTCATGTACGTTCAAAAAACTGTGGGAGCTGGCTTGCCAGCGATGAACGATAACTTGGTCTAAGATCAGCGCTCGCTACGCAGCATTTCCTTCGGCACATACTTGCCGATCTCGAACTTGCCGATTGCCGCGCGGTGCACTTCGTCCGGGCCGTCGGCCAGGCGCAGGGTGCGCTGCATGGCGTACATATAGGCCAGCGGGAAATCGTTGGAAACCCCGGCCCCGCCGTGGATCTGGATCGCCCGGTCGATCACCCGCAGCGCCACGTTCGGCGCGACGACCTTGATCTGCGCGATCTCGCTCTTCGCCACTTTGTTGCCGACGGTGTCCATCATGTACGCCGCTTTCAGGGTCAGCAGGCGCGCCATGTCGATTTCCATCCGCGAGTCAGCGATCTTGTCGACGTTACCGCCCAGACGCGCCAGCGGTTTGCCGAACGCGGTGCGACTCACCGAGCGCTTGCACATCAATTCCAGCGCACGTTCAGCCATGCCGATCGAGCGCATGCAGTGGTGAATCCGCCCTGGGCCGAGGCGACCTTGAGCGATTTCGAAGCCGCGTCCTTCACCGAGCAGGACGTTTTCGTACGGCACGCGCACGTTGTCGAACAGCACTTCGGCGTGGCCGTGCGGTGCATCGTCGTAGCCGAACACCGGCAGCGGACGGACGATTTTCACCCCGGGGGTGTCGACCGGCACGAGGATCATCGAGTGCTGCGCATGGCGCGGTGCGTCGGGGTTGCTCAGGCCCATGAAGATCAGGATCTTGCAGCGCGGATCGCAGGCGCCGGAAGTCCACCATTTCTTGCCGTTGATCACCCACTCGTCGCCATCACGCACGGCGCGAGCGGCCATGTTGGTGGCGTCGGACGAGGCCACGTCCGGCTCGGTCATGGCGAACGCCGAGCGGATCTCGCCGCGCAGCAGCGGTTCGAGCCAGCGCTGTTTCTGCTCTTCGTTGGCGTAGCGCACCAGCACTTCCATGTTGCCGGTGTCCGGCGCCGAGCAGTTGAACGGCTCCGGCCCCAACAGCGAGCGGCCCATGATTTCTGCCAGCGGTGCGTATTCGAGGTTGGTCAGCCCGGCGCCGAGTTCCGACTCAGGCAGGAACAGATTCCACAAACCTTCGGCCTTGGCCTTGGCCTTGAGCTCTTCCATGATCGCGGTCGGCTGCCAGCGATCACCCTCGGCAACCTGGCGTTCGAACACGGCTTCGGCCGGGTAAACGTAAGTGTCCATGAACGCGGTCACGCGCTCACGCAGTTCTTGCACCTTGGGCGAATAAGCGAAATCCATGAGCAATTACCTTCTATGGGCAGAGGTTGTTCAGATCATGCAATCGATGCTAGAACAGCGCTGATAATTTACCTAGCCTATTCTCGGCGTGTATAAACATTCATCACCGATATATGATCCGCTGATCGTCAGCCCACAGAACAAGAGAAGCCGCGTTATGAATCTGAGTAAGGTCGACCTCAACCTTTTCATCGTCTTCGACGCGATCTACACCGAAGCCAACCTGACTCGCGCCGGGCAGATTGTCGGGATTACCCAGCCGGCGGTGTCCAACGCGCTGGCGCGGTTGCGCGAGACCTTCAACGATCCACTGTTCGTGCGCACCGCGCAGGGCATGGTGCCGACACCGATGGCGCAGAACATCATCGGTCCCGTGCGCAACGCGCTGTCGCTGCTGCGGGTGTCGGTCCAGGAGAGCCGGATTTTCAACCCGGCGCAGGCGGTGAAGACTTATCGCATCAGCATGACCGACCTCACTGAGGCGGTGATCCT
Source organism: Pseudomonas sp. AM14(2022) (assembly GCF_036346455.1). NCBI lineage: Bacteria > Pseudomonadati > Pseudomonadota > Gammaproteobacteria > Pseudomonadales > Pseudomonadaceae > Pseudomonas > Pseudomonas sp. AM14(2022). The sequence continues at coordinate 175,791 of NZ_JAOTNY010000006.1, forward strand.
GCCGCCGCTTTTCCAGCGTTTGCGGCGTCTGGCGCCGACGGTGATCATTGAAAGTTTCCTGTCAAAACGCCGCGAGACCACCAAGGAACTGGCTGCCGGACGCCTGGATTTTGCCGTCGATGCCCCGCTCAACACCGACCCGCAGGTGCGCCACGTCAAGCTGATGGAAGACCGTTACGTCTGTGCGATGCGCAAGGGGCATCCGCTGGCGGGCAAGGAAAAGCTCAGCCTCGACGACTACCTGTCGCTGACCCACATTCACATCTCCAGTCGCCGCAGCGGGCTGGGCTATGTGGATCTGGCGCTGGGCAAAATGGGCATTCAGCGCAAGATCGCCCTGCGCTCACAGCATTATCTGATGGCGTCGCAGGTCATGCAGCAGACCGACATGGTGATGACGGTACCCGAGCGCTTTGCCCGGCGTAACGACTTGCATGCGTTCAACCTGCCGGTCAACGACGTGCCGCCGCTGGAGACTCACCTGTACTGGCATGAAAGCACCGACCAGGACCCGGCCAATCGCTGGATGCGCGAGCAGATCATCGAGTTGTGCCAGCAGGTGGCAGCGCAGGAGAAGAAGCTGGAGAAGGTGTAAGTCTTTGCACCGAGTCGCTGGCATCGCGAGCAGGCTCACTCCTACATACGACCGCGTTTCAATTGTAGGAGTGAGCCTGCTCGCGATGAGGCCCACAAGAACACCGCAGATCATCCTGCTTGACGTAAACGTCAACTCGCCATTAGCTTAGCGCCAAGACCTTTTTCCGAGCGCTTTCATGAGCAGCCAGACCTACAGCATTTCCGACCTCGCCCGCGAGCTGGACATCACCACCCGGGCGATCCGCTTTTATGAAGAACAAGGCCTGCTCAGCCCTGAGCGCCGTGGCCAGGAACGCATCTACTCGCCGCGCGACAAGGTCAGCCTGAAGCTGATCCTGCGCGGCAAGCGCATCGGTTTCTCCCTGGCCGAATGCCGTGAGCTGATCGAGCTCTATGACCCGTCCAGCGGTAACACCAAACAGCTCAACAGCATGCTGGCAAAAATCGGCGAGCGCCGCGAACAGCTCGAGCAGCAGTTGCTCGACATCGAACAGATGAAGCTGGAACTCGATACCGCTGAAGAACGCTGCGTGCAGGCGTTGGAGCAGACGCTGAAGAGCCAGCAGATAGCGCAGTAATCAGCCACAACTCATTCCCTGTGGGAGCGGGCTTGCTCGCGAAGGCGGAGTGTCAGGCGACAAATTTTGTATCTGATACACCGCCTTCGCGAGCAAGCCCGCTCCCACAGGGACCTCATGTAATTCCGAAAATGAGCAGGTCAATCCCATGTCCCTCCCCTCCCAAGTACGCCTGATCGAAGTCGGCCCGCGCGATGGCCTGCAGAACGAAGCCCAACCGATCAGCGTGGCTGACAAGGTGCAACTGGTCGACGCCCTGAGCGCCGCCGGCCTTGGCTATATCGAAGTCGGCAGTTTCGTCTCGCCGAAATGGGTGCCGCAGATGGCCGGATCCGCCGAAGTGTTTGCGCAGATCCAGCGCAAACCCGGCGTGACCTACGGCGCACTGGCGCCGAACCTGCGCGGTTTTGAAGATGCGCTGGCTGCCGGCGTGAAAGAAGTCGCGGTGTTCGCTGCGGCGTCCGAGGCGTTCTCGCAGCGCAACATCAACTGCTCGATCAGCGAAAGTCTGGCGCGCTTCGCACCGATCATGGAGGCCGCGAAACAGCACGGCGTTACCGTGCGCGGTTACGTGTCCTGCGTGCTCGGTTGCCCTTATGAAGGCGAGGTCGCACCGGAACAAGTGGCGATGGTCGCCCGCGAGTTGTATGCGATGGGCTGCTACGAAGTGTCCCTCGGCGACACCATCGGCACCGGCACCGCCGGCGCGACCCGGCGGTTGTTCGAAGTGGTGTCGGCGCAAGTGCCACGGGAAAAACTCGCCGGGCACTTCCACGACACCTACGGCCAGGCGATGGCCAACATCTATGCCAGCCTGCTGGAAGGCATCGCGGTGTTCGACAGCTCTATCGCCGGCCTCGGCGGCTGCCCGTACGCCAAAGGCGCGAGCGGTAACGTCGCCACCGAAGACGTGGTGTACCTGCTCAACGGCCTGGGCATCGAGACCGGTATCGACCTGGACGCCTTGATTGCGGCGGGTCAGCAGATCAGCGCGGTGCTCGGTCGCCCGAGCGGTTCGCGTGTGGCCAAGGCCCGTAACGCCCAGTGAGGGCGAAGGTGTTACCGCTGCGTCGGAAACGTGGGCGTAGACGAGTAACACGGAAACAAATTGTCTGGTTTGCCCTGAAGGAAAAATCCTTCAAAAATATCAACTCATTGATTTACAAGGGATTTAAAAAGTTGGCACGGCTTCTGCTATCTCTATGGCATAACAAGAATAAAAAGCAGCAAACCAATAAAAATAAGACGTACCGACTCTGACATAACAAAAACAACACGGCAGAGACGCAGCTAACAGATTTTTTTGGAGAAGGTGTGCTTTTCAGGGTGCTCTCAGGAGTGACCCGCAACCGGGCAGAGAACAATAAAACTACCTTCAGGTAGCTCCCGAATCGGTTGGATCGTTTAACGAGAAAGCAGATCAGCGCTCAAAAAAATACGTTTGCTCTTGACCCCGGATGGGGGTCGCCAAAAACAGCGGTAAAGGGCCACGGTTGCCAAAAACAACAACAGACCGCCCCTCAATAATAAAAAAGAGCACGCGACGACAAAATTAAAGGGGAGCCTCGGCTCCCCTTTGTGCTTTCTGTGATTCCCGAATCCCCCGCCGCCCCTTGTAGGAGTGAGCCTGCTCGCGATAGCGGTGTGTCAGTCGATGCAAATATTGACTGAGACACCGCTATCGCGAGCAGGCTCACTCCTACATTTGATTGTTGTCAGGCCTGCTTTTCGCGGAGCTCCTCGATACTGATCTCACGCATCCGAAACTTCTGGATCTTGCCCGTCACCGTCATCGGAAACTCCTCCACAAACTTGAAGTAACGCGGCGTCTTGAAGTGCGCGATGCGCTCCTTGCACCACGCTTGCAGCTCTTGTTCGGAGGCACTGTGGCCGGGATGGAATTTGATCCAGGCGACAATCTCCTCGCCGTAACGCGAGCACGGAATGCCGATCACCTGTACGTCCGCCACCGCCGGGTGGGTGAAGAAAAACTCTTCCAGCTCACGCGGATAAACGTTCTCGCCACCACGGATGATCATGTCCTTGTTGCGCCCGGCGATGTTCACGTATCCCTCATCGTCCATGCTCGCCAGATCGCCGGTGTGCATCCAGCCCGCCTCGTCGATGGCTTCCGCCGTGGCTTGCGGGTTGCTCCAGTAACCGAGCATCACACTGTAACCGCGGGTGCAGAGTTCGCCGATGGTGCCGCGCGGCACCAGGTTGCCCGCCTCGTCGATGATTTTGCTTTCCAGTTGTGGCTGGGTGCGGCCGACGGTGGTGACGCGCAGTTCAAGTTCATCGTTGGGTCCGGTCTGCAGCGACACCGGACTGGTCTCGGTCATGCCGTAGGCTATTTGCACTTCGCTCATGTGCATCTCGCTGATGACCCGGCGCATGACTTCGATCGGGCATGTGGCGCCGGCCATGATCCCGGTGCGCAGGCTCGAAAGGTCGAACTCGGCGCGCTGCGGCTGATCGAGCATGGCGATGAACATGGTCGGCACGCCATAGAGGCCGGTGGCTTGTTCTTCGGCGACGGTTTGCAGGGTCAGTAACGGGTCGAACGCGTCGTTGGGATAAATCATGGTGCTGGCGTGGGTGATGCAGCCGAGGTTGCCCATGACCATGCCGAAGCAGTGATACAGCGGCACGGGGATCACCAGGCGGTCGCTCGGGGTCAGGCCGATGCTTTCGCCGACCATGTAACCGTTGTTGAGGATGTTGTAGTGACTGAGGGTCGCGCCCTTGGGGAAACCGGTGGTGCCGGAGGTGTACTGGATATTCACCGGTTGATCGAAGTGCAGGCTGTCGCTGCGTTCACGCAGTTGTTCGGGCGAAACACTGCTCGCCAGATCGGCCAGTTGCGACCACGGCAGGAAGCCCGACGGTGGCTGTGCGTCGAGGCTGATCACCCCGCGCAAATCCGCCAGACGTTCGCTGCACAAATGGCCGATGGATTGCTCTGCGAGCTCCGGTACCAGCCCTTGCAGCATGGCGTGGTAGTTGGAGGACTTGAAAGCGCCGGCGCACACCAGCCACTGGCAACCGGACTGCTTGAGCACGTATTCCAGTTCGGAGCTGCGGTAGGCCGGGTTGATGTTGACCAGGATCACGCCGATCTTCGCCGTGGCGATTTGCGTGATGCACCACTGCGCGCAGTTCGGCGCCCAGATGCCGAGCCGATCTCCCGTCTGCAAACCCAGCGCCAGCAAGGCTCTGGCGTGCAGGTCGACGCTATCGGCCAGTTGCTGCCAGGTGTAGCGCAACTGCTGATGCCTTACGACCAGCGCCTCGCCGTGCGGGTGTTGCGCAACCGTCTGATCAAACTTCTGCCCGATGGTCATCGCCAGCAAGGCTTTGTCCTGTGAGCCACGGGTATAGCTGCGCTGCGGGTTTGCACTGGGTTGATCCATGATGACCCCTATTGTCTTTATTAGTGGGTTTACCGGGATTTTGCTTCGGGTGGGAGCGGGCTTGCTCGCGAATGGGAGGATCAGTCGCCAGATGTATAGGCTGACACACTGCATTCGCGAGCAAGCCCGCTCCCACCAAAAGCACTCCGCTTTCAATCCTGAACTGCCCCTACTCTCGCTCAAGTTGACGTTAACGTAAAGGGTGATTGACAGTCATTCATCACAGGCTTACGTTAACGTAAAGGTGAGAGCCGCTCGACCGCCCTCCCCACCCTACAAAAAAGCCAAAAGGTGACCCATGAGCTACCCATCCCTGAACTTCGCCCTCGGTGAAACCATCGACATGCTGCGCGATCAGGTTCAGTCCTTCGTCGCCGATCAGATCGCCCCACGCGCCGCGCAGATCGACCGCGACAACCTGTTCCCGGCCGACATGTGGCGCAAATTCGGTGACATGGGCCTGCTCGGCATCACCGTGCCGGAAGAGTACGGCGGTGCGGGTCTGGGTTACCTGGCGCACGTGGTGGCGATGGAAGAAATCAGCCGCGGCTCGGCTTCCGTGGCGCTGTCCTACGGCGCGCACTCCAATCTCTGCGTCAACCAGATCAACCGCAACGGCAACCACGAACAGAAATCCAAATACCTGCCGAAGCTGATAAGCGGCGAACACGTTGGTGCACTCGCCATGAGCGAGCCGAACGCCGGTTCCGACGTGGTCTCGATGAAACTGCGCGCCGACAAACGCGGCGACCGCTTCGTGCTCAATGGCAGCAAGACCTGGATCACCAACGGCCCTGACGCCAACACTTACGTGATCTACGCCAAGACTGACCTGGAAAAAGGCCCGCACGGCATCACCGCGTTCATCGTCGAGCGCGACTGGAAAGGCTTCAGCCGCAGCAACAAGTTCGACAAGCTCGGCATGCGCGGTTCCAACACCTGCGAGCTGTTCTTCGATGACGTCGAAGTGCCAGAAGAAAATATCCTCGGCGTGCTCAATGGCGGCGTGAAAGTGCTGATGAGTGGCCTCGATTATGAACGCGTGGTGCTGTCCGGCGGCCCGACCGGGATCATGCAGTCGTGCATGGACCTGATCGTGCCGTACATCCACGATCGCAAGCAGTTCGGCCAGAGCATCGGCGAATTCCAGCTGATCCAGGGCAAAGTCGCCGACATGTACACCCAGCTCAACGCCAGCCGCGCCTACCTGTATGCGGTGGCCCAGGCCTGCGAGCGTGGTGAAACCACGCGCAAGGACGCCGCCGGGGTGATCCTCTACACCGCCGAGCGCGCCACGCAAATGGCCCTCGACGCGATCCAGATTCTTGGCGGCAACGGCTACATCAACGAATTCCCGGCCGGGCGCCTGCTGCGTGATGCCAAGCTTTACGAAATCGGCGCCGGCACCAGTGAGATCCGGCGCATGCTGATCGGCCGCGAACTGTTCAACGAAACCCGCTAAAACGGAGCTGCACATGGCTATCCTGCATACCCAGCTCAATCCCCGTTCAGCGGAGTTCGCCGCCAACAGCGCGGCGATGCTTGAACAGGTCGACGCGCTGCACACCCTGCTCGCCCGAGTGGCGCAGGGCGGCGGCGCGAAAGCCCAGGAACGTCACACCTCGCGGGGCAAGTTGCTCCCGCGCGAACGCATCAACCGCCTGCTCGATCCGGGCTCGCCGTTTCTCGAGATCAGCCAGCTCGCCGCGCACGCGGTGTACGGCGAAGACGTGCCAGCCGCCGGGGTGATTGCCGGGATCGGCCGGGTCGAAGGCGTCGAGTGCATGATCGTCGCCAACGACGCGACGGTGAAAGGTGGCTCGTACTACCCGCTGACCGTGAAAAAACACCTGCGTGCGCAGACCATCGCCCAGCAGAACCGCCTGCCGTGCATCTATCTGGTGGACTCGGGCGGCGCCAACCTACCGCGTCAGGACGAGGTGTTCCCGGATCGCGAGCACTTTGGCCGGATCTTCTTCAACCAGGCCAACATGAGCGCCATGGGCATTCCGCAGATCGCCGTGGTCATGGGCTCCTGCACCGCAGGCGGTGCCTATGTGCCGGCGATGGCGGACGAAGCAATCATGGTGCGCAATCAGGCGACGATCTTCCTTGCCGGCCCACCGCTGGTGAAAGCCGCGACCGGTGAAGTCGTCAGCGCTGAAGACCTCGGCGGTGCCGATGTGCACTGCAAGATTTCCGGTGTGGCCGACCATTACGCCGAGAGCGACGAACACGCCCTCGCCCTCGCCCGCCGCAGCGTCGCCAACCTCAACTGGCGCAAGCTCGGCGAAGTGCAGCAGCGCACGCCGATTGCGCCGCTGTACGCCAGCGACGAGTTATATGGCGTGGTTTCGGCCGACGCCAAACAGCCATTCGACGTGCGCGAAGTGATTGCGCGGCTGGTCGACGGTTCGGTGTTCGATGAGTTCAAGGCGCTGTTCGGCACCACGCTGGTCTGCGGTTTTGCGCACCTGCATGGCTACCCGATCGCGATCCTCGCCAACAACGGCATCCTCTTCGCCGAAGCCGCGCAAAAAGGCGCGCACTTCATCGAACTGGCCTGCCAGCGCGGCATTCCGCTGCTGTTCCTGCAGAACATCACCGGCTTCATGGTCGGCCAGAAATATGAGGCCGGCGGCATCGCCAAACACGGCGCCAAACTGGTGACCGCCGTGGCCTGCGCCAAAGTGCCGAAATTCACCGTGATCATCGGCGGCAGTTTCGGCGCCGGCAACTACGGCATGTGCGGGCGCGCTTACGATCCGCGCTTCCTGTGGATGTGGCCGAATGCGCGCATCGGCGTGATGGGTGCCGAGCAGGCTGCGGGTGTGCTGGTGCAGGTCAAGCGCGAGCAGGCCGAACGCAGCGGCCAAGCCTTCAGCGCCGAGCAGGAAGCCGAGATCAAACAACCGATCCTCGACCAGTACGAAGAGCAGGGTCATCCCTACTACTCCAGCGCACGCCTATGGGACGACGGCGTCATCGACCCGGCGCAGACCCGCGATGTGCTGGCCCTGGCCTTGTCCGCGTCGTTGAACGCGCCTATCGAACCGAGCCGCTTCGGCGTGTTCCGGATGTGATGCTTTTTTTGTGGGAGCGAGCCTGCTCGCGAGGACGGTCTGTCAGCTCCGGATACTTCGACTGATACACCGCTTTCGCGAGCAGGCTCGCTCCCACAAGAACCGTGGAGACGGAAGAATATGAGCGACTTCAACACCCTCGAACTGCAGAGCGACCCAAGGGGTTTCGCCACCCTGTGGCTCAATCGTGCGGAAAAGAACAACGCGTTCAACGCCGAAATGATCCGCGAACTGATTCTGGCATTGGACAAGGTTGCCAGCGACGCCAGCCTGCGTTTCCTGTTGGTGCGCGGGCGTGGCAAGCATTTCAGCGCCGGCGCCGATCTGGCGTGGATGCAGCAATCGGCCGAACTCGATTACCACACCAACCTGGACGATGCCCGCGAACTGGCGGAGCTGATGTACAACCTCGCCAAGCTGAAAATCCCGACCGTGGCCGTGGTGCAGGGCGCGGCGTTCGGCGGCGCGCTGGGGCTGATCAGTTGCTGCGACATGGCAATCGGCGCCGATGACGCGCAATTCTGTCTGTCGGAAGTGCGCATCGGCCTGGCGCCGGCGGTGATCAGTCCGTTCGTGGTGCAGGCCATCGGCGAACGTGCCGCGCGTCGTTATGCGCTGACTGCCGAGCGCTTCGGCGGGCAGCGTGCGCGAGAAATCGGTTTGTTGTCCGACAGCTACCCGGCCGCCGAGCTTGATCAAGCCGTCGAGCAATGGATCGACAACCTGCTGCTCAACAGTCCGGCCGCGATGCGCGCCAGCAAGGATCTGTTGCGCGAAGTCGGTAACGGCGCGCTGACCCCGGCGCTGCGCCGCTACACCGAAAACGCCATCGCGCGCATCCGCGTCAGCCCTGAAGGCCAGGAAGGCTTGCGCGCCTTTCTGCAAAAACGTGCGCCAAGCTGGCAAGCCGCAACCACCACTAAGGAGCCGCGTTGATGAGCGCACCTGTTCTCACCACCCTGCTGGTGGCCAACCGTGGCGAAATCGCTTGCCGGGTCATGCGTACCGCCAAGGCGCTTGGCCTGACCACCGTCGCCGTGCACAGCGCCACCGACCGCGAAGCGCGGCACAGCCGCGAAGCGGATATCCGCGTTGATCTGGGCGGCAGCAAAGCCGCTGACAGTTATCTGCAAATCGACAAGCTGATCGCGGCGGCCAAGGCCAGCGGCGCGCAGGCGATTCACCCGGGGTACGGTTTCCTGTCGGAGAATGCCGGCTTCGCCCGTGCAATTGAACAGGCCGGGCTGATTTTCCTCGGCCCGCCCGCTTCGGCCATCGACGCGATGGGTAGCAAATCCGCAGCCAAGGCGCTGATGGAAACCGCCGGTGTGCCGCTGGTGCCGGGCTATCACGGCGAGGCGCAGGATCTCGAAACCTTCCGCGATGCCTGCGCACGCATTGGCTATCCGGTGCTGCTCAAGGCCACGGCCGGTGGCGGCGGCAAAGGTATGAAAGTGGTTGAGGACGTCAGCCAACTGGCCGAAGCGCTGACCTCGGCGCAACGTGAAGCGCAGTCGTCGTTCGGCGATTCGCGGATGCTGGTGGAGAAGTACCTGCTCAAACCGCGTCACGTGGAAATCCAGGTATTCGCCGACCAGCACGGCAACTGCCTGTACCTCAACGAGCGTGATTGCTCGATCCAGCGCCGGCACCAGAAGGTCGTCGAAGAAGCCCCGGCCCCGGGCCTGACCCCGGAACTGCGCCGCGCCATGGGCGAAGCGGCCGTGCGTTCGGCGCAGGCGATCGGTTACGTCGGTGCCGGCACCGTCGAGTTTCTGCTCGATGCGCGTGGCGAATTCTTCTTCATGGAGATGAACACGCGCTTGCAGGTCGAGCACCCGGTCACCGAAGCGATCACCGGCCTCGATCTGGTGGCGTGGCAGATTCGTGTGGCGCGCGGTGAAGCGCTGCCGATCACACAGGATCAGGTGCCGCTCAATGGCCATGCGATTGAAGTGCGGCTGTATGCCGAAGATCCGTCGAATGATTTCCTGCCCGCCACCGGACGTCTGGAGCTTTACCGTGAATCGGCCGCCGGACCGGGGCGTCGGGTGGATAGCGGGGTTGCAGAAGACGATGAAATTTCGCCGTTCTATGACCCGATGCTCGGCAAGCTGATCGCTTGGGGCGAAGATCGCGAACAGGCGCGCCTACGGCTGTTGAGCATGCTTGATGAGTTCGCGATTGGCGGCTTGAAGACCAACATCAACTTCCTGCGGCGGATCATCGCGCATCCCGCGTTTGCCGCCGCGGAGCTGGATACCGGGTTTATTCCGCGTTATCAGGAAACGCTGCTGCCGGCTCCGGGTGAACTGAGTGATGGGTTCTGGCAGACCGCAGCACAGGCTTTCGCGCAGAGTCTGCCGGGCGCTGTTCGGGCGGATGACCAGGGTTCGCCGTGGGCGTTGAACAGCGGGTTGCGCGCAGGGTTGCCGGCGGAAGTCACCTTGCACTTGAGCTGCGAAGGTCAGGATCGGGCGTTGACCTTGGGCAGCACCGACAACGCCAAACTGTCGGATGAAGCATTGGTCGTCGAGCACGATGGCGTACGTCGCACCTTGCGCGCCATTCGTCAGGGCGATTCGCTGTACCTGCAATGGGAAGGCGAGTTGCGGCGTATTCAGATGTTCGACCCAATCAGCGCCGTCGACGCCAGCCACAGCCATCAGGGCGGTCTGACTGCGCCTATGAACGGCAGCATCGTGCGGGTGTTGGTGGAGGCCGGGCAATCGGTCGAGGCCGGTGCGCAACTGGTGGTGCTGGAGGCGATGAAGATGGAGCACAGCATTCGCGCGCCCCATGCGGGAGTGATCAAAGCGCTGTATTGCCAGGAAGGTGAAATGGTCGGCGAAGGCAGCGCTTTGGTTGAATTGGAAGCCGTGTAAATGGGAGATCGATCCTGCGCCGAGCGAGGATCGATCTGACTAGAAACGCGCCGTGGCCTGAACCACCACGCCGATGATTCGACACTCATCGGTGAACAGGGCTTTGGGCCAGGTCGGATTGAGCGGTACCAGATAACGCTGGCCGCCCTCTTCGTCGAGCTTGCGAAAGATCGCTTCATCGCAGCCCTGCCACTGGGCGATCACCAGTTTGCCGGGCAGCGCTTCCACCTCCGGATCCACCAGGATCAGCATGCCTTCGGCGATGCTCTGACCTGAAGGTGCGGTCATCGAGTTTCCCGTCACGGTCAGCCAGAACGCTGCGCCACGGGCGTGATAGTCCGTCAGTTCGAAGCGCTGCTTGTCATGCGTCGGGGCGTAAGCGGCGGTTGCACTCTCGCGCGATTCGCACGGCGTGTGCCAATCGCTGACCGGATAGCGGAAATACGGGTTGTACTTCTGCGCCAGCGGCATCTCGTCATCGTCGGTCTCCTGCGGTTCGCGAATCACCAGCACCACTTCCAGGAAGTCCATTCCCAGCGCCTGCAATACGCGGTTCATTTCCGTAATACCCGGCTCGCGACGTTTGTTCAGCCAATGGCCGATCCCGCCCTGGGACATGCCGACGCGCTCTCCGAGCTCTGTTTGAGTGATTTTGAGTTCACTCATCTTGGCCTTGACCAACTCAATCCATTTATCCATGTGCGGCACCTTACTTGCCCCGCCTTCGGCCGGCAAAACACATATTGTAGTATTTAAATTCTGGTCACAACTACGCATCGTACTATTCTGGAAGCACGGACTTTCAATCGAACAAGGAGTGACCCATCACCATGAATATCAGCAGCAAAGACTTGCCCGATCTGCAAATGGACACCACGTTCACCTCCCCTCAAGGCAACGCGGCAGCGCAGCGAGCACTGGACTATTACTTGAAACCAGCTGTTTCAGAACCCGAGGTCGACGAGCGATTTTTCAATGTAAAACGCCATCTCAGCGGCGAAGAGGCCCTCGTGCACGCGTCGGATCTGTTGCGCTGCGCAGCCGCCACCGCCTTCAAGGCAGCCGAAAACCTGCAGGGCGCGAGCCGCGACCTGGCATTTTCGGTGGTGCATATGGTGGATATGGCGCGAGCGATGGTCGACCATTCAATTGATGGCGAACAGCTCTGACGGACACGGGAAGCGGACGGACAGAAAAGAATTTTCCGATCGCGCAGATAAAAATATTTGACTTGCAAATGATAATGATTATTATTGCAAGCAGCTGGTCGCGAGATCAGTCGATGGACCAGAGACCTCAGGTCGGTCTTCTGGACTATCTCCTCATCAGGCTAATCACGGTTTTTGACCCGGCTTTTTGCCGGGTCTTTTTTTGCCCGTTTTTCGGGCTTATGGCTTCAGGCTAATGAAGTCTTTGGGTGCTGCAAATTCGATGGCGCGGATAATATCAAAAGAATATCGCTTGGCAAGCAAAGCCCGGCCCGATTGGGGCAAACTAATGACAATTAGCACTTGAGAATCAATCGCACAGTCTCTAAGCTGCTTGCGCGTCACGGAAGACGCCCCCCACCGCAACCCGCAATTTCCCTCGGTTTCACCCCAGTCTTGCGTGTAAAGTAGCCGCCATAAAAATCATATTCAGGAACCGATTATGACCGTGGCCAAATCTTCGTTCGACATCAGCGCCAACTTCGACAGCGGCAACATTCAAGTCATCGACATCTCCAATCCGCTCAACCCGGTTCTGGCCATTCGCCCGGATACCCGCAGCGCTCACTTCCAGTGGTTCCACTTCAAGGCCAGCGGCCTGCATGTTCATCAGGAACATTGGTTTCGCCTGGTCAACGCCAGCCAATCCTCCTACAACAAAGCCTGGACCGGCTATCAGGCCGTCGCTTCCTACGACCATGTGAATTGGTTTCGTATTCCTACCAGTTTCGAAGGCGACAGCCTGCGCTTTTGCCTCGAAGCCGAGCAGACCCACGCCTGGTTCGCCTACTTCGAACCCTACAGCCGAGGTCGTCACGACTGGCTGATCGAGCAAGCGCTGACCAAGGCCGGCACCGAACTGCTGGCCACCGGCAAAAGCGTCGAGGGTCGTGACATTCAGCTGCTGCGCAAGGGCAGCGGCGCCGAAGGCCAGCGCAAAATCTGGATCATCGCGCAACAGCACCCAGGCGAACACATGGCCGAATGGTTCATGGAAGGCGTGATCGAACGCCTGGAGCGCCACGACGACCCGGTGCTGAACAAGCTGCTCGCCAGCGCCGATCTGTATCTGGTGCCGAACATGAACCCGGACGGCGCCTTCCACGGGCATTTACGTACCAACGCCATGGGCCAGGACCTGAACCGCGCCTGGCAGAGCGCCAGTCAGGACATCAGCCCAGAGGTACTTTTCGTACAACAGCAGATGGAAAAGTACGGCGTCGATCTGTTCCTCGACGTACACGGTGATGAGGAAATCCCCCACGTGTTCACCGCCGGTTGCGAAGGCAACCCGGGTTACACGCCGCGCATCGAGAAGCTCGAAGAGCATTTCCGCACGCACCTCAAGCACACCACGAAAGACTTCCAGACCAAATATGGCTACACCCGCGACGAACCGGGTCAGGCCAACATGACCCTGGCCTGCAACGCGGTCGGCCAGAAATACGACTGCCTGTCGCTGACCCTGGAAATGCCGTTCAAGGATCACGATGACCATCCGAACAAAGAAACGGGCTGGTCGGGCAAGCGCTCGAAACAGTTGGGCAAGGACGTGCTGACCACCATCGCAGACATGATCGACACTCTGCGCTGATCCTTCCCCCGCTCTACCCAAAGATCGCAGCTATGCCTGCGATCTTTTTTTTGCGCAATCAAACGCCATGACCAACAAGGTTGCAAATTAAAACCAGAATGCTTACCGTGATTCTGGTTTTAATTTGAAACCCAAAAAGGAATCAGGGCATGCAACCTCAACCTCTCAAAAGCAGTGTGGTGCTGCTGTTTGCCGTCGCCTGCGGACTGGCGGTGGGCAACGTGTATTACGCGCAGCCGCTGCTGGACGCCATGGCCGAAGCCTTCGCCATGTCACCAGCCACCATCGGCATCGTCATCACTCTGACGCAGATCGGCTATGGCATCGGTCTGGTGTTGCTGGTGCCACTCGGCGACCTGCTCAACCGACGGCGGCTGATCGTCACCCAGACCCTGCTCTCGGCCGCCGCGCTGTTGATGATCGCGCTGGCGCCCAGCAGCGCGTGGTTGCTGCTCGGCATGACCCTGACCGGTTTGCTTGCGGTGGTGACGCAAGTGCTGGTGGCCTACGCCGCGACCCTGGCGATCCCGGCGCAACGCGGCCGGGTGGTCGGCGTCGTCACCAGCGGCATCGTCGTCGGCATTCTGCTCGCGCGCACCATTGCCGGGGTCATGGCTGATCTGGCCGGTTGGCGCGCGATCTATCTGCTGTCTGCGGGTCTGACGCTGCTCATGGCACTGCTGCTGTTGCGCGTCTTGCCCAAGAATGAAGCCGCGCAGCCCGCAAGCCGTTACGGCGCGCTGATCGCATCGGTGTTCAGCCTGTTCGGGCAAGAGCCGGTGCTGCGGCAACGGGCGATTCTCGCGCTGCTGACCTTCGCCAGCGCCATGGTGCTGTGGACGCCGATGGTACTGCCGCTGGCTGCCCCGCCACTGTCGCTGTCGCACAGTGAAATCGGCCTGTTCGGGTTGGCAGGTGCCGCCGGTGCACTTGCCGCCGCGCGCGCCGGGCATCTGGCTGATCGCGGCCTGGGCCAATGGGTCAGTGGCCTGTCGCTGCTGCTGATGCTCGCCTCGTGGCTGCCGATCGCCCTCACCCAGTCCTCGCTGTGGGCACTGTTGCTGGGGGTGATCACCCTCGATCTGGGCTTGCAGGCCGTGCACGTCACCAGCCAGAGCATGATCTACAGCGTGCGCCCTGAAGCGCAAAGCCGCCTCACCGCCGGCTACATGCTGTTCTATTCGATCGGCAGTGCATTGGGTTCGATTACCTCGACGGCGATGTACGCCTGGGCCGGCTGGACCGGCGTGTGTCTGCTTGGCGCCGTTATCAACGCAGTGGCGCTGGGTTATTGGTGGCTGACCCTGAGAAGTGGCGCACCGCAGCGGTGCGCCACCCAGACGGGTTAATCGCGATCGCGACCGCGCAACATGCTGTCGAGCACCTCGTCGCGGCGCACCCAACCATGGAACAGCGCCGCTGCCAGGTGCAACAGCACGGTCAGGAACAACAGGTACGCCAGATAGCCATGCGCCTTGCGCAGCAGGGCAAATACTTGCGCATCGGCCGGCAGGATCGACGGCAACTGCAAGGTATTGCTGAGCATCACCGGCTCCCCCGAGGCACTGATCATCGCCCAACCGAGCAGCGGCAGCACCAGCATCAACGCGTACAACAACACATGCGAAGCCTTGGCCGCCATCACCTGCCAGCCCGGCAGATCCGCCGGCAGCGGCGGCTGTCGAGTGGAAAACCGCACCAACAGACGCACGACCACCAGCAGCAGAATCGCGATCCCCAGCGGTTTGTGCAGATGAATCAGCCATTCATGCCGCTGTGAAACCGAAGTGACCATGCCGGCGCCAATGAACAACATGGCGATGATCATCAGCGCCATCAGCCAGTGCAGCAGCCGCGCCAGCAGCGCGAAATGAGTCGGTTGCGTGCTCATGGGCGAGCCTCCTGTCTGGCGGCGGGCAATTGGCTGACTTCACTGGTGCGCCGTAGATAAGAATCGGCGTAACCGGCGGAACGCGCCGCGAGCAGCGGGTCGTCGGAGCCTTCGATCCCGGCTGGCAGCACCAGCGGATCGTAGTTGATGTCGCGGCATTCGCCGCTGAGCTGCGGCTGAGTCTTCTCCAGCACCAGCGTGCCAGCGTTGATCACCTTGCGACCCTCGGGCCAGGTTTTGCTGGCATCGTTCACCGGATCACCGGGGTTGGCCAGGGTGATATTCAACTGCCAGCGCAACGGTCCCTCGGCCAGGCGCTGCACCAGATCCTTTTCGAGAAAATCCGCGCCCTCCGGCGCCGAGGCTCCGGCGGCATCGCGCGCCAGTGGCGTGACACTCCAGCGCACCGCCTGCTTCTGCCCACTGGCGTTGACCAGATAGAACGCATTCACACTGTTGTAGGTTTCAGTGGCATAGCTGGCCGACGGTTTGGCGGTCTTCACCCACGTCAGAAACGGCACGGCTTCCGGGTGGGCGGCGAAGAATGCCGGCACTTTCGACGGATCCGGTTTACCCGTGGCCGGATCCGGCGATTGTGCCTGCTGCAACTGATAGAACGCCTCGGGAGTGCCGACCGGGAACACCGGCATGCTGTTCATCCCGGTGCGCCATTGCTGACCGTTGGCCTGGGTGAAACGCAGCGCCAGACTGCGAATCGGCACGCTGCTGTCCGGGGCGTAGGGATTGCCCGCCGGCAATGCGAAACGCCCGACCACCGGCGTCTGCGCCTCGTTGAACACCTGCGCGGAAGAAAACGCCCGCGCCTCGCCGCTGCTCTCGAAATGTCCGATCACGCACACGCCCTTGGCGTGATTGCGGCGAAATCCGGGGTGCACACCGTTGTTTTTCTCCAGCACATCGACCAGCGCCTTGGGCGTCAGACGTTGTGGGTCAAGATTGCCGTGCACGTAGGCAAACGCCCCGGCAACAGCGGCGACGACCACGGCAATCGCCGTCAGGCGCAACACTGTGCTCGCGGCACTCAAGGGCGGGCGCGACGGCCTGCCCGGCGGTGAAGTGCGATCAACCATGAATAACTCCAGGGCCATCGGCCACAAGTAGGAAGAATCAGCAAGACGCACCCCATCAGGATTTATTCCATAGCCCGGTATTTATTTTTCCGAACGTGGAATAACCTCGAACGGCAGACGTCTCCCTAGTCCACAGCGTAGTGACTAGCAGAAATTCATGAGCGAATTCGACGAACAGTTGAGAGAAATCATTCCCAGATTGCGCCGCTTTGCCGTGTCGTTGACCCGCAACAGTAGCAGCGCCGACGATCTGGTGCAGGCCAGCCTTGAGCGGGCCCTGTCCGGCTGGAGCGCGAAACGCGCCGAGGGTGATGTGCGCGCGTGGCTGTTCGCGATCCTCTATCGGCAGTTTCTCGACGCCCACCGACGCTCGCGTCGTTATGCGCGGATGCTCGAATTCTTCACCGGGCGCGATGACGCCGAACCCTCGACCGAGCGTACCGTGATCGCCCAATCGACCCTGCAAGCCTTCGATCGCCTGCCCACCGAACAACGCGCGCTGTTGCTGATGGTCTCGGTCGAAGGCCTGAGCTATAAGGAAGTCGCCGAAATCCTCGACATCCCCACAGGCACCGTGATGTCGCGCCTGTCCCGCGCCCGCCAGGCCTTGCGCCAACTCAGCGATGGCGAAATCAGCAGCCCTTCCTTGCGGATACTCAAATGATCAGCATGCCTCCCAGTGAGCGTGACCTGCACGCATACGTCGACCATCAACTCAACGAGGCCGACCGGCGTCTGGTCGACACCTGGCTGACCACTCACCCGGAAGCCGCCGCGCAGGTGCGCGCCTGGCAGCACGACGCCCAGTTGTTGCGCGCAGCCCTGGGCGGTGCCTTGCAGCAACCGGCCAATCCGGAACTCGATCCCACGCTGATTCGCCAGCGCCTCAAGCGTCAGTCGCGTCGTCACCTGGCCAGCGCGGCGGTGTTGCTGATCGCGGTCGGCATCGGCGGTTTCAGTGGCTGGCAGGCGCGGGAAATGACCCTCGTGCGCTCTTCCACGCTTCCCATGACCGATGCCTTGCAAGCCTATCGATTGATTGCCCAGCAGGGAATTTTGCCGGCGGACTACAAGGTCGACACTGACGGCGACATGCAGCGTTGGCTCGACCGTTATTTCACCCAGGCCAGCCGCTTGCCGGATCTGAAATCCGCCGGTTTCGAACCGGTCAGTGGCCGCCTGCTCAGCACCGACGAAGGCCCGGCGGCGATGGTGGTGTATGAGGACCGCAGCGGCCACAAGGTCAGTTTCTATGTGCGACCACCGGGGCCGAAGAACACCTTCCTGCCTCGCGGTAGCCGCAGCGACGGCGATCTGCAGGCCGATTACTGGTCCGGTGGCGGGTACAACTATGCGATGGTCAGCCCGACGGACTCGCCGGCGGCGCAGCAATTGAGGCAGTCACTGCCATTGTGAAAACTGCGCAAATCCCCCCTGTAGGAGCGGGCTTGCTCGCGAAAGCGGTAGATCAGTCACCATCATTGCTGAATGACACACCGTATTCGCGAGCAAGCCCGCTCCCACAGGGGTCATCGTATGAGTCAGAACCCTACATCGAGCACCACATTGTCCAGGTACGTCCCCGCCGGCGGTGTGGTCTGATCGGTGTAGATCTTCGCGTTGTAGTTGAAGATCTGACTTCCGGTGCCCAGCCCATTCCCCGGATTCACCTCGGCATCGGTGCTCGACCGGCGCGCACTGCCGACACTGCCCCAACGAGTAGTCCCGGCGCTTTTGAAGATGTCGTAGGCCAGATAATTACTTCCGGAAATCATCCGCCGCCGACCGCCGACACTGACCGGGTTCTGCCCATCGCTCAAACCGACGGTGTAGGCACTGCCCTTGGTGCAGGCCAGATTGATGGTCTGCCCGGTCACCGGGGTAAAGGCGCTGATCACCGGTGCACTGCCAAAGGCAATGTTCGGCGCAGTAATCGTGCAGTCGTTGGACACGGTCAGGTTCACGGTCAACGTCGCGGTACCGCTATTGATGTCGCGCCCCAGACAAACACTGCCGATACCGATCCCGGAGCAGTAATTCCAGTTCCAGAAAATACTCAGGGTTTCCGTATAAACCCCGGCGGCGACGTTGCTGCCAATGGTCGTGCCCAGATACAGCGGCACGGTTTTCGGGGTGGTGCCGTTGAGCAATCCCAAGGCATCGATAATGCCGTTACGGGCGAAGTCGAAGGCGCTGCCACGGGTGACCGGGTAGCTGGTGCTGTTGTTGGCGTAGATCGTGTAGCCGATGACGTCGCCGCTCGGCCCGAGCAAACCACTCTGGGTCGAGGTGATGGTGGCGTAGAAATGGTCGTTGCTGGTCAGCAATGACAACAGCGAACCGGTACAACTCAACCCGGCATTGAGCGTGGAACTGGGCTGCGTCGTGGTGCGCACGGCAATCGAACTGATCGAACCGAACGCCGCCGGCGTGGTGCTGACCACCGAACACAAGGCCTGCGCCATCCCCGGCAGCAGCAACGCCAGACACAGGCAAATCCGCGCCGCATTCATTGGCACACCAACGGGCCGATCAGCGGCACCTGGCTTTGCTGCATGTCCACGGCGAATTGCGCCTTGCAGGTCTTGCCGTCGGCCAGCGTCACCTGCAACGAGTTCTGCGCCTGGAGGTTTTCCAGATAGACCAAGCCGTCCCAACCGACCACCGTGCGCGCGCCACTCTGCTCGTGCAGCACGCCCGCGCCCAATGGCAATTCACGCTGCTGCGCATCCACCAGCACAATACTCGCAGCGATCACCCGGGTCAGTGGAAACTCCAGCAAATAACCGCTGCCACGGCGTACGGCGATGCGCTGTTCGACGTTGGGGCTGCGCACGTTGGCCGGCAGATTCAGCGGATCGATTTCGTATTTGCCGCGGTAGTACGCGCTGCTCCACGGCACCAGCAAGTGGCCGTTTTTATCGGTCTGACCGACCTGCTGGTTTTCGTAGCGCACTGGAATATCGGCAAAACCCTCGGTGCTGACCACCACAAAAGCATCGTCGATGCGATTGGCGGCGAACACCTGGCGGTCCATCCACACCAGCGAACCACTGGCATCGGCCCAACGGGTTTCAGCCTCCGAAGTGCCATAAACACCGGCCTGCAATTGCACCGATTGCAGACGCCAGGTGACATCGGCCTGGCGATAATCGGGGCCATCACCCTTGGCGTAACCCAGATTGAAACCGACCCCACCCTCGGTCGGCACCGAGCGGCTGTAATTGACCCGCTGCTGACTCTGCCCGGTCTTGCTGCGCTCGCTGCTGATCGCCAGACTGCCGCGCAGATCGAACGGAATCACCAGTTGCGCCTGCACCGCCCAGTTGCTGTCGCCGATCTCGCGATTGGCCGACAGATAAAAACTGCTGTTGCGCCACAGTGGTTTGCTCCAGCTCAGGTTGAGCAACCGCGTGCGCGAATCGTCCGCCGCGCGCACGTCGAAATAGCCAGCACCGAGGCTGCCCCAGCGTTCGAGGTTGACGCTCAGGGTCGCCTGCTCGCTGCGCCGGCTGAGGCTGATGTAAGGGCTGTCGATCACGCTGAGGTCGGCGTACTGATCACGGCGTTGCAGGCGCTGCCAGGAAAAACTGTAGCGCTGGCTGCTGTACTGATAACCGAGACTCAACTGCTCGCCGCCGTCGCCGTCGAATCGGCTCTGACTGATGGCGCTGTTGAGTACGCCGAAATTGCCCAGACGCCAATTGCCGCCGATCCCGCCGAGGGTCAGCGAGTCAGCCGCTTCGGCGTGGCTTTCCAGGGTGAAGCTGTCGCTGACACCGTAGCGCAGGCTGCCGGAGGTCACGCCGGGGCCATAGCTGAAGTCCTTCAAACCGTAATCGCGGCGCAACGTACCGGCCGCCACCGAAAAATCACTCAGGCCTTTTTGCAGCAGACTGCTGGTGACATAGAACGGCACCGTGGTCGACACCTGCCGCCCCAGCGCATCAGTGGTCACCACCACTGCCTCCCCGGCGCCGTTGATGAACGGAATGTTGGTCAGGGTATACGGCCCCGGTTGCAGGTCGGTGCTGCTCGACTTGTAGCCGTTGATAAACAGATCAACCGAGGACGGTACCGCGGCCTCACCGGCGAACTGCGGCAGCGGATAGGTGACCAGATCCGGACGCACGGCAAAGTCCCGCGAGAACTGCACACCGCCCAGACGCACCGAGTTGCTCCAGGGCAAGGCGCCACTGATCACGTCCCCGCCCTCGTAGGTGAGCATTCGCTCGTCGTCGGAGTAACGCCAGGTGGTGTCGTAGCGCAGGTAGCCGTTGTCCAGTGTGCTGACCGAATCGCCGGACAAGGTGCGCCGGTACTGCCCGGTGTTGGACAACGTGCCCCAGCTATCGAACAGCCGCACCTCGTTCCACGCCGCCAGATAAGTGCCGGCATCGTCGGTGTCGTTGAGGTACAGGTCATAGTTGAACAACGCGCCGAAACTGCTCAGCGCTGGGGTGCGCGGATAGTTCTCGCGATTACCGATGAACTGATCCGGCAGCCACTGCGGTGGCACCACCAGCAGCAGGCGCTGGCCGACACTGTCGTATTCGCTGTGCAGTCCAGGCAGGCCGTCGAGATCAACTTCAGCACCAGGATTGCCCGGCAGTTTCATCCCGGTTTCAGCCAATACGCTGGCCGGCAAAAACAGATGCCCGTCACGTTGCTGCACCGCCACCACCCGCCCGGTGTTCATCTGATTGACCACCAACTCCAGAAACAACTGTGCATCACTCACGGCCTCCATGCCGCTGGGCGGTGGCGGCAGTTCGCCGGCCTCGGATGGTTGCACGAACATCAGGCACCACGCGCCGGTCATGAGCCACAACGGACGCTGAATACGACGAGCCCATCCCGGGCTCATACACGCTTTACGTCCGTCAATGGACTCGATCCTCCTGATGCCACTCTTGCCAAAGCCAGTTATCTTTCTCTGGAATTTTGACGATACGATGCATTCATTGTGGCGAGGGAGCTTGCTCCCGCTCGGCGGCACAGCCGTCGTCAGAACTGTTTAAGCGGACTGCCTGACATGGCTTGGGGCTGCTTCGCAACCCAGCGGGAGCAAGCTCCCTCGCCACAAAAGTCCACTCGGCATGGCTCCCTTTTCAGCGTCCCGGCGCAATGCTCTGCACCTGGACCCCGCCATTGACTCGCACTTGCAACGCCGACTCACTCGCCAACGCCCCAGGTGCCGGCCAGCGCATCACCGCGCCCGGCAGCACATAACCCAGCAACCCCTCGGCTAATGGCTTGCTCTGTCCACCCTGTTTGATCACCACGTCGGTCAGCCGCGCATGCACCGCGCCCTGATTGCGCACTTCGATATACGGTCGACCGTCCACCGCCACCGTGCGCCAGCTCAGTTGCGGCACACCGATACCCTTGGGATCACGCGGGCGGGTGCTGTCTTCCTTGCTCCACAGCCCCGCGCCGTAGGCAAACAAGGGCACCGAATAGCGCATCTGAAAGCGGATCGCGGCTGCGGTTTTGCCGCCCTCGGCGGCCGGCGGCTGGGCGGAAGGGATTTCGTCGATGATGATCCGGTAAGCCAGTTCCTGCCCCGGCGGCACATCCTTGGTCCGGGTCAGGCGCACCAGTTGTTTTTGCCCCGGCTCGATCTTCGCCACTGGCGGGCTGCCGATCACGTCGCGCTGGTTCTGGTATTGCTCTGCAAAGCCGCTCTGGCTCCAGCCGAACACGCGGATCTGCAGGTTGGCGGTTTCCGTGCCACGGTTTTCCAGCCATAGCGCACTGGCCTGTTGATCGGCCTCCAGCACCGGATCGATCGGCCAGATCAGCACCGAACTGGCGGCCTGCGCATGGCCGGCCCCGAGCATGACCAGCGCCAGCAACGCGCCCTGCAACAACGAATGCCCAGACGTAACTGCCCCCATGAACCTGCTCCTTGTCGGCCATTCAAATGTCGCTTTACCACGACAGCTGCACCTGCAACACGTCGCTGTACGTCCCCCCGGGCTGATTGCCCGGCAATTGCACCTGACCGTAAATCGGCAGGCTGATGTTGTTCGCATCGCTATAGGCCACCGCCACGCTCTGGCCGATGCCCAGGCTCTGGCTGTAAGCCGCATCGCGAAACAGCGCATACGCCACCCGCGCACTGCCGCTGTTGATCTGCATGTGGCGACCGCTGCTGTTGTACTGGCCGCCATCGACCGTCATGTTCAGTGCCACCCCCGGCGTGCATTGCAACTGCACGCCGCCGGTCAATGCCACTTGCACCGTGCCGGTCGCGAGGGCCGAACTCGAACCGAAATTCAGTCCGCCGTAATTCGACACCCCGCCCACCACCAGGCATCCCGGCGTGATGGTCGCGCTGACCTGAAAGCTCTGGCTGGTCGCCGCCCCCAGCGGCAGCGGCACACTGCCCGCACAGAGCAGGAGCAGCGCGGCACAGCCTTGGCGGCGCATGGCATCAGAACGTCAGTTCAACAGCGACGGTGTCGGTGTACGTCCCCGCCGGCAGTCCAGCCTTGCCCACCGCCTGACCGTAGATATTCACCGTCTGCGCCACGCCAGTGCTGGTCGCCAGGTTGATCGTGCCGTCGATCGGCAGCAGTTGCGAATGCCCGGCATCGGTGTAGAAGTCGTACGGCACGTAGTTGGCGACACCGTCATACAACGCGCGAGCGCCACCCGGCGATTGCCCGTCGTGAGCACCGGCACGCACCTTGACCACCGGGGTCGTGCCGCTGGAACAGAGAATCGACAGCGCCCCGCCGCCACCGCCCAGAACCTGCCCGCTCGCGGTGGTGAACAGGCTGTTGGCGGTGCCGAAGTTCAAGGCACCGAAGTTCAGCCCGGTGGAGCCGCCGGCACCGTTGACCTGACAGCTGCTGATCAGGGTCAGGCTGGCGGTGATCTGGCCGGTGACCGTGGCGGCGGCGTGGGCACTGGAAACCAGCGTCAGGCCGAGCAACGACAAACCTATCCTTGATGCAAACTTGCGCATGGTGTCCGTCCTCTACGGGGTTACCAGTCGAGCGTCACCGTCAGCGTGTCGGTGTAGACACCTGCCGGAACCGCGCGGGTATTCGCCACCACCGTGCCAAACACCGGAATCGGTATCTGCGCACCGCTGGTGACAGCGAAATTGTGTTGTTGGCCAATGCTGTAGCGCTGGCTACCGGAAGCATCCAGAAAGAGTTGATAAGGCAGGGTCTGGCGCCCGTTGCTCAGGCGGCGGGTGGTGCCGTCACCGTGGCTGCCGCCGTCGATGGTGACGGTGAAACCGGTGACCGAGGGATTGCAGGCGACGTTCAGCTTGCCGCTGCTGTCGCCGTCGAGACTGGCCTTGATCGGCGCGTTCCAGGTCGGCCCCTGCTGACCGAAATCGAGGATGCCCAGATTGCTCACCGGGATCGCCGGGGTGGCGCTGTTGGTGACTTCGCACCCGGCGATCAGGATCAGCCGCGCATTGATCTGCCCACTGATCGCCGCCTGTGCGTCGTCAGCGAGCAACAGCAACGTACCCGTGGCGATAACCATCCAGTGCTTGCCTGTCATAGCGTCCGTCCTACTCCTTCAGGATGCCTGCGTACCTTGCGTTCAGGATTGAACGCCCCTTCCCTGCGCAATCCGCCTCCAGCGGATTGCCTGAAATCCTGCACTCACCAGGTCACGGTGACTTTCACCAGATCCGAATAGCGGCTGACCTGCGGCACCTGCGCCAGACGCTCGATCCGCGCATACAGCGGCAGCTCCACCGTGCCGGTGTCCGGCACCCGGCCGCTGACCGGCACGTTCACCACCAGCGGCACCCGGCGCGCCGCGTCCTGATACAGCCGATAAGGAATCGGCTGGCTCCCCGCCGCCCCCGCCATATAGCGAACCTCACCAACGCCGCCATGCAGGCCACCGTCGACCCGCAGCTGATACGGCGTGTCAGGGTTGCACTCCAGGCGTGGCAACCGTTGGTTGGTCAGCGCCGCACCCAGTGGCCCGGCCGGGTCGTCGAGACGCGCAGTACTGCCGAAATCCAGCACGCCCAATTGTTCGCTACCCGCCTCGCGCTGCTGGCCGATCAACTGGCAGCCACGCTGCACGTCAACGCGGACTTCGACCTGAAGATCCGCCGCATGCACCGAGGCCCCAAGCACCCCGAGCAGGCCCATCACCACACGTACAATCACTGTCCCATTCCTTGTGAGGGAACATCCTGGATGACGTTACTGTGTTTCAGGGTAGCAACGGACAACGAATCCGCCAGTCGATTGGATCCATGGATCTGCCGGGATATGTTTCGAAAGTTTGGCAACACGGCGAATTACATCGCTGAAAATAGCTGTACGTCCCGCACAAATTTGTTCAGTGATCGCCCACAGTCGACGAGCCGCGATGCAGCCGGGCCCATCCTCTGGTTACACTACGCCGCCGCGCTCCGGGCGCCGGCTTGATGACTACGGAGTGACTGCACTGTGCCCTCTCGAGCGCCCAAACGATCGCCACTGACCCTACGCTGGTCGGCGCTGCGCCGCTGGTTCGCCAAGGGCCGGCCCGCGCATGCCGGGCATGACGCG
This sequence comes from Pseudomonas sp. AM14(2022), assembly GCF_036346455.1. NCBI lineage: Bacteria > Pseudomonadati > Pseudomonadota > Gammaproteobacteria > Pseudomonadales > Pseudomonadaceae > Pseudomonas > Pseudomonas sp. AM14(2022). Next base: position 200,674 of record NZ_JAOTNY010000006.1, read on the forward strand.
AATGCCCAGTCGATCCGCGACTATTTCCGGCACAAGGCCCATAGTCAGGGTTACACCCTCAGCCACAGCCAACAGCGGGTGATCGATTGCATGGCGCAGCAGGCCAGCCTGTTGTTCGGCGCCAAGCCGCAAATGCCGCCGAGCCTGTACCTGCATGGCGCGGTCGGACGCGGCAAGAGCTGGCTGCTCGACGGTTTTTTCCAGGCACTGCCGACCGCGCAGAAACAGCGCGTGCATTTCCATGAATTCTTTGCCCGGTTGCATCAGGGCATGTTCAACCATCGCGAACAGGACGACGCTCTCGGCGTCACCCTCGACGAGCTGTTAGCCGATTGCCGGGTACTGTGTTTCGACGAATTTCATGTGCATGACATCGGCGATGCGATGCTCATCACCCGCCTGTTCAAGGCCTTGTTCCAGCGCGGGATTCTGCTGCTGGTGACTTCCAACTATCCGCCGGAAGGCTTGCTGCCCAACCCGCTCTATCACGCGCGCTTCAAACCGGTGATCGAATTGATCAACGCCCGAATGCAAGTGATGGAGGTCGGCGGCCCGCACGATTACCGCAGCCAGGCGAGCAACCATGCGCATCAGGTTTTCACGCAGGGCCACTATGTGTGGCCAGCCACCGCAACCCAGCGCCAGGCGCTGAACCTGCCGCCCGAAGGTGCCCCGGCCATTGCGTTGCCGGTGGGCAGCCGACACGTTCAGGCGCGCCTGTGCGATGGCAGCCGGGTCGCTTTCACCTTCAGCGACGTGTGCGAGCAACCGACGGCGGTGATGGATTACCTGGAGCTGTGCCGGCGTTTCGACCAGTGGATCATCGACGACCTGCCGGAACTCGGTGAGTGCTCGATCGCTGCACAACAGCGCTTCATCAACCTGATCGACGTGCTCTACGACCAGGACAAACACCTGACCCTGCTCAGCCGCTTGCCACTGCGCGAGGCCCTTGGCGGGAATGCCATCGATCTGGCGCGCACCCGCAGTCGCCTGGGGCAGTTGCAGGAAACCCACTGACCCACTCAAGTCCCTTGTGGGAGCGAGCCTGCTCGCGAAAGCGTCCTGTCAGCCAATATTTCGCCAACTGACACTCCGCCTTCGCGAGCAGGCTCGCTCCCACAGGAATTAAAGGGGCCTCCAGTTCAGATCAATGCAAATCCCGGCTTTGCCGTTATCATGTCGCCCATTCCGAGCGCCCGGCGCTTCTTTCCTTTGATAGTGAACATCCCCATGCACACCCTTGCTCAATTGCGCGCCGGCGAGTTGTCGGGCATTACCCGGCTGGATCTGTCTTGCGGCCTGACCGAGTTCCCCCGGGAGATTTTCGAACTGGCCGATACGCTGGAGGTGCTCAACCTCAGCGGCAACGCCTTGAGCAGTCTGCCCGACGACCTGCATCGCCTGACCAGGATGCGCATTCTGTTTTGCTCGGACAACCACTTCACCGAGGTGCCGGAATGCGTCGGAAAATGCGCGGCGCTGACGATGATCGGCTTCAAGGCCAACCGCATCAGCCACGTGCCGGGCCCAGCACTGCCGCCGCTGCTGCGCTGGTTGATCCTGACCGACAACTGCATCGAAAGCCTGCCCGTCGAACTGGGTGAGCGCCCGTATCTGCAAAAACTGCTGCTGGCCGGCAATCGCCTGCAAGCGCTGCCCTCCTCCATGAGCCAATGCCACCGCCTGGAGCTGATCCGCATCGCCGCCAACCAGATGCGTGAACTGCCGCAGTGGCTGCTGACCCTGCCGAGCCTGACCTGGCTGGCGTATGCCGGCAATCCGCTGGAAACCGAAGCCGATGCCGCCGCGCTGGAAGCCACGCCGCTGATCGACTGGTCGGCGCTGCGTCTGGAACAGCGCCTGGGCGAAGGCGCCTCGGGGGTGATTTCCCGGGCGCAGTGGCAGCGCGCCGACGGCTCGCAGGTGCCGGTCGCGGTGAAGCTCTATAAAGGTGAAATGACCAGCGACGGTTCGCCGCTGCACGAGATGAACGCCTGCATCACCGCCGGCCTGCACCCGAACCTGATCCGCGTGGAAGGCCGTATTCACGGGCATCCCGATGGCCAACAGGGGCTGGTGATGCAACTGATCGACCCAAGCTTTCGCAATCTGGCTGCATTGCCGAGCCTGGCGAGCTGCTCGCGGGATGTGTATGCCGAGGACTGCCGCTTCAGTGCCGAAGTGGCGCTGAACATTGCCAAGGGCATCGCTTCGGCGGCCGAGCACTTGCATCAACAGGGCATCACCCACGGCGACCTCTACGGCCACAACATTCTGCTGAACGATCAGGGCGATTGCTTGCTCGGGGATTTCGGCGCGGCGTCGTTCCATGCCACCACCGACAACCTGGAAACCCGGGCACTGCAACGCATCGAAGTGCGGGCGTTCGGGGTTCTGCTCGGGGAATTGCTGGCGCGCGTCGACTCGGGGTTGAACGATGAACAACGCGAGGTGCTGGAGGCGCTGGAACAGCGTTGCTGTCAGCCGGATGTGCTGGCGCGGCCGGGGTTCAGCGAAGTGATCGAGGTTCTGGAAACGCTTTAACTGACGCAAATCCTGTGGCGAGGGAGCTTGCTCCCGCTGGACGGCAAAGCCGTCCCAAAAACAACGACTGCCGCGCAGCCGAGCGGGAGCAAGCTCCCTCGCCACAGTTTATCTTTGCAGCAAATCAGCCCGCCAGACCGACAAACATGTCCTGCACGTCGTCGTGGTTGTCGAGGCCTTCGAGGAACGCTTCAACTTCAGCCATCTGCTCGGCGCTCAGGCCGCTGACCGGGTTCTTCGGCTGGTAGCCGAGTTTGGCCGACAGCACCGTGAAGCCTTGCTCAGGCAGGGCTTTCTGCACGGCGTCGAGGTCGGTCGGATCGGTCAGGAACAGGGTCGCGCCCTCTTCGCCCGGCTCGAAGTCCTGGGCACCGGCCTCGATCGCGGCCATTTCCGGATCGGCGTCCGGGGTGTCCGGCGACGCTTCGATCATGCCGACGTGGTTGAAGTCCCAGGCCACCGAACCGGAAGCGCCCAGTTGACCCTTGCGGAACGCCACGCGGATTTCCGCGACGGTGCGGTTGATGTTGTCGGTGACGCACTCGACGATCAACGGAACCTGATGCGGCGCGAAACCTTCGTACGTCACGCGGTGGTACTGCACGGTTTCGCCCAGCAGGCCGGCGCCTTTCTTGATGGCGCGGTCCAGGGTTTCCTTGGGCATCGAGGCTTTCTTGGCCTGCTCGACCACCAGACGCAGGTGTGCGTTGGTGGCGGTATCGGCACCGTTGCGGGCAGCGATGGTGATTTCTTTCACCAGTTTGCCGAAGATCTTGCCCTTGGCGTTGGCTGCCGCTTCTTTGTGTTTAACCTTCCACTGTGCGCCCATTACTCACTCTCTTGATCTGTGGCGCCGAGACATCTATTGGCCGACGCGTGGCGCCAAGTTTATACGGCCTAAAGTCGGCAATCGACCAAAAAAATCATTGTTGAATCGACATCGTCACCACGACTTGTAGGGCGATTCTGAAAAGCCCACCAGCCATGACCATTCGTGCTCGCGTTTTCGTACCCTCTGCCGTCCGTATTGCCCACAGAGCCCGTACGAATGCTCAATGATAAGGAAAGCCCGTTCACCCTGACCCTGACCGACGGCCCGCTGTGCCTGCCGGTCTTGCGTTTCAGTGGCAAGGAAGCACTCAATCAGCCGTTTCGCTTCGAGATTGAAATGATCGGTCTGGCACCGGCGTTGCCCCCAGGCAGTCTGCTGCGCCAACCGGCGTTCCTGCGCCTGGGCGCCGATCACGGGATCCACGGTCTGATCCACAGCGTCAGTTGCGAGCATCGCGCCAGCCACCGCATCGGCTACCGGCTGATCCTCGTCCCGCTGCTGCTGAGTCTGGACCAGCCGCCCCGGCGCCGGGTCTTCGTGCAAACGAGCGTGCCGACGATCCTCGCGCAATTGCTCGGCGAGCATGAGTTGCCGGCGGACAGTTACCGGATCGAAATGAGCGTCGGCCAATACCCGCCGCGGCCCTTCTGCATCCAGTACGAAGAAAGTGACCTGGCCTTCGTGCAACGGCTGTGTGAGGAGGAAGGCATCCACTATCACTTCGAGCATCACCCGAACGGGCATGTGCTGGTGTTTGCCGATGACAACCTCAGCCTGCCGCAGGAACCGTTGCTGGTGCCGTTTGGCATCACCGACGACACACCATCACCGCGCGTCAGCACGCTGTTTCAGCGCCATGACGCGCCACCGTTGATGGCTGCGCACGGCATTCGCAACCGCGGGCAGGAGGCCATCGCCACCGACGCGGCCAACCATCCCGTGCCCGCACTCGCACCGCAGAACCTGTCCGGCGAACAGCGTCACGCCGAACAACGCAGCCGTCGCCATCTGCAGCGCCAGCGCTGTCAGACGCGCTCGATCCGGGGCACCTGCGATGGCAGCGCGTTGCGCAGCGGGCATCTGTTACAGATCAGCGAGCATCCGATCAATACCTTCAATGAACAATGGCTGATCACCGAACTGCACCACCAGGGCCAGCACCCCTCGATCCTCGACCCGACCACTGATGTGCATCGCTATCGAAACGACTTCACTGCCCTGCCCTGGTCAAGCGATTTTCGCCCGCCGTTGGCACAGCCGCGCCCGAACATCGGCGGCTACCATCTGGCACAAGTGCTGGGATCGCCCGGCCAGCCCGCGCAACTGGATGATCGCGGGCGCATCGGCGTCAACCTCTGGCCGGCGCAGACAACTGAGTCTGCATGCCTGTGGCTGCCAATCGCACTGACCGGCGCCGGCCGGCTCGCCACCCACCAGTTGCCCCGCGCCGGCAGTGAGGTGTGGGTCAGCTTCCTCGACAGCGACCCGGATCGACCGATTCTGTGCCTCGCCAACACGCGTCCCGCGCCACCGAGTGAAACACCACCACCGCGCGACAGTAGCCTGTTGCTCGATTGGCTGCTGCACGGTGCCGATCCGTAAGCGCCGCAGACATTGGCATTGAGAACACCTGGAAGAAACTGGGTGGTTGTGAGGTCGCTATCGCGAGCAGGCTCACTCCTACAGATGGATTGGGTGCGGGCTGTTGGAGGTGGGTCGGCTCGTAGGCCGCCTTCGCTGGCAGGCCAGCTCCCACAGGGAGCTAAAGCCAAGCGCATGCTTTTCACCACTCAACAGGATGAGCGTTAGCTCGGCTGCAGCTCTTGATCTTGCCGTGCCGGCCCCATCGGCAGGCTGAGTGAAGGGGTTTATCCGGGGGTGGGAGCGCAGCGACCGTTCGACGAAGTCGAACACATCGAGAGGAGGTGCAGCGAAGCAAACCGGAGGCGATGCCCCCCGGATGAATCCCGTAACGAAGGAACCCGAGCCTAGGCGAGGGCCGTACGCCGGGGCCAAGCCTTTTGCTTACTTTTCGGCGTCTGGAAAAGTGAGTCGCTGTAAGAGCGAAACCATAAGAAGCCGTTACCGCAGAAACGGATATGTACTCGGTAACCCAAAAGAACGCAGCGCTCGCCAGCCCCCAATCACCCCTTGTCAGCCTTCCCCGCCGCCGCCGCAAACTTCGCCAACCGCACATCCAGATGCCGCGGCCGCCGCCCATGATCCTCAGCCCGCTCCTTGCGCCGAATCGCATTACGCACCATCAACGACCCCAGATACCGAATCGGCTCCGGCGGAAAATACCCCAGCGGCCCGTTCACCAACGGCGAACGTGTCCAAGGGTTATCAAGCCCCTGCACCAACGAGGCAAGAATCTGCCCGCCCATGTGACACGGCCCGACGCCACTGCCGGAATAACCAAAGCCATAAAACACATTGCCACTGGCACTCATCTGCCCGAAAAACGGCAACCCGGTGACCGATCGATCCGACGGCCCGTTCCACGTCGCGTCGATCTTTACATCGGCAAACGCCTGGAAGAAGTTGCCGAGACTGCGTTTGAGCAACCCAGCATATGGCGAAGGCTGATCGAACACCGGCAGCATCCGCCCGCCAAACGCGAAAGTATTCCCCCCCTTACCAAGCATGATCCGGCCGTCCGGCGTGTTGTGGTAGTAGTGCACGAAAATCCGCGAATCAAGCACCGTAACGCCGCTGGTCAAACCGATCTCCTGCAGCAGATCCGGGCGTGGTTCGGTGATCAGCATGTCGCTGGAGACAATCGCCACGCTGCGTTCGAACTGCGGAAAAGCGCGGGCCATCCACGCGTTCATCGCCAGTACCACGCGGTCGGCTATCACGCAGCCGCAAGCGGTGTGAATACGCGCCGGACGGCCCTCCTCCAGGCCGGTCATCGCCGTGTTCTCGTGGATCTTCACACCCAGTTGCAACGCTACCCGACGCAAGCCGCGCACCAGTTTGCCCGGTTGCACACTGGCCGCCGCCGGCGAAAACCAGCCCTCCAGATGCTTGCTGGAACCGGCCATGCGCTGCACATCGGCCACCGGACGCTGGGTGAACGAGTTGATGCCGTTGCGCTCCAGCGCGGCGATCACTGCATCGGTCGAACCGACCTGCGCCTTGTTGGTGGCGGTGTACAAGGTGCCGTCGAGGCGGTAATCGGCATCGACGCCGTACTGTTCGCAGAACGCGCCGATGGCGTGGATGCTGCGCTCGGATTCCTTGACCAGGCGCACCGCCTCCTCGACGCCGAACAGCCGCTCGAGGGTGAAATACTTGGCCGACCACGACAACGCGCAACCACCGTTGCGCCCACTGGCGCCGGCGCCGCAGATGTCGGCTTCGATCAGCAATACGTCGAGTTCCGGGTTCTGCTGCTTGAGCATGATCGCCGTCCACAACCCGGTGTAGCCGCCGCCGACGATGCACACGTCGCTGCGCACTTCGCCTTGCAGTGACGGGCACGTCGCGGATGGGTCGGCCTGCAAGGCCTGCTCGAGCCAAAATGGTCGCATGGGATTCTCCAGTCAGATGGCCACGACACAGCCTGCCGCGAGCGCCGCAGCAGGCCACGAGGCAAGGGTTTTCAGTTACGCAGGGGTTTGATGGTCAGCGGGCAATTGGGAATGGACGCGCGCGGTTCCATCACCCCGACCGGGCGGCTGTTCCAGTGCGGAATCAGCACCAGCGCCGAGAACAACGCGCAGCCGGCGAAGACGATGAACACCGTCACCGAATCGAAGTAACCCGGCAGCAATCCGCCGAGCACCGCGCCGACCGAGCCGCAGCCGTTGACGAAACCGGCCGCCGTGGCACCGGCCTTGGCCTTGCCAAAGTCGATGGCGGCCGCGCCGCTGATCATCGAATCCGGGCCGTACAGGGTCAGGCCCATGACAAACAGCAGCGCCACCACCAGCATCACGCTGCCGGTGTGCAAGGCGCCCATGAACAGCGCCAGGGTCACGGTCAGCGCCAGCAGGCTGAGGACGCAGGCCGGCATGCGCCGGGCGCCGAACAGTTTGTCCGAGGCCAGACCGATCATGATCGGCCCGAGGAGACCGGCCAGTTCGAACGAGGTGGGAATGATCGCCGCGCCGACCTTGCCGACACTGGGCATCTGCTCGAAGACGATCACCGGCCCCCACAACAGAATCGCGTAACGCGCCGGTTTCAACATGAAGTACGCCAGGCCCAGCACCAGCACCGTGCGGTTGCGCAGGATTTCCTTCAACGGCTCCCAGACACTGAGTTTGCTGTTGGCTTCGGTTTCCGCGGCACTGAGATCCGGCTCCGGCTCCACCGCCGGCAGGCCGACGTCTTCCGGTTTGTTGCGCTGAAAAATGAAGAACAACAGCGCCACCACCGCGACCACTGCCGCGCTGGAAATGAACGCCGCGTGCCAGGTGCCCATCAGCGTATACGCCCACCAGCCGGCGAACGGCGAGGCCACCAGACCGCCAAACGCATAGCAGGAACTCCACAGACCTAGCACGCGCCCGCGCTGTTCGGCGGGGAAGAAACTGCCGAGGTTTTTGCACAATCCCGACCAGCCGGTGGACTGCGCCAGCCCCTGGATCAGCATGCAAGTGGCGAAGATCGGCAAGGTCGCGAAACTGCCCATCACCAATGCCGCACCAGCGGAAATCAGCAGCCCGCCAAGCACCACGACCCTCGGGCCGAAACGGTCGGCAAGCATGCCCCAGGTGAATTGGCCGATGGCGTAGGCCGCCAGATAGATCGCATCGAGGTTGGCCATGGCCATCTTGTCGAGCATGAAGGTCGGGTCTTCGGCGATGCCCAGTTTGGCCACCGAAAACGCTTTGCGGGTGAAATAGAAAGCGGCGTACGCGAGCCAGGTGACAGCGAAAATCTGCATGCGCCAACGCGCAATGGTGCCGATGTGCTTGTTCATTGTGGTTCTGACCTCAGGGTGTGAGTGTGCCGGCAGAATCGTTAAGTAAACGCCTGTGTTTTTTATTGTTGAGCACTGCGCCAGCGCCCCATCCCTGATGGCGATAGCGGTCAGATGAGTCCTGTTGTTGCACGCACAGGCTCATCGCCGACGCTGCTGTCCGAGCGGACAGTCAGCGCTGGCGTGAGCGGATCAAAGCAATTACTGTTTAATAAATAAAATCGATTTATCGTATTTCACACATAAGCACAGCTTGTTACTGGAGGCTGCATGTCGGTGTCCCACGCCCAGCTCAAAGCCTTCCACGCCGTGGCCGTGCATGGAAGCTTCACCAAAGCCGCCGAACGGCTTTTTCTCACGCAACCGGCAATTTCCGACCAGGTGCGCAAACTCGAAGAACGCTTCGGTGTGTTGCTGTTTCATCGCAACAAGCGTTCGGTGCGCCTGACCGATCTCGGTGAACGCCTGCTGGCGATCACTCAGCGGCTGTTTGTGATTGAGGCTGAAGCCCAGGAACTGCTGCAGGAATCCCAGGCGTTGCAGACTGGCAGCCTGATTCTCGCAGTGGACGCACCGATACACGTGCTGCCGCAGATCGCGCGGTTCTGCGAGCGGTATCCGGGGATCAGCGTGAAGATCGAGACCGGCAACACCGATGAATCGCTGTTTCGCCTGTTCAACTATCAGGCCGATCTGGCGCTGCTCGGGCGCGATGTCACTGATGAACGTCTGCTGTGCGTGCCGCTACGCAACGACCCGATGGTGGCGTTCGTCTCGCGCCATCACCCGTGGGCCGAGCGCGAGTCGATCTGCCTGGCCGACCTGGACGATACGCCGCTGGTGCTGCGCGAACACGGCTCGGTGACCCGGCAGACCCTGGAGGAAGAAATGGCCCGCGCCGGGTTCCGCATTCGTCCGGCGATTCAGGTCGAGGGCCGGGAAGCGGCGCGTGAGGCAGTGGTGGTGGGGATTGGTGTGGGGGTGGTGTCGGCGGCCGAGTTTGGTGCGGATTCGCGGGTGTGTGCGTTGCCGATCACCGATTGCACCCGGCGGTTGACCGAGACGCTGGTGTGCTTGCGTGAGCAGAGTTCACGGCGGGTGGTGGCGACGTTTCTCGAGATGGTGCGCGAGAGCCTTGTGTAAACCGGTCTGGCCCCTTCGCGAGCAGGCTCACTCCTACAGAGGATCTATGTCGGTCAAACATTATGTGCTCCCCACAACACTTGTAGGAGTGAGCCTGCTCGCGATTGGAGCACCACGGTGTATCAGGCCGGCGCCAGACCGAAGAACGCCTGAATCAAGCGCAACTCCCGCCGCCGCTCCATGCAGCCAATCATGTGCCGATTGACCAGCCCGTCGCCGACGATCGGAATCGCCACCACCCGCGGGTCATGGCTGACCTCCACCGACGACACCACACCCACCCCGAGTTCCGCCGCCACCGCTTCGGTCACCGCCTCGCGACTGTCCAGCTCCAGCAACACTCGCGGATGCACCGCCGCCTGATTGCAGGCCTGATCGAAGGTGCGCCGGGTGATCGAACTCGGCTCGCGCAACACCATGATCACCTGATCCAGCTCCTTGAGCTTCACTTCGCCGGCACGCTGCGCCCACGCATGCGCCGCCGGCACCAGCGCGCAGATCCGCGATTCGCTCAACGCTTGCAGATGCAGGCCCTTGCGCGGTTCGACCTCGGTCAGCACCGCCACGTCCGCATGCTCGGACAACAGCGCGGCGAGGGTTTCCTGCGCATTGCCCAGACGCAAATTCACCGTGATCCCCGGATAGCGCGCACGCAGGCTGGCGAGCATCGGCATGACCATGTGCGGGCCGTCCGCCGCCACTTCGAGGCGCCCGGTGAGCAACTGACGATTGGCTTCGAGCAGGGTTTGCGCTTCTTCGGCCAAACCGAACATGGCGCGGGTGATCGCCGCCAGTTTGGTGCCCTCCTCGGTCAATTCCACCCGGCGTGCGGTGCGACGCAACAAGGTGATCTGGTAGTGCTCCTCCAGCGCCTTGATGTGTCCGGTGACCGCCGGCTGACTGATGAACAGGCGCGCGGCGGCGCGGGTAAAGCTGCCTTCCCGGGCCACGGCGTCGAAGGCGCGCAGCTGGAACAGATTCATGGATAACCCTCACTGATGGCTGGCATAACAACAAACAATTTGATTGATAGACCGCCGAATTGCAACGTATGCCCCGTAGCTTCATCCCACAGCGCTATCGCGAGGACACACGAATGAGTACTGCCGCACCCATCCTGCTCACTCCCGGCCCGTTGACCACGTCGGCCCGCACCCGCCAGGCAATGATGATCGACTGGGGGTCATGGGATGACCGCTTCAATCAACTGACCGCCAGCCTCTGCGAGCAATTGCTGGCGATCCTCAACGGCGCCGCCACTCACCACTGCGTGCCATTGCAGGGCAGCGGCACCTTCGCTGTCGAAGCCGCCATCGGCACCTTGGTACCGCGTGACGGCAAAATCCTCGTGCTGATCAACGGTGCCTACGGCAAGCGTCTGGCGAAGATCTGCGAAGTGCTCGGCCGCTCGTTCAGCACCTTCGAAACCGCCGAAGACGAACCGACCACCGCTGCCGACGTCGACCGCCTGCTGCGCGCCGATGGCGACATCAGCCACGTCGCGCTGATTCATTGCGAAACCAGCACCGGCATTCTCAACCCGTTGCCGGAAATCGCCGAGGTCGTCGCGCAACACGGCAAACGCCTGATCATCGATGCCATGAGCTCGTTCGGCGCACTGCCGGTGGACGCGCAAAAAGTGCCGTTCGATGCGCTGATCGCCGCTTCCGGCAAGTGCCTGGAAGGTGTGCCGGGGATGGGTTTTGTTTTCGCCCGCAAGGAATCGCTGGCAGCAGCGGCCGGCAACTCGCATTCGCTGGCGATGGACCTGTATGACCAGCACACGTATATGCAGAAGACCGGCCAGTGGCGCTTCACTCCGCCGACTCATGTGGTCGCGGCGCTGCATGAAGCGCTGTTGCAATACAACGAAGAAGGTGGCCTGCCCGCGCGGCATGCGCGCTACGCCGCCAACTGTCAGGCGTTGATGGAAGAGATGGGCAAGCTCGGCCTGCGCAGCTTCCTGCCGGCAGCGATCCAGGCCCCGATCATCGCCACCTTCCATGCCCCGCAAGATCCGCGCTACCAGTTCAAGGACTTCTACGAACGGGTCAAGGCCAAGGGTTACATCCTCTACCCCGGCAAACTGACCCAGGTCGAAACCTTCCGCGTCGGCTGCATCGGCCACGTCAACCCGGACCAAATGCGCCAGGCCGTGGCGGCAGTGGGTGAAGTGCTGCGCGAGATGGAAGTGCTAGAGATCTGAACAACACCCTAATCCCCCTGTGGGAGCGGGCTTGCTCGCGAAGGCGGAGTGTCAGCCGCCATCAATGTTGAATGTGCCAGCGCATTCGCGAGCAAGCCCGCTCCCACAGTTTTGAACCGTATTGCCAACTCAGGATTTTGATTGCCATGAACTACACCAACCCAAACAAACTGCAAGCCGCCATCCTCGACTGGGCCGGCACCGTGGTCGATTTCGGCTCGTTCGCGCCAACGCAGATCTTCGTCGAAGCCTTCGCCGAATTCGACGTTCAGGTCTCCATCGAAGAGGCCCGTGGCCCGATGGGCATGGGCAAGTGGGATCACATCCGTACCCTGTGCGATCAGCCGCAGGTCGCCGAGCGTTATCGCAAAGCGTTCGGCCGCACCCCGACCGACGATGACGTGACCGCGATCTACAACCGCTTCATGCCGCTACAGATCGAGAAGATCGCCGAGCACTCGGCGCTGATTCCCGGCGCACTGGAAACCATCGCCAACCTGCGCCAGCAAGGGATCAAGATCGGTTCCTGCTCCGGCTACCCGAAACAGGTGATGGACAAGGTCGTGGCGCTGGCCGCTACCAACGGCTACGTCGCCGACCATGTAGTCGCCACCGACGAAGTGCCGAACGGTCGCCCATGGCCGGCTCAGGCCCTGGCCAACGTGATCGCCCTGGGCATCGACGACGTCGCGGCCTGCGTGAAGATCGATGACACCGTGCCGGGCATCCTCGAAGGTCGTCGCGCCGGAATGTGGACCGTGGCGCTGATCTGCTCGGGTAACGCGCTGGGCCTGGACTACGCCGGCTACCGGGCGCTGGGCAGCGACGAACTGGCCAGCGAACGCAAACGCATCCACGCGCTGTTCGCCGATTCGCGCCCGCACTACATGATCGACACCATCAGCGACCTGCCGGAAGTGATTGCCGACATCAACAAGCGTCTGGCCAACGGTGAGATGCCGCAATCGAGCTGATCGCGCCTTTTCGTCAAAACAATAGAAAACGCCAGGGTCTTCGCGACACTGGCGTTTTTTTTTGGCTAAAGCCCTGACTCAGCGCAGTGAAACTCCGATCAGCCTCAGGCAAATCTGCCAAAGGGGATTACAGTTAAAGCATGCCGTCGCACAAGAACGGCACGTGGCGACCCTGATCTGTGAGGAAACACCGTATGCCGTGGACAAGTTCCGAATCCCGCTACAGCACCGTGTCCGTGCTGCTGCACTGGCTGATGCTGGTCCTGTTGATCCTGGTGTATGCCAGCATGGAGTTGCGCGGGATTTTTCCCAAAGGCAGTGGCGGCCGCTCGCTGATCCGCGAAGTGCACTACATGCTCGGCCTGACCGTGTTCGTGCTGGTGTGGTTTCGCCTGGTAGCGCGTAGCATCGGCCCGGCACCGAAAATCTTCCCGGCCTCGCCCCAATGGCAGACTCTGCTGGCGCGGGTGATGCACTGGTTGTTGTACCTGTTCATGATCAGCATGCCGATTCTTGGCTGGCTGATTACCAGCGCCGAGGGGCATCAGGTGATGTTCTACGGCTTCGATCTGCCGCTGCTGGTTCATGAAGACAAGGCATTCGCCAAGCAGGTGGAGCACTGGCATGTGTTGATCGGCAATATCGGCTACTGGCTGATCGGCCTGCATGCGCTGGCGGGGCTTTATCACCATTATGTGGTGGGCGATAACACCTTGTTGCGGATGATGCCCAAGCGCGGTTGAACATAGCCTCGGTGAAATTCCCCTGTGGCGAGGGAGCTTGCTCCCGCTGGGCTACGCAGCAGACCTGAATGCAGAAACGGTGGTCTGACAGGCAGACCGTTTTTGCTGGATCAACGACGGCTGCGCCGCCGAGCGGGAGCAAGCTCCCTCGCCACAGAAGTTCAACTGTAGGAAACGAATCCTCGTCGCCCTTGCATTCCACCCGTGTGCACGAAGATCAACCGTGTACCTGACGCGAATCCGCCCGCCTCGATCCGCTCCTTGAGCGCCAGCAACGCCTTGCCGGTGTACAGCGGCTCCAGCGCAACGCCGCTACAGCGTTCAATGCTCTCGATGAATGCAAGTAGCTGCGTGTCAACCTTGGCGAAGCCACCGCGACTGGCGTCGAGCAGCTCGTAGTCGGCAGCAGCGACACCTGCCTCCTGCATAATCGCCGCCACCTGCGGCGCCACCCCATGATCCTCGGGCACCGCCAGTGCGCCATACACTGGATGCGCACCGGCCTCTGCGAGCACCAGCCCTGCCAGCGTCGTCCCGGTGCCGCAGGCCAGCCACCAGCCGTGATAATTGCTCCAGCCCAGGTTGCCCAGTTGCGCGATCACCTGCTCCTTCAACACCTTGCAGCCCAATGCGCCCGCCAATCCGCCACCGCCCTCCGGCACCGCATGAAAATCTGGATACTGCGCCCGCCACGGCTCCCAGAACCCCGGCTCATGCCGCGCCCGATAGCCGCCGTAACCAAGCCAGTGCAGTTGCATGCCGAACGCTTGCAGATCGCTGACCGTCGGCGTCTGCTGTGGATGGCCACGCAACAGCCCAACGGTTTCGAAACCCAGACGCTTGCCAGCCGCCGCCAGCGCATGCAGATGATTGGAATGCGCGCCACCCAGGCTGATGATGCCCTGCGCGCCGGCGCGGTCGGCGGCCTTGAGATGCTCGACGAGTTTGAACCATTTGTTGCCGCTGATCAGCGGGTCGATCTGGTCGAGGCGCAGGATCGCGACCTCGATTCCGGCGTTGGTGAGCCAGTCGAGTTGAAGCAATTCGAGGGGGGCTTGGGGTAGCCAGTTGGCGGGAGGAAGAAGCATGGGCGACTGATCATTCGAGGCAGAGCCGGCATTCTAGTCGCTCACAGGACGCAATCGCGAGCAGGCTCACTCCTACAGGATCCGCGCCATCCATAAATGTTGCGCACACTGCCAATCCACTGTGGGAGCGGGCTTGCTCGCGAAGGCGTCGTGTCAGTCGACATGTGTATTGGCTGACACTCCGCTTTCGCGAGCAAGCTCGCTCCCACAGGTTAAGCGGCGTAGCTTAAAGTTCAGCGGCGAGGCGCGAACCCTGGTTGATCGCGCGCTTGGCATCCAGCTCGGCCGCCACATCAGCGCCGCCGATCAGGTGCACACTCTGCCCCGCCGCGACCAGACCGTCCTGCAGATCCCGCAGTGGATCCTGTCCGGCGCAGATCACGATGTTGTCCACCGCCAGCACTTGCGGCTCGCCGGTTTCGCCGATACGGATGTGCAGGCCTTCATCGTCGATTTTCAGGTATTCAACGCTGTTGAGCATCTGCACCTGCTTGTTCTTCAAGCCCGTGCGGTGAATCCAGCCGGTGGTCTTGCCCAGGCCATCGCCGACCTTGGTTTTCTTGCGCTGCAACAGGAACACTTCGCGAGCCGGCGCGTGCGGCGCTGCTTTGATCCCGGCCACGCCACCGCGCGCTTCCAGGTTCGTGTCGATGCCCCACTCTTTCCAGAACGCGGTGCGATCCAGACTGGTGGCCACGCCTTCGTGCACAAGGAATTCCGAGACATCGAAACCGATGCCGCCCGCGCCAATCACCGCGACACGCTTGCCCACCGGTTTGCGCTCAAGGATCACGTCCAGGTAGCTCAGCACCTTGGCATTCTCCACGCCCGGAATCGCCGGCACGCGCGGCGCGATGCCGGTGGCGAGGATGATTTCGTCGTAACCGCCCTCCACCAGTTTCGCCACGTCGACGCGAGTATTCAGGCACACCTCGACATTCGTGGTCTGCAGCTTGCGCTTGAAGTAGCGCAAGGTTTCGAAGAATTCTTCCTTGCCCGGCACACGCTTGGCGATGTTGAACTGGCCGCCGATTTCGCTGGCCGAATCGAACAGGGTTACCTGATGACCGCGCTCGGCCGCCACGGTCGCGGCGGACAGACCGGCAGGGCCGGCACCGACCACGGCGATCTTCTTGATCTGTTGCACCGGCAAATAGTTGAGCTCGGTTTCATGGCAGGCACGCGGGTTGACCAGGCAACTGGTGAGTTTGCCGCCGAAGGTGTGATCGAGGCACGCCTGGTTGCAACCGATACAGGTGTTGATTTCGTCGGCGCGGCCTTCGGCGGCCTTGTTGACGAAGTCCGGGTCGGCGAGGAACGGCCGCGCCATCGAGACCATGTCGGCATCGCCTTCAGCGAGGATCTGCTCGGCGATTTCCGGGGTGTTGATGCGGTTGGTGGTGATCAGCGGAATGTTCACCGAACCACGCAATTTGGCGGTGACCTTGCTGAACGCCGCGCGCGGCACCTTGGTGGCGATGGTCGGTATCCGCGCTTCGTGCCAGCCGATGCCGGTATTGATGATGGTCGCGCCGGCCTGCTCGATGGCTTTGGCCAGGGTCACGATCTCTTCCCAACTGCTGCCGCCCTCGACCAGATCGAGCATCGACAAACGGAAAATGATGATGAAGTTCGGGCCGACGGCTTCGCGTACGCGGCGGACGATTTCCACCGGCAGGCGCATGCGGTTTTCGTAACTGCCGCCCCAGCGGTCGGTGCGGTGGTTGGTGTGCGCGGCGAGGAACTGGTTAATGAAATAACCTTCCGAGCCCATGATCTCCACACCGTCATACTCGGCGCTCTGCGCCAGTACCGAACAGGTGACGAAATCGCTGATCTGTTTCTCGATGCCCTCCTCGTCCAGCTCTTTGGGCTTGAACGGGTTGATCGGCGCCTGAATCGCACTCGGCGCCACCTGTTTCGGGCTGTAGGCATAACGCCCGGCGTGGAGGATCTGCATGCAGATCTTGCCGCCCGCCTCGTGCACTGCGCGAGTGACGATGCGATGCTTGAGCGCTTCTTCCTCGGTGGTCAGCTTGGCTGCACCGGAGTACACGCCGCCCTCGTCGTTCGGGCCGATACCGCCGGTGACCATCAGGCCGACGCCGCCACGGGCACGCTCGGCGAAGTACGCGGCCATGCGTTCGAAGCCACCCGGTTTCTCTTCAAGGCCGGTGTGCATCGAGCCCATCAGGGTGCGGTTGCGCAGCGTGGTGAATCCCAGGTCCAGCGGGGCCAACAGGTGCGGGTAATGAGCGGCGGTCATCGGTAACTCCACAACGTGCGATCACGGAAATTGCGGGAGCTCTGCGTCCCCCGTCAGTCATGTTCGACAGACTAAGAGTCGCACTGCTGTCACTCAATGACCGAAACTGACAACTTATTGATCCAAATGCGCAGCGCCCCTTGGCAAGCGCAGGCATGCGCCCTACCCTAGTCGCCACACCCTGTACCCGGCTGTTGTTGGTTTTCATGCGCAAACTTCTGTATCTGTTTTTCTCCATGGCCATCGTTGCCGCCCTGACCACCTACGCCATGTGGGCGGCGGACCGGCCGGCGGGGCATTACCTGTCGGACCTGCGCATCAAACTGGCGGTCGATCAGGGCACGCCCGCCGACCGCGGTAATCTGCTGGGCATCCAGCCGGAACTGTTTCCCACCGACTACCAAAGCCCGGAGCGCCTGCACCGCAAACTCGCAGCTTATCTGCAGCAGGCACAGGATCAGGGGCTGCTCAACGAAAAAACCGTGGTGGTACTGCCCGAGCATGTCGGCACCTGGCTGATGATCAGCGGCGAGAAAGACGAGCTGTATCAGGCGCCGACCCTGGTCGAAGCGATGAACTGGCTGGCGGCGAGCAATCCGTTGCTGTTCGCCCGCGCCTGGCTCACTGCCAAGGGCGAAAATCGCCTCGACGACGCGCACCTGCGCATGAAGTCCAAAGCCATGGCCAAGGATTACCAGACGTTATTCGGTGGTCTGGCCAAGGAATTCCACGTCACACTGGTGGCCGGTTCCATCGTCCTGCCCGAACCGAGCATTCGTGATGGCCAACTCAAGCCCGGCAGCGGCGCGCTGTTCAACAGCAGCGTGGTGTTCGGCCGTGATGGCGTGCCGTTGGGCCAGCCCCAGCGGCAAATGCACCCGATCTTCGAACAGCGCGACGTGATCAATAGCGAAGACGAGCATGCGATCAACGTGATCGAGACCCCGGCCGGGCGTCTGGGTGTGCTGATCGGCAGCGACAGCTGGTACCCCGACAACTATCGCCGACTTGACGAGCAAGGCGCGCAACTGGTGGCGGTGCCGGCCTTCGTCGTCGGCCACGACGCCTGGAATCAGCCGTGGGCCGGCTACAAGGGTTCGAGTACACCCGGGTCGGTCAGCCTCAAGCCCGGGGAAATCAGTGAGGGTCAGGCCTGGCATCGCCTGACGCTGACCGCGCAGCCGCCGAGCAGTCGCGCGATTGCTGGCATGAGTGTGTTCCTGCGCGGCCAGTTCTGGGACAAGCCCGGTTCGGGGCAAAGCTTCCTCAGCAGCAACGGTCAGCAATTCGCCGATGGCGAAGCCCGTGGCGCGCGTCTGCTGAATATCTGGTTGTAAGCCATGAAGCCGCTGCCGATGCGCCTGGGGGATCTGTCGGTAGGTTTCGTGCACAGCCTCGCTGATGCCGTGCGCAGCCAAGGTGCCGATCCGCAACCGCTGCTCGAACAATATGGGCTGGATGCTGCGCGACTGGCCGAGGCCGGCGCGCGGTTGTCGATTCCGCGCTACATGCGTCTGGGGCACAGCGCGATTCAGTTGACCGGCGATCCGGCACTGGGCTTGCGCATGGGCCAGCTCAGCCGCTTGAGTCAGGCCGGGCTCGCCGGGGTCACTGCCGCGCAGGCGCCGACCGTGCGCGAGGCCGCCCGTTGTCTGATCCGCTTCGAGCCGCTGTACGGCTCCAACTATCGCGGGCAGTCGAGTTTTCACGAAGACGCTCATGGCGCGTGGCTGCGCTTCTATTCGATCAGCCCGTACAACGCCTATAACCGTTTTGTAGTGGATTCGATCATTGCCGGCTGGCTGCATCAGCTGTCCAGCGTCGGTCGCGAGCCACTGCGCGCCGAACGCATCGAGATCGAATTTGACGCGCCGGACTATCGCGACGCCTACAACGTCTTGGGCGACTGCCCAATCCAGTTCGGCGCCGAACGCAATCAATTGCGCCTGAACCTGAACAGCCTCGCACAGCGTAATCCCGAGCACTGCCCGAGTACCTGGCGGCATCTGCTGCAATTGTGTGAACGAGAACTGGAGCAATTGACCCGCACCCGCAGCCTGCGTGAACGCATCACTCAGCTGTTGGGGCCGTTGCTCAATGGTGGCCGGGAACCCGACCTGGAAGAAGTGGCGGCGCGCCTGAAGCTGCCGACCTGGACGTTGCGGCGCAAACTGGCCGAGGAAGGCACGCAGTTTCGCGCGATCCTCAATGACACCCGCCGTGATCTGGCGATGACCTACATCCGCGACACCGAACTGGCGTTCGGCGAGATCGCCTACCTGCTGGGCTTTGCTTCAGCCGAGGCGTTTCAACGCGCCTTCAAGCGCTGGAGCGGCCAGACCCCCGGCGAGTTTCGCCGCAGTCACCGCAAAACCGCCTGACACCTTACAACTCGGTGGCGTCTTCGGCCGGCTCTGGCTGATCCAGTTCATATGCCTGGTATTCGAGCAGTTCTTCTTGATAGTCATCCATCGTGTGATCCCCCTGCTGCCCGTTTGAAAATAGCCCGGTCAACTGACCAGTGCCTCGAGCCTATCGTGCCCGTATGAAGGAAAAGTGACATCCCGCCTTCATGAATAAAACGTAGCAGGTGGTCAGGAATTTATCGCAGGATTTTTGTCGGGGGAATGTAACGAGATTTGAGTACACCACAAAACAAATGTGGGAGCGGGCTTGCTCGCGAAAGCGCAGTGTCAATCAACATATACATTGACTGATACTCCGCTTTCGCGAGCAAGCCCGCTCCCACAGGAGGGCTGCGCGCAGCTTATTGCATCGCCGGAATCGGCTCCGATGGCGGCGGGATATTGGTCGGGTTGGCCGGCGGCGTGATCGTTTCGGTAGCCGGTGCAGGCTCTGCACTCGGTGCCGGGGTGATCGGCGCTGACTCGGCCGGCGGCACCACTGGCTCAGAACCCGTTGGCGTCGGCGCAACCGGAGCGGGGGCCGGGGTCGCTGCCGGGGCTACCGGCGTCATGTTTTGGGCAGGCTCGACAATCCCGGCTGGCGGCGGTGCAGGCGTTGCCTCTACCGCCGGTGCAGGTGTAACCGGCGCTACAGCGGCAGGCTTGGGCTCAGGCACTCCGAGATCGGTCTTGGGTTTTTCTTCGATGTGCGCGGCTTTCTTCGCATCGGCTGGCAGGAACAACTCAACCAGCGTGAAGAACCGCTCGTAGAACTTCTGCGAGGTCACGGTTTCGCTGGCGACCTTGACCATTGAATCGTCCGAAGAACCGATCGGCATCGACACCGAACCCAATACGCCAACCCCGAGACTGGCGGAGTTGTTGGTCTTCTTCAGCGCGTAGCGATCCTGCAGGGCATTGGCGAACACCGTGGCATGGTGCTTGGCACTGCCATCTTCGGCACACACCACGTTGAAGCTGATTTCCAGGTGGGTTTCCCCGGTCTGCTGGAAACTCTTGTGGCCACTGACCAGTTTCGGGTCACTGCTGGTGATGATGTAGCCCTGGCTGAGCAACGCACGACGGGCCGCCTCGCAACTCGCGGTGTCGGCCACCGGATAATTGCGCGAGAACGTGCCGGAATCATCGAAGTTCTCATGCTCATAGATCGGCTTGTCCTTCGAACAGCCAGCAACAGCGGTCAACAACAGCGCCAACCCAACGACACGCATGGGAGTTGAAATCAACATTGAACATCCTGAGGAAAAACAGTCCGGGGCGTATTGTGCAACAGAACGTGGCCCTGCGGCGCATGGATTGTGTCTTAAAGCCGTTACAACCCTATTGACCCTTGTTTGCCGGAAAAAGTCGCAGCGACAAGTGATCGATGAAGACGCGCAATTTGGCGGTGGCATGGCGACTGGAGGGCCACAACACCCAGAACTGACCGGTGTGCTGCATATGCGCATCCAGCACTCGCTGCAAGCGCCCCTGCGCCACATCCTCATGGGTCATGAAATCCGGCAGGCAGGCGATACCCATCCCTGCCAGGGCCGCATGATTGACGGCTTCGATGGAGGTGGTGACCAGCCGCGTCGGCAAGCTCGGCTGCGGCGCGCCCTCCTCGCCAATCAATGGCCACGGCTCCAGCTTGCCGGTGGCATGAAAGGTGTGCCGCAAGCAGGCGTGCTCCGCCAGATCGGCGGGAATTTGCGGTACGCCGCGCTGCTGCAGATACAACGGGCTCGCCACCAGCACCATGTGAAACTCGCCCAAGGGCCGCGCCATCAGGCGTGAATCTCGTGGTTGACCGGTACGAATCACCGCATCGAAGCCCTCCTCAACCACGTCGACCATGCGATCAGTCAGGTCCAGATCCAGCTCGATCTGCGGGTACAGCGCCATGAACTCATTCATCACCGGCATCACCAGGCCATGCACCTGCGGCAGGCTGATGCGCAGTTTGCCATGGGGCTGCGAGGCGGAATCGCAAAGTTCGAACTCGGCGGCTTCCACCTCGGCAAGAATTTTGCGACAGCGTGCGAGGAACAGCGCGCCCTCGCTGGTCAGGGTGATGCTGCGGGTGGTGCGATGAAACAGCCGCACGCCCAATCGCGCCTCCAGCCGGGCGATACTTTTGCCCACCGCTGAAGACGACACGCCCTGCAGCCGCCCAGCCTCGGTAAAACTGCGGGTCTCGGCGACTTGAACAAACACCGAAATACTGCCCAGACTGTCCATTCCGCCCCTCCGATTCACGACATCCGTGTCCGATATGTTCGGAACCGTAACCCATTTTTCTCCACTGCGCAGCGCCCTAGCCTATGGCCTTCACCCACTTCGGCACATGGACGCTGACTCATGAACGACGCACAACTGACCTCGGCCCTCACCCAGCCAGTCGACACCCGCGAACGATTGCCCCTCGGCGCCCTGCTGGCGCTGGCTACCGCCGGCTTCATCACGGTGCTGACCGAAGCCATGCCCGCCGGCCTGCTGCCACAAATGAGCGCGGGGCTGAATGTCTCCCAGGCACTGATCGGGCAACTGGTCACCCTGTACGCCATTGGCTCGATGCTCGCCGCCATCCCGCTGACCATTGCCACCCGCGGCTGGCGTCGTCGGCCATTGCTGCTGACAGCCATTGGCGGCTTCGCCATCGCCAACAGCATCACCGCTCTGTCGGAGTGGTACTGGCTGACCCTGATCGCACGTTTGCTCGCCGGGATATTTGCCGGGCTGCTGTGGGCGTTGCTGGCAGGTTACGCCAGCCGCATGGTCGCGCCACACCTGCAAGGCCGGGCAATCACCGTCGCCATGCTCGGCGCACCGCTGGCACTCTCGCTGGGCATCCCGGCGGGAACACTACTCGGCACGCTGGTCGGCTGGCGCCTGAGCTTCGCCATCATGACTGCGCTGACGCTGTTGCTGGTGATCTGGGTGCGCTGGCAAGTGCCGGACTTTGCCGGAGAACACGCAGGAAAACGCCTGCCCCTGCGTCAGGTCTTCACCCTGCCCGGCGTACGCTCGGTGTTGTTCGTGACCTTGACCTACGTGATCGCCCACAACCTGCTGTACACCTACATCGCACCGTTCCTGCAACCGTCAGGACTGGCCAGCGATATCGACCGGGTGCTGCTGGTGTTCGGCCTGGCCTCAGTGCTGAGCCTATGGATCGTCGGCAGCCTGATCGATCGCTGGCTACGCGAACTGGTGCTGATCAGCACGCTGCTGTTCATGCTCTCCGCCATCGCCTTGGGGCTGTGGCGAGAATCGGCGACCGTGGTCTACCTCGCCGTCGCCGTGTGGGGCCTGGCGTTTGGTGCGATGCCTTCGCTGCTGCAGACTGCCTCGGCGAAAACCGCTGGAGAGGCTGCCGATACGGCGCAATCGATGCTGGTGACCCTGTGGAATGTCGGGATTGCCGGGGGTGGTTTGGCGGGTGGTTTGCTGCTGGGGAGTCTGGGGGTTGGGGGTTTTCCGTGGATTGTTGTGGGGTTGCTGGTTTTGACCTTGAGTGCGGTGCTGAGGGCGAGGGGCTATGGGTTTGTGTGATTGGGATGTTTGTCTGTGAGGGGTCGGGCGACTAGTCGGCCGTCTTCGCTGGCAAGCCAGCTCCCACAGTGGGATTGAGTGCAGGCAGTTGGAGATTGGTCGTCTGTCAGGCCGCCATCGCGAGCAGGCTCACTCCTACAGTAAAGCAAAAGCCGACCGCACGCTTTTCACCACTCAACAGGATGAGCGCAAGCTCGGCTGCAGCTCTTGATCTTGCCGTGCCGGCCCCTTCGGCAGGCTGAGTGGAGGGGTTTATCCGGGGGTGGGAGCGCAGCGACCGTTCGACGAAGTCGAACACATCGAGAGGAGGTGCAGCGAAGCAAACCGGAGGCGATGCCCCCGGATGAATCCCGTAACGAAGGAACCCGAGCCACGGCGAGGGCCGAACGCCGGGGCCAAGCCTTTTGGGTTACCTTTTCGGCGTCTGGAAAAGGTGACTCGCTGTAAGAGCGAAACCGCCAGCGGCAGCACCCGAAGCAACGGATATACACCCAAATCTCAACCATAAAAAAAACCCCGACCATAAGATCGGGGCTTTCCAGTTACCACTCAGTCAACCATCAATACCGCTTGATGTCCGCCTGACTCTCCAACTGCTTACGGAACGCCGCAAAATCCTGCTGACCTTCACGCGAAGCCAGGAAACGACGGTACTGCGCCTTCTCTTCATCAGTCGGCGCTACCGCTTCATTCACACCGTCCAGACGCACAATCATCAGACTACCGTCCTGCAAGGTCACGCTGCTGAACGTCGGCTTGCCCTTGGCTGCCGGTTTCGGCATGCGGAACAACGCCTGCAGCACAGTCGGGTCAACCCCTTCCTGAGCACGGGTCGCCGCCGTCACAACCTTCCAGCTCTGGCCGTCAACCGCCTTGTCCTGCGCAGTCTTGCCATCGCGCAGACCAGCAATCAACTGGTCAGCCTTGGTCTTGGCCGCAGCGCTGGCGTGCTCTTTGGTCAGTTGGGCACGGATCGCCGTGTTCACCGCTTCGAGTGGCAACTGCTCAGGCTTCAGATGTTCCTTGGCGCGCAGCACGACCACGGTTTCCGGGTCCAGCTCGATACCGGTGCTGTTGGCGTTTTCTTCCAGCACTTCCTGACTGAACGCAGCCGTCACCACCGCGCGGTTGGCGGCGATGCCTTCGCCACCTTCACGGCCGAACGGCTTGGAGGTGTGCACAGTCAGTTTCAGATCTGCCGCAGGCTGGGCCAGGTCAGACGCTTCGAACGCCGAGTCTTCCAGTTGCTTGGTCGCCTCGACAAAACGCTGCTCGACCTGTTGAGTCTTCAGCTCGCGGGTCAGCTTGTCTTTCAGGCTGGCCAGGGTCGGCACTTCAGGCGCTTCAACACCCAGCAGCTTGATCAGGTGGTAACCGAAGTCGGTACGCACCGGCTCGGACACCTGGTCCTTGTTCAGCGAGTACAGGGCTTTTTCGAAAGCTGGATCATAGACGCCAGGACCGGCGAAACCGAGGTCACCGCCATTGTTGGCCGAACCCGGATCCTGCGAGAACTCCTTGGCCAGCGCTTCGAATTTCTCGCCCTTGGCCAGACGCGCCTGGACTTCTTCGATCTTCGCCTTGGCCTGAGCGTCGGTGGTCTTGTCGTTGACTTCGATCAGGATGTGCGCCGCACGACGCTGTTCCGACAGGTTGGCGATCTCTTTCTGATACGCCGCCTGCAGGTCTTCATCCTTGACCGCAACCTGGTCGAAGAACGAAGACTTCTTCAGCTCGACATAATCGACGACCACTTGCTCAGGGGTCATGAACTCCTTGGCGTGCTCGTCGTAGTAAGCCTTGACCTCATCGTCGGTCAGCTTGACCGCGGCCGGGTCGGCCTTGACGTTCAGCGAAGCGAAATCGCGGGTCTGCTTTTCCAGACGGGCAAAGGCCAGCACTTCGGCGTCGGTGACGAAGCCGCTACCGGCAACACCGGCGCGCAACTGACCTATCAGCATTTCCTGAGCCAGCATCTGGCGGAATTGCATGCGGGTGTAGCCCAGTTGACGAATCACCTGGTCGAAGCGCTCGGAGCTGAACTTGCCGTCCACCTGGAATTCAGGGGTCTGCAGGATCACCTGATCCAGTGCACCTTCGGAGAAAGCGAATTTCGATTGTTCTGCGCCTTGCAGCAGCAGCTTGCGATCGATCAGACCCTTGAGGGCCGATTCGCGGAGCATTTTTTCGTCAAGCAAGGAAGCATCGAAGTCCTTGCCCAGTTGTTGCATCAGCTGACGGCGTTGCATGTCAACGGCCTGGCTCAGCTCGTTCTGGCTGATTTCTTCACCATTGACCTTGGCCGCATCGTTGGTGTGCGTCGTGGCCTTGAAAATGGCATCGAAACCGGTCAGAGCCATCAGTGCAACGATGACCCCGATAATGGTCTTGGCAATCCAGCCTTGTGAATTGTCCCTGATATTCTGCAGCATGCGTCCCCCAGAAACGGTTGAACTTCAAAAATTAGGCAACCGTGGAGCGTGGGTAGAATCCGGATAGAAGAAAGGCGCATCCGAGGATGCGCCTTCTCGTAACTGGCGGAGCGGACAGGGCTCGAACCCTCGATCCCGGCGTTACAGGCGGCTGTTCCAGCGACCTGCTCTACCGCTCCGCTGCCAAGTCAGGCATGACCCCGACCCGGATGGGTAAAAACCTGAAACAAACTAACTTAGTTAACAGCTTCTTTCAGTGCTTTACCGGCTTTGAAACCTGGCTTTTTAGCAGCAGCGATTTGCAGCGTCTTGCCGGTCTGTGGGTTACGACCAACGCGAGCTGGACGATCAGTCACGGAGAAAGTGCCGAAACCAACCAGAACAACGGAGTCGCCAGCCTTGAGAGCGCCAGTGACGGATTCGATTACAGCGTCCAGCGCACGGCCAGCAGCAGCTTTCGGGATATCAGCGGATGCAGCGATAGCATCAATCAGTTCCGACTTGTTCACTCTAAGTCCCCTTATATCTATTTTGAGATGATTCTAAGTTTTTTGGTGAAAGCAAAAACGAGTGCTGAATGGCCTACAGACACTTAAGAGCCGCTTTATAACAAGGGCTCTAAAAAGCTGTCAAGGAAGCCCCCCAGGCAAAAACGTATTAATGCGTGCTAATTCTTTCCTTTGAATCAGACTCACGTTTTTCGTCCTTGGAAACTATCTCCGGAGCCACATCCGGCAAGGGCTCCGGCGCGTATTGCAGCGCAATTTGCAGGACCTCGTCAATCCATTTAACCGGTTTAATCTGCAGATCCTGCTTGATATTGTCAGGAATCTCCTTCAGATCGCGCACGTTCTCTTCCGGAATAATCACAATCTTGATTCCGCCACGGTGAGCCGCGAGCAGTTTTTCCTTCAGACCACCAATCGCCAACACTTGGCCACGCAGGGTAATTTCGCCGGTCATGGCGACATCGGCGCGCACCGGAATCCCGGTCAAGGCTGACACCAGTGCCGTGCACATGCCCACACCCGCGCTAGGACCGTCCTTCGGGGTCGCCCCTTCCGGCATGTGAATGTGCGTGTCGCGCTTCTCATGGAAGTCCAGCGGAATACCCAGGCTTTTGGCACGGCTGCGCACAACGGTCAGCGCCGCAGTGATCGATTCGACCATTACATCGCCCAGCGAACCGGTCTTGATCAGCTGACCTTTACCCGGCACCACAGCCGCTTCGATGGTCAGCAATTCACCGCCCACCTGCGTCCACGCCAGGCCAGTCACCTGACCGATCTGATCCTGTTGCTCTGCCAGACCGTAGCGGAATTTACGCACACCGAGGAAGTGTTCGAGCAGGTCAGCTGTCACTTTTACCGAGAAGCGTTTTTCCAGCGCATGTTCTTTCACAGCCTTGCGGCAGACTTTGGCGATCTGACGTTCGAGGCCACGCACACCGGCTTCACGGGTGTAGTAACGGATGATGTCGCGGATCGCTTCCTCGTCGAATTCCAGCTCGCCCTTCTTCAGACCATTAGCGGCAATCTGCTTGGGCGACAGGTACTTGACGGCGATGTTGATCTTTTCGTCTTCGGTGTAGCCCGGCAGACGAATGACTTCCATCCGGTCCAGCAATGCCGGCGGGATGTTCATCGAGTTCGAGGTGCACAGGAACATCACATCGGACAGGTCGTAATCGACTTCCAGATAGTGATCGTTGAAGTTGTGGTTCTGCTCCGGATCGAGCACTTCCAGCAACGCCGACGCCGGGTCGCCACGCATGTCGCTGCCCATTTTGTCGATTTCATCGAGCAGGAACAGCGGGTTGCGCACACCCACTTTTGTCATCTTTTGAATCAATCTTCCTGGCATCGAACCAATGTAAGTCCGACGATGACCACGAATTTCCGCTTCATCACGCACGCCACCGAGGGCCATACGCACAAATTTACGGTTGGTGGCGTGGGCAATCGACTCTGCCAGCGAGGTCTTACCCACGCCAGGAGGACCCACCAGGCACAGCACCGGGCCACGGATCTTCTTCACGCGCTTCTGCACGGCGAGGTATTCAAGGATGCGCTCCTTGACCTCTTCGAGACCGTAGTGATCAGCGTCGAGAATGTCTTCAGCACGCGCCAGGTCGAGGCGTACCTTGCTTTGCGCCTTCCACGGCACCTGCACCAGCCAGTCGATGTAGGAGCGCACCACGGTGGCTTCAGCGGACATCGGCGACATTTGCTTGAGCTTGTTCAGCTCGGCGGTGGCTTTGGCCAAGGCATCTTTCGGCAGGCCGGCAGCATCGATGCGCTTTTTCAGCTCTTCGATTTCATTGTGACCTTCGTCACCGTCGCCCAGCTCTTTCTGAATGGCCTTCATCTGCTCATTCAAGTAGTACTCGCGCTGGCTGCGCTCCATTTGCTTTTTGACGCGGCCGCGAATGCGTTTTTCAACTTGCAGCAGATCGATTTCGGCATCCAGCAAGGCGAGCACGTGCTCGACCCGGGCCGACAGATCGATGATTTCGAGGATTTCCTGTTTCTGCTCGATCTTCAGCGCCATGTGCGCGGCCATGGTGTCGACCAGACGACCCGGCTCATCAATGCTGTTGAGCGACGACAGGACTTCAGCCGGGACCTTCTTGCCCAACTGCACGTATTGTTCGAACTGCGACAGCAGGCTGCGCACGAACACTTCGGATTCGCGCTCGGCGGCGTCGACTTCGTCGATCAGCGAGACTTCGGCGCGGCAATGCCCGTCGACTTCGCTGAAGCGCTCTACAGCACCGCGCTGCTCACCTTCGACCAGAACCTTGACGGTGCCGTCCGGCAGCTTCAGCAGCTGCAACACAGTGGCGATAGTACCTACGCGATAGAGAGCGTCTTCACCGGGATCATCGTCAGCCGGGTTTCTCTGGGCCAGCAGCAGGATCTGCTTGTCGCCCGTCATCGCGGCCTCGAGGGCTTCGATGGATTTCTCGCGCCCCACGAACAGCGGGATAACCATGTGCGGATAAACCACGACATCACGCAATGGCAGGAGAGGCAATTCGATGGTTGTCTTCATGATTTCGCCTCTACGGCGGCCATATGGCCGTAATCAGATGGAATTAAACTTGAAACCAAGATGGGGGCTGCCTTGAAAAAAAACAAGCGCAAAGCGGATGTAAAAAACGACATAAAAAAAAAGAGGCCCGAAGGCCCCTTCTTTGTTCCGGCAGTGTGGACGCTTACGCGTCCGGCGCTGCCTTGGCCGTCGGCTCACTGTTTTCGTAGATATACAGTGGCTTGGACTTGCCTTCAATCACGCTTTCATCGATGACGACTTTGCTCACTTCAGACTGCGAAGGGATTTCGTACATCGTGTCGAGCAGCACACCTTCGAGAATCGAACGCAGGCCACGGGCACCGGTTTTACGTTCCAGGGCACGTTTGGCGACCGATTTCAGTGCGTCGGTCCGGAACTCCAGATCTACGCCTTCCATCTCGAACAGCTTGGCATACTGTTTGGTCAGAGCATTTTTCGGCTCGGTGAGGATCTGCATCAACGCAGCCTCGTCGAGCTCGTCCAGCGTCGCAAGAACCGGCAGACGACCGACAAATTCCGGGATCAGACCGAACTTGACCAGATCGTCAGGCTCGACTTCACGCAGGGATTCACCGACTTTCTTGCCTTCTTCCTTGCTGCGCACTTCTGCGTTGAAACCGATGCCGCCCTTGGTGGAACGGTTTTGGATAACCTTTTCCAGACCAGAGAACGCGCCACCGCAGATGAACAGGATGTTACGGGTGTCGACCTGCAGGAATTCCTGCTGCGGATGCTTGCGACCACCTTGCGGCGGAACGGAAGCGACCGTGCCTTCGATCAACTTGAGCAAGGCCTGCTGCACGCCTTCACCGGAAACATCGCGGGTGATCGACGGGTTGTCGGACTTGCGGGAAATCTTGTCGATTTCGTCGATATAGACAATGCCCATCTGGGCCTTTTCCACGTCGTAATCGCACTTTTGCAGCAATTTCTGAATGATGTTCTCGACATCTTCACCTACGTAACCGGCCTCGGTGAGGGTGGTTGCGTCAGCGATGGTGAACGGAACGTTCAGCAGGCGGGCCAGTGTTTCGGCCAGCAGGGTTTTACCGGAGCCTGTCGGGCCGATCAGCAGGATGTTGCTCTTGCCGAGTTCGACGTCGTCAGCCTTCTTGTCACGCTGATTCAGGCGCTTGTAGTGGTTGTACACCGCTACGGCCAGAACCTTTTTCGCACGCTCCTGACCGATTACATACTGGTCAAGGATGCCGCTGATTTCTTTAGGCGAAGGCAATTTATGCGCGCTGCTTTCGGCCTGTGCTTCCTGCACCTCCTCGCGGATGATGTCATTGCACAGGTCGACGCACTCGTCGCAGATAAAGACCGAGGGGCCGGCAATCAATTTGCGCACTTCATGCTGGCTTTTGCCACAGAAGGAGCAATAGAGCAGCTTGCCGTTGTCCTCGCCGTTGCGGGTGTCAGTCATTCGTTCGATCCAAATCCGATAGGCTTGCAACACAAGATGAAGGCTATTGCGGGCTTTTTCAAGCCCGCTGGTGGCCGGACCTGCCGACCCACCTTATTTTGAGCTGCTTATTTTACGCAGGACGCTGGTTGATGACTTCGTCGATCAGGCCGTATTCCTTCGCAGCTTCTGCACTCATGAAGTTGTCGCGGTTGGTGTCACGCTCGATTTCCTCAAGCGTACGACCGCTGTGCTTGGCCATCAGCGTGTTCAGACGCTCGCGAATGAAGAGGATTTCCTTGGCATGGATTTCGATATCCGACGCCTGGCCCTGGAAACCGCCCAGTGGCTGGTGAATCATCACACGCGAGTTCGGCAGGCAGAAACGCTTGCCTGGAGCACCGGCCGTCAGCAGGAATGCACCCATGCTGCACGCCTGACCAATGCACGTCGTCGAGACGTTTGGCTTGATGAACTGCATGGTGTCGTAGATCGACATGCCCGCTGTCACCGAACCGCCCGGGGAGTTGATATAGAGATGGATGTCCTTGTCCGGGTTTTCCGCTTCAAGGAACAGCAATTGCGCACAGATCAGGTTGGCCATGTAGTCCTCTACAGGACCCACCAGAAAAATTACGCGCTCCTTCAGAAGGCGCGAGTAGATGTCATAGGCGCGCTCGCCACGAGCAGATTGCTCGACAACCATCGGGACCAGGCCGCCGGCGGCCTGGATATCAGAGTTCTGCTGAATATACGAATTACGGAACATGCTCTGCAGTCACTCCCAAATAGTTATGTCTTGAATACGCATAAGCCAGCTCGAAGGCTGGCTTATGTGTGTACTTCTTAACGCAAAAACAATCAGTCGGCTTTTGGAGCTTCTACCGGCTTGACCGCTTCTTCGTAAGAGACCGATTTGTCGGTCACGCTAGCTTTCTGCAGAACAGTATCCACAACTTGTTCTTCCAGCACAACCGAACGAACTTCGTTCAGTTGCTGCTCGTTCTTGTAGTACCAGGACACGACCTGCTCAGGTTCCTGGTAAGCCGAAGCCATTTCCTGAATCATTTCGCGAACGCGGGCTTCGTCAGGCTTCAGGTCGAATTGCTTGACCACTTCGGCCACGATCAGACCCAGCACTACACGGCGCTTGGCTTGCTCTTCGAACAGCTCGGCCGGCAGTTGGTCAGGCTTGATGTTGCCACCGAACTGCTGAACAGCCTGCACACGCAGACGGTCAACTTCGTTGGACAGCAGAGCCTTCGGCACTTCGATCGGGTTGGTGGCCAGCAGACCGTCCATTACCTGATTTTTTACCTTGGACTTGATGGCCTGACGCAGCTCACGCTCCATGTTCTTGCGAACTTCGGTGCGGAAACCGTCGATGCCGCTTTCCTTGATGCCGAATTGAGCGAAGAACTCTTCGTTCAGCTCTGGCAGCTTAGGCTCGGACACGGTGTTTACAGTCACGGTGAACTCGGCGGTTTTGCCGGCCAGGTCCAGGTTCTGATAGTCCTCAGGGAAGGTCAGGTTCAGCACGCGCTCTTCGCCCGCTTTAGCGCCCACCAGGCCTTCTTCGAAGCCCGGGATCATGCGACCGGAACCCAGCACCAGCTGAGTGCCTTTGGCCGAGCCGCCAGCGAAGGCTTCGCCGTCAACCTTGCCAACGAAATCAATGTTCAGCTGGTCTTCGTTCTGAGCGGCACGATCGGCCACTTCAAAACGGGTGTTCTGCTTGCGCAGGATGTCCAGCATCTTGTCCAGATCGGCGTCAGCCACTTCAGCGCTCAGACGCTCGACAGTGATGCCGTCGAAACCGGCAACAGTGAACTCAGGGAACACTTCGAATACGGCAACGTATTCCAGGTCTTTGCCAGCTTCCAGCGACTTCGGCTCGATCGAAGGCGAACCGGCAGGGTTCAGTTTCTGCTCAACCACGGCTTCGTAGAAGGAGGACTGGATGACATCACCAACAGCTTCCTGACGAGCGTCAGCACCGAAACGGCGCTTGATTTCGCTCATTGGCACTTTGCCTGGACGGAAGCCAGCAATCTTGGCCTTTTGGGCAGTCTGCTGCAGACGCTTGTTGACCTGGCTCTCAATGCGCTCAGCCGGCACGGTGACGCTCATGCGGCGCTCAAGAGCAGTAGTATTTTCAACAGAAACTTGCATGGATATTCCTCGTTGCACAGACGTTAGCCGGCCGTTTCCGACCCCAGAATCAAGGGCATGCATTCTAGTGGGTCAAACTCAAGAAGTCACCCTACTGAAAACGGGTAAAAAAACAGCAGGCCATTTATAGGTGTGAATGCAGCAATGCACTCCACCTCGAAGACGAATAAAGACCATCACGCCAAGGCTCTGCTTCAACCGCTTCTATATATAGAAGAGACTGCGAGCCATCTCCCTGACGGCTGATCCCGCGAACATGGCCGGCGGTCGGCACGCTGACAGCAAGCCCCTGAACACGACGAAACGCCCTGCCCTTCGACCCGAAACGCTGCGCGACAAACCACCAGCCGTAAAACAAAAAAGGCGCCAGACTGTTAAATCTGGCGCCTTTCGAAATATGGGGTGGACGATGGGGATCGAACCCACGACAACGGGAGTCACAATCCCGTGCTCTACCAACTGAGCTACGCCCACCATATTGCGTCACAAAAAAGCCATTCAACTTCTTTGCTGAACTTCATCAGGCCTGCGGCATGAATGAAGCTTTAATTGGTGCGGATGAAGAGACTCGAACTCTTACGCCTCGCGGCGCTGGAACCTAAATCCAGTGTGTCTACCAATTCCACCACATCCGCAGATGAAGCTTTTTAAAGCAAAGGCGCCAGATTGTTACATCTGGCGCCTTTCGAAATATGGGGTGGACGATGGGGATCGAACCCACGACAACGGGAGTCACAATCCCGTGCTCTACCAACTGAGCTACGCCCACCATATCGCGCTACTTGTGCCAAAGCTGCCTAATGGCGCACCCGGCAGGACTCGAACCTGCGACCATCCGCTTAGAAGGCGGATGCTCTATCCAGCTGAGCTACGGGCGCCTTATTAATCTGTACTCTTGGAGGACTACAAACTAAATGCTTTCCAGCTTCGCAGAACGCTAATTCCGCTCAACCTTCTTAACCAGTGCTAGGCTGTGCCCGACAAGTGCGACGAATAGTATAGAGCGCTCCCAAGGTCGTCAAATCCTTTTTGAAAAAATTCATTTAATTAAAGGAGTTAGGGGAATTTGCTGACCAAGCGCCTTTGCCCTCACCGTCTGACATGCGAGAATGCGTTCTCTTTTTTTCCCCTCTCGATGGTTAATCACGCGCAATGACTGCACAACTAATCGACGGCAAATCGATCGCCGCCAGCCTGCGCCAGCAGATCGCCCAACGAGTTGCCGAGCGTCGCCAGCAAGGCCTGCGCACTCCCGGCCTCGCGGTGATCCTGGTCGGCAGCGATCCTGCCTCTCAGGTTTATGTCTCGCACAAGCGTAAAGACTGTGAAGAGGTCGGCTTCCTCTCTCAAGCCTACGACCTGCCTTCCGAAACCACTCAAGAAGCGCTGACCGATCTGATCGATCGCCTCAACGACGACCCGGCCATCGACGGCGTGCTGCTGCAACTGCCGCTGCCCGAGCACCTGGACGCCTCCAAACTGCTGGAGCGCATTCGCCCGGACAAAGACGTCGATGGCTTCCATCCTTATAACGTCGGCCGCCTGGCCCAGCGCATTCCGCTGCTGCGTCCGTGCACACCAAAGGGCATCATGACCTTGCTGGAAAGCACCGGCGTTGACCTTTATGGTCTGGATGCGGTGGTGGTTGGCGCGTCGAACATCGTCGGCCGCCCGATGGCGATGGAACTGCTGCTGGCCGGTTGCACCGTGACCGTCACCCACCGCTTCACCAAGGACCTGGCCGGCCACGTCGGTCGCGCTGATCTGGTGGTGGTCGCCGCCGGCAAGCCGGGACTGGTCAAGGGTGAGTGGATCAAGGAAGGCGCGATCGTGATCGACGTCGGCATCAACCGTCAGGACGACGGCAAGCTGGTCGGTGACGTGGTGTATGAAACCGCCCTGCCCCGCGCCGGCTGGATCACTCCGGTCCCCGGCGGCGTTGGCCCGATGACCCGTGCTTGCCTGCTGGAAAACACCCTCTACGCGGCAGAAACCCTGCACGCCTGAGGCGTTTTTCCGCGGTAAAAGAACCCCGCCTTGTGCGGGGTTTTTCGTATCTGAGAAAAAACACTAACCGTTCGCCGGAAACCCCTCTTTTCACAGGCCTTTTCACGAGATTTTCAGGTCATTCAAACAACCATCGACAGATCTTCAGCCATACTCCTAGAATGCGACGCTTTGAAGAAATAACCCGTTACAAACTAACGGAATATCCAACCTTTATGAGTTCGCCCGCGTGAAAATTCGTCTTTCGATCCTGAGCCTGGTTTTTGCTTTTTCAGGCACATTCGTCACGCCAACGGTCAACGCCGCAGAAACTACCGCCGCGCCACGCGACGCTTCACAACTGAAGATCGCCTCCGGCAGCGCCCTGCTTATGGATTTGCAGACCAATAAAGTCATCTATTCGAGCAACCCGGATGTGATCGTACCGATCGCTTCGGTGAGCAAACTGATGACCGGACTGGTGGTGGTTGAAGCACACCAGAACATGGACGAATGGATCGACGTCGACATCAGCCACACGCCGGAAATGAAAGGCGTGTTCTCCCGAGTCAAACTGAAGAGCGAATTGCCGCGTCGCGAGATGCTGCTGATTGCCCTGATGTCCTCGGAGAACCGTGCGGCCGCCAGCCTCGCGCATCACTATCCAGGCGGTTACGCCGCGTTCATCGCCGCAATGAACGCCAAGGCCAAAGCGCTGGGCATGACCAATACGCACTATGTCGAGCCGACCGGGTTGTCGGAACGCAACGTGTCCACCGCCCGCGACTTGAGCAAACTGCTGGTCGCCGCGAGCAAGCATCCGATCCTCAGCGAGCTGACCACCACCAAGGAAAAAACCGTAGCGTTCCGCAAGCCCAATTACACCCTGGGTTTCCGCAACACCGATCACCTGGTGAACAAGGCTGACTGGGACATCAAGATCACCAAAACCGGCTTCACCAACCCGGCGGGTCATTGCCTGGTACTGGTGACGCGAATGAGCAACCGCCCGGTTGCCCTGGTGATTCTCGATGCGTTCGGCAAGTACACGCATTTTGCCGATGCCAGCCGAATCCGCAGCTGGATGGAAACCGGCCGGAGCGCCAGCGTTCCGGCAGTTGCGCAGCAATACAAGGCCGAGAAAAACCTCAAGTCGCGCCAGAGCGGCGTGGTCGAAGCCTCCAAGTAACCAGAAAAATCCAACTGTGGCGAGGGAGCTTGCTCCCGCTGGGACGCGTAGAGGACCTTCTTTTTTAACAGAAAAGGCCTGCTGCGCAGTCCAGCGGGAGCAAGCTCCCTCGCCACAGAGGTATTCAGCCAGTGGTTAAATACCCGTTATTCAATCATTGGGTAGCGGCATTTTGTCGTCGTCCGGAATGCCGTCACCAGCGCTCGGATCTGGCGTCAGCACATTAGGCCGCGCCAACGGATCGCGCAGCGGACTGTCCGGATCCAGCACAGGATCCACGTCGTCCTCAGGCGTGGTTGGCACGCTGTCCGGTTTTTTATCGTCGAAGCTGGAATCGGTACTCATACGCACCTCACTTCAGGGTTTCAGATCAGCCAAAGGATCGTAAGGCTTGGCCGGACGTTTACTGTCGTCGTCCGGTTGCACGTCTCGCGGCGCCTTGGCGGGGCCGACCGGATCAACTTGCGGATCGTCGAGATCCGGTGAATCCGGATCGAAACCCAGATCATGACCGGACGAATGCTCGCTTGAGTGTGGGCCTTTCGGGGATGGGGAATCTGCCATGCTCGCCTCCTGATTCACCCGCACATTCGGGCTCTATCAGTGAGAGGCCTGCCGGGCGTGAGGGTGCCCGGCAGATGACGAACGGAGCCTTAATGTGCGGCCAAGGCCTTTCTGGCTTGCGCCGCTTCACGTTCCTGCCCGGCCTGCGTCAGCTCGTCCGCGGCCTTGAGCCAGCGCTCGCGGTCGACTTCGGCAGGAATCTGCGACGGTTTCTGGATCAGTACTGCCCAGCCGCCGGATTTTTCGAAGGCGGATTCAAAGGAACTGAAACTCATCAGTTCGCGGCGATTCATCCCGGCGCGCAACAGCACCTTCTGTTTCAGCCGGTCAT
This sequence comes from Pseudomonas sp. AM14(2022), assembly GCF_036346455.1. Classification (NCBI taxonomy): domain Bacteria; kingdom Pseudomonadati; phylum Pseudomonadota; class Gammaproteobacteria; order Pseudomonadales; family Pseudomonadaceae; genus Pseudomonas; species Pseudomonas sp. AM14(2022). Next base: position 236,520 of record NZ_JAOTNY010000006.1, read on the forward strand.
AACCGGAAAGGATCGCGTAACGCGGTTCAGCCCAGAACGCCGAGCCTTCACTAAAGCGCACCATCACCGGATAACCGGCCGCCACCTGAGTCAACAAGGCAGGCAGGTTCTTGTCCAGCGGGTAGACCACCATGCCGTAATCACGGGCCAGGTTCTGCAGATTCTGCTGCAACTGATCCTGTGCCCCCGGCAGATGCAACGGTTTTTCCAGCAGGCCCGGGGTGATCATGATGCCTTGCTGCGACAACAGGCTGGCCAGCACTTGCGGACCACTCTGATTGGCTTCGCCGCGATAGAACGTGCCGCTGAGTTCGACCCGTTCCGGCAGACGCTTGACCTGCGGCGCGACACTGCCCGCACACCCTGCCAACACGGCCGCACAACCGGCCACCAGCAACGCCCCTCGCAATCGAGAAAATACCTGCACCATCATCACTCTCGTCAGACGCCGGTCATCGTGTTCCGGCAACGCCTGCGATCATAGGGCGGCGCAGGCCTGCGGTATAGCCTTAAACCGCAGACCGATCGTTTGCATAGAGCGAACTGATTGGTCATTACCGACCTTTGGTCAATAGTCTGAAACACCCCATTGTCTAGACTGTCACTGAAACAGAGCGAATTGAAAAAGTGAGTGCCCGACGCAGGGCAAAGAGGAGGCACTGATGAGCCTGACCATGACTATCGTAATGCTGATCGCCGGCTGGCTGGCCGTGGCCACTGCCATGTTGTGGGGCGTGCTGCGGATTTCGCGGCGCCACCATCACCCGCAGCCACCTGTGGCGGTCGAAAAACCGCAAAAGCACAACGCACGGCACGCGACCGCACATTGATACTGCAAACGTTCCGCCCATAAAAAAGCCCCCTGAACGCTTGGCGCTCAGGGGGCTTTTGGCTGGTCAGCGCTTACGCCTGCTGCGCCAGTTTCTTCTGCTTCGCCCGGCGCGACATCATGTTCAGCACCTCAATCGCTGCCGAGAACGCCATGGCCGCGTACACATAACCTTTCGGTACGTGGGCGCCGAAGCCTTCGGCGATCAGCGTCATGCCGATCATGATCAGGAAGCCCAGCGCCAGCATCACCACCGTCGGGTTGTCGTTGATGAACTTGGCCAGCGGTTCAGCCGCAAACAGCATCACCATTACCGAGACCACCACTGCGATCACCATGATCGGCAAGTGCTCAGTCATGCCCACCGCAGTAATGATGCTGTCGATCGAGAACACCATGTCCAGCATCAGGATCTGACCGATCGCGGCAGCGAAGCCCAGGGTCACGGTCGATGTTGCGCTTTTCGGGTCTTCCGGCGCCGGGTCCATGCTGTGATGGATCTCGGTTGTGGCTTTCCACACCAGGAACAGACCACCGGCAATCAGGATCATGTCCTTCCAGGAGAACGCCTGGCCCATGATTTCGATCACGGGGGCAGTCAACTGCACGATGAAGGCGATGGTGCTCAACAGGGCCAGACGCAGAATCAGCGCCATGCCGATACCGATGCGCCGCGCCTTCTGCCGATGCTGCACGGGCAGTTTGTTGGTCAGGATCGAAATAAAGATCAGGTTATCGATGCCGAGCACGATTTCCATCACCACCAGTGTGGCCAAAGCAACCCAGGCGGCGGGGCTGGCGGCGAGTTCTAACAGATATTCCATGGGTCAGTCCTGACTCTGTGTAAGACGGTTTAGATGGTCTTGGAGGAAGATTCGGATTTTTCCGCGTCTTTTTCCGGTATTTCTTTTTTCTCGATCAGGCCGCCGGTGGCGTCGCTGAGCGCTTGTTCAGCAGCCTTGTGCGTGTCGTCGATCGCCTGTTTGGCGCTTTCGGCGGCCTTGCCCATCAACTGCTGGGCGCTTTTCTCGGCCTGATCGCAACCGGCCATAAGCAGTAAAGACGTAAACATCAACGCTGGAATTGTGTATTTCATGGGACTTCCTTCGAATGAACAGACAGGGTCACAGACCGCCCGTCGATGGCTGGGCATTCTAGGGAGACAAACACTTCAGGAAAATTCGTATTTTTAGCGGCTATACTTCGGTTTTTACGAATCCAATACCTTCAAAACAGAGGTCGTGGCTCGATGCTCAACTACCGACAACTGCATTACTTCTGGGTGGTCGCCAAAACCGGCAGCATCGTGCGTGCCTGCGAGCAGCTTAACCTCACGCCACAAACCATCAGCGGGCAGATTTCGCTGCTCGAACAAACCTACGGCATTGAACTGTTTCAACGGGTCGGCCGGCAGCTTGAGCTGACTGAGGCCGGACGTCAGGCCCTGCCCTACGCCGAGCAGATGTTCCAGCTGGGCGGCGAGCTGGAATTGATGCTGCGCGCCCAGCCCAACGAACAGCAGATCCTTTTTCGCGTCGGCGTGGCGGACGTGGTGCCCAAATCCATCGTCTACCGCCTGATCGCGCCGACCATGGAGCTGCACGAGCCACTGCGCATCACCTGCCGCGAAGACAAACTCGAACGCTTGCTGGCGGATCTGGCGATCCAGCGCCTGGACCTGGTGATTTCCGACAGCCCGATGCCGTCGCACCTCGACATCAAGGGTTACAGCCAGAAGCTCGGCGAATGCGGGATCAGTTTCTTCGCCACCACGAAGTTGGCGGCGCAATACGGGCAGGATTTCCCGCGCAGCCTCAACGGCGCACCGCTGTTGATCCCAGGCGCGGAAACCGTGGTGCGCAGCCGTTTGCAGCGCTGGTTTGCCGAGCAGCAGATCCAGCCGCGAATCGTCGGGGAGTTCGATGACAGCGCCCTGATGCAGGCCTTCGGCCAATCGGGCAGCGGGATCTTCATCGGTCCGAGCGTGATTGCCGATGAAGTCAAACGCCAGTACGGCGTCGAAGTGATTGGCCAGACCGATGCGGTGACCGAGTCGTTCTATGCCATTTCGGTGGAGCGCAAGGTCAAGCACCCCGGCATCGTTGCGATTACCGAAGGTGCCCGACGCGAGCTGTTTACCGCGTTATGACGCCTGGGCGCACGCGTCGCGCGGCTTGAGCGTCATCAACACCATGGCGAGGAACACCGACAACAGAATGAACCCGGCAGCGGCGAACCCCAGAAAACCGAGACCGGCACTGTCGATCACCCGCCCGCCGATCATCGCTCCGAGGCCGATCCCGAGGTTGGCCCCGGCGATATTCAGCGAGGCGGCAAAGGCTGGCGCTTCCGGTGCGGCCTTCATCAGGCGTACATGGCTGACCAGGAACAACGCAGCCTGGGTGATACCCCAGATGCCCATGGCCACCGCCAGCCCCACCGTCGAGTGAATGTTCGGCACCAGCGAGACCATGCCGGCAATCATGAACGCGCAGAACAACACCGAGGCGCCCAGTGGATGACGATCCACCGCGCGACCGCCCAGTGAGTTGCCGATCAGCCCGACCGCACCGAAGCCCATCAGGCACCAGCCAACCACCGTACCGTTGAACCCGGCCAGACGCTCAAGAATGTCGGCCAGATAGGTATAAGCGGTGAACATGCCGCTGAATACCAGGATCGACAATACGACATGGCCGATCATCAGCGGGTTGCGCAGGATCTTGAACTGCGAGGCGAAACTGACCTGATGCTGATGCAGACTGGTTTTCGGCAGGTAAACAAACAGCAGCAAGGCCTTGGCGAAAGCGATCACCGCCAGAATCGCGAATGCACTGCGCCAGCCGAACGCATCGGAAATCAAGGTGCCCACCGGAATGCCGAACACCGTCGCGCAAACAATGCCGAAGCCGATCTTGGCAATCGCGCGGCCGGCGTGATCCGGGCCGACGATGTCCACCGCAGTCTCACTGGCCAAGGCCCAGAACACCGGCAGGCCGAGCGCCGGGATCAACCGGGCGATGGCCATGACCCAGATGTTCGGCGCCAGCGCCGCAACGGTGTTGGCCAGGCCGAACATGATCAAAATCGTGATGAACAACTTGCGCCGCTCGAACCGGGCGAAATACGCGGTCAAAAATGGACCGAACATCGCCACCGTGAAAGCGAATAGAGTCACCAGCAAACCGGCCTGCGGAATGGTTACCGCCAGGTCGCGGGCAATGGCCGGCAACAGGCCGACGATGACGAATTCCGTGGTCAGCACCGTGAATCCGGCGGCGGACAACAGAAGAATGGGCAACAGCATGAGCAACTCCAGCAAAACGACGACACCAGCGATGACCAAGAGGCCCGCTGGCAGACTATGAAAATGAGGATGGCGAATCTTAACAGAGTGTTTCCGGGCTGACTTGCACAAACCTGCCGACTTGCCGATCAATCCGGTGGCAGATCGTCACAGGCCTGAAGGATAACGCCTACGCTGTGATAAAGTCCGCGCCCTGAAAAACGTACACCCTATTCAGCGGCCTGTTTAACAGCGTTGATGGCGCGTCAGCCCTTTCGGTTCGTGCCGGTGACCTGCCCCCCGATGTATCACCGGTTTCACGCAACCTTGCACCCTATAAAAAATCAGAGATGCCGTTATGACCGCTTCATCCCCTTCTCTATTGCAACGCCTGAAAAACCTCAGCCTGGTCACGCAGATCCTGATCGGCCTGATTGCCGGTATCGCTCTGGCGCTGTTCGCCCCGGAAGCGGCGAAAGGCTCGGCGTTCATCGGCAAAGTGTTCGTCTCGGCGCTGAAAGCCGTGGCGCCGATTCTGGTGTTCGTGCTGGTAATGGCGTCGATCGCCAACCACAAGCACGGTCAGGAAACCCATATCCGGCCGATCCTGTTTCTGTATCTGCTCGGCACATTCGCTGCGGCGGTGGTTGCGGTGGTGGCCAGCATGGCGTTTCCCTCGCATCTGGTGCTGTCCACCGACAACGTCGCGGTGACGGCGCCGGGCGGGATCACTGAAGTCCTGCAGAGCCTGCTGTTGAGCGTGGTTGACAACCCGGTCAGCGCGCTGATGAATGCCAACTTCATCGGCATTCTGGCCTGGGCGATCGGCATGGGCGTCGCGATTCGCCACGCCGGTGACACCACCCGCGAAGTGCTCGGCGACCTGTCCAATGGCGTGACGCTGATCGTGCGCGTGGTGATTCGCTTCGCACCTCTGGGCATTTTCGGTCTGGTGGCTTCGACTCTGGCCACTTCAGGCTTCGGTGCACTGATCGGTTACGCGCATCTGCTGGGCGTGCTGCTGGGCTGCATGCTGTTCGTCGCGCTAGTGATGAACCCGCTGATCGTGTTCTGGAAACTGCGTCGCAACCCGTACCCATTGACCCTCAAGTGCCTGCGCGAAAGCGGGATCACCGCGTTCTTCACCCGCAGCTCGGCGGCGAACATTCCGGTTAATCTGGAATTGAGCAAGCGCCTGGGCCTGCACGAAGACACCTACTCGGTCTCGATCCCATTGGGCGCAACCATCAACATGGCCGGCGCGGCGATCACCATCACCGTGCTGACCCTGGCCGCCGTGCACACGCTGGGGATTGCCGTGGACATCCCGACCGCGATCCTGCTCAGCGTTGTCGCGGCGATCTGCGCCTGTGGCGCCTCGGGCGTGGCCGGCGGCTCGCTGCTGCTGATTCCACTGGCGTGCAGCCTGTTTGGCATTCCGAGCGAGATTGCCATGCAGGTGGTGGCGGTCGGTTTCATCATTGGGGTGTTGCAGGACTCGGCGGAGACGGCGTTGAATTCGTCTACCGATGTGCTGTTTACCGCCGCGGCGTGCCTGGGTGAAGAGGCGAAAGCCCAGCGCACCGCATAACCCCTGTAGGAGTGAGCCTGCTCGCGATAGCGGTGTGTCAGTCACATCGTCTCGGTATGACACACCGCTATCGCGAGCAGGCTCACTCCTACAAAAAACAAAAGCCCGCCAAGGCGCAAACCTTGGCGGGCTTTTTTGTAGCTGGGTGTTTTAGTACGCGCCCATGTAATCGCGTTTACCCACTTCAACACCATTGTGGCGCAGCAGCGCGTAGGTGGTGGTGACGTGGAAGAAGAACTGCGGCAGACCGTAGCTCAGCAGGTAAGCCTGGCCGCTGAAGCGCTTCTCTTTCGGGGTGCCCGGACGAGTCACGATCTCGATGCCTTCCTTGCCATTGATCTGCTCCGGCTTGATCTCGCCGATGTAGGCCAGAACCTTGGCGATCAGCGCCTGCAGCTCGGCGAAAGTGGTTTCGGTGTCGTCATATTTCGGGATTTCGACTTCGGCCAGACGCGAGGAAACGCCCTTGGCGAAGTCGACGGCGATCTGCACCTGACGCACCAGCGGGAACATGTCCGGGTACAGGCGCGCTTGCAGGAAGGCGTTCGGGTCGATGTTTTTCTCGGTGGCGTGGGCTTCAGCCTTTTTCAGGACATCGCTCAGGGCGTTGAGCATTTGTTGAAAAACCGGGACGGATGCGGCGTACAGGGAAATGGTCATGGCAGTCTCGTGTGGTGGCTGGGTGGAACGTGGAGGCGATTATAGCCATGCTTGATGACCACACGGCTTGCCTTTTGTTAGCCAAGGATTAGGCTAGGCGCCTTCGACTGCTGAGGGAACGCGCGATGACCACCGAACTTGCAACCACCACCGACGAACCACGGCTCACCGCCACGGAAATCCGCATCCTGGGTGCGCTGATCGAAAAACAGGCCACCAGCCCGGAAACCTATCCGCTGACCCTCAATGCGCTGGTGCTGGCCTGCAATCAGAAAACCAGCCGTGAACCGGTGATGAACCTGACTCAAGGCCAGGTTGGCCAGAGCCTGCGGGCGCTGGAAAGCCACGGTTACGCCAAACTGGTCATGGGCAGTCGCGCCGACCGCTGGGAGCACAAGCTCGACAAGGCGCTGGAACTGGTGCCGGCCCAAGTGATTCTCACTGGCCTGATGTTCCTGCGTGGCCCGCAGACAGTGAATGAGCTGCTGACCCGCAGCGGCCGGATGCATGACTTCGAAGATGCCGAGCAAGTGATGCATCAGCTTGAGCGCCTGATCGCGCGCGGACTGGCGGTGTTGATTCCACGTCAGGCCGGTCAGCGCGAAGACCGCTACACCCATGCGCTGGGCGATCCGGCGGATATCGAGGCGATCCTGGCGACGCGGCAGAATCCTGGGGAACGCTCGACCAGCGGTGTGTCAGTTGAACGCATTGAAGAGCTGGAAGCACGAATTGCCGCACTGGAAGAACGCCTGGCGCGCCTCGAATAATCACCCCCAATCCTATGGTGGGAGCGGGCTTGCTCGCGAAGGGGCTGTGTCAGTCGAATCACTGTCAATGACACACCGCATTCGCGAGCAAGCCCGCTCCCACAGGGTCTGCACCAAGCCGAAGATCTCTATTTATTCACCATCCCAGTAATCCACACCATCCGCCTGCCGCGCCACGGCAACAAAACCTGACGCATTGCCCTCGGCATCAACCTTGAAATTGTCCATCACCGCGTATTTGTTGGAGTCTGGGTATTCACAGATATCCGGTTGCTGCTGGGTGCTGACCGCCAGGTAACGCAGCTCCGCGTCGCTGGTGTTGATGATCTGATGCGCCGTTTCCGGGCCGCCCGGCGGGCAGGCGATCACGTCGCCCGCGCGGATCGGAAAGCGTTCGGCTCCTAACCGCACTTCGCCCTCCCCGGCCACCACATAGAACATCTCTTCATTGACCCGATGGCTGTGAAACGGACTGCCGCGCATGCCTGGCGGCAAGGCGTACAACCGATAGCCGAGTTTCTGCGCACCAAGCTGCTGGCCGATGCGCGCCATGCGTTGTTGATAGCGGCCAGCGGTTTCGCCTTCCGGGGCAAGGGCTTCGGGCAGGGATTCGAGTTCGACCTGGTGCAGGTTGAGGATGGGCGGATGCATGGGGAGCCTCGATCAGGTTTTTTATGAGGGGCAAGTCTGGGCTTGCTGAGGCCGCAGTATAGGCAACCGACTAACAACCGAGTCGCGGCCTTCGCGAGCAAGCCCGCTCCCACAGGATTTGTGGTTGCTCACCTGGTTGTGTTGCAACCTGATACCTGTGGGAGCGGGCTTGCTCGCGAAGAGGCCCGATGGATCAGCGCAAAACTCAATGATCAGCTGCGAGCAAATGCCACCGCCGCCGCAAACTGCTCTTCATTTGGCCGCACCCCGGTGTACAGCACAAACTGCTCCAGCGCCTGGATCGCAATCACTTCCAGCCCGGTAATCACCTTCTTGCCCTCAGCCCGCCCACGCACGATTAGCGGCGTCTCGGACGGAATCGCTACCACATCGAACACGATCCCGGCGGCCTGGATCACTTCAGGCTCGAACGCCAGTTGCCCGGCCTCCGGCCCGCCGTCCATGCCCAACGGGGTGACGTTGATCAGCATCTGCGGCCGCTCGTCGCCGAGCTCCGCCTGCCAGCGATAGCACAGCGAGTCCGCCAGTGCCCGTCCGGCGCGCTCGTTACGCGCAACGATCAAGCCATTCTTGTAGCCACCATCGCGCAAGGCACTCGCCACTGCTTTGGCCATGCCGCCGCTGCCGCGCAGGGCAAACGTCGTGTCTTGCGGTACCGCGTGGGTTTCCAGCAATTGCGCGATGGCGATGTAATCGGTGTTGTAAGCCTTGAGATGGCCGTGGGTGTTGACGATGGTATTGATCGACTGGATCGCCGCTGCCGACGCATCCAGCTCATCGACCAGCGCGATGCAGGCTTCCTTGAACGGCATCGACACCCCGCAACCACGAATCCCCAGCGCACGAATGCCGCCGACGGCCCCCGGCAGGTCCTGACTGCTGAACGCCTTGTAATAGAAGTTCAGGTCCAACTGCTCATACAAATGGTTATGAAAGCGCAGACCGAAATTCCCCGGGCGCCCCGACAGGGACATGCACAGCTGGGTGTCTTTGTTGGGATTCATCTGCATGAAACTTCTCCTTCAAAACGGACTTTCGGATGGACGGAGTTAGCCATTCCATCGGGTTCTGGACGATCATAAGCGCCTGTCTGCAACGGGCCGCGTGCCCCTTTGACCGACTGGTAAAGAAGCCGGTACAGACCTTACACAAAATTTACCCAGCGGCTGTGCTGATTTTCAGAATTTCGCTGTCATAGAAGTATCCCCGCGACAACTTTGGGCCTGGTGCAGGCCCGGACGCCGGGTCGAAGAACCGAGGAATTATCATGATTCGTAAACTCCCCATCGTGGCCTTGTTGATTGGTGCATTCGCTATCACAGGTCAGGCAGAAGCCCACGGCGGTGGCTGGCAGGGTCCGGCAGTGTTTGGTGCGATCGTCGGCTCGGCCATCATCGGCTCCGCGTTGATCAACCAGGACCGGCCGGTCTACGTGCAACAGCCTGTTTACGCTCAACCGGCACCGGTTTATGTGCAACCGCCACCGGTCTACTACCAGCCGGCCCCGGTCTACGTGCAACAACCTGTTTACGTGCCTGGCCCGGTCTACTACGGCCCACCACGCGGCTACTACGGCCGACCACACGGCTACTACGGTGGCCCGCGCTGGTAATCGCAACCGACAAGCCCCGCTTTATAGCGGGGCTTTTTTATGACCGTCGGTCGGGCAAAGTCTGAAAAAATCTCGTCAAGGTCGCTGTGAGGACAGTTCCAGCAGCTAAAGTCGGCATGATGGACTTGACCGTTGGGGGCAAAACACAGAACGGTCATCTATTTGTCATGACGGAACCGCAATCTGAATCCGTCCGTAAACAACAGGTTGATAAAAACAAGGACGACCCATGCCTACACAAAATCCGCACCGCATCGTCGGCCTGTGCACTTCAAGCAAGGTGTACAGCGCGTTGACTGAACTGAAACACCTGGAAGGCCACCGCTGCGCCAAGTTTCTTTCGCTGCTGGCGGAGAATCTCGTGCACAAGGGCCTGCTCAATGAGCACGAAGTGGTGCACATGCTCGACCAGGTTGTCGACTGATGCAGTCCTCACTGTGATCAATGACCACTATCGAAAGCGTTGATTGTCCCTGAGCGCAGCGAATCCCTAAGGTAGCTCCACAGATTGATGGAGGTACTTGTCATGGCTCAGGTTCAAATCATGTCGGTAATCGGCAGCGCTGTTCCGGCATCGCTCAGAGCGTCGGGATTGCTCGCCTGCTGGTATGTGGTGCGCGATGGCGAGCCGATCAGCGGCCCGCTCACTTCGCTGCCCGCGGCGCAGGCCCTGTCGCAGAAAATCGTCAGCGGCCGATTCCACGCTTAAGGCAACTGGACTTTCGGTTTGGTCTCGATGAACAACGCCCAACTGGACATGAACAGCGCTGCGATCAGCGGCCCGATCACGAAACCGTTGAGGCCGAACACTGCGAGGCCGCCAAGGGTCGAGATCAGGATCATGTAATCCGGCATGCGCGTGTCCTTGCCGACCAGGATCGGGCGCAGCACGTTGTCCACCAGACCGATCACAAACACCCCGAACAGCCCCAGCACCACGCCTTGCCAGATCATCCCGCTGAGCAGGAAGTACACCGCCACCGGCGCCCAGACGATTCCCGCACCCACCGCCGGCAACAGCGACAGAAAGCCCATCAGCACCGCCCACAGCAACGCGCTGGGGATGTCGAGAAACCAGAAAATCGCCCCACCCAATGCGCCCTGAGTGACCGCCACCACCAGGTTGCCCTTGACCGTCGCGCGTACCACCCGATTGAACTTCAACTGCAAACGGCGTTTGTGGCTCTCTTCCAACGGCACCGCAGTGCGTACCTTGCGCACCAGCTCGGCGCCATCGCGCAGAAAGAAAAACAGCAGGTACAGCATGATGCCGAAGCTGACCACGAACTCGAATGTGCCTTGACCGAAACTGAACGCCTGACTGGCCAGCACCTGACTGCCCTGCATCGACGCCTTGACGATTTTCTCGCGCAAACCGTTCAACTCGCCCATGCCGAAGCGATCGAGCAAATGCTGAAAATACGGCGGTAAGCTGTGTTTGAACTGTGCCAGATAGGCACCGATGTCCAGTTGGCCGCTTTCGATGTTGTTGTAAACCGTCGCGCCTTCCTGGACCAACAGGATGCTGAGGATGATCACCGGCAGAATCGCGATCACCAGGCAGATGCCCAGCGTGCAGAGCGCTGTCAGGTTGCGCCGCCAGCCAAATTTGAGCTGTAACTTGCGCTGCATCGGCGCAAACAGAATGCCGAGAATCACCGCCCAGAACACCGCGCCGTAGAACGGCAGCAGAATCCAGATGAAGGCGACCGTCACCAACAGCAACAGCACGGTGAGGGATTTGAATTGCAGGGTTTTTTCGTTCATGTCCGATCCATGTCAGTCAGGCGTCTCGCACGCCCCGAACCTTAGTCAGCCGGGGCGCGCGCGAGTGCCATCTTTGTTCATGGAGCATAGATTGCCTGGACGAAGCAGCCCGGCTAATCAGCGCAACGGCAGTTTGACGATCTGCGCAGTGCTCAACACGTCGCCGAAGGTGTCTTCGACTTCCGCCAGCGCGGCCTTGTGCAGCGAATCCTTGTCGATAAACACGCCGTTGGCGCGAGTGATGGCGCGGGTCGCCGAGGCATCGGACGCGACAATCACGTTGTAGCCCAAAGGCGCGGCGTCCCGCGCGGCACCCGCCACACAGGCGTGGGTCATCAGGCCGGAAATGATCAGGGTCTGGATGCCGGCGTTTTTCAATTGCTGGTCAAGGTCGGTGCTGGCGAACACGCTGACGGTGCTCTTTTGCAGCACCACGTCTTGCGGGCGCGGCTGCATGTCCGGGTGAAATTTGACGGTCTGGCCATCGACGGCAAATACCGGCGAACCGGCCGGCGCGACGTGCTGCACGTGATACACCGGGATCTTGTGACTGTCAGCGAAAGTGATCAGCTCATGGGTTTTCGCCAGGGCAGCGGCACCGTCCGGGATCGGCATCCGGCCGCTGAAATATTCATTCTGGAAGTCGATCACCACCAGCGCAGACTTGCCCGCTGGCAGATGATCGACCGGTGTAGCGCCGGACAATGCCCGAATGGTCGGGTGGTTGTCGGCCATCGCTGCGCTGCTGGCCATTACACCGGAAAATGCACAAGCGGTGAGAAAGCGGCGAGTAAAGTTCTGCATGGGAAAGTCCTGCCTCGGTTGATTTGACAAGCGAATCTTAAGCAGCCACCGCCGCACCGAACACAATGAAACCGGCACATGATCTGTGCCCTTTCTGCACAGATAAAGTCCACGCACTCAAACGTAGATCCAGATCAATAAACCGCACTTGCCACTGCACTACCCTGCCGCGCTTTTGCGACCGATGCCGCCATGATCCCTGAACTCCCCCTCGCCGCCCCGGAACTGCTCGCCCCTGCCGGCACCCTGAAGAACATGCGCTATGCCTTCGCCTACGGTGCCGATGCGGTCTACGCCGGCCAGCCGCGCTACAGCCTGCGGGTGCGCAACAACGAGTTCGACCACGCCAACCTCGCCCTCGGCATTCGCGAAGCGCAGGCACAGGGCAAGCGCTTCTACGTGGTGGTCAACATCGCCCCGCACAACGCCAAACTGAAGACCTTCCTCAAGGATCTGGCGCCAGTGATCGAGATGGCGCCGGACGCGCTGATCATGTCCGACCCGGGCCTGATCATGCTGGTGCGCCGGCATTTCCCGCAGATGCCGATCCACCTTTCGGTGCAGGCCAACACGGTGAACTGGGCGAGTGTCGAGTTCTGGCAGCAACAGGGGCTGAGCCGGATCATTCTGTCGCGGGAGCTGTCGCTGGAAGAAATCGGCGAAATCCGTGAACAGGTACCGGGCATGGAACTGGAAGTGTTCGTCCATGGCGCACTGTGCATGGCCTACTCCGGGCGCTGCCTGCTGTCGGGCTACATGAACAAGCGCGACGCCAATCAGGGCACCTGCACCAACGCCTGCCGCTGGAAGTATTCGGCGCAGCAAGCCACGGAAAACCAGCTCGGCGAGATCGTGCAGACCTTCCAGCCGGAGCCGACCCTGGGCATCGGCGCGCCGACCGATCAGGTGTTCCTGCTGCAGGAAGCCAATCGCCCCGATGAATTAATGCCCGCTTTTGAAGACGAGCACGGCACCTACATCATGAACGCCAAGGATCTGCGCGCGGTGCAGCATGTCGAACGCCTGACGCGCATGGGCGTGCATTCGCTGAAGATCGAGGGCCGGACCAAATCGCACTTCTATTGCGCACGCACCACCCAGGTCTATCGCCGGGCAATTGATGATGCGATGGCCGGGCGCGAGTTCGACCGCAGTCTGATGACCGATCTGGAATCACTGGCCCAGCGCGGCTACACCGAAGGTTTCCTGCGTCGCCATGTGCATGACGAATACCAGAATTATCAGAACGGCAGCTCGGTGTCCGAGCGTCAGCAGTTCGTTGGCGAACTCACCGGCGAACGCCGCGACCGGTTGGCCGAGGTCAAAGTGAAGAACCGTTTTGCCTTGGGCGATCATCTGGAACTGATGACACCCAAGGGCAATTTCCACTTCGATCTGCACCAGTTGCAGAGTGCCAAGGGTGAAACCATTGAAGTCGCCCCCGGCGACGGGCACACGGTTTACCTGCCAATTCCGGATGCGGTGGATTTGCGCTTTGGCCTGCTGATGCGCGACCTGACTCCTTGACCCCCTCCCCTGTAGGAGCTGTCGCAGGCTGCGATCTTTTGATCTTGTTCTTCAATAACAAAGTCAAAAGATCGCAGCCTTCGGCAGCTCCTACACAGGGAATGCGGGCGTAGCGGAATCAGAGGAATTCTTCACGCAACATCGCCACAAACGCTTCACGCGCCGGGTGTACCCCGGCGTTTTCGTGCCAGTAAAACAGGTTGTCGATCGCCGTCAGTTCGGGAAACTCATACCCCACGCATCCAGCGCCCTTGGCGTATTGCTCGAACACGCCTTTAGGCACCAAGGCCACGCCGGCGCCAGCACTCACGCAACCGACAATCGCCCCATAACTCGCCAGGCTGACAATCGGCAGCGCCTGCCCCTGACGCAACAACCAGTGCTCCAGCGCCGCCCGATACGGGCAACCCTGCGGCCACATGAACACGGTTTTGTCCTGCAGATCGTGGATGTCGCGCACGGGGCCGAATGACGTCGAGGCAATCAGCAGCAATTCTTCGCGGTACATCGGCGTGCGTTTCAGTTGCGAACGCTCGACGTCCACCGCGACGATGGCGCCGTCGAGGCGATGGCTGACGGTGTCGTCGAGTAATTGGCCCCAGGTGCCAGTGGTCAATTCCAGCGCCACCTGCGGATAGCGCTGGTGAAACTTGGCCAACAGCCGCGGCAATCGCCCGGTGGCCGAGGACTCGATCGCGCCGATACGCAGCGGGCCGGACGGTTCGGCGGCGGGATCCACCGCGCGCTTGGCTTCGGCGGTCAGCGCCAGAATCCGCTCCGCATACGCGAGAAACGTCTGTCCCGCCGGACTGATCCGCAGCCCGCGTCCCTCGCGCAGAAACAGTGCGACGCCGAGTTCCGCCTCAAGCGCCTTGATCCGTGCGGTGATGTTCGACGGTACACAAAACAGCTTTTCAGCGGCCCGGGCAATGCTGCCCTCGTCGGCCACGGTCTTGAACATGCGGATCTGCGCCAGCTCCATACTCATCACTCAAAGTGAACATTCAGCGCAGTATAAGTCAGTTGCGGAGACTTGTCGGCCGCCCGGATACTCGGCGCATCAACCCTTGCGGTGCGCCGATCATGCCGTCTCCTTCTCCCTTGAAAATCATTCTGGCCATGGCGTTCGTGGTCGGCTGCTGGGCCTATTCGCCGACCGGCATTCACATCGGCCTGCAAGCCTACGACCCCGGGCATCTGGCGCTGCTGCGGTTTCTTTTGGCGTCGGTGTTCATGGCTGTCATCGCTGCCTTCAAAGGTATTCGCCTACCGCAACGGCGCGATGTGCCGCTGCTGTTCGCTTTGGGCTTGTTCGCGGTCAGCCTGCATCACGTGGCGCTGAACATCGGCCAGCAAAGTGTCAGCGCCGGCGCCTCCAGCGTACTGGCGCAGTCGAGCCCGCTGTTCAGTACGCTGCTGGCGCGTTACGTGTTCAAGGATCAGGTCAGTGTCTGGCGATGGGGCTGCGTCTTGCTGGGACTGGTCGGGGTGGTGATCGTGGTCAGCGCCGATCGGGGCCTGGGGCAGATCGACGCGCATGGCTTGCTGATTCTGCTGGCGGCGCTGTCATGGAGCATTTATTTCGCCCTGCAAAAACATCACGCCCGACGTTATGACGGCTTCAGTCTGGCCTGCTATGCGGTGTGGTCGGGGACGTTGCTGTTGCTGATTTATCTGCCGGGGCTGGGTGCGGCGGTAGTCAAAGCACCACTGCGAGTGCAATGGGCGGTGCTGGCGCTGGGGGTGTTTCCCAGCGCGCTGGCGTATCTGGCCTGGGGCTTTGTGCTCAGGCATGTGGACTTGAGCCGGGCGACGATGACGTTGTACCTGATACCACCGACGGCGATGGGGATTGCTTCACTGGGATTGGGCGAGCGACCGACGCTGATGGTGCTGGCGGGGTCGGCGGTGGTGTTGATCAGTGTGCTGGCGTTGAATCTGGAGCGGCGGGTGGAGGGTCGACCGGTTGAGGTCTGATCGAGGTTTTTTACTGAGGCTGATGACCCCATCGCGAGCAGGCTCACTCCTACAGGGGGATGCGTTCTACCTGTGGGAGCGAGCTTGCTCGCGAAAGGGCCGGCGCAGACTATAAATATCTCATGCCGGGTTAGCCTCAGCGCCTGTCATCCGACAATGGCGTCGGCTCATCCGCCGGTGGCACATCATCATCGTCCGCCGCCGGGTCCTTCCAGTCTTCCGGCCGATCGGCATCACTCAACGGATCGCGCCCCGGACTCATGCCCGGCGGCGCATCGTGATCGGCCAGTGTCGGCTCATCCGTGCCGGGTACCGGACGGGTTGGATCGGTCGGCAACACACCACCCTGAAACAGCAAATCATTAGCCATGACACACCTCACCAAGGAGGTCCGGAGAACCCGGGCCATACAGCTTGGAAGCGTGCCTGCGCAGGCGGTGCTATCGAGCAGACCAACGGCAATCAGCCCTGCGCACTGAAGCGGTCGCGGCTGTTGGTCAGGTGCAGCCACATGGCCGCGCGCGCCGCGTCCGGATCCTGCCGCTTGATCGCATTCAGGATCGCTTCGTGCTCCAGATGGGCCAACTGCCCCAGCTTGCTCAGATCCGCCGCGCCACGCTCGGCAGCGTTGAGCCGCTGACGTGGAATCATCGCGCTGCCCAAGTGCTGCATGATTTCGCTGAAGCAGACGTTGCCGGTGGCTTCGGCAATAAGCAAATGAAAGCGTCGGTCGGCCTCGACACAACTGTCGTTGCTGTCCAGCAGACGCTGATAGTCATCCAGCGCCTGACGCATCTGCAGCAATTGCTGCTCACTGCGACGTGACGCGGCCAACGCCGCGGCCTGTGTCTCCAGGCCCATGCGCAATTCAAGAATGCTGCGCACCCCGAGCGCGGTGTCGACATTCAGCCGCAAGCCCTGCTCGGCAGCGCGCTCGATGACAAAACTGCCGATGCCGTGCCGCGTCTCGACCAGCCCCGACGCCTGCAACTTGGAAATCGCTTCGCGCACGACCGTGCGACTGACGCCGTGCTCCTGAACGATGGCGTTCTCCGACGGCAGCTTGTCACCGGGCGACAGCCGGCCGAGCAGGATGCTCTGGGTGAGTTTTTCCACCAGATCGTGTGCGAGGTTGTGCGCACGTTTGGGCGCGGGGGCGTCGAGGTCTTCTTGCATGTTCGGTTCCGGTGATCGGGGCTTGCCGATCGTAGCACTGCGGGGTGGCTGACGAGTCGATTTTAGCGCCGAAACCGCCTTCAACTTGTATGACAACACTCAATAAATCGAAAAAAACGCAACAACCAAGCGCTACGCCCTGTTTGAGCATTTGGATCGTGAACCCCAAGAGGCGCGTCTGACGGCCGCGATTAAAACCAATAAAAACGGGGAAAAACACCAAAAAGAAATAAAGAATTCGTTCACCAGACAAATTTAATCGCTCCACCCCACTTGTAGGACAAAAAATCTCAGTTGTATGATGTCTATCAACAACGCACCATCCAGCCCTACCCCGCATAAAAATAATCAGTGGGAGAAAACCAAGTGAAAACCTCCGTCTCCGGGATGAACGAGGGCGTCGATTCGACACTCGCGTCCGCCATCTCGAAAGTGAAACGCCACGTCCTGCCGCTCTTCGTGATCATGTTCATCGTCAATTACATTGACCGGGTGAACATCGGTTTCGTCCGCACTCACATGGAACATGATCTGGGCATCGGGGCTGCCGCCTACGGCTTCGGCGCCGGTCTGTTCTTCATCGGTTACGCGCTGTTCGAAGTGCCGTCCAACATGCTTTTGCAAAAAGTCGGCGCGCGTATCTGGCTGACCCGCATCATGCTCACCTGGGGCCTGGTCGCCGCCGGCATGGCGTTCATCCAGAACGAAACGCACTTTTACATCCTGCGCTTTCTGCTCGGCGTGGCCGAGGCCGGGTTCTTTCCCGGGGTGATCTACTACTTCACGCGCTGGCTACCCGGCGCCGAACGCGGCAAGGCGATTGCAATTTTCCTCAGTGGTTCGGCAGTCGCCTCGCTGATCTCCGGCCCGTTGTCCGGCCTGCTCTTGCAGATCAACGGCCTCGGCATGCACGGCTGGCAATGGATGTACTTCATCGAGGGGATGTTTTCCGTCGGGCTGTGCGTGTTTGTGTGGTTCTGGCTCGACGCCAAACCGCATGACGCGAAATGGCTGACCCGCGCCGAACAGGACACACTGGTCAGCGCCATCGATGATGAACAGAAGGCCCGCGAAGCCGCGACGCCGATCCGCCCGTCAATGGGCAAACTGCTCAAGGACCGGCAAATCATCCTGTTCTGCCTGATCTACTTTTTCATTCAGCTGACGATCTACGCCGCGACGTTCTGGCTGCCGAGCATCATCAAGAAAATGGGTGAGATGAGTGACTTCCAGGTCGGGCTGTTCAACTCGATCCCGTGGCTGCTGTCGATCGTCGGCATGTACGCCTTCGCCGCTTTCTCGGCCAAGTGGAAGCACCAGCAAGCCTGGGTCGCCACCGCGTTGTTGATCGCCGCAGCAGGGATGTTCATGTCCACCACCGGCGGGCCGATCTTCGCCTTTGTCGCGATCTGTTTTGCCGCGCTGGGCTTCAAGTCCGCCTCATCGTTGTTCTGGCCGATTCCGCAGGCCTATCTGGATGCACGGATCGCCGCGGCAGTGATCGCACTGATCAACTCGGTAGGCAACCTCGGCGGCTTCGTCGCGCCGACCACCTTCGGCTTGCTCGAAGAACACACCGGCTCGATTCAGGGCGGCCTCTACGGCCTGGCCGCGACCTCGATCATCGCCGCGATCATCGTCTTCGCTGCACGCACCACCCCGAAACCCGCTGCTGACCTCGCCGTGGCCGAGGCCGCGCCAAAGCACGCATGACTTCCTTTTTAAAGATGCTGACAAGGATAAAAACATGACCGCACACGACACTGCCAAAGCGCCAATCATCACTGAAATGCAGGTGATTCCCGTGGCCGGCCACGACGGCATGCTGCTCAACCTGAGCGGCGCCCACGGGCCGTTTTTCACCCGCAATATCGTCATTCTCAAGGACAACGCCGGCCACACTGGCGTCGGTGAAGTGCCCGGTGGCGAGCGCATCCGCCAGACACTGGAGGACGCCCGCAGCCTGGTGCTCGGCAGCACAATCGGCAACTATCAGAAGATCCTCAATCAGGTGCGCCAGACCTTCGCCGAACGTGATGCCGGCGGCCGTGGTCTGCAGACGTTCGACCTGCGCATCACCATCCACGCGGTCACCGGACTCGAAGCCGCCCTGCTCGACCTGCTCGGGCAACACCTCGACGTACCGGTCGCGGCGCTGCTCGGCGAAGGCCAGCAACGCGATCAAGTGAAGATGCTCGGTTATCTGTTTTATGTCGGTGATCAACGCGAGACCAACCTCGCCTACCGCAGCGAACCGGACGCCGATAACGACTGGTTCCGCGTGCGTCACGAGAAGGCCATGAGCGCCGAAGCGGTGGTGCGCCTGGCTGAAGCGGCCCAGGCGAAATACGGTTTCCAGGACTTCAAACTCAAGGGCGGCGTGCTCAGTGGCGACGCGGAAATCGAAGCGGTGACGGCACTGGCCGAACGCTTTCCCGAGGCGCGTATCACGCTTGATCCGAACGGCGCCTGGTCACTGAAAGAAGCGATCCGCCTGTGCCGCGATCAACATAAGGTGCTGGCTTACGCCGAAGACCCGTGCGGTGCGGAAAACGGTTACTCGGGGCGCGAAGTCATGGCCGAGTTCCGCCGCGCAACCGGACTGAAGACGGCGACCAACATGATCGCCACCGACTGGCGCGAGATGGGCCACGCCATTCAGTTGCAGTCGGTGGACATTCCGTTGGCCGACCCGCACTTCTGGACCATGCAAGGCTCGGTACGTGTCGCGCAGTTGTGCCATGAGTGGGGCCTGACCTGGGGCTCACACTCCAACAATCACTTCGATATCTCGCTGGCGATGTTCACCCATGTCGCGGCGGCGGCACCGGGCGACATCACCGCCATCGACACGCACTGGATCTGGCAGGACGGCCAGCGTCTGACCAAGGCTCCGCTGCAAATTGTCGACGGTTGCGTGCAAGTGCCGCAGAAACCGGGGCTGGGGGTGGAGCTGGACATGGATCAGCTGGCCAAGGCCCACGAACTGTACAAAGGCATGGGTCTCGGCGCGCGGGATGACAGCGTGGCGATGCAGTTTTTGATACCGGGGTGGACGTTCGATAACAAGCGGCCGTGTCTGGTGCGCTGAATTCTGATCTGCAGTCCACCACTGTCCCCTGTGGGAGCGGGCTTGCTCGCGAAGGCGGCGTGTCAATCGATATTTGAGTTGACTGACACGCCGCCTTCGCGAGCAAGCCCGCTCCCACAGGGGGGATTTGTGTCAGGCAGAGATTTGTACCAGCCACTGCTTGAACGCCGTCATCGCCGCCGTCTCCGGCCGTGACTGCAAGCGCGTCAGCCAATAACTGCCGGTGGTGATTTCAATCGCAAACGGCTGACGAATCACGTCCGCCGCCAGTTGCCGGGCGAACATCAGCGGCGGTGCCAACGCTACCCCGCTGCCCTGCAGCGCGGCCTCCATCATCGCCAGCGACGAATCGAAGACAATGCTCTGCGGCGGCGCCGCGTGGGTCGCCAGGCCGGCGGCGTGAAACCACTCCGGCCATTCATCGGTGCGATAGGAACGCAGCAAGCGCTGTTGCAGCAGATCGCCCGGGGTATGCAACTGCCGGGCAATTTCCGGCACGCACAGCACCGACAATGGCGCATCGAGCAGGCGCGTGGCCTCGATGCCGTGCCACGCTCCGGCGCCAAAACGAATCGCGTAATCCAGCCCCTCGGCGGCGACGTCGACCCGGTTGTTGTGAGTCGACAGTCGCAAATCTATGAGCGGATGTTTCGCCTGGAAGTCTGCCAGCCGTGGCAGCAGCCAACCAACCGCGAAGGTTCCGACGGCACCCACGGTCAACATTTCCCGATACTGACCGCCGGCCAGTCGCTCGAGCATCTGCGCGATATGATCGAACGACGTGGTCAAAACCGGCAACAGGGTCTCCCCTTCACTGGTCAGCATCAGCCCGCGGGGCAGGCGTTTGAACAGGGTGACGTTGAGTTGCGCTTCGAGGCTTTTCACCTGATGGCTCACCGCCGCTTGAGTCACGCATAACTCCACGGCGGCACGGGTAAAGCTCAGATGCCGCGCCGAAGCTTCGAACGCGCGCAGTGCATTGAGCGGCAATTGAGGTCGAATCATGCCCAGTCCCAAATTTTTCTAATGGCTCATCCGAAATATCATCGTTTGTCGACGAGTGCCAGACTGCCTAAATTGTCGGCGCTGATCAGCTGCCCAACAACAAAATCGCCCGCAGTGTAGCGGGATATCACCCTCAACACTCATGGAGAGTGGTTCACTCATGTCCTTCATCACCCCGAGAAAATTCATTTCCTGCAGCGCTTTCGGCCTGTTTTTCGGCGCCACCGCGTGCATGGCCGCCACACCCGGCGACGAGCAACTGCAAGCGCTGGTGAACAAAGCCGTCACCCCGGTGATGCAGCAGCAGAACATCCCCGGCCTCGCCGTCGCCATCACCATCAACGGCCAACCGCATTACTTTAATTACGGCTTCGCTGCCAAGGACACGGGGCAGAAAGTCAGCGAAAACACCCTGTTCGAAATCGGCTCGGTGAGCAAAACCTTCGCCGCGACCCTGGCCGGCTATGCGCAGGCGACGGGCAAACTGGACCTGTCGACCAAGGCCAGCCAACTCTGGCCGGAACTGAAAGGTAGCGCTTTCGACAACATCAGCGTGCTGCAACTGGGCACCTACAGCGCCGGCGGCCTGCCGCTGCAATTCCCTGGCCAGTGGGATTCGGCGGAGAAGATGCTCGGCTACTACCAACAGTGGAAACCGGGCTTCCCGGCCGGTAGCCAGCGCCTGTATTCCAACCCGAGCCTGGGCCTGTTCGGTTATCTGGCCGCCAAGACCCTCGGTCAGTCATATGATCAGGCGATAAGCGAAACCCTGCTGCCGAAACTCGGCCTGCAACACACTTACCTGCAGGTGCCGAAAGCACAAATGAGCCTGTACGCGCAGGGCTACGACAAAAACAACCAACCGGTGCGCGTCACCCCGGGCGCCATGGATTCAGAAGCCTACGGCGTGAAAACCAGCGCCGCCGACATGCTGCGTTACGTGCAGGCCAACCTGAAACCGGCAAGCCTTGAAACTCCGCTGCAACAAGCCATCGCCAACACCCACACCGGTTATTACAGCGTCGGCGAAATGACCCAGGGCCTGGGTTGGGAAATGTACCGTTACCCGATCAGCCTCGACCGCTTGCTGGCCGGCAACAGCACGGAAATGGCCATGCGGCCGCACAAGGTGCAGTGGCTGACCCCGCCACAACCGCAGGCGGAAAATGTGCTGATCAACAAGACCGGCTCTACCGGTGGATTTGGGACCTACGTGGCGTTTGTGCCGTCGAAGGATGTCGGCGTGGTGATTCTGGCGAACAAGAACTTCCCGATTCCGGAGCGGGTGAAGATTGCTCACACGATCTTCAGCGCTTTAGTCGACTGAAAATCAAATGATCGCAGCCTTCGGCAGCTCCTACACCGATCCCATGTAGGAGCTGCCGCAGGCTGCGATCTTTTTGGGCGGGCAATAAAAATGGGCGACCTGCAGAGGTCGCCCATTTTTTTGATTCAGGCCATGCCATCAGTCATCCGGCATTTCCGGTGGCTTGCTCGGTTTCGCCGGTTTGCTCGCCTTGGCGCCCTTCTCGCCTTTCTTGCCTGCCGGTTCGGCGACGGAGGCCTTGGTTTCAGCGACCGTCGGTGCGCTGATTTCCTTTTCGCTGGCCGGCAGCGCGTCAACCGTGTCGAAGATTTTCTTCAGGTCCACCGATTTCGCTTCATCGCCCGAGGCCGAGAGTTTGGTCTCGCCGTCCTTGCCCAGCAGGAATACTTTCGGGTACGCGCCGGCACCGAGTTTCAGCGACCGCAGCAAAGCCATGGTGTCTTGCTGGCCGAGATCCTTGCCGTCGAGTTGTCCGGCCATATTGAGGATGGTGTAGACCTTGATGTTGCGGTCGGCGACGCCCTTCTTGTTCGCCGGATCTTCCAGCGACTTTTTCAACCCCACCCACACCGGGTCGACGGTGCTTTGGGCGATCACGATCAACGGTCGGGCCCGTCCCATATCCCCGGCTATGGGCGAGTCATTGTCAGCGGCGAACAAGGGGCCGGCAATCGCCAGCAAGAGTGTCAGGGTCAGTGACCTGATGAGCATGCGCATCTCCTTTTGATATCCACGCTCTAATGATTGCGCATCGCGGCGATTGTTCCGGGGTCGTGCCCGGCAAATATGTTTCGCCTTGTCAGAAGCTTAGGTCAGCCACGTCATTGCGCAACTGCATCGGCATAATCGTGACCCGGATTTGATTACCTTTTATCAGCGCATTAGGGTGGTCGTTCTGCCCACGAAATGGAGTTCAACCCATGCACATCGACTACCTGTGCGATCACCCGCATTTGATTGAGGAACTGGCCGAACTCAATTTCAAGGAATGGGGCGAATTCCGTGACGGCGACACCCTTGCAGCCCGCACCGAGCGGATGCGCGCGGCCTGCGGCAAGGGTGCGGTTCCCAGCGTGGTGGTGGCCATTGAAGACGGCAGATTGCTCGGTGGCGCGCTGCTGATCGACAGCGACATGAAGATCCGTCCCGAGCTGACGCCATGGCTGGCCGGGGTTTATGTGAAGGCCGAAGAGCGTGGACGCGGGGTTGCTTCGCAACTGGTCAATCGGATTGTCGAAGAAGCCAGGGCGTTGGGCGTACAGACGTTGTATCTGTACACCGATGCGGCGCAAGCACTGTATGCGGGGTTGGGTTGGGAGGTGGTCGAGGATCTGGTCTACGAGGATTTGCCGGTGACCGTCATGAAATTCAACATCCTTCATACCCCAGCGTAGGAGCTGCCGCAGGCTGCGATCTTTTGATCTTGATCGTAAAAACGAAGATCAAAAGATCGCAACCTGCGGCAGTTCCTACATCAGAACGCCAGTTTATAGCCGATCAACAGCAGCATGGTCGCCAGGCACGGGCGCAGCAATTCATCGGAAATGCGCCCGGTCAGGTGGCTGCCGAGCCAGATGCCTGGCAACGAACCCATGAGCAGAAAGCCCAACACGCCCCAGTCCATGTTGCCCATGCTCGCGTGGCCCAGACCGGCAACCAGGGTCAACGGCACGGCGTGGGCGATTTCGGTGCCGACCAGGCGCCGGGTTGGCAGCAGCGGATAGAGGATGAACAACGCGACCGTGCCGAGGGCGCCGGCGCCGATCGAGGTTAGGGCAACCATGGTGCCGAGGATCAGCCCGGTGATCACTGTCATCACATTCAGGCGCGCGCCGCTCGGGTTGTAGTTGCCGCCCGCGCGTTTGTGGGCGAATTCGAGCAGGCGCTTCTTGAACAGAATCGCCAGCGCCGTGGCGAACAGCACGAAGCCCAAGGCCTGTTTGATGATCGCGTTCATCGCCTCGGGCGCGGTGTGCAGGGTGCTGAGAAACCACAGGGTCATGGCGACTGCCGGCACGCTGCCGAGGGTCAGCCAGCCGGTGATGGCCCAGTCGATGTTGTTGTTCTTTTTGTGCACCAGCACGCCACTGGATTTGGTAATGGCCGCGTATAACAGGTCAGTGCCCACCGCGGTTGCCGGGTTGATACCGAACCACAGCAGGATCGGCGTCATCAACGAACCGCCGCCGACACCGGTCATGCCGACAATAAAACCCACCACCAGCCCGGCAATCACCAGGCCGAAATTTGCCAATTCCATTAAGACGTCCAGAAAAAACGACAGGAAAAATCTGGCCCGCAGCATAGCGATTTTTCATATAACCACATATATCGATGCGGTCTATCGTTATGCCTTTGTTCAAATCCACATCATCTCTACTGTAGGAGTGAGCCTGCTCGCGATAGCGTTTTATCAGACACGAATGATTTGTCTGCGGAGACGCTATCGCGAGCAGGCTCACTCCTACAAAGTCATGCGGTGACGCGCCGGCCCGGTTTGAAACTGTGATGCCGGTTGATCCACACCGTCGCCAGCGCGATCAGCGACAGGATCAACAACGCCCATGGAAACGACATCGCGCCCGCCCGATCCAGCAGCAACCCGCCAAACAGACCGCCGCCAGCAATCGCCACGTTCCAGGAGGTGGTGAGCATCGCTTGCACCACGTCCACATGCTCGCCGGCCGAATCCGCCGCCGCCGTCAGCAGCAACGTCGCCGAGCCACCAAACGACAGGCCCCACACGGCCATGCAGGTGTAGATCAGCCACGGCGACGGAGATATCAGCGCCAGCACCAGTGCGGTCACGGCAAACACCGCGAGGCTGATCAGCGTCAGCCAGCGCAACCAGCGATCCACCAGCAGGCCGATGATCCAGATCCCCACCAGCGAACACAGGCCGAACACCAGCAGCACCAGATCGACGCGCTCGGCCAGCCCGGCCTGCATCAGGAACGGCGCAATGTAGGTGTAGAGAATGTTGTGCCCGAGCATCCAGGTCAGCACCACGAACAGCACCGGCCGTACGCCCGGCAGACGCAGAGATTGCAGCAACGGCAGGCGTTCGGCGCTGGCCTGGCCCGGACGGTCCGGCACCGCCAGCACAATCCACGCCGCCAGCACCAACGCCAGCGCCGACATGATCCCGAATGAGGCGCGCCAGCCGATCAGGTTGCCCAGCCAGGTTCCCGCCGGGGTGCCCAGCGACAGCGCCACCGGGGTGCCGAGCATGGCGATTGCCAGTGCCCGCCCCTGCTGGTGCACCGGCACGATGCCACGGGCGTAACCGGCCATGATTCCCCACGACAGCCCTGCCGCCATCCCGGCGAGAAACCGCGAGGCCAGGGTCAAGCCGTAATGGCTGGAGAACGTGGTCACCGTGTTGAACACCAGGAACCCGCCAACCGTCATCAACAGCACCCGCCGCCGTGGCCAGCCCCGGGTGGCGACGGTCAGCGGAATCGCCGCGACAATCGAGCCCAGCGCATACAGCGTCACCAGTTGCCCGGCGAGCACTTCGCTGACCCCAAGCCCGGCGCCGATCTGCGGCAGCAGCCCGGCCGGCAGGGTCTCGGTGAGGATGGCGATGAAGCCGGTCATGGCGAAGGCCAGCAACGCGGCATAGGGCAGTTTTTCTGCACGGGTGGCGCGGTCGATACGGTTGAAGTCGGTGCTTGCGGAGTCGGTCATGACAGGTGCAGCTCCCTTTGGATCAATAGTAGCGATGGATTGTATACAAAAATCCCATGCACAATTTGATCAATGTGGGAGCGAGACTGCTCGCGAATGCGGTGGATCTATCAGAGATTCAGCGCCTGGCAGATCGCTTTCGCGAGCAGGCTCGCTCCCATGGATCTCCGCACTTACTGCACCGGAAGGAAATTCAGGAACAGCAGGCTCTGCGCGTAGTTCAGGCCGATGCGCCGGTAGCGCTCATCAAGCATCTGCGCCAGCAAGTCGAGCCGCGCGACGATCTTGCCGAACTCGGTGGCGAAACTCAGGTTGCTGCCCTCCTCCGAGATTTCATTGGAGAACAGCAGCGGCTGGCCTTCCTTGTTCTGGCGCTGGGCCAGAATCCACGTGGCTTTCTCGATGTTGCGCGCGGCGTTGTGGACGAAGGTCGGGTTGATTGCATCGGTCATGTAGAACTCGATGCGATTGCCGTGGGCGGTGACCAGCATGCTGCCGATGGCATAGATGAAGGCGCCGACCCGATCCCCGAGAAACTCCGGACTCATCGCATAGCTGAGCGCCGCCAGATCTTTGCGCCCGCCCAACACCGGTAACGGTTGCTGCTGCTCGACGGCAAGGCGCACCTGTTTCACCGCCGTGTTGATGTCGAGGAAGCCCGACTTGCGCAGTTCTTCCGGGTTGCGCAAATACAGCTTGCCCATCAGGCGATAAAGGCTGTTGAGGTTGTCGCGCATCGCCAACGTGGCCATGCGATCGACGCTGGTCTGCAGGAATTCCTGCGGTTGACCGTCACGCATCTGAGCGATGAAACCGTTGCCGGTCTGGTGCGTGCAACCGCTGACAAACAGCGATGACAGACAGGCCAGCAGCAGGCACGGGCGGCGGAAAAATTGGGCGATCGGGTGAAAAACTCTCGGCATGAATTCTCGAACGGGCACATTCCTGTGCGGCGGGCGTCGCCGCATCCTGGCCATGGATAGAGCCGCCGAATCCGGAAAAGTGCAGCGCTGGCAAGATTTCCCGACCTTCGGCAACTATTTAGTATGACTTTATATTTGCACTAAACCTTTAACCGGCTATAAATTCTGACTCAACCCACAATTAGCATGACTATTACCCTGTTTTGAAAACAACAACAAAAAGGAAGGTCAACCATGCTTCAATCACGTCACCTGCTCTCCGGCCTCGGACTGTCCCTGATGATCGCCACCCTCTCCGCCAACGCGGCCGGCCTCAGCGCCGAACACAAAGCCTTCGGCAAAACCAACGACGGCACGCCCGTCGAGCAATACATCCTGCGCAACAGCCACGGCATGCAGGCGACCGTCATCACCTACGGCGCCACCCTGCAATCGCTGCTGGTGCCGGACAAACACGGCAAAGCAGCCGATGTGGTGCTCGGTTTCGACGATGTCCAGGGTTACCAGAAAGGCACAGCGTATTTCGGCGCGACCATCGGCCGTTTCGGCAATCGCCTCGCGGACGGCGCGTTCGAACTCGACGGCAAGCGCTATCAGGTGCCGCAGAACGACAAGTCCAACGCCTTGCATGGCGGTACTCAGGGTTTCGACAAGAAGGTCTGGAAAGCGCAGGAAACCAAGGACAAGGATTCCGTCGGCGTGACCCTCACCTATCTGTCGGCAGACGGTGAAATGGGCTTCCCCGGCAATCTCACAACGCAGGTGACCTATCGCCTGACCGACAGCAACGAGTTGCGCATCGACTATAAGGCCAGCACCGATAAACCGACCGTGCTCAACCTGACCAACCACAGCTACTTCAACCTCGCCGGTGCCGGCAATGGCGACATCCTCAAGCAGGTGGCCACCTTGCACGCCAGCCATTACACCCCGGTCACCGGCAAACTGATCCCGACCGGCGAACTGGCGCCAGTGGCCGGCACACCAATGGACTTCACCAAACCCACCGCCATTGGTACGCACATCAAGGCCGATCACCCACAGCTGAAATTCGCCGAGCCGAAACAGGGCGGCTTCGATTTCAACTGGGTGCTGGATACCAAAGGTGATGTGAGCAAAGTCGCCGCCGAGGTCAGCGATCCGCAGTCAGGGCGGCATTTGCAGTTGTTCACCAGCGAGCCGGGTGTGCAGTTCTACACCAGCAACTTCCTTGATGGCACGGTCAAGGGCAAGGGTGGCAAGGTCTATCCGCACTGGGGCGCGTTTACCCTGGAGACCCAGCACTATCCGGATGCGCCGAATCAGCCGGACTTCCCGAGCACGCGTCTCGATCCGGGGCAGACTTACAACCACAGCGTAGTCCTGAAGTTCTCCGCTAAGTAACACCGGTCTTGTGGTGAGGGGATTTATCCCCGATGGATTGCGCAGCAACCCTGCTTCTTGGGGGCGCTACGCGCCCATCGGGGATAAATCCCCTCGCCACAGGTTCATCGACCTCCATTGGAACCCCTGCGCTATCCTGCTGCCCACTAAGGTATGACCATCAGCACAGGAGGTTTGAATGCGTACCCTTGAACTGGCAGGCGTGCAGGTTCCAGTGATTGGCCAGGGCACCTGGCGCATGGGCGAAGACCGTTCGGCGCACCCGCGTGAAGTGTCCGCGCTGCGACAAGGTATCGAGTTGGGCATGACCCTTATCGACACCGCAGAAATGTACGCCGAGGGCGGTGCCGAAAGCGTGGTCGGCGAAGCCATTGCCGGTCTGCGCGACCAGGTGTTTCTGGTGAGCAAGGTCTACCCGCACAACGCCAGCCGCACAGGCATCCCCCAAGCCTGCGAGCGCAGCCTGCGCCGGCTCGACACCGATTACATCGACCTCTATCTGCTGCATTGGCGCGGCCAGTATCCGCTGGATGAAACCGTCGAAGCGTTCGAACGCCTGCGCGAGGACGGCAAGATCGGCCGCTGGGGCGTGTCGAATTTCGATGTCGATGACCTCGAAGAACTGGCCAACCCGGCCTGCGCCACCAATCAGGTGCTGTACAACCTGGAAGAGCGCGGCGTCGAATTCGACTTGCTGCCCTGGTGCCAACAACAGCGTATGCCGTTGATGGCGTACTGCCCGATCGGCCAGGGCGGCGCGATGCTGGCAGAACCGGTACTGAACAAGATTGCCGCTCGTCACAACGTGACCCCGGCACAGGTTTCACTGGCGTGGATTCTGCGTCAGGATGGTGTGATTGCGATTCCCAAGGCTGTGCGACCGGAACACGTGCAACTCAATGCACAAGCGGCGCAGTTGCAACTGGATGCCGGGGATCTGGCGGCGCTGGATCAGGTATTCAAAGCGCCACAACGCAAGCAGCGGCTGGCGATGGTCTGAGTCGCTGGCCGTTGGCGAGGGCTTCGTCATGAGAAGCACTGATCAGTACGACCCGTTCAATCTGCAGCGTTTCGTCCAGGCGCAGGACCCGGTTTTCGAACGGGTCCAGCGTGAACTCGACGAGGGGCGCAAGCGTAGCCACTGGATGTGGTTTGTGTTCCCGCAGTTCGCCGGGCTGGGCGGCAGCGAAATGTCCCGGCGCTTCGCCATTCAATCCGCCGACGAGGCGCGGGCCTATCTGGCCCACGACCTGCTCGGTGCGCGGCTGCGCACCTGCACGCAGCTGGTACTGAACATCCGTCAGCGCTCGATTGCCGAGATTTTCGGCCACCCCGACGACCTGAAATTCCACTCCTCGATGACCCTGTTTGCGCAGTTCAGCGCCGAAGATTGCCCGTTCGCTCAGGCGCTGGAGCGCTACTTCCACGGCATCCTCGATGAATGGACCCTGCAACTGCTGGACTCAAAACAGGCCCAGTTGTCCCCCGATCAGGGTTGAGAAATCGTCATCGACGAACGGCAGAATCGCGTCCGCCACCGGTTGCAGCTGGCGGGTGATGTAATGGTCGTAGTCGATCGCCGCGCGGCGCACTTCCAGCGGTTCCGGCCCGGCCAGGGTGATCACGTAACTGATCCAGCCGCCGTTCTGGTATTGCCGCGGGCGCCCGTGCTGCGCGTTGTAATCGTCGGCCAGCCGCGCTGCACGCACATGCGGCGGCACGTTGCGTTCGTAGTCGTCGAGGGTGCGGCGCAGGCGCTTGCGGTAGACCAGTCGTTCATCGAACTCGCCGGCCAGAGTCTTGCGCACGTAATCGCGCACGTAATCCTGATACGGCTTGCGCTGGAAGATCCGCTCGTAGAGTTCCTGCTGGAACTGCCGAGCCAGCAGCGACCAGTCGGTGCGCACGGTTTCCAGGCCCTTGTAGACCATTTCGTCACTGCCATCGGCGCGGGTAACGAGGCCGGCGTAGCGCTTTTTGCTGCCCTCCTCGGCACCGCGAATGGTCGGCATCAGAAAGCGTTTGTAGTGGGTCTCGTACTGCAATTCGAGGGCGCTTTGCAGGCCGTATTCCTTACGCACGTGCTCGCGCCACCAGTCGTTGACGTGCTTGACCAGCGCCTGACCGATCTGCGCTGCTTCCTCCAGCCCGTGCGCGCGACGCAGCCAGACGAAGGTCGAGTCGGTGTCGCCATAGATCACCGCGTGGCCCTGCGCTTCGATCAACTGACGAGTGCGCAGCATGATCTCGTGGCCGCGCAGGGTAATCGACGACGCCAGCCGCGTATCGAAAAACCGGCAGCCGCTGGAACCGAGCACGCCGTAGAAGGCGTTCATGATGATCTTCAGCGCTTGCGACAACGGCGCGTTGTGCTCGCGCTTGGCGGTCTCGCGGCCCTCGGCGACCCGCGCGACAATCGACGGCAGGCAATGCCGGGTGCGCGAAAACCGTGCGCCGCGAAACCCCGGCACCGAATCGGCATCGTCCGGGTGTTGCAGGCCTTCGATCAGTCCCACCGGGTCAATCAGAAAAGTGCGGATGATCGACGGATACAGGCTCTTGTAATCCAGCACCAGCACCGACTCGTACAGCCCCGGCTGTGAGTCCATGACGAAGCCGCCGGGGCTGGCCTGTGGCGGATTGGTGCCCAGGTTCGGCGCAACGAAACCCTGGCGGTGCATCAGCGGCATGTACAAATGGGTAAACGCCGCTACCGAGCCGCCGCTGCGATCCGCCGGCAGGCCGGTAACGCTGGCGCGTTCGAGGAGAAACGTCAGCAGTTCGGTCTTGGCGAAGATCCGCGTCACCAGCTCGCAGTCCCTGAGGTTGTACTTGGCCAGCGCCGGTTTGTCCTCGGCGAACATGCGGTTGATTTCGTCCATGCGCTGGTACGGGTTATCGATCGCCTTGCCCTCGCCGAGCAGGGTCTGCGCGACGTTTTCCAGGCTGAACGAGGGGAAACTCCAGGTCGCCGAACGCAGCGATTCGATGCCGTCGATGATCAAGCGCCCCGCTGCCGAGGCAAAGTAGTGCGTGCGGCTGCCGTGTTCGCGCCACTGCATCTCTTCACCGCCACGGCCGATTTTCAACGGCACACCGAGGCGTCGCGCGTGTTCGTGAAGGATGCGCAGGTCGAACTGCACGACGTTCCAGCCGATGATCGCGTCGGGGTCGTGGAGGGCGAACCAGTCGTTGAGCTTTTTCAGGATCAGCGTGCGTGAGTCGCAGTATTCGAGGTCGAAGTCGACGATGCTGGCGTCACCGTTGGGCGCGCCGAGCATGTACACCTGACGCTGGCCGCAACCTTCGAGGGCAATGGAATACAGCTCGCCGGTTTCGGTGGTTTCGATATCCAGCGAGACCAGCCGTAGTTTGGGGCGATATTTAGGGTCGGGTTTCAGTTGGGCGTTGAGCAGCACGCCATCGGCGTCGGCGCTACCGCCGAACAGCACCGGTGCAGTGATGAAGCGCTCCATCAGGTAGCGCTCGGGCGGACGCACGTCGGCTTCGAAGACATCGACACCGGCGCGGGACAGCGCGGTTTCCAGGCGCATCAACTGGCCGTGTTGCTGGCAATACAGGCCCAGCACCGGGCGATGTTCGAAGTCCTGCAGGGCCAGCGGGCGCAGTTCGACGTTCTTTTCGTCGTGCAGCAGGCGTTCGGCCGCTTCACGCTGTTCGGCGGGGATAAACGCCACTGACGTTTGCGGCGCCAGGCGCACACGGCGCGGCCCGGCGTCGGTCGCCAGCCAGAATTCGACTTCGGTGCCGGCCGGGGTATCGCGCCAATGCCGGGTCAGGACGAAGCCCTGCTGTAAATCCACCACTGCAACCTCAGGAATTGAATCAGAGGGGCATTCTACGCGGCATCGTCCGAGATAACCCCATCCCCTGTGGCGAGGGAGCTTGCTCCCGCTCGGCTGCGCAGCAGTCGCAAAACCAGGCAAATCGGTGTATCAGGCAAACCGAATTCTCAGGGTTTGGGCCTGCTACGCAGTCCAGCGGGAGCAAGCTCCCTCGCCACAGGGTTAGAGCAAAGGCGGAAAAACCGCCAAATGACGTTTTTTGCGTGCTATCTGCCGCTTTGCCACCTTGCCCTGCGCGCAAGGGTCTACGATGCTTGAAGAACAACGACAACACCTGAGTAACCGCCATGAAGACCGTCGCCCAACTGCTCAAACTCAAAGTCCAGGAAAATCAGAAAGTGCACACCATCTCGCCTGACGACATGGTTCTGCAAGCCTTGATGGACATGGCCGCCAAGAACGTCGGCGCATTGCTCGTGGTGAAAAAGACCAAAACTTTGCTGAATGCCGAGGAGATAACCGAGGACGTCAAGACAGGTAAACAATTCGAAGAAGTGGAAGAAGTCGTAGGCATCATC
Organism: Pseudomonas sp. AM14(2022); assembly: GCF_036346455.1. Classification (NCBI taxonomy): domain Bacteria; kingdom Pseudomonadati; phylum Pseudomonadota; class Gammaproteobacteria; order Pseudomonadales; family Pseudomonadaceae; genus Pseudomonas; species Pseudomonas sp. AM14(2022). Next base: position 268,994 of record NZ_JAOTNY010000006.1, read on the forward strand.
AGTGAGCGTGATTACGCGCGCAAACTGGTACTCAAAGGTCGTTCGTCCGTGGGTACACCAGTGAGTGAGATCATGGTCAAGGACGTCATCACCGTGGACACCCACCAGACCGTCGACACCTGCCTGGGCATCATGTCCGACAAACGCCTGCGCCACTTGCCGGTGGTGGAGAACGGCAAGCTGATCGGTCTGCTGTCGATCGGCGACTTGGTGAAAGAGGCGATTGCCGAACAAGCGGAGCTGATCAAGCAGTTGGAGCAGTACATTCGCGGGGAATAATCTCCTTTCGCCCATGCACCGCCTCCCCTGTGGGAGCGGGCTTGCTCGCGAATGCGGTGTATCAGTCGAAAAATCTCTGACTGGCAAACCGCATTCGCGAGCAAGCCCGCTCCCACATTGGTTAACAGGGTGTTCAGGACGGCCAATGCCGGGCGAAGACCGGTGCCAGCACCGGGTGCCGGTCGATGCGCTGCAACCACGCATAAAACCCCGGACGGCTCTGGCGCAAGTACTCGCGGCTGCCCGCCCAACGCGTCACCACGGCCGCCAGCACGTCCAGCGCGCCGGGCGTTTCGTCGTCCAGGTACAACTCGGCGGAAAACTGATCGGCAAACACTTCCCAGCTCCAGTGCAGGCGCTCACGTGCGCCGGCCATCAGGTTCTGCCGTGAGGCTTCGTCCGGCATCACCAGCCAGCGCTCGGGGTAATCGATGACGCCGATGGCTGCATAGCAATTGCTGGCGATGTAGACCATGCCGCGAATCGCCTGATCGCGATCAGCCGCCTTGGCCGGCAACAGACCGGACTCGGGAAAACTCAGGCCCAGATGAATCAGAATCGCCACACTCTCGGTGATCGCACTGCCATCGGGCAATTGCAGGGTCGGCACCTGCTTCAGTGGATTGAGGCGCGCCAGTGCCTCGGCGGCTTCGCTTGAGGCTTCGATATCGATAAAGCGATAGGCGATCTGGCATAACTCCAGCGCCGCCTCGATGGCTGCGGCACCTGAATTGCGATGTCCGTACAGTTGATACATGCCCCCTCCTCGATCTCGACAGATCTGTGTAGCCCTATTTATAGCGGGTGTATCCGCTTTGGCACGTTTTTCCCATGCATTGGCGACTTGCGAATTCAAACCTCGCAAAACAGCGCTGGCGGTGCCCATCCCGCACCAAGAGCAATCATCGAACGCTATCCGCGTTCTTGTAAGGTGCGATACCGAACCAAAAGTTCGCGTATCCGAGCTGGCAACAAGGAGTTCACCGCGTGAATCTTCAAACGCTCTGCCGCATCAGCCTCTGCTTGCTTGTTTATCAACAACGCCGAGTTCATTCGAACAGTCCCGGCGGCCAGTGCCTCTACTTTATTACCTGACTCCATGACCACACACCGTGATTGGCGATGACGCTTCGCTGACAACGGCGTGTTATTTATTTTTTAAATACAACTGCAAAAATTCCTGCACCAGCGCCGTATTAATGAACGCAGGCTGGATTGTCGGACAATAACTTTCAGCGACTTTGCAAGTGCACCAAAACGGCTCCAGTGAGTTGAATTATTCAGCACTGGAAACAGTGATTTCATTTAAAAAAGAACAAGGAACATACGCCGTGACCCGCTAAAACACAGACCCGCACCAAATCAGTCCGCCGCGCACCAGCAAGTGCCCGGGCCGTTAGCCAAGCCGCCGCTCTATCCCGCCGATCAGCGTGATACCGCGTAGAGCCTGACTCGCCTCTGAAAAAACTCCACTCAATGGAGTTTCGGGAAACTGTTGGCCGGAGAAATACACGACAAAGGCAAAACTTATATAAATGCGACATGGGTAACACTGATGAAATAAGACCTATACATTTCGGCAACATCTGGCACAGCGGTTGCTACATGCAAAAAGCACAAGCATGAGACACCAACACTGATCTCAAGCGATAGAAGAACAACCAGGGAATGGCTAATGAACACTCGAAGTCGATGGCTCTAAGCCAGTAACTGTAAGCAAGCCCTGTTCTATAGATAGTTCAACTATCGGCCTGCGTACACCTTGAAAAAAGTTACACCCACCCACTCGAACATCACCCCAATGTTCGGACGGCACCTTATTGCCCTTCATCAACCCGAGGGAGCTTTAATGAACGATGCGGTAAAGCACAGAACCCTGCCGGGGTCGTTACGGGAAGCGCCAATCCCGCTGTCACCGGACAGGCCAGCCTTCACGGCCAATACCTCGCAACCCGGCGGGTTGAACAAACAGCAAATGCTGTTGCTGGTGGCGGTATCGGCGCTGATACACGGCGGCGCCTGGTGGTTTTTCCAGCAGACCCGGCCCGAGCCACTGCCGACTCCGCCGCAGATTCCGGAAATGACCGTCGAGCTGAGCAGCCCCACGCCGCCGGCACCGCCCACACCGGAACCGCCGCCCCCACCGCCACCGCCGCCCCCTCCGGAACCTGAACAACCGGTGGAAGACGAAGACGCGGTCAAGCCACCGCCAAAACCGGTAGAGAAACCCAAGCCGATCGAAAAACCGAAACCGGTCGAGAAGCCCAAACCGGTGAAGAAAGTCGAGCCGCCGAAAGCTCCGCCCGCCCCGGCACAACCGGCCGCTCCCGCTGCGCCGGCGACACCGAGCGCGCCACCGGCCCCGGCCGCAGCGCCTGCCCCGGTCAAGGAATCGGCAGCGATTTCCGGTCTCGCCAGCCTTGGCAACCCGCCGCCGGAATACCCGTCGCTGGCGCTGCGGCGCAATTGGGAAGGCAGCGTGGTGCTGCGCATTCAGGTGCTGGCCAACGGTCGCGCCGGCTCGGTGACAGTGACCAAGTCCAGCGGCAAGCCGCAACTGGATGACGCCGCCGTCGCGGCGGTAAAGAACTGGAAGTTCATTCCGGCCAAACGCGGTGACACGCCGATTGACGGCTTCGCCACCCAGACCATCGATTTCAAATTGCCGCAATAACGGCACAACCCAACGAACTCACAACCGACTTAATGCAAGCGAGGTGTAGCGATGAACCATTCACTGTCTTCGATGATTGTCCCCGGTGTGCTCTGGGGCCTGGTGCTGTTTTCCGTGGTCAGCTGGGCGATCCTGCTGGTCAAGTCGGCGCAATACCTGCGCCAGAAAGCCCAGAACAAACAGTTCAGCAAAGCCTTCTGGGGCGCGCCGGATCTGCTCACCGCTGCCGAACACGCCAGCCAGTATCCGGGCTCGCTGGCACGCATCGCCAGCAGCGGTTTCGAAGCCTTGCTGGTGGAAGAATCGCCGCGTACCACGCAACAACTGGCGCACACCATCAACCGTTCCGATCGCCTGGAGCGCAACCTGCGCCAGCAGATTCAGAAGGAACGCCGCTCGCTGGAAAACGGTCAGGCGATTCTCGCCAGTATCGGCAGCACCGCGCCGTTCATTGGCCTGTTCGGTACCGTGTGGGGAATCATGGAAGCCCTGCAAAGCATCGGCGAAACCGGCTCGGCCAGCCTTGAAGCGGTCGCCGGCCCCATCGGTCATGCACTGATCGCCACTGGCGTGGGGATCGCCGTCGCGGTCCCGGCAGTGCTGATTTACAACTTCTTCCTGCGCCGCCTGAAACTCGCCTCGGCGGACATGGATGACTTCGCCCACGATTTCGATGCGTTGGCCTCACGCAGCGCGTTCTCCATCAGCCGCCAGGCCATCGCCAGCAAAACCACAGCCGCCGTGCGGGAGGCCAGCTGATGTCCTTTTCTACCCAAGACAGCGATGAAGTGCTCAGCGAAATGAACGTCACGCCGCTGGTGGATGTGATGCTCGTGCTGCTGGTGGTGTTCATCGTCACCGCGCCGCTGATGACCAATGCGATCAAGGTCAATTTGCCGAAAACCGACGCCGTCGCTCCCGCCGAAAAGAAAGACCCAGTGGTGGTCAGCGTCGATCAGGACGGCAAGTTCTACCTGGCGAAAACCGAACTGGCGCCGGAATCGCTGGAAGCCAGCCTCAAGGAGGTCAAGGCCAAGGACGCCGAAGTACGCGTACAGTTGCAGGCCGACGCCAACGTCAACTACGGCCAGGTGGCCAAGGCCATGGCATCCATCGAACGCTCGGGCATCAGCAAGATTTCGGTGATGACCACCCACTGAGTGCGGTGCCGGGCGCACCTTGAGAAGCGCGCCCGGCACCGCTGAAGAATCCCGTCGCAATCAGCCGACCGAAAAAACGCCAGGCGTCTTCGGAGGGGATCGGCTTGCTTGAAGAAAGTGGTTTTCCGCACGCGGTATCACCGAAAGCGGAGCAATGAGGGGCTCACAAGGCCAATTCGATAACGTCTGACAAGTCGGAAACAACCATGCTGATGAACACTCCACGCTTCACGCTCAAACCTTTGGTGGCAACGATCTCTCGTCACCGTTTTGTTCCGTTGTATCTGGTGGCCATGGGGATGAGCGCCGGGACTGTGCAAGCCGCCGAGGATGACAACGCCACCGTGCCCGCTGCGGCAGCGGTGGTGGCGCCGACCACGCAACTGCAACGGGTGGAAGTGACGGGTTCGGCGATTCGCCGGGTCGATGCGGAAACGGCGGTGCCGATCACCATTCTCAAGGCCGATGAGTTGCGCAAACAGGGCGTGACCACCACCGCCGAACTGGTGCAGCGGATCACCGGCAGCCAGTCGATCAACAACAGCGCCGGCTCGGTCGGCGCCGCCACCGGTGGCGCTTCGTTTGCCGACATGCGCGGCATCGGCGCGAACAAGACGCTGGTGCTGCTCAACGGTCGACGCCTGGCGAACAACGCCTTGTCGGGCACCAACTCGGCCGGCGGCGCGGTGGATCTGAACATGATCCCGTTTGCCGCGATCGAGCGCGTGGAGGTTCTGCGCGACGGCGCATCAGCCCTGTACGGCACCGACGCCATCGGCGGCGTGATCAACTTCATCACCAAGAAATCCATGACCGACGGCCAGCTCACCCTCGGTGGCGAAACCCCGACCCACAGCGGCGGCGGTGCCACCAAAGACATGAGCGCCAGTTGGGGCTACGGCGATCTGGAGCAAGACCGCTTCAACGTCCTCGGCGTGTTCAACTACAACAAGCAGCAGAACCTCGACGCCAACGACCGCTCCTTCGCCCGCGACTATGTGCCCGGCCGCGGTCTGGATCAGACCTCCGGCACCGCGTTCCCCGGCAACTACAGCCAGAACGGCAACGCCACCAACCCGTTGGCCAACAGCAATTGCAACGGCCCCAACCTGGTGGCCCGCGACGGCTTGTGCCGCTTCAGCACCCGCGAATACATCGACCTGATTCCGCAAACCGAAAAAACGTCGTTCTTCGGCAAGACCACCGGCAAGCTGGCGGATGACCACAACGTCAACCTCGAATACTTCTGGTCACGCAACAACAACGCCACGGCGGTCGGCCCGGCCCCGCTCACCGGTTTGAGCCTGGATTCGTCATCGCCCTACTACCCCGGCAACGGCATCACCCCCGGCCCGACTGGTTTCGCCCTCGACCCGACGCAACCGGTCGATGTCAACTGGCGCGAAACCGCTGCCGGCCCGCGTGAATCGAAAGACCAGAACACCAGCCAGCGCTTTCTGCTGAGCTTCGACGGTCTGGTCGGCGGCTGGGATTACAACGTCGGCGCCTCGTACAACCAGAACAAAATTGTCTCCAGCGTCACCAGCGGTTATGTCAGCGATCAGGCGATGATCAACGGTCTGGCCAGCGGTCTGCTCAACCCGTTCGGCCCGCAATCGGCCGCCGGTCAGCAGTACATCGACCAGGCCATGTATCACGGCGCCTACTCCACGGCTGTTGGTCGGGTCGCCGGATTTGACGGGCGGATCAGCCGCGAAATCGGCGACTGGTTCGGTGCCGGTCCCTCCGGTCTGGCGCTGGGCGGCGAGTACCGCAAAGAGAAATTCCACCAGGACTTCGAACAGTTTGCCGGCGACATTCAGAGCCTCGGTATCGACCCGGCCGGCAGCGTCGAGGGCGACCGCAGCGTGAAAGCCGCGTACGCCGAAATCAACGTGCCGGTGCTCGACAGCCTCGAACTGTCCGCCGCTGTGCGTCACGACAAATACAGCGACTTCGGCAGCACCACCAACCCGAAATACTCGTTCCGTTATCAGCCGCTCAAAGAGCTGGTAGTGCGTGGCGCGTACAGCGAAGGCTTCCGTGCGCCATCGCTCTACGAGCTGTATTCGCCGCGCAGCATCACCTACACCCAGGGCTACTACAACGACCCGGTGCTGTGTACCGGTGGCGTGGTGCAACCGGGCGGCAACGGCGGGCGCGATTGCGGCCAGCAATTCCTCAATCAGATCGGCGGCAATGAAGATCTGGCTCCGGAGAAGGCGCGCAACGTGACCCTGGGCTTCGTCTATCAGCCGGTCAGCAACCTGTCGGTGGGGCTGGATTTCTGGTGGATTCACATTTCCAACCAGATCCAGCCGTTCCCCGAATCCACCGTGTTCGATCAGGCCGGCAGCTACCCGGATCGCTTCGTGCGCAACGCCGACGGCACGCTCAACTACATCGTCACCGGCAACGCCAACCTCGGCATCGTCGAAACCAACGGTGTCGATGTGTCGCTGGATTACCGCTTCCCGAACACCCCTTACGGCCAGTTCGGTCTGGGGCTGCAAGGCACCTACGTGGACGAGTACGATTTCCAGAGCACCATCAAAGGCCCGTTCACCGACAAGGTCGGCGACTTCGAAGGGGACGGCGTGATCGCGCGCTGGAAACACAACCTCACCGGCAGCTGGACCTTCGGCGCGGCTCGTGCGTCGCTGACCAACCGCTTCACCACCGGCTACAACGACTACGACCGCGATACCCATGCGCGCGTGGCGTCTTATTCGGTGTGGGACCTGTCGGCCGGCTACACCTTCAACAAGGTGCTGGACGTGGATGCGGGGATGAAGAACATGTTCGACCGCAACCCGCCGTTCTCCAACCAGGCCTACAACTTCCAGAGCGGCTATGACCCGCGCTACACCGACCCGCTGGGCCGCACGCTGTTTGCGCGCATGACGTATCACTTCTGACCGAGAGCACCGGGTGTCTCTCCTGTGGGAGATGTTTCCACTGTGGGAGGGGGCTTGCTCCCTCCCACAGTAGATCTCCCACAGGTTGAGCTGAGCTTTTCCAGGGATTTTGAGGAGTGATTGCATGAGTGTTTTGCGCAACATGGCTAGCCTGCTGCTCGGCAGTGCACTGCTGTGCACCGGCCCCTCGGCACTGGCCGCCGGCAGCTACGCACTGACGGTGTACGGCGAGGCGCCGAAGTATCCGGCGGGTTTCCAGCATTTCGATTTCGTCGATCCCGACGCGCCCAAGGGCGGTTCACTCAGTCGTGCGTCGATGGAAATCGGCCAGTACAACTACATCACCCCGTATGCCGATCAAGGCATTTCCGTGGTGCAGGTCAACGACTGGGTTTATGCGCCGCTGGCGTTCCGTTCGCTCGACGAGCCCTACACCGTTTACGGTCTGGTCGCGCAACAGATGGAGCGCGATCCCGAAGGCCTCTGGGTGCGCTTCACCCTGAACCCCAAGGCTCGCTTCGCCGATGGCACGCCGATCACCGCCGAAGACGTGCGCTACACCTTCAACCTGCTGATGACCAAGGGCAGCCTCAGTTATCGCCAGCAATACGCCGACGTGCAGGACGTGCTGATCGAAGGCCCACGGCAGGTGCGTTTCACCTTCAAGAACAACCTCAACCGCACCCTGGCGCTGGACCTGGCAACACTGCGCGTGGTGCCCGAGCACTGGTGGAAGACTCGCGATTTCGCCAACGGCGGTGGCTTCGAACCGCCGCTGGGCAGCGGCCCGTACCGCGTGAGCAAAGTCGATGCCGGACGCAGCATCAGTTTCCAGCGCGACCCGAACTGGTGGGGCAAAGACCTGCCGGTCAGTCGCGGGATGTACAACTTCGACACGCTCACGGTGAATTTCTACGGTGACACCGACGTCGCCCGGCAACTGTTGCAGGCCGGGGCTTTCGACTACAACCGCGAGTTTTCCTCGTCCGGTTATGTGGTGGGTTACGACAGTCCGGCGCTGCGTGACGGTCGCTTGCAGCAGGCGATCCTCGCTCCGGAAAAACCCACCGCCGCCCAAGGCTTCGTGTTCAACCTGCAAAACCCGATTTTTCAGGATCGCCGCGTGCGTCAGGCGATCAGCCTGCTGTGGGATTTCGAATGGACCAACAAGCAGATGATGCGCGGCTTCTACGTGCGCCAGAACAGCTTCTGGCCGAAGAGTGAAATGGCCGCGACCGCCCTGCCCGACGCCGAAGAATTGAAGATTCTCGAACCGCTGCGCGGACAGATTCCCGACGAGGTGTTCACCACGGTGTATCAGGCGCCGAAAACCGATGGCAGCGGCTACATCCGCGACAAGCAGCTGCAAGCCCTCAAGCTGCTCGCCGAGGCCGGCTGGACGCCGCAACACAGCCGAATGGTCAACGCCGCCGGCGAGCCTCTGGAGTTCACCTTCCTCGACGGTCAGGGCGGTTTCGATCGCATGCTGCTGCCGTTCAAACGCACCCTCGCGCAGATCGGCATCACCCTCAATCTACGGCGGATCGACTCGGCGCAATACGTCAATCGGCTCAACGCCCGGGACTACGACATGATCGTCACCAGTTTCCCGCGCAGTGGCGACCCGATCGTCTCCCCCGGCCGCGAGCTGTACAGCCTGTATGCCTCGCAAAGTGCCACGCAAGTCGGCAGTTCGAACTCGATGGTGCTGGCCAACCCGGCGGTCGATCAACTGATCGACGGGCTGGTCAAGGCTGACACCCGCGACGCCATGGTGCATTACGCCCGCGCCCTCGACCGGGTGCTGCAATGGGGTTACTACATGATTCCCAACTACTACTCCAAGGGCACGCCGACGGTGTATCAGAACCGCTTCGGCATGCCGCCGGTGCAACCGGCGTACGACGAAGGCCTCAACACCTGGTGGGAGGTCTCGGCCAAGCCGTTGACCACGCAACAGATGCACACCCAGCTCGCGGGGGGCCAGTGACATGCTGCGTTATCTGAGTCGACGTTTGCTGCTGATCATCCCCACGCTGCTGTGCATTCTGGTGGTCAACTTCGTGATTGTGCAGGCCGCACCGGGCGGCCCGGTGGAGCAAGCCATTGCCCGCCTGCAAGGTTTCGGCGGGCACGGCATGAGCGGTGGTGGCGAAGTCGCCGCGGTTGGCGGTGCCGGGCGCAGCAGCCGTGGCCTCGATCCGGCGCTGATCGAGGAAATCAAACACCACTACGGCTTCGACAAACCGATGCACGAACGCTTGTGGCTGATGCTGAAAAACTACGCCCAGCTGGATCTGGGCAGCAGTTTCTTTCGCGGCGCCAAGGTCACCGATCTGATCGTGCAGAAACTGCCGGTGTCGTTGTCGCTCGGCCTGTGGGCAACGCTGATCACCTACCTGATTTCAATCCCGCTGGGCATCCGCAAAGCGATCAGCAACGGCAGCGCGTTCGATGTCTGGAGCAGCACGGCGATCATCATCGGCTACGCGATGCCGGCGTTTCTGTTTGCGATGCTGCTGATCGTGGTGTTCGCCGGCGGCAGCTACGTCAACTGGTTTCCGGTGCAGGGCCTGGTGTCGGATAACTTCGACAGCCTCAGCACCCTGGGCAAGATCGGCGACTACCTCTGGCACCTGGTGTTGCCGGTCACGGCACTGGTGATCGGCGGTTTCGCCACCCTGACCATCCTCACTAAAAACAGCTTCCTCAACGAGATCAGCCGCCAATACGTGATCACCGCGCGGGCCAAGGGTTTGACCGAGCGTCGCGTGCTCTACGGCCACGTGTTTCGCAACGCGATGCTGCTGGTGATGGCCGGTGTGCCCTCGGCGCTGATCGAGGTGTTTTTCGCCGGCTCCTTGCTGATCGAAACCATCTTCAACCTCGACGGCCTCGGGCGCATGAGTTACGAGGCGGCGGTGTCGCGTGACTATCCGGTGGTGTTCGGCGCGCTGTTTCTGTTCACCCTGTTTGGCCTGTTGATCAAGCTGATCGGTGACCTCTGCTACACCCTGCTCGACCCACGCATCGACTTCTCGGCGAGGACTGCCTGATGTTTACACTCTCTCCTTTGGGTCAGCGCCGGGTCGCGCAGTTCAAGGCCAACCGCCGTGGACGCTGGTCACTGTGGCTGTTCATTGGCCTGTGCCTGATCTGCCTCGGCGGCGAACTGATTGCCAACGACAAACCGTTGGTGATCCGCTACCACGGCGCCTACTACTTCCCGATCCTCAGCGAATACCTGGAAACCGATTTCGGCGGCGAACTGCCGTTCCAGCCTGATTACGCCAGCGCTTATGTGCACGGGCTGATCGAGGATCAGGGCGGCTGGATGCTGTTTCCGCCGATCCCGTTCAGCTACGACACGGTCAATTACGACCTGACTGAACCGGCACCCAGCCCACCCTCTTCGAGCAATTGGCTGGGCACCGACGATCAGGCGCGGGACGTGTTGGCGCGGGTGATTTTCGGCACACGAATTTCGATTCTGTTTGCGCTGATCCTCACCGGCATCAGTGCGCTGGTCGGCATCGTTGCCGGGGCGTTGCAGGGTTATTACGGCGGTTGGGTGGATTTGCTTGGGCAACGGGTGCTGGAGATCTGGTCGGGGCTGCCGGTGCTGTATCTGCTGATCATCTTGTCCGGGTTTGTCTCGCCAAGTTTCTGGTGGCTGCTGGGGATCATGGCGCTGTTTTCCTGGCTGGCATTGGTGGATGTGGTGCGCGCCGAGTTTCTGCGTGGCCGCAATCTGGAATACGTCAAAGCCGCGCGGGCGCTGGGCCTGACCGACAGCGAACTGATGCTGCGGCACATCCTGCCCAATGCGATGACTTCCACCCTGACCTACCTGCCGTTCATTCTGACCGGCGCCATCGCCACCCTCACCGCGCTGGATTTCCTCGGTTTCGGCATGCCCGCCGGGACCGCCTCGCTGGGCGAACTGATCGGCCAGGCCAAGCGCAATCTGCAAGCGCCGTGGCTGGGGCTGACAGCGTTTTTTGCCTTGGCGCTGATTCTGTCGTTGCTGGTGTTCATCGGTGAGGCTTGCCGTGATGCGTTTGATCCACGATCTTGATCCGAGGAGCTGACATGAGCGACAACCTGATTGAAATCCGCGACCTGCGTGTCGCCTTCGCCGGGCAGGAAGTGGTGCACGGTCTGAACCTCGACATTCGTCGTGGCGAGTGTCTGGCGCTGGTCGGCGAGTCCGGCTCGGGCAAGTCGGTGACGGCGCATTCGATTTTGCGCCTGTTGCCGGGCAAAACCGTCAGCAGCAACGGTTCGATCGCTTATAACGGGGTGAACTTGCTGCACGCCAGCGAGCAGCAGATGCGCGGTTTGCGCGGCAACCGGATTGCGATGATTTTCCAGGAGCCGATGACCTCGCTCAATCCTCTGCACACCGTGGAGCGACAGGTCAGTGAAGTGCTGGAGATTCACAAGGGCCTCAAGGGCCGCGCAGCCCGTGAGCGCACGTTGGAGCTGCTGGAACTGGTGGGCATTCGCGAGCCGTTGCAGCGTTTGAAAGCCTATCCGCATCAGCTCTCCGGCGGTCAGCGGCAACGGGTGATGATTGCGATGGCACTGGCCAACGAACCGGAACTGCTGATCGCCGATGAGCCGACCACGGCGCTGGACGTGACCGTGCAGCAGAAGATTCTCGAGCTGCTGATCGAACTGCAACAGCGGCTCGGCATGTCGATGCTGCTGATCAGTCACGATCTCAATCTGGTGCGGCGCATCGCGCAACGGGTGTGCGTGATGCGCCACGGCGAAATCGTCGAACAGGCTGACTGCGAGACCCTGTTTCGCGCGCCGCAGCATCCTTACAGCCGCTTGCTGATCGAAGCTGAACCGAGCGGTGCGCCGGTGTCGAGCCCGTACCAGCACAACCTGCTGGAAGTCGATGATCTGAAGGTCTGGTTTCCACTGCCCAAGGCGTTGTTGAGTCGTTCGCAGGCGTACATCAAAGCCGTGGACGGAGTCAGTTTCCGCCTGCAACGCGGCAAAACGTTGGGGATTGTCGGCGAATCCGGTTCGGGCAAATCGACGCTGGGCCAGGCGATCCTGCGGCTGGTGGAATCCGAGGGCGATATCCGCTTCGGCAACAAGCAGCTGAGCCTGCTCAATCAACGCTTGATGCGCCCCTTGCGGCGACAGATTCAGGTGGTGTTCCAGGATCCGTTCGGCAGCCTGAGCCCACGTATGTCGGTGCAGCAGATCATTGCCGAAGGCTTGCTGACCCACGGCATCGGCACCGAAGCCGAGCGCGAAGCAGCAGTGATTCGCGTACTCGAAGAAGTCGGCCTTGACCCCAAGAGCCGTCATCGCTACCCCCACGAGTTTTCCGGCGGCCAGCGTCAGCGCATCTCCATCGCCCGCGCGCTGGTGCTGGAGCCGGCGCTGATCCTGCTCGACGAACCGACCTCGGCGCTGGATCGCACGGTGCAGAAACAAGTGGTGGAGCTGTTGCGGCAACTGCAGATCAAGCATGGGCTGACCTATCTGTTCATCAGCCATGACCTGGCGGTGGTGCATGCGCTGGCCCATGACTTGCTGGTGATCAAGGATGGCAAGGTCGTGGAACAGGGTTCGTCGCGGGAGATTTTTGCTGCGCCAGCCCACCCCTACACCCAGGAACTGCTGAAAGCCTCCGGCCTCAAGCCCGACGCAAATCCCTGTGGGAGCGGGCTTGCTCGCGAATGCGATATGCCTGTGACATGAATATCGACTGACAGAACGCCTTCGCGAGCAAGCCCGCTCCCACAGGGGGAGATCGGTGGAGGTGGAAAATATTTGTCGGGCACTGCATCCAAACGCCTCCGCCACGGGTAGTCCCTGTAACAGCCCTCTTCGGCTGTCAGCGGTCTACCCCTTTCGGAGATAACACTGATGAACATCACTCAACTGATTGGCCTCACCGGTTTGCTCGCCCTGTCCTCGACAACCTTCGCCCAAAGCAACTATCCCGACGCAATCAAAGTCCCGGAAGGCCACAAGATCGCGATGGAAACCACCGGGGTCGGCGAGATCACTTACGAATGCCGCGACAAGCCCAATGCCGCCGGGCAGACCGAATGGACCTTCGTCGGCCCGAAAGCGGTGCTCAATGATCGCAGCGGCAAGCAGGTCGGCACCTACTTCGGCCCGCCCGCCACCTGGCAGGCCAAGGACGGTTCGAAAGTCACCGGCACGCAATTGGCCGTCGCTCCGTCGAGCCCGGGCAACCTGCCCTATCAACTGGTCAAGGCCAACCCGGCTGAAGGCAAAGGCGCGATGAGTGGCGTGAGCTACATCCAGCGTGTCGCGCTCAAGGGCGGCGTGGCGCCGGGCAGTGAATGCACAGCAGCGAACAAGGGCAAGCAGGAAGTGGTGAAGTATCAGGCCGACTACATTTTCTGGGCGGCGAACTGAGTTTCTGGCCCACTCAAATCTTTCCTTGTGGGAGGGGGCTTGCTCCCGAAGGCGGCGTGTCAGCCAGCATCTGTTTCAATGACACAGCGCCCTCGGGAGCAAGCCCCCTCCCACAGAGGAGTCCACAGCGGGCCCCGGGTTGTCTGGATGTTTGCGGAATGTGAGCTAGATTGCACGACATGTCCTTGCCCGAATCTGAATTCGATTACGAAGCCCGCCTCGCTGCCTGTGCTCGCGGCGAGCGTCAGGCTCTGCGCGATTTGTACGTGCAGGAAGGCCCGCGCCTGCTCGGCGTGGCCAGGCGGCTGGTACGTAACACGGCGCTGGCCGAAGACATCGTGCATGAGGCGTTCATCAAGATCTGGAACGCTGCGGCGCAATTTGATCCGGCGCGCGGTTCAGCGCGCGGCTGGATGTTTAGCGTGACCCGCCATCTGGCGTTGAACCAGTTGCGTGATCAAAACCGGGAGACGCCGTTCAACGAAGAACACGATGCCGAGCCTGACGAGGACGCCTTCGATGTGCAGGGCCATTCGGCGCGGATCCATCGTTGTCTGGAACAACTCGACCCGCAGCGGCGAAGCTGCATCCTCCACGCTTATGTCGACGGCTACAGCCACGCGCAGATTTCCCAACGGTTGGGCACGCCGCTGGGCACGGTCAAAGCCTGGATCAAACGCAGTCTCAACGCTTTGCGGGAGTGCATGGGATGACCACTGAATCGGCGCAGGAACGTGATGAACTGGCCAGCGAGTACGTGCTCGGCACTCTGTCGGCGCCGGAGCGTGAAGCGCTGCAACAGCGCTTGCCACACGACCCCGAACTGCAAGCGGCGGTGGATGCCTGGGAGCGACGCTTGCTCGACCTGACCGAATTTGCCGGGACGCAGCAGCCTTCGCCGCACTTGTGGCCGCGCATCGAGCGCAGTGTCGAGCGGTTCGCGCAAAAAGCGCCGGCTGCGCCGTCAACCTCGTGGTGGAATCTGCTGCCGCTGTGGCGCGGCTTGAGTGCGGCCGGCTTGGTCGCCACATTGGTTTTGGGCTCGATCCTGCTGACTCAGACCACGCCGAAGCCGAATTATCTGGTGGTGCTGGTCGCGCCGCAGGACAAGGCGCCAGGCTGGGTGATTCAGGCCAGTAATCCACGGGAAATTCAGTTAATCCCGCTGGGCGTGGTCGAAGTGCCGGCGGACAAGGCGCTGGAGTTCTGGACCAAGGCTGACGGCTGGCAAGGGCCGGTGTCGCTGGGGCTGGTCAAACCGGGGCAGACGCTCTCGGTGCCGCTGGATAAATTGCCGCCGCTGCAACCGAATCAGCTGTTCGAGCTGACGCTGGAAGGCGCCAATGGCTCGCCGATCGGTAAACCGACCGGGCCGATTCAGGCCATTGGCCGAGCCGTCAAAGTGATTTGAAGCCGCGTCAACCGGCCTTGGCCATGCAACGCTTGTAGCGCTCGTCCACGCGTTTGGCGAACCACGCCGTGGTCAGCTTGCGGGTGATTTTCGGGCTCTGCAAAACGATCCCCGGCAACACCGCGCGTGGCAAGGTCTTGCCTTCAGCCTTCTCGGCCAGTTCGAACACGCGCTGGTAGAGTTTGGTTTCTTCGAATTCCAGGGTCTTACCCTTCTCCAGTTGATCGCGAATGGTCGGGTTGCGCATGCCCAGCGACTTGCCGAGGGTGCGCACCGCCAGTTCGGTGCTGCCAGGCATGATCGAGTCGTAGCGAATCAAGTCGCCATCCAGCGCCAGCGGGATGCCCGAAGCTCGGCTGACGGCGTTCTGGAACGCGGCATTGCGGCTGGCGTACCAGCCGGCATTGAAGTCGGCGAAGCGGTACAGCGGCTCGCGGTAACTCACCGGGTAGCCAAGTAAATGGGCGATGCCGAAGTACATGCCGCCACGGCGGGTGAACACTTCGTGGCGGATCGTGCCGTCTACCGGGTACGGATACTCCTTGGCGTGCTGCTCGGCGAATTCGATGCTGACCTGCATCGGTCCGGCGGTGTGTACCGGGTTGAAGCCGCCGAACAAGGTGCGGCCCATCGGCACTCTGCCGATGAAGTCGTCAAAAATGGCGCTGAGTTCTTTTTCACTGCGTGCCGCGTTCAGGCGTTCGCTGTAGGTCTTGCCGTTGGTGGAGCGCACTTGCAGAGCGCCACTGACCAACAGACTGGGAATATGCACTTTGGCGGCACGACGGTCGATTTCGTCGCGGGCGATCTTGCCCAGGCCTGGCACCGTGGGGTCTACCTGGAAGGTGGATTCCTGCTCGGCCACGGCCAGCACCGAACACAGATTCTGCGTGGTCGGGCTGATGTTCTGTGCGGCGAACGCGGCATAGATGTCGGTGGCCCAGCCTTGACGGTCGGGCACTTTCGCCGGCATCAGCCGCACTATTTCGGCCTTCACTTCAGCCGGCGCACGCGGTGCCGGCTCCTGGCTGCGCTGGCCGGCGCAACCGGCGAGCACCAGTAGCGCGGCAAGGGTAATGATTAATCGAGGGATGTGCATGGCGCTCCTTGGCGTGCGTTGAGGCGGGTTCACCATACGATCAAAGGGGTGACGCAGGCTAGGACTGTGACCTTAGTGGTGAGGGGATTTATCCCCGATGGACTTCGCAGCAGCCTTCCAATATCAAAGCGACCCGCTCCGCGCGCCATCGGAGATAAATCCCCTCACTACAGGTTTCCATTCGGATCGGGAAATTCACCAAGATAAACTGATTGCAAAACGTTACTGCGAACTCCTATCATTTGCGCCTGGAGTCGTATTTGCGCAAGGAGTTCCCCGCGCCGTTCTAATTTTCTCACCGGCCGTACGCCTCCAGGTATCAACATGCCCGCTCCAGCTCGACTCGCCGTCCCGTTTCGCCCGACGCTTCTCGCCCTGCTGTGCTCCCTGACTGTCACCGCTTACGCTGCCGATGAAAACGGCAAGGCGCTGGTGCTCGACAACGTCAACATCAACGCCCAAGCGCCAACGTCCAACGCCCTGCCCCCGGTCTACGCCGGTGGTCAGGTCGCCCGTGGTGGTCAGCTCGGCGTGCTCGGCAATCAGGACATGATGGACGTGCCCTTCAGCGCCGCGTCGTACACCGAACAGCTGATTCAGGACCAGCAAGCGGAAAACGTTGCCGACGTGTTGCTCAACGATTCGTCGGTGCGTCAGGCCTCGGGCTTCTCCAACCAGGCGCAGGTGTTCATGATTCGCGGCCTGCCGCTGAACGGCGACGACATTTCCTATAACGGCCTGTACGGCGTGCTGCCGCGGCAGATCATTTCCACCGACGCCCTGGAGCGCGTGGAAGTGTTCAAAGGCCCCAACGCCTTCATCAACGGCGTGACCCCGACCGGTTCCGGCATCGGTGGCGGCGTCAACCTGCAGCCCAAGCGAGCCGGCGACGAGCCGCTGCGCCGCTACACCACCGATATCAACAGCGAAGGTCGCATCGGTCAGCACTTTGATATCGGCCAGCGATTCGGCGAAGACAACCGCTTCGGCGCGCGAATCAACCTGTCGCAGCGCGAAGGCGACACCGGCATCGATCACGAAAACCAGCGCTCGAAACTGTTCAGCATCGGCCTCGATTATCGCGGTGACGCGCTGCGTATTTCCGGCGACTTCGCCTACCAGAAGGAACGCGTCAACGGTGGCCGCAACTCGGTCAACCTCGGCACCGCCACGCACATTCCGGACGCGCCGTCGGCCGACACCAACTACGCGCCGAAGTGGGGCTACACCGACATCGAAGACACCTTCGGCATGCTCCGCGCCGAGTACGACCTGAACGACAACTGGACCGCGTACGTCGCCGGCGGCGCCAAGCACACCCGCGAGGTCGGCCGCTACAATTCGACCACGCTGGTGGGCAACAACGGCGCCTCCTACACCACCGGCTCGTTCATCCCCCACGATGAGGACAACACCAGCCTGATTGCCGGCCTCAACGGCAAGTTCAATACCGGCGCGGTCAGCCACAAACTCAACTTCGGCCTCAGCGGTCTGTGGGCCGAACAACGCAGCGCCTATGATTTCGACCTGACCAAGTACGCCAACAACATCTACCACCCGGTGGAAACGCCGTCGCCGGTCGGCAATTTTGCCGGCGGCGACGTCAGCGATCCGGGCATCGTCGGCAAGACCTTCAACCGCAGCCTCGCGCTCTCCGACACCCTCGGTTTCTTCGATGATCGCCTGCTGATCACCGCTGGCCTACGTCGTCAGCAACTGGTGGTGCAAGGCTACAACTACGCCAGTTACGGCAGCGGCAGCCGCAAGTCGAGCTACGACGAATCGATCACCACGCCGGTCTACGGCATCGTGTTCAAGCCGTGGGAGCACGTGTCGTTCTACGCCAACCACATCGAAGGCCTGGCCCAGGGGCCGACCTCGCCGACCAGCGCCGGCGGCTTGCGTGTGACCAACGGCAACGAAGTCTACGCACCGGCGCGCTCCAAGCAGACCGAGGCCGGGGTCAAGGTCGACATGGGCAGCTACGGCGCGAGCCTGGGCGTGTATCGCATCGAGCAGCCGAGCGACGGTTACTGCGAAATCAACAGCGCCACCACCTGCACTTACGTGCGTGAAGGCGAGCAGATCAACAAAGGCGTAGAGATGAACGTGTTCGGCGAGCCGATCAATGGCCTGCGCCTGATCAGCGGCCTGACGCTGATGGACACTGAACTGCGCAACACCCAGAACGGCGCCAACGACGGCAACCGTGCGATTGGCGTGCCGAGTTTCCAGTTCAACGCCGGCGCCGACTGGGATGTACCGGGCCTGCAAGGCGTGGCGCTGAATGCGCGGATGCTACGCACCGGCGGCCAGTACGCCGACGCGGCCAACAACCTCAGCCTGCCGACCTGGAACCGCTTCGACGCGGGTGCGCGTTACGCCTTCAAGGTTTCGCAGAAAGACGTGACCCTGCGCCTGGGCGTCGAAAACCTTGCGAACAAGAAATACTGGGAATCGGCGCAGGGCGGCTATCTGACCCAAGGTGAGCCGCGGGTGGCGAAGTTGTCGGGCACGATCGATTTCTAACCCGCTGTTGTGAGCAAAGCGGACTGCTGCGCAGTCCAGCGGGAGCAAGCTCCCTCGCCACAGAGTCTCAGCCAAAAATGAAAAAGGCCCCGCAGCTTCACCGCTGTGGGGCCTTTTTGGTTTTTGGGTGCCTGAAAAGGCCTTTTCGCGAGCAGGCTCGCTCCCACATTGGGATGCGTTCGACTGTGGGAGCGAGCCTGCTCGCGAAGGGACCGGCACTGGCTAGCCTTTCCATCTGATCCATACTTGCTCCACAGCCAACGGAGGACAGGCCCATGAACCGCAGCGACGTACTGATCATCGGTGCCGGCCCGACCGGTCTGGTGCTGGCCCTGTGGCTGAGCAAACTGGGCGTGCGCGTGCGCATCATCGACAAGACCTCCGCGCCCGGCACCACATCACGAGCACTGGCGGTGCAGGCGCGCACGCTGGAGTTGTACCGCCAGCTGGACCTGGCCGACACCGTGGTGCGCAACGGCCACAAGGTCGCGGCGGCGAATTTCTGGGTCAAGGGCAAACCGGTCGCGCAGTTGCCGTTGCAGCGCATCGGCGAAGGCCTGACGCCCTACTCGTTCATCGAAATCTTCCCCCAGGACCAACACGAACAGCTCCTGCTCGAACGCCTCGAAGACTATGACGTGACGGTTGAGCGCAACACCGAGCTTGAGAGTTTCGAAGAAACCGGCGACGGCCTCAGCGCGCATTTGCGCTTGCCGGACGGGCAGCAGGAAATCTGTCAGGCGTGCTATCTGGCAGGTGCCGACGGCGCCCGCTCGATGGTGCGCAAAACCCTCGACACCGGTTTCCCGGGTGGCACCTATCAGCAGGTTTTCTACGTCGCGGATGTGCAGGCCAGCGGCCCGGCGATGAACGGTGAGCTGCACCTGGATCTGGATGAAGCGGACTTCCTTGCGGTGTTTCCACTGGCCGGCGAAGGCCGTGCCCGACTGATCGGCACCGTGCGTGACGAACGTGCCGACCGCGCCGAAACCCTGCAATTTGCCGACGTCAGCAGCCGCGCCATCGAGCACCTGAAAGTGCATATCGACGAGGTCAACTGGTTCTCCACCTACCGCGTGCATCACCGCGTGGCCGAGCACTTTCGCAGCGGCCGGGCGTTTCTGCTAGGCGACGCGGCGCACGTGCACAGCCCCGCCGGCGGCCAGGGCATGAACACCGGGATTGGCGATGCGATCAACCTGGCCTGGAAACTCGCCGCGGTGCTCAACGGCAGCGCCACGGCGCAACTGCTCGACACCTACGAAACCGAACGCATCGCCTTCGCCCGCAGGCTGGTGTCGACCACCGACAAGGTGTTCAGCTTCGTCACCGCCGAAGGGCGCATTGCCGATCTGCTGCGCACGCGCCTGGCACCGTTTCTGATCCCGAAAATGGCCACGTTCGAGGCCAGCCGCGAATTCCTCTTTCGCACCGTCTCACAGGTCACCCTCAACTATCGCGGCATGCCGCTGAGCCAAGGCACGGCCGGCCACGTCCACGGCGGCGACCGCTTGCCGTGGGCGCATGATGGTGAGGGGGATAATTTCGAGCCGCTGCGCCAGCCCTGCTGGCAGGTGCACGTGTACGGCGACACCAGCGACGAAATGATCGCCTGGTGCAATGAACACCATCTGCCGCTGCACGTGTTCGACTGGCGGCCGGCGTTTGATACGGCGGGGTTGGGGCGTAACGGCTTTTACCTGTTGCGCCCGGATACCTATGTGGCGATTGCCGATAACAGCGCGGATCCGAAGGTGATCGAGCGGTACTTTCGGGATCACGGCATCCGGCCCTACTTCAACTGCCCCTGACTCTACACAGTCCCAATGTGGGAGCGGGCTTGCTCGCGAAGGCGTCGTGTCAGTCAACCTATTCGTTGCTGATACACCGCATTCGCGAGCAAGCCCGCTCCCACAGGGGGTTGTGCGGTGTTCGTCAGATCCCGGCCAGCGCCAGATCCATCGCAAAGTAGGTGAAGATCAGATCCGCCCCCGCGCGCTTGATCGCGCCCAGGCTTTCGCGCACCACGCGATCTTCGTCGATTGCACCGGCCTGCGCGCCGAATTTGATCATCGCGTACTCGCCGCTGACCTGATACGCCGACAGCGGCAGGTTCGAGGCTTCACGAATGTCGCGGATGATGTCGAGGTACGCGCCGGCCGGTTTGACCATCAGCGCGTCGGCGCCTTCCTGCTCATCGAGCAGCGATTCACGCAGGGCTTCGCGGCGATTCATCGGGTTCATCTGATAGCTTTTGCGATCACCCTTCAGCGCGCTGCCGCCGGCCTCGCGGAACGGGCCGTACAGCGCCGAGGCGAATTTGGTCGAGTAGGCCATGATCGGAATCTGGGTGAAACCGGCGGCGTCCAGCGCCTGGCGAATCGCCCGCACCTGGCCGTCCATCGCCGCCGACGGGGCGATCACGTCAGCACCGGCACGCGCCGCGGCCACCGCCTGTTTACCAAGGTTGATCAGGGTCTGGTCGTTGTCGACTTCGTGGTTGTGCATCACGCCGCAGTGGCCGTGATCGGTGTATTCGCAGAAGCAGGTGTCGGACATCACGATCATTTCCGGCACCGCGTCCTTGGCAATCCGCGACATGCGCGAGACCAGTCCCTCTTCGCGCCAGGTGTCGCTGCCGTTGGCGTCCAGGTGATGGGAAACGCCAAAGGTCATTACCGACTTGATCCCGGCACGGGCATAACGCTCGATTTCACTGGCCAGCTTGCGCTCGGGAATACGCATCACCCCCGGCATGCTCTTGATCGGCACGAAGTCGTCGATCTCTTCTTCGACGAAAATCGGCAGCACCAGATCATTCAGGCTGAACTCGGTTTCCTGGAACAGGCTGCGCAGGCTCGCATTGCGGCGCAGACGGCGGGGACGTGCTTCGGGGAACTGGCTGGACATGGGGCTTTCCTGAAATCGGAAGATGAGACGAAAGTCGTAGGGGGCGAAGCTTATGCCTTCGGTGGGCGCAGGTACAAACCTGGATCAATCAAGACAGCATTACCGGGGGTGCAATAATCCTCGGAACAATCCGATTACCTGTGGGAGCTGGCTTGCCAGCGATAGCGGTGGGTCAGGCAACATAGATATTGACTGTGCCGGCTTCATCGCTGGCAAGCCAGCTCCCACAGGGTCGGGTGAAGGTCAGGAAGGAATGGTCAACCCGCGCACCACAGCCGGGCGAGCCAGAAAGCGCTCCAGCACCCGGGTCACGTTCGGGAAGTTGCTAATCCCGACCAGATCCCCGGCCTCATAGAACCCGATCAGGTTACGCACCCACGGGAACGTGGCGATGTCGGCGATGGTGTAGCGCTCGCCCATGATCCAGTCGCGACCTTCCAGGCGCTTGTCGAGCACGTTGAGCAGGCGCCTGCTCTCCTCGACATAGCGGTCACGCGGACGCTTGTCCTCGTAGTCCTTGCCGGCGAATTTGTTGAAGAAACCGAGCTGGCCGAACATCGGGCCGATACCGCCCATCTGGAACATCAGCCACTGAATCGTCTCGTAACGCAGCGCGCCTTCCTGCGCCAGCAACTGGCCGCTCTTGTCGGCGAGGTAGATCAGGATCGCGCCGGACTCGAACAGCGGCAGCGGCTGGTCTTGCGGGCCGTGGGGATCGAGGATCGCCGGGATCTTGTTGTTGGGGTTCAGCGACAGGAACTCGGGGGACAGCTGATCCTGGGTATCGAAGCCCACACGGTGCGGCTCGTAGGGCAGGCCGATCTCTTCGAGCATGATCGAGACCTTGACGCCGTTGGGGGTCGGCAGGGAATAGAGTTGAATCCAGTCGGGGTACTGCGCCGGCCATTTCTGGGTGATGGGGAACGCGGACAGATCGGTCATGGGAAACATCCAGTCACATGGGAAGCGCTGATCATAATCCAGGAACCGTAACATTCTGCAGCTAGTGTGCAGAAGCCAGGATCGAACCAAGCGGCCTCAGTAGACTCTGAGCTATGTCTTTGCAAGGGAAGTACGACACGACATGGACAACACCCGGTGCTGGGAGCCCGCGGTGTAAGGGTTGGTCAGCCCCAACCGAATTTGCTGAAGAATCCTATATTCAATGACGAACCTCATGAGTTTCGCCAAACGCTTCAAACATCGCGCCTATGTGGCCCTGCCCTCCCTGCTGGCAGTCAGTGCGCTGACCTTGTCGCTCGAATCGAGCCAGATTCGCGCGCAACCGGTGGACGGTACGCAGACGCTGATCTTCCTGCGCCACGCGGAAAAACCCGAGGGCGGTCTCGGCCAGCTCAACTGTCAGGGTCTGAACCGGGCGATCGAGCTGTCGACCCTGCTGCCGGAAAAATTCGGCAAGGCCGATTACGTGTTCGCCGCCAACCCGACACGCAATGTCGAGGAAGGCGAACTGGACAACTCCTACAGCTACATCCGTCCGTTGATGACCATCAGCCCCGCCGCGATCAAGCTCGGCCTGCCGGTGAACATCGAGTTCTCCGCCAACGACACCAGTGATCTGGCGCGCGAGCTGATCGAGGACAAGTACCACAACGCGACGATCTACACTGCCTGGTCGCACGGCTATTTGCCGGAGCTGATCAACAAGGTTGCCGGCAAGGCCGTCGGCGAGAAGCAGACCATCACCGATGACTGGGCGTCGGGCGATTTCGATTCGCTGTACGTGCTGACCCTGACCTGGCACAACGGCAAGGCCAGTTTGCAGAGCCACAGCTACAAGCAGGGGCTGGATAACGGCAAGGCGACCTGTCCGACTTGAGTTTTGCGCTGCCTGTACCGGCCCTTTCGCGAGCAAGCCCGCTCCCACAGGGGATCTGCGTCAGGCAGAAATTTCTGCCCAGTGGAGACCCAATGTGGGAGCGGGCTTGCTCGCGAAGAGGCCCGCAACAACACCCTCAAACCCGCTGATTCACCCGCTCACGCAGATACTCAAGCACCGCCCCGCGCTCCCCGGCAAATTCAATCCGCCCGCCCTTCTTCTCACGCTGGAACGCATACATCGGGTCGTAATATTCGCGCAGCAACACGCTGATCCAGTCACGGAACGCCTCGACCGAACCGCTGCGCGCCTGCTCGGCCAGGGCCTCTTCCATCTGCAGGAACATCCGCTGATGGCGTTCGCCGCCCAGCCGGCGCTGGATATTGTTCAAACTCGCAATCAACCGCTCGGCATACAGCGCAAAGCCCTGCTCGCCATGCACCGCGACAAACTCAGCGTGCAGGTTGATCACGTAATCCTGCAGAATCCGCTCGACCCGCTGCTCCAGGCTGTCTTCGAGCCAGACCATCGGCGCCACTTGCATGCCTCGGTACAGCGGCAATGGCAAGGCACAACTGCCGACTACCCGGCTCTCGTCTTCCAGCACAAACTGCTGGATTCCGCCGGCGCGTTTTTTCAGCACATCAACGGCCAGACGGTTTTCAAAATCGATGTTGGTCGGTTGGCCGGTGGCGCGCTTGCCGAAACTCGAGCCCCGATGATTGGCGTGGCCTTCCAGATCCAGACCATTACTCAACTGCACCAACAGTTCGGTCTTGCCGGTGCCGGTCATGCCGCCCAGCAGCACCATATCGCACTCGGCCACGGCCTGATCGATCGTCTCCAGCAGGAACGTACGCATCGCCTTATAGCCACCGCCGACACGCGGGTAATCGATCCCGCCCTCTTCCTTGATCCATTGCTGGACGATCTGCGAACGCAGGCCGCCGCGAAAGCAATACAGGTAGCCGTCGGGGTGTGCCCGGGCAAACTCGACCCAGCCCTGAATGCGCTGCTCTCGCACGTCGGCAGAAACCAGCCGCTCACCCAGGGCGATGGCGGCTTGTTGTCCATGCTGCTTGTAGCAAGTCCCCACCTGCTCGCGCTCGCGGTCGTTCATCAGCGGCAGGTTGACCACGCCGGGAAACGCGCCGTGGGCAAACTCGATCGGCGCACGGGCATCCATCATCGGCCGGTCGTTGAGGAAAATATCGCGGTAATCGGTGCAGTCGCGTGACATCAGTTCACCTCGACTGCGTGGGTCTGTCGCTCGACCAGCTCGCCGATCGGCGCCAGGTTCAGGCCCAGTTCGGCAGCCACGGCGAGGAATTCGGCGTTGCCTTCCGGTGTAACTGCAATCAGCAGACCGCCGCTGGTCTGCGGGTCGCACAGCACGCGCTTGTGCAACTCCTGCAGACGGCCGAGCTTGCTCGAATAGCTGTCAAAGTTACGCAAGGTGCCACCGGGCACACAGCCCTGTTCGAGGTAGTACTCGACGCTGTCCAGACGCGGCACGTGGTTGTAGCCGATACGTGCGGTCAGGTGGCTGCCGTCGGCCATTTCCACCAGATGCCCGAGCAGGCCGAAACCGGTAACGTCGGTCATCGCGGTGACGCCGGCCAGTTTGCCGAAACGGCTGCCGGGCTTGTTCAGGGTGCACATCCAGTCGCGGGCCACACCGACATCACCGGGGCGTAATTTGCCCTTCTTCTCGGCGGTGGTGAGGATGCCGATGCCCAACGGCTTGGTCAGGTACAGCAGGCAACCGGCGGTGGCGGTGTCGTTGCGCTTCATGTGGCGTTTTTCCACCAGACCGGTCACGGCCAGGCCGAAGATCGGCTCCGGCGCATCGATTGAATGCCCGCCGGCCAGCGGAATGCCGGCGGCGTCACACACCGCGCGCCCGCCGCGAATCACTTCCCGCGCCACTTCCGGCGCCAGCACATTCACCGGCCAGCCGAGGATCGCAATCGCCATCAACGGATCGCCGCCCATCGCATAGATGTCGCTGATCGCATTGGTCGCAGCGATCCGGCCGAAGTCGAACGGATCGTCGACAATCGGCATGAAGAAGTCCGTGGTCGACACCACACCGCGCTCGGCATCAATCTCGTACACCGCCGCGTCATCACGCGAGGCATTGCCGACCCACAGTTTCGGGTCAAGGTTCTGCGCACCGCTGCCGGCCAGAATCACTTCCAGCACCTGCGGGGAAATCTTGCAGCCACAACCGGCACCGTGGCTGTATTGGGTCAGGCGAATCGGCTCGCTCATGGGAGAGTCTCTGGCAGTTGATGGGGCGGATTCTAGCAGAGCGCGGGCCGGCTGATTTTTGCGCTGACTGTCACGGCCCCTTCGCGAGCAGGCTCGCTCCCACACGGGATCTCCAGTGGACACAGAGTCGGTGGGTGACAGAGAGCAAATGTGGGAGTGAGCCTGCTCGCGAAAGCTATCGAGCGGTCACCGCCACTTCATCGCCGGACCTATAAAGCCGCTCTATTCTGCCTCCCAAAAAAAACCGCCCTTTCGGGCGGCTAAAGTACTTCGACCATGATTCAGAAGCTTTGACTGAAGCTGATGTTGAACGCGCTGTCGTTGTTGTCGCTCGACACCTGGCCTGAGTAGCCGATGCCCAGCTTGCCGGTCGGGGTGACCTGGAAGTCGATGCCGGCTTCGAGCAATGCGCTGTCCTTGGCGATGGGTACGCCCTGGGTGCTGAACGAGGCGCCGCCGTCGATGAAGGTCAGGTCGGCGTCAGGTTTGGTGTCGCCGTAGGCATGCCGCCAGCCGATGGCCGCGCGCGGTGTCAGTTGGCTGCCGTTGGCCAGGGTCACCAATTTGCCGACACGCACACCGAGGGTCGAGTAGGTGATGTCCTGATCGGCGTCGGCCTTCAGGCGCCCCACTCCCCCTTTTTCCTTGCCGGTGTCGCTGTCGTAGTTGACGTAGGCCAGCCCGGCGAACGGTTCGATGGCAACGCCTGCCGCGTTGATCGCGTAACCCACTTCACCGAACACCTGCGCACTGCGCGCGTCGTAATCGGCCTTCAGGCGATCATTGTAAGTACCGACGCTGACATCGCGCTTGGTCTCGATGCTGTGCCAGCTGTAAGCCGCGCCGAGGCGCACCGCCAGTGCATCGAATTGCGAGTTCAGATAACCGGCCAGGTGGTAGCTGTCGACCTTGGCATTTGAGTTGCGATCGTGCGCATTGAGGTTGCTGCGGGTGTAGCCGGCCGCCATCCCGGCACGCCAGGTGTCATCCAGCGCCTTGTCGGTGCCGAGCATGAAACCGCCGAGGTTGCGATCGACTTTCGCCGTGTTGCTGTCGCCGCCCATGTCGCCCCAGGCACCGATGGCCCGGATCCAGCCGACCATTTCACCGTGGCAGCCGTTGCTGCTCAGTTGCGTGTCGCTCGGGGCCAGGGTTCTGCGTGGATCATCCGCGGCGCTGCACGATGGCTGGCGCATGCGGTCATTGACCGCCTCGCGGATGAACCGCGAGTCCTCCAGCATGGCGCTGGCGGTGCTGGCGTGGATTTCACCCGACAGGCTGTCGAACGCATTGCGCGCACCGGCCACGCTGAGGTTGACGATCTGGTTCTGCAACGCCGCGCCGGCCGCACCGTTATTGGACAGTGCCGTGGCGGTGCCGCGCTGGTTGCCCGTGGCAGCGACGTCGGCGAACGAGTTGCCGTTGCGGCTCACAGCCAGGGTCACCGAATCGGCACCGTAGACCAGCGAGCTGTCGAGGAACGCGTACTGCGGCAGATCGGCGGCACTGAAGGTCCCGGTCACACCACCGCCCGCAGTGATCAGTGAGTAAGTGGTGTTGCCAGTGAACGGCGCCAGGCTGTTGACCACCAGACCGCCACCCAGAGCTGCCGTGCCACCTACCGCCAGCGGTGTAGCGGTTGGCGAACTGACCGTCAGCGCCAGCACACCATCACTGCCGTTGGTCAGGTTGCCGGCCACGCTCAAGGTGCCGTCAGCGCCACCGGAAGCCACCACACCGTGGTTGACCACCGAACCGACGCTGCCGTTACCGCTCAGGCCTGCGCCGTTGGCGACCGTGACTTGTGCGCCCAGCGAAGCCCGGGCCGCACGGCTGCCGACTTGCAGCAGGCCTTGATCGACGGAAACCGTACCGCTGAACGGTTGATTGCCAACCATCAACAGGCGACTCACGCCGCGTTTGAACAGCGCGCCGGTGCCGTTAAGCACACCATTGAACTGGCCATCGGTGTTTTGCTGGAACACCAGCGTGGCGTTGTCGGTGATGTTGCCTTGCAGACTCGTGGTGTTACCGATCAGCGTACCGCCATTGACGGTGGTGCCACCGCTGTAGGTATTGGCGCCAGTCAGCACGAGGGTGCCGGAATCGAGTTTCTCGATACCGCCGGTGCCGATCAGCGGCACGTCGATTTCAGCACTGGCCCCGGCATTGACCCGCACCGGCGCCAGACTGCCGTCGGCACCGTTGACTGGTGTCAGCGTACCGCCAGCCCCCGGCACCAGGCTGTAGCCGCCGGTGAGGAACTGCAGACCGGTGAAGTTCTGATTGCCCTGCACAGTGACGGTACCCGCCTGGCCACCAAACACTGCGAATTGACCATTGGACGCCAGCGCCTGAGTGCCGCTCGGATCGGTCCAGTTGGTGCCCGGGCCCCACACGCCACTGCCGCCACCGATGCTGCCATCAGGGTTGGTAGTGCCGCCGTTCCAGAACTGCACCTCACCCGGCGTGCCTTGTACCAACAGGTTGACCTGATTGGCGATCGCGGTTTGCAGGGTCAGGTTGGCCGCCGACACCGGCAGGCTGCCGTAGACCAGACCGTTGTCGGTCAGGCTGCCACCGTAGCGGAACAGTTGATAGACCCCGGTGCCGAAACCGCCGGCGTTGCTGATATTCAGCGTGCCGTCGAGGGTCAGGTTACCGGCGACGTTGACCACCGTGGTGGAGCTGGCGGCCGAGCCGAGGCTGAAGTCCAGGTTGGTGCCCGAGGACAGCGCCAGCGAGCCGACCGACAACGGTGTAGCCGTGCCGCCACCGGTCAGCGTCGCACCGCTGGCCAGTTGCACGTTGCCGCCCAGTTGTCCGCTGCCACCGACTTTCGCACCACTGGCGACGTTGACGTTGGCGCTGTTGAGCACGCCGTTGACGATCAGGTTGCCGGCCTGCACCGAAGTGTCACCGGTGAAGGTGTTGTTGCCGGTCAGGAGCAATTGGCCGGTGCCGGTTTTGTTCAGCGTGCCAGCGCCGGTGAGGTTACCGGTGTAGCTGCCGTCGGCGTTCTGCGCGAAGGTCAGCGCTGCGTTGTTGATGATGGCGCCTTGCAGGCTGCTGGTGTCGCCAGTGGTAGTGCCAGCGTTCAGCGTGGTGCCGCCGCTGTAGGTGTTGGCGCCGCTAAGCACTAGGTCAGCGCTGCCGTTTTTCACCAGACTGCCGGTACCGGTGATGGCGCCGAGCAGCGTGGTGTTCTGGTTGCCGGCCAGGGTCAGTTGCGACCCCAGATTGATCGCGTTGGCCAGTTGCAGCGCCGAGCTGCTGTCGAGGCTGCCGTTGCCGGTCACGCTCAGTGCACCGCTGCTGATTGCGCTGTTGTTGCCCAGCACTAGCGTACCGCCAGCGAGCTGAGTACCACCGCTGTAAGTGTTGCTGCCGTTGAGGGTCAGGCTCGAAGCGCCAGACTTGATCAGGCTGCCCGCCCCACTGACTACACCGTCGAGGGTCAAGGCGTTGCTGCCGGCGACAGTCAGGCCACCGTTCACCACCACATCGTTGCCCAGCGTGACGGCCGCGTTGCTGTCCAGCGCGGTGCCGTCCGCAGCGGTCAACACACCGCTGCCGAGCGCTGCGTTGTTGCCCACGACGATCTTGCCGCCATTGAGCGCGGTGCCGCCGGTGTAACCGTTGGCAGCGTTGAGCACCAGCGTGCCGGTGTCGTATTTGCCGAGGGTGCCGCTGCCGTTGAGTGCCACGCCAACGGTCGCGGTGGCGTTCGGATCGACTCGCACCGTGGCGTTACCCAACGAACCGTTGACCAGATTCAGCGAACCCGCGGTGCCGTCCTGCAGGCTGTAGCCATCGGTGACGAACTGCATGCCGGTGATGGTTTGTGCGCCGTTCACGGTGACCGTGCCCGCCGTGCCTTGGAACACCGCGAAGTTGTTGGTCCAGGCCTGATTGGTGGTGCCGTTGACGTCGGTCCAGTTGGTGGTGCCGGTGCCCCAGGTGCCGCTGCCGCCATCGACCGAACCGTTGGCGACGAGTTGGTTGCCGTCCCAGAACTGCACGGTGACGCCCGGTGCAGTGACCAGCAAATTGATCTGGTTGGCCAGCGCGGTTTGCAGAGTCAGATCGCCCGGAGTGACGCTGCCCGGCACCGTGCCGATCAGCATGCCGTTGTCGGTCAGGCCGCCGGTGTAGTTGATCAACCGGTACACACCACTGCCGAAACCGCCGATGTCGCTGACGTTCAGGGTGCCGTCGAGGGTCAGGTTGCCGCCGACATTCACCAGCGCATTGCCGCCACCGGAAACCGGCGTGCCCAGTCCGACATCGAAATTGGAGTTGGCGTTGAACACCAGCGAGTTCACCGACAGGGTGCTGCCGGTGGCGCCGGCCAGATGACCGCCGTCGGCCACGGTCACCGCGCCGCCCAGCGAGCCGCCGCCCGTCAGGGTGCCGCCGCTGTTGACCAGCACACTGGCGCTGTCCAGCGAGCCGCTGACGTTCAAGGTGCCGGCGTTGACCGTGGTGTTGCCGGTCAGGCTGTTGAGGCCGGTCAGGGTCAGGGTTCCGGTGCCGAGCTTGTTCAATTCGCCGGTTCCGGTGAGGACACCGGCGAAAAGGCTGCTGGCGTTGTTACCGCCGATGCTCAGAGTGTTGCCGCCGCCGATCAGTGCGGTGCCGCTGCCGGTCAGACTGGCGAGGCTGCCCGAGCCGCCGAGATTGAGAGTTGACGCAGCGCCGAGGTTGACCCCGGCATTGCTGCCCAGTGCCGAGTTGCCCAGTGTCGTGAGGCTGCCCGATTGCACATCAAAGGTGCCGCTGAAGGTGTTGTTGCCGGATAGCGTCAGGTCGGCCAGACCGTTTTTGGTCAGGGTGCCCGCCCCGGCGATCACACCGCCGAGGGTCAGGTTGTTGTTACCGGTCAGACCGAGGTTGGCGTTGAGGGTGATGTTGTTGGCCAGTACCAGCGGCGCGGTGGCGTCGAGACTCGAAGCACCAGCAACGGTCAGCGCACCACTGCCCAGAGAGGCGCCAGTGCCAAGGGTCAGCGTACCGGCATTCAGTGTGGTGCCACCGGTGTAAGTGTTGATGCCGTTGAGTGTCAGGTTCGAGGCGCCGTTCTTGATCAGCCCGCCCGCGCCACTGACCACGCCAGCGAGGGTCAGGTTATTGCTGCCGCTGTTGCTCAGGTTGGCGTTGAGCACCACGTTGTTGCCCAGACTCACTGCTGCGCTGCTGTCCAGCGCCGAAGCGCCGGCCACGGTCAGGTTGCCCAAGCCGAGTGCTGAGTTGCTACCGGCGGTCAGGGTGCCGGCGTTCAGGGTAGTGCCGCCGAGGAAGTTGTTATTGCCGCTGAGGGTCAGATTGGCCGCGCCGTTTTTGCTCAGACTGCCGGCGCCGTTGACCGTGCCGGCCAGGGTCAGATCCGCGGTGCCGCCAATGCCGAGATTGCCGGCCAGATTCACCGCGTTGTTCACCGAAACCGCCGTGCTCGCATCCAGCGTGGTGCCGCCCGCCGCGTTCAAGGTGCCGGAACCCAGCGCCGAGTTCGACGCCAGAACCAGTCCGCCGGCATTCAGCGCTACCGGCCCGAGGAAGGCGTTGTTGCCGCCGAGGGTCAGGTTGGCCGCGCCGTTTTTGATCAGCCCGCCGGTGCCGCCGATCACGCCGTTGAGGGTCAGCGTATTGCTGCCGACCACGGTCAGATTGCCATTGAGCGTGGCGGCATTGCCCAGGGTCACGGCCGTGTTGCTGTCCAGTTGCGTGCCAGCGTTGGCAATCAATGCGCCGGTGCCAAGTGCGATGTTGCTGCCGACCACCAGGGTGCCGCCGTCCAGCTGCGTGCCGCCGCTGTAGGTGTTGGCGCCATTGAGCACCAGGGTACCGGCGTCGAGTTTATTGAGGATGCCGCTGCCATCGATATTCACGCCGATGGTCGCAGTAACGCCCGGATCAACCCGCAGCGCTGTGGTACCGCCAGTGCCGTTGACTGCGGTCAGCTGCCCCGCCGCGCCGTTGACCAGGTTGTAGCCGTCGGTGAGGAATTGCATGCCGGTGAACGCTTGCGTGCCGTTCACCGTCACAGTGCCCGCAGCTCCCTGGAATACCGCGAAGTCACCGGCCCATGGCTGGTTGACCAGACCATTGGCATCGGTCCAGTTGGTGCCGACAGCATTCCACGTGCCGCTGCCGCCATCGACCACGCCGTTGGCGATGGTCTGGCTGCCGTCCCAGTAACGGATGTTGCTGTTCGGTGCCGACACTTGAATATTGATCTGATTGCCCACGCCGGTCTGCACCACCAGATCGCCAAGGCCATAGCCGACCGGCACGCTGGCGACGTCCAGACCGAGATTGGTCAGGGCACCGGTGTAGTTGAACAGGCGATACACACCGACGCCGAAACCGCCGGCATCGGTGACGTTGAGATTGCCGTCAAGGGTAAGGTTGCCGCCGATGTTCATCAGCGAACTGGTCGACGGAGTCCCCAGCGCCACATCCACGTTGCTACCGGCACCGAGGGTCAGGCCACTGGCTGACAAGGTATTGCCCGATGACAGCGCCAGATGGCCCCCGCTATTAATGTTCACTGTGCCAAGCGCCGAGCCGGTACCGGTCAGGGTACCGCCGGTGTTGACGTTGACCTGTGCACTGCCCAGCGAACCGCTCAGGTTCACGATACCGCCATCGATCGCGGTATTGCCGGTAATGCCGTTGATGCCAGTGAGGTTCAAGGTGCCGGTGCCGACTTTGGTCAGGCCACCGCTGCCACTGAGATCACCATCAAAGGTGCTGGTGACGTTGCCGCCACCGACGGTCAACGTGTTGCTGCCAGTCAGTTGCACACTGCCGCTGCCGGTCAGCGCGCCGAGGCTGGCATCGCTACCGAGATTCAGGCCGGCACCGGCACTGATGTTGACGCCAGAAGTGTTGCCCAGTGCGTTGGTGTTGAGGGTAGTGACGCTGCCGGAGACGATGTTCACGGCGCCGGTAAAGGTGTTGTTGCCGGCCAGAGTCAGGTCCGACAGACCGTTTTTGGTCAGGCTGCCGGCGCCGTCGATGATGCCGTTGAGGCTCAGGTCGTTATTGCCGGCCACCGTCAGCCCGGCGTTGAGGGTGATCGCGTTGCCGATGCCGAACGAGGCGCTGTTATCGAGAGTCGCCGCGCCGCCGATGGTCAAGCCACCACTACCCAGACCGTTGGCATTGCCCAGGGTCAGGGTACCGGCGTTGAGGGTGGTGCCGCCGCTGAAGGTGTTGTTGCCGTTGAGCGTCAGGTTGGCCGCGCCGTCCTTGATCAACTGGCCGCTGCCGCTGGTCACGCCACCGAGGGTCAGGTTCTGCGTGCCGCCGACAGTCAACGCCGCGTTGAGAGCGACGCCGTTATTGAGGCTGACCAGCGGCGAATTGCTGTCCAGTGTGGCAGCGCCAGCGACGGTCAGTGCGCCGGAACCCAGCGCCGAACTGTTGCCGACGGTCAGCGTACCGGCGTTCAACGTGGTGCCGCCGAGGTAGTTGTTGGCCGCATTGAGAATCAGATTGGCCGCGCCGTCTTTCACCAGACTGCCGGCGCCGCTGACCAGACCGGTCAAGGTCAGATCTGCCGTGCCACCGATATTCAAGGCTCCCGCCAGGCCCACTGCGTTGTTCAGGCTGACGGCGGTGTTGGCGTCCAGCGTGGTATTGGCCGCCGCATTCAGCGTACCGACGCCCAGCGCGGTGTTGCTGCCGACAATCAGCTTGCCGGTGTTCAGTGCAGTGTTGCCGAAATAGGTGTTGGCGCCGTTGAGGGTCAGGTCGGCCGCGCCGTTCTTGGTCAGCCCACCGATGCCGGCGACCACCCCGCCGAGGGTCAGCGCATTGCTGCCGCCGACAGTCAGCGTGCCGCCGAGGTTGACGTTGTTGGCCAGGGTCGCCGCCGTGCTTGCATCCAGCGTGGTGCCGTTCGACGCGTTCAGTGCGCCCGTACCCAGAGCGGTGTTGGAGCCGACCACCAGCGAACCGGCATTCAACGCCGTGGTGCCGGTGTAGGTGTTGTTGCCGGTCAGGGTCAGGCTCGATGCGCCGGTCTTGATCAGGCCGTTCGCGCCACTGATTACCCCGCCGAGGGTCAGCGCGTTGGCGCCGCCTGCGGTGAGGTTGGCATTGAGAATCACGTTGTTGTTCAGGGTCACGGCGGAACTGCTGTTGAGGGTGCCGGCGCCTTCCACCGACAAGGCGCCGGTGCCCAGTGCCGCACCGTTGCCGACGGTCAGGCTGCCGGCATTCAGGGTGGTGCCGCCGCTGTAGGTATTGGTGCCGTTGAGGGTCAGATTGGCGGTGCCGTTTTTCACCAGTTGGCTGGTACCGCTGATCCCGCCACCGAGGGTCAGCGCGTTGCTGCCGCCAATCCCCAGACTGTTATTGAGAATGACGTTGTTGTTCAGTGTCACCGCCGCATTGCTGTCGAGCGTCGCCACGCCGCCGACGGTGATGTTGCCGCTGCCGAGCGCCGCATTCGCGCCGGCCGTAATGGTGCCGGCGTTCAACGCGACGGCACCGAGGAAAGTATTGGCGCCATTGAGAATCAGATTGGCCGCGCCGTTCTTGGTCAGCCCGCCGCTGCCGCTGACGATACCGCCGAGGGTCAGGTTGGCGCTGCCGCCGATGTTCA
This sequence comes from Pseudomonas sp. AM14(2022), assembly GCF_036346455.1. Classification (NCBI taxonomy): domain Bacteria; kingdom Pseudomonadati; phylum Pseudomonadota; class Gammaproteobacteria; order Pseudomonadales; family Pseudomonadaceae; genus Pseudomonas; species Pseudomonas sp. AM14(2022). The sequence continues at coordinate 303,119 of NZ_JAOTNY010000006.1, forward strand.
GATTGCCACCGAGTGACACCGCGTTGGTCAGCGCCACCGCTGTGCTGGCATCAAGGGTGGTACCTGCTGCCGTGGTCAATGCGCCCGCGCCCAGCGCGGTGTTGGAGCCGACAATCAGCGTGCCAGCATTCAGCGCAGTGCCGCCGGAGAAAGTGTTATTGCCGCTGAGGCTGAGGCTCGCAGTGCCGTTCTTGATCAGATTGCCGGCGCCGCTGACGACCCCGCTCAGGCCCAGTGCCTGGGTGCCGCCAATGGTCAGATCCGCCGCCAGCGCGACAGCGTTGGCCAGGGTCACCGCCGTGGTCGCATCCAGCGTGGTGCCGGCCGCGGCGTTCAACGCGCCAGTCCCCAGTGCGGTGTTGCTGCCGACGAACAGGCTGCCGGCGTTGAGAAGCGTGTTGCCGGCGTTGGTATTGTTCCCCGTCAGGGTCAGGCTGGCGGTACCGGATTTGGTAATCCCGCCAGTACCGGACAAGACGCCGCCCAGGGTCAGGGCATTGCTGCCGAGCACGTTGAGCGCGCCGGTCATGCCGATGTTGTTGGCCAAGGTAACGTTGGCGGTGCTATCGAGACTGGTGCCGGCAGCGGTGTTCAGCGCGCCGCTACCCAGCGAGTTGTTGTTGGTCACCAGCAGGCTGCCGGCGCTCAAAGTGGTAGTGCCGGTATAGCCGCTGTTGGCGCCACTGAGGGTCAGGCTGCCGGTGCCGGTCTTGGTCAAACCGCTGTTGCCTGTGATCAAGCCGCCGAGGGTCAGAGCGCCGGTGCCGCCGGCCGTCAATGTGCCGCCGAGGCTGATGGCGTTGTTCAGGTTGATCGTGCCGGGCGCGCTCAAGGTGGTCGCGCCGGTGACGTTGACGGTACCGGTGCTCAGCGCCAGATTGTTGCCCAACTGCACGGTGCCGCCGTTGAGTGTGGTGTTGCCCAGATAGGTGTTGGCAGCGCTGAGGCTCAGTTGCCCGGAACCGACTTTGGTCAGGCCGCCGCTGCCGGAAATCACCCCGCTCAGGGTGGTGGCGTTGGTGCCCTGCACGGTCACACCACCGGCGCCGAGAGAGATCAGATTGCTGAGATTCAACCCGGCGTTGCTGGCCTGGAGGATCCCGCCGTTGGAGGTGAGCACCCCGCTGCCGAACGTGGCGTTGTTGTTGAACTGGGCGACACCGCCATTGAGCGTGGTCGCGCCGCTGACCAGTGGCCCTTGCAAGGTCCAGGTGCCGCTGTTGATGGTCAGGTTGTTGAAGTTGACGTAAGTGGCGCTCGACGCCGTGCCGACCCCGGTGGTGCCGCCGCCGACACCGCTCGGGTTTTGCAGAATCAGGCTGTTGGTACCGCCCGCGCCGCCATCGACAGTGCCGGTCGGGGCGAACGTCAGGTTGATGCCGATCAGTCCGCCGAGGCCGACGCTGACCTGCACGCCGTCACCCACGTTGACGCTGGAGCCGGTTACCGCCGTAAAGGTGTTGGTGCTGCTCGCGCCCATCGACACGCCGCCGGTGATCGCACCGGCGTTAGTGAAGGTGTTGCCCGCCGTCGAGGTCTCGAAGGCGATCCGGCCGTTGATCACGCCGGTGCTGCTGTTGGTCATATTGACCTGCGAGCCGCCGTACACACCGACCACCGGGGTGTCGGCCAGGGTGATGCCGCCGACCGAGAGTCCGGTCGAGGTGATGGTGCCGTTGTTGGTGATGCTGGTAGTGCCGGCCGCAGCGTTGTTCACCGCGATGCCCAGGCCGTCAACGCTGGTCAGGTTGAGCCCGAGCAACATGCCGGTACCGCGAATGATCCCGCTGGCATTGTTGAGCACGCTGACCGTACTGGTTGCGCCCGTACCGATGAACGCACCGCCGCTCAACACCGAGACCAGCCCGAGCAGCGCCGGGTCGATCGTCCCGGAGTTGTTCAGGCTGATGTTGACCCCGGTCAGGTCCATCACATGGCCGCCGAGCGTCGCGTTCATCTGCGCCCCGGAGTTGACGTTGACCGTCAGACCGTTGGTGGCACTGGCGAAATTGTTGAGAAACAGCGGCAGACTCGGCACGCCGGTACAGGTCACGGTGGAACCCGCCGTGGAGCATGTGGCCAGTGCCGGTGCACTGACGCCGCCGAACAACAGCCCGGCAACGCTCAGGTGCACAGCAAGGGAAAGTGGGGAAAAACGCGAAACGAGGGCGACACCAAACCTTGCTTCCACGGGCTACTCCTTGTCGTGGCCAAATTCTTCCTTGAAGGCGTGGGAGAGGTGCTTATTCCACACGCGAATCAAGACTGCGACGGTCATCACAAAACCGCGTCTTGGCTGACAAGCTAGTAGACGCCCCGCGATGGGGCACTGATTAAATGGTGTTAATACTTTAATACTAGAACCGTCTAGAACGCGGGTTTCGGCCAGTAAACACTGGGTTTGGCGACACCTGACTAACCCTGTGGGAGCGGGCTTGCTCGCGAAAGCGGTGTAACTGAGAAGGATGTGTCACCTGACCCGACGCCTTCGCGAGCAAGCCCGCTCCCACAGGAGAATTTCAGCGTTTAAAAGAAACTGGTACGCCTTGTGCAAACGTTTGCGACCTGCCTATAACGACTTTTTCGTAACAAAACCGTACAGACCCGCAGAACCCGGGCCTCGATCCGCAAAAAAAGGACTTTGAATGCACGTTGCTTCCCTTCTTCGCGCCCCGTGTGCGCGCACGTTTGCTGTTTCCCTGCTACTGACCGGCGTTACCGGAGTTCTCAGCCACAGCGCATTGGCGCAACCGGCGCTGCCCGACGAGTCCGCCCAGGGTGAAGCCCTCAGCCCGGAAGCTGCCCCGCCGAAAAAAGGCGCGTATCTGTCGGACTGGTACAACCAGGACCTGACGCTGATCGGCAGCAAGGACATCAGCTTCGGGCCGCAACCGGCCGACGACATTTATCTGGAATACGAGTACTTCGGGCGCAAGGGCCCGTTCGAGCTGTACGGCTACGTCGACATTCCGAAGATCTTCAACATCGGCAACAGCCATGACAAAGGCGTGTGGGATCACGGCTCACCGGTGTTCATGGAACACGAGCCGCGCATCTCCATCGACTACCTCGCCGGCCGCAGCCTGGCCATCGGCCCGTTCAAGGAATGGTACGTGGCGTTCGACTGGATCTACGATCACGGCAGCCGTAAAGAGAACCGCGCCAACACGCTGTACAGCGGCTTCGGCACCGACATCGACACCCATTCGCGGGTCAACCTGTCGGCCAACCTGTACGGGCGCTACCAGTGGGAAAACTATGGCGCGAGCAATGAGTATTCGTGGGACGGCTACCGCGCGCAGCTCAAGTACATCGTGCCCATCGACAAATTCAGCAACGGCGCGTCGCTGACCTACATCGGTTTCACCAACTTCGATTTCGGCTCGGACATTCACAAGGACAATCCGGCGCGCACCGCCAATGCCACGGTGGCGACCAACGTGCTGTTGTACTCGTTCACCCACCTGCGCTTCACCCTGGTCGGCCGTTACTTCCATAACGGCGGCAACTGGGAGGACGGCAGCGAGCTGAACTTCGGCGACGGCAATTTCCGCGCGCGCTCCAACGGTTGGGGTTACTACGCCGGCATCGGCTACCAGTTCTGAAATCAGGAGATTCTCATGCAAGCAATGACGCGTCTGACCCTGGCCGCTGCGGCCCTGCTCTCTTCCACTGCGTGGGCGGCTGAAGCGCCGATCCAGCCGAAAGTGGTGCTGATCACCATGTTCGCCCCCGAGGCACAGAACTGGATCGAGCGCCTCGATCTCAAGCAGGAAATCCGCGTACCGGGGCTGTCCGCCGAGTACCCGACCATCCGCTGCAACGCGCAACAGGTGTGCCTGCTGACCACCGGCATGGGCCAGAGCAACGCCGCCGCTTCAACCCTGGCCTTGGCCCTGTCGCCGAAATTCGACCTGCGCAAAAGCTGGTTTCTGATCGCCGGGATCGCCGGCATCAGCCCGAAACACGGGACCATCGGCACTGCGGCGTGGGCGCATTACCTGGTGGAATTCGGCACGCAATGGGAGCTGGATTCGCGCGATGTGCCGGCGAGCTGGCCGACTGGCTACCTGGGCATCAACACCAAGGGTCCGAACGAAAAACCGCCGCTGGACTACAAGACCGAAGTCTTCGAACTCAACCCGACACTGCAGGCCAAAGCCTTCGCCCTGAGCCACAAGGTCGAGTTGAGCGAGAGCAAGGAATCAGCAGCGTGGCGTCGCAAATACCCTTCGGCCCCGGCCAATCAGCCGCCAGTGGTTACGCGCTGCGACACGCTGGCGGGCAACACCTGGTTCTCCGGTACACGCCTGAGCGAACGCGCCGAGGTCTGGACCAAACTGCTGACCGATAACAAGGGTGAATACTGCACCACACAACAGGAAGACAACTCGACCTACGAGGCCTTGTTACGCGCCAGTCGCGAAGGTCTGGTGGATGTGCAGCGTCTGGCCGTGGTGCGTGCCGGCTCTGACTTTGATCGGCCGGCACCGGGCGGCAGTGAAGTGGATAATCTGCTCAAGTACGCCGATCAGGGCGGCTTTGTGCCGGCGCTGGAAAATCTCTATCGCGCGGGCAATCCGCTGGTGCAGGACATTCTGAAAAACTGGTCGGCGTGGGAAAACGGCGTCCCGCAATCCTGAGTACAACACGTAAAAATGTGGGAGCGGGCTTGCTCGCGAATGCGGTGTATCAGCCAATACTTGCTTCGCTGACACACCGCTTTCGCGAGCAAGCCCGCTCCCACAGTTGTTTTGCGGTGTCAGGGAATAAGGATAATCTTGTCGCCACTGCCCTGATTCACCTGCGCGTAGCTGTCCAACCCCTCCGCCAATGGCACCTGCACCAACCCCTGCGGCAACGGCAACAGATCCTCATCAAAGAACCGCCCAAACTGCTCGAGCATCACCGCACAGGCTTGCACGCCGTACAGCAGCGAGTTGATCCCGACCACCGAACCGCCCTTGCGGTACAACGCCAATGCCGGCAATTGCACATGGCCGTCGACCGGTGCGGCGATGATCGCGATGCGGCCGAACGCTGCTAGTGCCGCCACCGAGGCCGGCAGCCAGAAGCCGGTGGTGTCGAAGATCACGTCGGCGCCGCCGCTGTACACCGCGTTGACCTGCGCGCCGAGGTCTTCGGGTTTATCAAGCTGAATCGTCGCATAGCCCTGCGCCTGTAACTCCTTGACCTGCTCCGGCCTACGCGCTGCCGCGAGGATTTGCGCACCACGCACCTTGGCCAGCGCCAACGCCGCCGTCGCCACCGCGCCGCCACCGATCACCAGCAAACGGGTTTCAGCCGTCACCAAGCTACGCTCCAGCGCATCCCACGCCGTGGTGTACGGCACGCCGAGGCTGGCCGCCTGGGCGAAACTCAAGTGCGACGGTTTGTGCGCCACACCATTGGCCGGCAGTTTGACGAACTGCGCGTGCGAGCCATCGGCGAAAAAGCCCAGCTCGCGCCCGGTGCCCCAGACTTCCTGACCGAGCAACGCCTGCGGCCCCTCGACCACGACACCGGCGAAATCGCGCCCGGGAATCCGTGGCAACGTGGTGTACGGAAATCGCCCGAGCACGTTCTTCACATCACTGGGGTTCAGACCGGCCGCCTTGATCTCGACCAGCACTTCACCAGCACTCGGTACGGGTTTGGCGACATCGGCGAAGCGCAGGGAGGACAGATCGCCGGTTTTATCGAATTGCAGTGCTTTCATGAGGACATCCACCAAAGGGAAAAAAAGGACATTCAGGACAACCAACCGGCGACCAGTTGCCGGCCCATTGGCCACAGCTGCTCACCCGCGAGCATGCCCAGCAGCCCCACCAGCGCAATCGCCGGAGGTGCCGGGGAACGAAAATCCAGCGCGCCATAGAGCAGGCCGACACCGAGACCGATGCCCAGCGAAATCAGGTAGTTCATGGAGGAAACTCCGCCGCGTTGAAGGAATGGGCAGAGTCTAGGGAAGGATCGGCAGAGGCGTCGGCCAAGGACTTCTGAATTTCGGCCAATTCCCCGCGTTCTCTGTCGTCCCCTGTGGGAGCGGGCTTGCTCGCGAAGGCGGCGGGTCAGTCACTTTATGCTTCACAGACCTGCCGCTTTCGCGAGCAAGCCCGCTCCCACAGTGGTTTTGCGGTGTCAGGGGAGCCGGCGATGGAAAACCTCTTCCGTGCTGGCAATCCGCTGGTGCAGGACAATCTGAAAAACTGGTCGGCGTGGGAAAACGGCGTCACGCGATCCTGAGTACAACACGGTGGGAGCGGGCTTGCTCGCGAAGGCGGCGGGTCAGTCACTTTATGCTTCACAGACCTGCCGCTTTCGCGAGCAAGCCCGCTCCCACAGTGGTTTTGCGGTGTCAGGGGAGCCCGCGCTGGAAAACCTCTTTCGCGCCGGCAATCCGCTGGTGCAGGACAATCTGAAAAACTGGTCGGCGTGGGAAAACGGCGTCCTGCAATCCTGAGTACAACACGGTAAAAATGTGGGAGCGGGCTTGCTCGCGAAGGCGGCGGGTCAGTCACTTTATGCTTCACAGACCTGCCGCTTTCGCGAGCAAGCCCGCTCCCACTGTTGTTTTGCGATGTCAGGGGAGCCGGTGCTGGAGAACCTCTATCGTGCTGGCAATCCGTTGGTGCAGACATCCTGAAACACTGGTCGGCGTGAGAAAACAGCGTCCCGAAATCCTGAATACAACACGGTAAAAATGTGGGAGCGGGCTTGCTCGCGAAGGCGGCGGGTCAGTCACTTTATGCTTCGCTGACACACCGCCTTTCGCGAGCAAGCCCGCTCCCACGGGGATTGCGTTCAGGTGATCGTAAATTGCGAAGGCGCCACACCCAGCTCGCGGCGGAACATGTCACTGAAACTGCTCGGCGAATACCCCAGCTCGCGAGCGATCGCGCTCACCGGCACGCCCTGAATCAACTCCGTCACCGCCGTCGCCAACTGGACCTGCCGCCGCCATTCAGCGAAGCCCATGCCGAGGCTGTCCTTGAACAGCCGCGCCAGCGTGCGCACGCTGGCCCCGGCGTTTTCCGCGTGCTGTTCGAACGGAATGTCCAGCGACGGTGCCGCCATCACCGCCTGGCACAAATTCATCAGGCGCCGGTCGGAATCGTCCGGCAGCGGGATCTTCAATTGCGAGCGCCGGGCACGCTTGAGCTCCAGCAACGCCAGCCCGACCAACGCGTCGTAATAGGCCGGCTCACCGCTATCGCCCTGCTCCACCAGCCCGACGATCAACTCGCGCAACAGCCCTCCGACTTCAATCACCTGCACTGTCGGATCCAGCGTTGCCGCCAGCACCGGGCGCAGGTAGATATTGCGCATTTGCAAGTCCGACACCACACGAATTCCATGGGGCACCCCGGGTGGCAACCACACCGCGCGCTGCGGCGGCACCACCAGTGCCTCATGCGGGGTCTCGACCCACATCACTCCGCTCATCGCATACAGCAACTGCCCCCAGACATGCTCGTGCGGCTCGATGAACAAACCACGCGGATAAGTGCGCGCCAGCGGTTGCACCGGCACATCGGTATCCGTGAGATCGGGGGGTGCGGCGAGGGCCATGGCGAGCATTCATTGGGGTTGGCGGAAGGCGCATGGTAACCAGTCGGTCACAGCGTCGACAACGATAGATACCGTCGGACAATCCGAGTGAATTTTCCCGACGCGCCGCGATCCTTCTAATACCACAGGGAGGATTACGGGCTTTATGAACAACGCAAAACTGTTTGTCATCGATTACACCCTTCACGGCACGCCTAAGTCGTTCATTATCCGCTCGGACAGAATGGACAACGCCGAGGCGTGGCACTGGGCAAGCTGCGACGCCGGTGTGGGTCGCATCCCGCGTTTCGGCCGGGAAAAAGTGCAAAAGACCAGCAAACCGATGGCGGAGAAATTCGGCGTGGAAAACGTCACATGGCGACCGGCGGGCTAGACTCTCGTCAGGCGATGGGGACTCTTTGGGGGCGTACACAATGACCAGCATCTTCAGCCCGGCGCATCTGGATTACGGACTGGACACCCTGTTCGGACGTATCACCAAAAGCGTGGACTGTCGGGTGGGTCTTGAGGCTGTCGAAGACGACCCGTATAGCTTCGCCCTGCGTGTGCCGGCGCCGTTACCGGAAGACCTCGACCAGGCGAAAACCGTGGTGGTCAGGGTTGACGGGCGACGACTGCAAGGCACGGTGCGCCATACCGAACGGCTGGATGATGAAAGCCTGAAACTGCAAGTGGAGCCTGATTAGGCTCCACTTTTTTTGCGCGCGGTTATTTGGGGTGGGCGCAATGGCAGCCTTTGCTTGAACACTCTTCACCGCCCTTGTGGTGGTGAGCGCAGGCTTCACAGCAATAGTGTTTGCCGTGCACGGCGTAAGCGTGGTCGCCTTCCTTGATGGTGCATTTGCAGTTGGGGCAATCGCATTTTCTATCGGGCATGGGGGCAGACTCCTTTATTTGGTGGTTGTCTGGGCTCTTGGGATAAGCCGTAAATACCAGTGTAGGAGCTGCCGCAGGCTGCGATCTTTTGATTTTGCTTGGGTGCGATTTGGATACTTTGTTTTTGGGTGTATATCCGTTTTTTCGGGTGCTGCCGCTGGCGGTTTCGCTCTTACAGCGAGTCACCTTTTCCAAACGCCGAAAAGGTAACCCAAAAGGCTTTGCCCCGGCGTACGGCACTTCGCTGAGGCTCAGTGTTCCCTCGCTACGGTGTCCATCCGGGGGCATCGCCTCCGGTTTGCTTCGCTGCACCTCCTCTTGATGGATGCGGCTTCGCCGCATGGCGCTGCGCGCCTAACCCCCGGATGAACACCTACGCTCGGCCTGCCGAAGGGGCTGAAGATCAAAAGCCACATCAAAAGCCAGAGCCAGAGCCAGAGCAGATCAAAAGATCACAGCCTTCGACAGTTTCTACATGGGATGGGGGGGCTTTCAGTTAGAGATTGGTCGGCTGGCAGGCCGCCTTCGCGAGCAAGCCCGCTCCCACAGTTGGAATGGGTGGCTTCAGTTGGAAATTGGTCGGCTGTCAGGCCGCCATCGCCAGCAGGCTAGCTCCTACAATTTAGAGAGTGTGCGCCCCATGCGGCGAGGCCGCCCCACTCAACACAATGAGCGTTAGCTCGAGTACCGCTTTTGATCTGAGGGCCCGTCGGCAGGCTGAGTGGAGGGGTTTATCCGGGGGTGGGAGCGCAGCGACCGTTTGGCGCAGCCAAACACAGCGAGAGGAGGTGCAGCGAAGCAAACCGTAGGCGCTGCCCCCCGGATGAATCCCGCAGCGAAGGAACCCGAGCCTAGGCGAGGGCCGAACGTCAGGGTAAAGCCTTTTTGGTTACTTTTTCGGCGTCTGGAAAAAGTGACCCGCCGTAAGGGCGGAACCCTAAGCCGCCGTGACCGCAGCAACGGATATACACCCAAAACTCAATCAGAACCGCGAACACTACTCCGATACATAAAAACCAAAGCCAACCCCAGACACACCATCGCCAACACCCGCGAGGACGAAAGCTCGATCGCCGGATTCCCCAGCCAGCCAAAATTGTCGATCAACATCCCCATCCCCAGTTGCCCGACAATCACCGCAACAGTCGCCACCGCAGTCCCCACAACAGGCACCGCGCCAACCATGACCATCATGTAAACCACGCCAAACAGCGCCCCGCAGACCTGCCACTTCGGCACATCGAGCAAACTCACCGCATGCGCCGGTTCAAAAAACACAATCAACAACCCGCTAACCACAGCCCCGACGAAAAACGTCAGCAAACTGCTGCGCAATACCCCGACGCTTTCACCGAGGCGCCCATTGATCGCCGCCTGCACACTCAACACCGCGCCAGCCAACACCACCACTGCCAACAAAATAACCAGACTCATATTCTCAACCCCGCGCAATCAGAACCAGTGCCACCACAATCAACCCCAACGCCAGCCACCGCTCGGCATTGACCTTCTTGCGCGTCGCGCCGAACCAGCCGAAATGGTCGATCAGCACACTCTTGCCGACCTGCCCGGACAAAATCGCGATCATCGTCATCGCGATCCCGATATGCGGCGTCGCCAGGGTCAGCACCACCACGTACATCGGCCCGAGAAAGCCGCCGATCAATTGCCAGCGCGGCAGATCGGTCAGCGCCGGGCCTTTCTGCGGGCCGGCGAACAACAGCAGCAAAAACAGAATCGCCGAACCCACGCCGAAGATGCTCAAGGTCGCCCACAGATGCCCGACCTGCTCCCCCAGCGGCCCCAGTAACCCGGCCTCCACCGACAGGCCCATGCCGGCCAGAATCACCAGCGGCAGCAACAACAGGCGCAACCACGACCGGGTCGCCGGCGCCGGCACACTCACTTCATCCAATGTCTGCATCATCCAAAACCCACGCAAGTAAACGATGGCGCGGATTATCGGCTGGCGCCGCTGTGCGATAAATGGGAGCATCCAGACAACACTTTTGCGCAACTCGCACAGCAGGACGATTCATGCACGGGCTGAATGAACTGGGCTTCAAGGCGCTGAGGCTATTTGTGGCGGTGCTCGACCACGGCAGTTTTTCCGAAGTCGCCCGGCGCGAGGGCGTGGCGCCCTCTTCGATTTCACGGCAGATCCAGTTGATGGAGCAGGCGCTGAACCAGCAATTGCTCTACCGCCACACCCGCGCCGTGATGCCGACCGAGGCCGGGCGCATGCTCGGCCACCATGCGCGGCTGGTGCTGGTGCAACTGGAGGAAGCCGAGCAAGCGTTGCAGGAGCAGCAAAGCGAACCCACCGGACTGGTGCGGATCAACGCGCCGGTGGTGTTCGGCCAACGGCATCTGACGCCGTGGCTCGGTCAGTTGTGCGCGCGCTATCCAAAGCTGCAACTGGACATCCAGCAGACTGACCATTACGTCGACCCGTTGCAGGAAGGCGCCGACCTGCTGTTTCGCATCGGCCCGATGCACGACTCGAGCATGCAGGCGCGGATTCTCGCGCCGCACCGCTTTCAGGTCGCGGCCAGCCCGGCTTACCTGAAACGTCACGGCACGCCGCAGCATCCCGACGAACTCGCGCAACACCAGTGCCTGGCCTACAAAGGTGCGACCGGTCAGCAACGCTGGTTTTTCCGTAAGGATCAGGGCGACTGGACGCCTTACTCGGTCAAAGGCCCGATCACTGGCAACCACGCCGACACCCTCACCCAGGCCGCCGAGCAAGGCCTGGGGTTGGTGATGTTTCCGTCCTGGCTGATTGGTGAGGCGGTGCGCGAAGGCACGCTGGTGCCAGTGCTGGGCGAATATCAGGTGTCGAACAGCCTGGAGCCGCAGCAGATCGCAGTGCTGTGGCCGGGGAGTCGAAGGTTGTCGGTGAAGGTGCGGACGGTGATTGATTTCTTCATCGAGTGCTTTGGCGAAGTGCCGTACTGGGACAGACCCTAAGCCCTACACGAAACCCAATGTGGGAGCGGGCTTGCTCGCGAAGGCGGTGTGTCAGATACAAGAATACTGACTGACATGACGCCTTCGCGAGCAAGCCCGCTCCCACAATGAGGTTTTACAGACTTTTTAAATGCGGAACTGGCCCACCAGCTTGCCCAACCGCTGCCCAAGCTCTGCCAGACTGCGCGAAGTCTGCGCCCCCAGTTGCGTCTCGTCCGCCACGCTGTCCACCGCCACCGCGATCTGATGCACGCTGCGGTTGATCTCTTCGGCCACTGCCGTTTGTTCCTCGGCAGCACTGGCGATCTGCGCGTTCATCGAGTTGATCGTCGCGATCAGGTCAGCCATGGCATCCAGCGACGCCCCGGCCTGATTGGCCTGCGCCGAAGTACCATCGCCCGCTTCACTGGAACGGCGCATCGCCTCGACCGCCGACTGCGTACCCGCTTGCAGGCGATCGATCATGCCCTGAATTTCCTGGGTGCTGATCTGCGTGCGGCTGGCCAGTGCCCGTACTTCGTCCGCCACCACCGCAAAACCGCGCCCGGCCTCCCCGGCACGCGCCGCTTCAATCGCCGCGTTCAGTGCCAGCAGGTTGGTCTGCTCGGCAATCGAGCGGATCACCCCGAGCACGCCGACAATCGACGACACGTCCTGTTGCAGGCTGTCGAGCGACACGCCGCTGCTGCGAATTTCATCCACTAGCGCATGAATCTGTTTGATGCTGCCGGCCACCACGCGTTTGGCGCTCTGGCCTTCTTCGTCGGTCTGCTGCGCGGCGACCGCGGCGTTCTGCGCGCTCTTGGCAACTTCCTGGGCGGCGGCGGACATCTCGTTGATCGCCGTGGCGACCTGATCGGTCTCGTGGCGCTGACGCTCCATCGCCTGATCGGAACGCTGGGCCTGATCCGACACCTGGGTCACCAGGCCAGTCAGTTGCGTGGTCATCTCGGTGATCTGCCGCACCAGACCGTGGATCTTGTCGACGAAGCGATTGAACGAGCCGGCCAGTTCGCCGAGTTCGTCCTGGCTGGTGATGTTCAACCGGCGCGTGAGATCGCCCTCGCCCGCCGCGATGTCGTCGAGATTGGCTTTCATCAGGTTCAGCGGCCGCAGAATGGTGTTGGCCAGCAGCATCCCCGCGATGGCAATCACCAACAGCACCAGCACCGCAACGCCGACGATACTGAGGATCACGCCTTGCATGCGCTCCTGCACTTGCGCCTCGACCACTGCCACTTGCGCTTCAATGCCGTCGAGGTTGACCGAGGTACCGACCGCCATGTCCCACTTCGCCAGGTACTCGGTGTAGCCGAGTTTCGGCACCAGCACGTTGGCATTGCCCGGCAGCGGCGAGCTGTATTGCAGATAGTGGGTGCCGTCTTTCGCCACTTTCACCAGGCCGAGGTTGACGTAGACGCCATTCGGGTCGCGGTTGTCCTTGAAGCTTTTGCCCACGCCTTCGGGGTCGTTGGCCTTGAACAGGCGCACGGTCTCGGAGTCATAGCCGAAGAAGTAGCCGTCCTTGCCGTAGCGGATGCCCGACAGCAGCTTGATCGCCTGCGCCCGCGCCGCGTTGTCACCGGGGGCGGCAGCGTCGTACAGCGGTTTGATCGTGGTCATCGCCACGGCGACGTAACTTTGCAGGGTGGCCTTGGCATCGGCGAGCAAGCGATCGCGGGTCTGTTCGACCTCGGTGTGCGCCTGCTGCTGGAGGATAAACAGCGTGGTCAGGCTGATGACCAGCGCAAAGAGCAGCACCGGCAGGACGGCAAGGGACAGGACTTTGGCCTTGAGACTCAAGCGCATGGGGGGCTCACTCTTTTGGTTTTATTGGCGTGGTTAAAGGCGTTAACGGCACGCAATAGCAAAAGTTGAGCGGGGGATTCACCGCATTCCCCTGTGGGAGCGGACTTGCTCGCGAAGGCGTCGTGTCAGTCAACATTTATGTTTCTGATACACCGCTTTCGCGAGCAAGCCCGCTCCCACAGGGGATTGGCGGGTTTAGAGAACCATCGCCGCCACCCAGCCGAACGCCAGCAGCGGCAGGTTGTAGTGCAGGAAGGTCGGGACCACGGTGTCCCAGATGTGGTGATGCTGGCCATCGACGTTCAGACCCGAGGTCGGGCCCAGCGTCGAGTCGGAGGCTGGCGAGCCGGTATCGCCCAGCGCCCCGGCGGTGCCGACGATGCACACGATGGCCATCGGGCTGAAGCCCAGTTGCACGCACAACGGCACGAAAATCGCCGCCAGAATCGGCACCGTGGAGAACGACGAGCCGATACCGATGGTCACCATCAGGCCCACCAGCAGCATCAACAACGCACCAATCGCCTGGCTGTGATTGATCCACGCCGCTGCGCTTTCCACCAACGAGCGCACTTCACCGGTGGCCTTGAGCACTTCGGCGAAACCCGAGGCCGAGATCATGATGAAGCCGATCATCGCCATCATCTTCATGCCTTCGGTGAACAGGTCGTCGGTCTCACGCCATTTGACGATGCCCGACGCCGAGAAGATCAGGAACCCGGCCAGCGCACCGATAATCATCGAGTCCAGCAGCAACTGAATGATGAACGCGGCGGCAATCGCCAGACCGGCAATGCCGATGGTCTTCGGGTTGTACGCCACGCTGACTTGCTCGACCTGCTCGATTTTCTCCAGATCGTAAACACGCTTTTTCCGATAGCTGAAAAACACCGCCAGCAACAGGCCGAAGACCATGCCCAGGGCCGGAATCGCCATGGCGTGCATGACGTTGATCTGGCTGATATCGACCCCGGCCTTGCTGACGTTGGCCAGCAGGATCTGGTTGAGGAAGATGTTGCCGAAACCCACCGGGAACACCATGTACGGGGTGATCAGGCCGAAGGTCATGACGCAGGCAATCAACCGGCGATCCAGCTGCAACTTGGTCAGTACATAAAGCAGCGGCGGCACCAGCAGCGGAATGAACGCAATGTGGATCGGCAGGATGTTCTGCGAGGCAATCGCCACCACCCACAGCAGACCGATCAGCAGCCATTTGACGCTGCCGCCGCCGGTCGAATGCTGACGATCGACCATCGCCAGGGCCTTGTCGGCCAGCGCATGGGCCAGGCCGGACTTGGCAATCGCCACGGCGAAAGCGCCGAGCAATGCGTAGGACAACGCCACCGTCGCCCCGCCACCCAGACCGCTGTTGAACGCCTTGAGCGTGGCGTCGATGCCCAGACCACCGGTCAGGCCACCGACCAGCGCACCGACGATCAGGGCGATCACCACGTGCACGCGGGACAGGCTGAGGATCAGCATGACGCCGACCGCAGCAATCACTGCATTCATTTCACTACCTCAAAAACACTGCGATGAACGATCACCGCCAGACAGGATGAGTCCGCCAACGGTTAACCGGCGGATTTGCAAAGAGGGTCTTATTAGAAGGGCGCGCACTGTGCCGCAGAGTGGCGGCGGTGTCAAAGCGAGCGGCTGAACTGAAATGTAACTGCCAATGCACAACCCGGTGATGCGCAGGAGATCCCTGTGGCGAGGGAGCTTGCTCCCGCTCGGCTGCGCAGCAGTCGCAAACCCGGTAGACGCGTTATGCCTGAATGACCGCATCAGCAGGATTTGGGGGCGCTACGCACCCCAGCGGGAGCAAGCTCCCTCGCCACAGGGGGCTAAACGTCACTCAACTGCGGCAATTGGTCATATTGCGCTTGAACAATAAAGAAAGCCGAAACGCGGCCGTTACAGTGCAAAGTCTCAGATATTTATCGAATAAGGACGTCTCCATGTCGCTCAGACAACTTTCCATTCAATGGAAAATCACCCTGCTCGCCGGCCTGTGCCTGGCGGGCATCGTGACCCTGCTGGTGGGTCTTTCGCTGTACCGCATGGAGCACAGCTCCGAGCTGGTGAAGGCTTCGAGCATGGAGATGCTGACCGAGTCGGCCCAGGCGCGCATTGAGTCGCAGGGTGAGGTGCAGGCTGCCGGGATTCGCCAGCAGTTCATGGACGCCTATCAATATGGCCACGGCTTCTCGCGTCAGGTGCTGTTCCTGCGCGAACAGGCCGAGAAGCGCTTCCTCGATGCCTTCGACCTGCGCGAAGACATGACCCGTCAGGTCAAGTCCGCGCTGCAGGCCAACCCGGAGCTGCTCGGTCTGTCGCTGGTGTTCGAAGCCAACGCCTTGGATGGCAAGGATGAGCTGTTCGCCGGTCAGGCTGAACTCGGCAGCAACGACAAGGGTCGTTTTGCCCTGTACTGGTCGCAGCCGACTCCCGGCAAAGTCACCTCGATGGCCCTGCCGGAAAGCGACATGACCGACACCAGCACCGGCCCCAGCGGTCAGGCGGCCAACGCCTGGTTCACCTGCCCGCGCACCACGCTCAAACCGTGCGTGATCGAACCGTACTTCTATGTGATCGACGGTCAGAACGTGCTGATGACCAGCATCGTCTTCCCGCTGATGGTCAACGGCAAAGTCATCGCCTCGCTGTCGGTGGACATCAATCTCAACAGCCTGCAGGCGATCAGCCAGGGCGCGAGCAAAAAACTCTACGACGGCCAGACCGCCGTGAGCATCATCAGCCCCACCGGCCTGCTCGCCGGCTACAGCCCGGACGCCAGCAAACTGAGCAAGCGCCTCGATGCCGTGGATACCGTCAGCGGCGCCGAACTGCTGCGTCAACTCGCCGCCAGCAGCAGCGTCAGCAGCCTGCACAGCAACGGCCAGTTGAAAGTGCTGTCGCCGTTCCAGCCGATCCCCGGCGGCCCGTCGTGGGGCGTGTTGCTCGACGTGCCGGAAAAGGTGCTGGTCAGCCGCGCCGAAGCGCTCAAGCAGCAACTGGATGCGAGCAACAACTCCGGCACCCTGATCGAGCTGAGCCTCGGCGTGCTGGCGGCATTGGTCGGCCTGCTGCTGGTGTGGCTGATGGCGCGCAGCGTGACCAAACCGATCCTCGGCGTGGCCCACATGCTCGAAGACATTGCCAGTGGTGAAGGTGATCTGACCCGCCGTCTGGCGTATGACAAGAAAGATGAACTCGGTCAACTGGCCGGCTGGTTCAACAAGTTCCTCGACAAGCTGCAGCCGATCATCGCCGAGGTGAAACGCTCGGTGCAGGATGCGCGCAACACCGCCGACCAGTCCTCGGCCATCGCCACCCAGACCAGCGCCGGCATGGAGCAGCAATACCGTCAGGTCGATCAGGTCGCCACTGCCTCCCACGAAATGAGCGCCACCGCGCAGGACGTTGCACGCAGCGCCGCGCAAGCCGCCGAAGCGGCCAAGGACGCCGACCGCGCCACCCGCCAGGGCCTGACCGTGATCGACCGCACCACCGCGAGCATCGACACCCTCGCCGCCGACATGAGCGCGGCGATGGTTCAGGTCGAAGGGTTGGCTGCCAACAGCGAGAAGATCGGCACCGTGCTGGAAACCATCCGCGCCATCGCCGAACAGACCAACCTGCTGGCGCTCAACGCGGCGATCGAGGCCGCTCGCGCCGGTGAAGCCGGGCGCGGTTTTGCCGTGGTCGCCGACGAAGTGCGCAACCTCGCCCGCCGCACGCAGGAGTCGGTGGAAGAAACCCGTCAGGTCATCGAGCAATTGCAGACCGGTACCCAGGATGTGGTCGGGTCGATGGGCAACAGCCATCGTCAGGCGCAGGGCAGTGTCGAACAGGTCGGGCAAGCGGTGACCGCACTGCGCCAGATCGGTGATGCGGTGACGGTGATCAGCGACATGAACCTGCAGATCGCCAGCGCGGCGGAAGAACAGAGCGCGGTGGCCGAGGAGATCAACAACAACGTCGCGACCATTCGTGACGTGACCGAATCGCTGTCCGGACAGGCCAATGAGTCGGCGCGGGTGAGCCAGTCGCTGAACAGCCTGGCGAATCAACAGCAGAGTCTGATGGATCAGTTCCGGGTCTGAAAACCATCACCGTCCCTGTAGGAGTGAGCCTGCTCGCGATAGCGGTTTGTCAGACACATTGATTCGAATGTATCGGCGCAATCGCGAGCAGGCTCACTCCTACAGTTCTTTGGCAGGCCGGGATCAGCGTTTAGGCAACTCGATCACCACCTTCAACCCGCCCCACTCACTCTCGCCCAACATCAGCAACCCACCCCACGTCTCGACGATATCGCGCACAATTCCCAGCCCCAGGCCATGCCCGTCAGTCTGCTCATCGAGCCGCGTGCCACGGCTGAACACCTGAGTGCGTTGCTCCTCAGGAATTCCCGGCCCGTCATCTTCAACGCTCAGGGCGTAACCGTCAGTACGTTCGATCACACTCAGACGCACCTCGGCGTCCGCCCATTTGCAGGCGTTGTCCAGCAGGTTGCCGAGCAGTTCCAGCAAGTCCTCGCGGTCCCACGGCAGTTGCAGCCCCGGCGGCGCGACGTAACTCAACGCCAGATGCTCGCCGTGGATCATGTTCAGCGTTGCCAGCAATCCCGGCAGTTCCGCGTCACAATCAAACAGCGCGCCGGGCAGCGCATCACCTGACAACCGCGCGCGATTAAGCTCGCGATTGAGCCGCTGTTGCACCTGCTCCAGTTGTTCCTTGAGGATTCGGCGCAACTCCGGGTGGGCGTCGAGTTTCTCGCTCGACGCCAGACTCAGCAGCACCGCCAGCGGGGTTTTCAGCGCATGTCCCAGATTGCCCAGTGCATTGCGCGAGCGCTTGAGGCTGTCTTCGGTGTGCGCGAGCAAATGGTTGATCTGCGCCACCAGCGGCTCCAGCTCGACTGGCACCTGATCGTCCAGTTGCGAGCGCTGGCCCTGCTGCAACTGGGCGATCTGCTCGCGCGCGCGTTCCAGCGGCTTCAACGCGCGGCGCACCGTCAGCCGTTGCAGCAGCAGAATCAGCAGCAAACCGGCAAGGCCCAGACCGAGGCCGATCTGGCGCATGCGCTGGAAACTCTCGCGCACCGGGGTGTAATCCTGGGCGACGCTGATCGAGATCGACTGCCCCAGACGCCGATAATCCGAACGCAATACCAGCAACTGCTGACCGTCCGGCCCCAGTTGCAGGTTGCTGTGCAAACCTGGGTGTTCCAGCAGCGGCAGATCCTGATCCCACAGCGAACGCGAGCGCCAGTGGCTGTCGGCAAAATCGATGCGGAAGTAATGCCCGGAAAACGGTCGCTGATAGGCCGGCGACAGATGCCGCTCATCCAGTTGCAAACCTTGCGGGCCACGCACCAGTGCGACCAGCAGGCTTTCGCTGTCGTTGCGCAGACCGGCCTCGAGGTAACGCTGCAACCCGACTTCGAACAACCACAGACTGGTTTGCGCCAACACCAGGCCGACGATCACCATCACGCTGATCAACCCCAGGCTCAAGCGGCGCTGGATCGACCTCACGAAGCTTGCCCGCCGAACAGGTAACCCTGGCCGCGACGGGTTTCGATCACCGCTTTACCCAGCTTGCGCCGCAGGTGGTTGACGTGAACTTCGAGGACGTTGGAATCGCGCTCGGTTTCGCCGTCGTAGAGGTGCTCGGCGAGGTGGGTTTTCGACAGGATCTGTTCCGGGTGCAGCATGAAATAGCGCAGCAGGCGGAATTCGGCGGCGGTCAGCTGAATCTCGCTGCCGTCGCGGATCACGCACTGGCGACCTTCATCCAGATGCAGGCCGGCCGCCTTGAGCGTCGGCTGATTGGCCTGGCCCTTGGAGCGACGCAGCAACGACTGCACCCGCAAGTGCAGCTCTTCGGGATGGAACGGTTTGGTCAGGTAATCGTCGGCGCCGGCCTTCAGGCCTTCGATGCGCTCGGCCCAGGAATCGCGGGCGGTGAGGATCAGCACCGGGGTCGACAGGCCACCGGCACGCCATTGCGCCAGCACCTCCAGCCCGGGAACGCCGGGCAGACCGAGGTCTAGAATGATCAGGTCATAGGGCTCGCTGCTGCCCTGATAGACCGCATCGCGTCCGTCCGCCAGCCAGTCCACCGCGTAGCCTTGGCGCTGCAGGCCGGCGATCAGTTCGTCGGCGAGCGGCACGTGGTCTTCCACCAGAAGCAAACGCATCGGTCAATCTTCCTTGTCTTTGAGTAATTGGCCGGTATCGGCTTTCAGATGCAGCTCGCGCGCCACGCCCTCGACCGTCAGCAGCTCGACTTCATAAACATAGACGTCGTGCTTTTCCTCCAGCTCGACCTCCAGCAGTTTGGCCCCCGGATAGCGATCCAGCGCCTGTTGCAGCACCTGCTCCAGCGGCAGGATCACGCCCTGCTGACGCAGCTTCAGCGCTTCGTCCTGATCGAGGTCGCGGGCCATCGCCGCCGAGCAAACAATCACAAGCGCCAACGCCGTGCGGCTGGTGGCGCGAACATTAACCTTCATTACGTATCCTGATGATCCTTGAGAACCTGCCCAGTGACCGCGTCTAATTCCAGATCCCACTCCAGCCCTTGCGGATCACGCATTTCGACCTGGTAGACGTACTTGCCGTACTCCTCTTCCAGCTCGGTTTCGGTGATGGTCGAGCCCGGGTGTCTGGCCAGCGCCGTGGCGTTGAGCTTCTCGAAGGAGACGATAGTACCAGCGTCGCGCAGACGCAGGGCTTCATCCGGGCCAAGATCGCGGGCGTGGGCGAGGCTGGCGGTCAGGCCGATGATCGAGGCAATGGACAGGGCAGTCAGGGTTTTCATGGGTGTCTCCGTGTTTTTATGTGCAGCTACGGTCGGCACCATAGCGGTGCGAACTTAACTGAAACTGAATTGCCATCATTGCCCCAGAGCAACCCGTTTCCCCTGTAGGAGTGAGCCTGCTCGCGATTGCGATGTGTCATTGAGCATTGATATGTCTGATACACCGCTATCGCGAGCAGGCTCACTCCTACAGTGTTTTGTAACATGTGCTTATAATTGTTCGCTTGCTAACGATCGAGACCGGTATGACTGCCATCCACATCAAGTTCCCTGCCCTCACCCTCAAGGCCGGCCCTCGGGCCATGGCGCGCATTCGTGCCCAAGGCCTGAACGCCGCTGACGTCGGCACCCTGCCCGGTGCGGCCGGCGGGCCGAAGGCATTGGGGATTCAGGGGCTGGACCTGGCGTTGTTCGGTGAATGGCTGCCGAGCGCGCCGCGTGAGCGCTCGCTGATCGGCGCGTCGGTCGGTTCCTGGCGCTTCGCCAGCGCCTGCCTGCCGGACGCCGCCGAAGGCATCCGCCGCCTCGGTCAGTTGTACGCCGAGCAGAACTTCAACAAAGGCGTGACCATGGCCGAGATCAGCCAGAGCTCGCAGCGCATGCTCAATGACCTGCTCGACGGCCGCGACGCCAGTATCCTCAACAACGCCGACTACCGCCTGAACATCATGGTGGTGAAAAGCCACGGACGCCTGGCCGACGATCATCGTGGCCGCCTCGGTCTGGCGCTGGGCTCGGTGATTGCCGATAACCTGCGCGGTCGCGCGCGGCTGTCGCGGCACTTCGAACGCCTGATTATCCACGACCCGCGCCTGGCGCCGCCGGTGAATGCGCTGAATGACTTTCCGTCGCGCTTCGTTGCCCTCAACGCCGGCAACCTGCGCCAGGCGCTGCTGGCCTCGGGGTCGATCCCGATGGTCATGGAAGGCGTGCGCGACCTGCCGGGCGCCGGTGCCGGCACGTTCCGCGACGGCGGCCTGCTCGACTATCACCTCGACCTGCCCTACAGCGGCGACGGCATCGTGCTTTATCCGCACTTCACCGATCGGGTGATCCCCGGCTGGTTCGACAAGACCCTGCCGTGGCGCCGCGCGTCGGTCGAGCGCTTGCAGGACGTGCTGTTGCTCGCGCCATCCAAGGAATATCTGGCACGGCTGCCCTACGGCAAACTGCCCGACCGTAACGACTTCAAGCGCTTCATGGGTGATGCGCCGAGCCGCCAAAAGTACTGGCACGCGGCGATGGACGAGAGCCGCCGACTGGGCGACGAGTTTCTCGAACTGACCACCAACGGTCGCCTCGCCGAGCGCTTGCTGACCCTTTAGTCAGTGTTTTCCCGCATCGCCAAACACAAGCTGGTAAACTCGCCGCCTGCCCGAATCGCTGCGGCGAACGCCACCTGAACAGAGCCGAAAATACTGTGGAAATTTTCAAAGAGTTTACTTTCGAATCCGCCCACCGCTTGCCGCACGTCCCGGACGGCCACAAGTGCGGACGCCTGCACGGTCACTCGTTCAAAGTGGCGCTGCACCTGAGCGGCGACCTCGATCCGCACACCGGCTGGATCCGCGACTTCTCCGAGATCAAGGCGATTTTCAAGCCGTTGTACGAGCGTCTGGACCACAACTACCTGAACGACATTCCCGGCCTGGAAAACCCGACCAGCGAAGTCCTGGCCAAATTCATCTGGAATGAAATGAAGCCACTGCTGCCGGAACTCAGCGCGATCCGCATTCACGAGACCTGCACCAGCGGTTGCATTTATCGCGGTGAATGATCCAACACATCCCCCTGTAGGAGTGAGCCTGCTCGCGATAGCGGTTTGTCAGACACATTGATTTCGGATGTGCCGACGCTATCGCGAGCAGGCTCACTCCTACAAAGGATCGGTGTTTGTCAGGGAAATAGAGAACAGCCTTCACGGCTGTTTTTTTATGCCTATGCTTTTTGGCTCAACCCCGCCAAGAGGACAGGCCGATGACAGACTGGCTGCTGGATCAGGTCTTCGATTTCAATGGGCATCCGGTGCGCCACGCCGTGCGCGGTGACGGCCCGCCACTGGTGTTCGTGCACGGCACGCCGTTCTCGTCTTACGTGTGGCACCGCATCGCGCCGCATTTCTTTGCCAGTCATCGGGTGCATTATTTCGACCTGCTGGGCTACGGACGCTCCGCACAACCGGACGCCGACGTTTCCCTCGGCGTACAGAATCAACTGCTCGCGCAGTTGCTCGATCACTGGAACATCCAGCGCCCGGACGTGGTCGCCCATGACTTCGGCGGCGCCACCGCGTTGCGCACGCATTTGCTCGATGGCAAGGACTACCGCAGCCTGACGCTGATCGATCCGGTGGCGCTGACGCCATGGGGTTCGCCGTTCGTGCAGCATGTGCGCCAGCATGAAACGGCGTTCAGCGGCCTGCCGGACTACATCCAGCGCGCTACCGTCCCGACCTACATTCGCGGGGCGATTCACCGCGACATCCCCGACGCTGAACTGGCGCCCTACGTGCAACCGTGGCTCGGCGATCCGGGGCAAGCGGCGTTCTATCGGCAGATCGCGCAGATGGACGAGCGCTACACCCGCGAGGCCGAACCGCTGTACCCGAGCATCCGCTGCCCGGTGCAGATTCTCTGGGGTGAAGCCGATCAGTGGATTCCCATCGAGCGGGGTCGGGCGTTGCACCAGATGATTCCGGGATCACAATTTCACCCAATCCTCAACGCCGGCCACCTCGTCCAGGAAGACGCCCCGGAAGCCATCGTCGCCGCCCTGCTGCGCTTCCTCTGACCCCCAACACAGTTCAAAACGGTGGGAGCGGGCTTGCTCGCGAAAGCGCTGCATCAGTCACCACCTGCAATGGCTGACCCGGCGCCTTCGCGAGCAAGCCCGCTCCCACATTGGGCCTGTGTGCGTTCTGGTGCACTGCTTTCGCGCCGAAATCCCTGACTCGGCTATACATAATCCGCATAACGGTATTTGGCACGACCACTGCAACTTGCTTCGCGTCTCCCCAATCCAGCAAGGAACGCCCCATGACGCAGAACGATCCCGGCAACGACTACCCGCTCAGCGAAGTGCCCATGCATGCCCGCAAAGGTCTGGCCTCAACCGCCATGGTGCTGCTGGGTTTCACCTTCTTCACCGCAACCATGTTCGCCGGCGGCAAGCTTGGGGTCGCCTTCAGTTTTGGCGAGATGATGGCGGTGATCATCGTCGGTAACCTGCTGCTCGGTCTGTATGCGGCGGGGCTGGGTTATATCGCCTTCAAGAGCGGGCTTAATTCGGTACTGATGGGGCGGTTCTGTTTTGGTGAAGTCGGCAGCAAGCTCAGTGACCTGATCCTCGGTTTCACCCAGATCGGCTGGTACGCCTGGGGCACTGCGACCGCCGCCGTGGTGCTCGGCAAATACTTCGATCTGGGGCAAGGCACAGTGCTCGGCTTGATGGTGCTGTTCGGCCTGGTGTTCTGCGCCACGGCGTATATCGGTTATCGCGGCCTGGAGATCCTGTCGTACATCGCGGTGCCGGCGATGATGTTGCTGTTGATGCTGTCGATGTGGGTCGCGACGGTAAAAGTCGGTGGCCTCGATGGTTTGCTCAGCGTGGTGCCGACGGGTTCGCTGGACTGGTCGACCGCGATCACGCTGGTGTTCGGCACCTTCGTCAGCGGCGCGACCCAGGCGACCAACTGGACCCGCTTCTCGCGCTCGGCACGGGTTGCCGTGCTGGCGAGCCTGATCGGATTTTTCATCGGCAATGGCTTGATGGTGTTGATCGGTGCCTACGGCGCGATCGTCTATCAGCAGCCCGACGTGGTTGAAGTGTTGCTGCTGCAAGGTTTCGCCATGGCCGCAATGGCCATGCTGCTACTGAATATCTGGAGCACCCAGGACAACACCATCTACAACTTTGCCGTCGCCGGCTGCAACCTGCTGCGCACCGGCCGACGCAAAACCGTGACCCTGGCCGGCGCGGTGATCGGCACCCTGCTCGCCCTGCTGGGCATGTACGACATGCTGGTGCCGTACCTGATTTTGCTGGGCACGGTGATTCCGCCGATTGGCGGGGTGATCATGGCCGACTTTTTCTTTCGCTGGCGCGGGCGCTATCCGCGTCTGGCCGACGCACGGCTGCCGGCGTTCAACTGGCCGGGACTGGGGGCTTACGCGGTCGGTACGCTCGCTGCGTTCCACTCGCCGTGGGTCGCGCCGCTGGTAGGGATTGCCGCCGCCGCGCTAACGTATGTCATCGTCACCGGCCTGCTCGGCGCCCGCCGCGCCAGTGCGCCACTACCAGACCTATAAGAAGGATTCGCCTGATGCACATCATCAACGCCCGGCTGCGCAACCAGGAAGGTTTGCACGAATTGCACCTGGAAGACGGCCTGATCCGCAGCATCGGTCGCCAGACCGAAGCCCCGAGCCTCAATCCCGGCGACCTCGACGCCGGCGGCAATCTGGTGGTGCCGCCCTTCGTCGAGCCGCACATCCACCTCGACGCCACGCTGACCGCTGGCGAGCCGCGCTGGAACATGAGCGGCACGCTGTTCGAGGGCATCGAGTGCTGGGGTGAGCGCAAAGTCACCATCACCGAAGAAGACACCAAGACCCGCGCGAAAAAGACCATCCAGGCCCTGGCCGCACACGGCATCCAGCACGTGCGCACCCACGTCGACGTCACCGATCCGCAACTCACCGCTCTCAAGGCGATGCTCGAAGTCCGCGAAGAATCCCGGCACCTGATCGATCTGCAAATCGTCGCGTTCCCACAGGAAGGCATCGAGTCGTACCGCAACGGTCGCGAGCTGATGGAAGAAGCGATTCGCATGGGCGCCGATGTGGTCGGCGGCATTCCGCATTTCGAGTACACCCGTGATCAGGGCGTCAGTTCGGTGAAGTTTCTGATGGATCTGGCCGAGCGCACCGGGTGCCTGGTCGATGTGCATTGCGACGAGACCGACGACCCGCACTCGCGCTTTCTCGAAGTGCTCGCCGAAGAGGCGCGCAGCCGCGACATGGGCGCGCGGGTCACCGCCAGCCACACCACGGCAATGGGTTCTTACGACAACGCTTACTGCGCCAAACTGTTCCGCCTGCTCGGGCATTCCGGGATCAGTTTCGTCTCGTGCCCGACCGAAAGCATTCACCTGCAGGGGCGCTTCGACAACTTCCCGAAACGCCGTGGCGTGACGCGCGTGAATGAATTGCTTGAGGCCGGGATGAACGTGTGTTTTGGCCAGGATTCGATCGTCGATCCTTGGTATCCGCTAGGCAACGGCAACATTCTGCGGGTGCTGGAAGCCGGGTTGCACATCTGCCACATGCTCGGTTACCGCAACCTGCAGAACGCGCTGGACCTGGTCACCGACAACAGCGCCAAGGCCATGCACTTGGGCGAGCGTTATGGCCTGGAACAGGGGCGTCCGGCGAACTTGCTGATTCTGTCGGCGGACAGCGATTACGAGGTTATTCGCAGCCAAGGCTTGCCGTTGTATTCGATTCGCGGCGGCAAGGTGTTGATGCAGCGGAAGATGCCCTTGGTGGAGTTCAACAGCGGACAGATCTGAAATGGTTGTCAGGCTGATGGCCTCTTCGCTGGCAAGCCAGCTCCCACAGTATTCAGCAGTGAACGCGTGATTTGTGCTCACCACATAACCCTGTGGGAGCTGGCTTGCCAGCGAAGGCGATTGCCGCTTCAGTCGATCAATCGAGCCGTACCAAACAGCCTGACCCGCACCAATTCGCCCTGCTTTTCTTCGAGCAACACCGGCGCCGTCCCGCCCGGCATGACGACGTGCACTTCGCCGCTCGCCACCCAACCCACCGCCCATGCTGCGCAGGCCACCGCACTGGCGCTGGTACCGGAAGACGCCGTCGGCCCTTCGCCACGCTCGAATACTCGGGCGACGATGCGCTGCGCTGACTCAAGCGCGGCCCATTGCAGATTGATGCCCGCCGGGCATGGCTGGCCGGCGCCGGTCGGCATCGCGTAGGCGATTCGGGTCAGGCCTTCGGCCCAGGGCGATTCGCGCATTTGCGGGTTGCTCGGCAGCTCGGCGACGTCGGTGAGCAAGGTCACGCAATGCGGGTTGCCGATGCGCACAAACTGGCTGTGCTGCCACGCGGGATCGAGCTGTGCCAAGGGTTTTACATGGCTCACTTCATGACCATTGAATTCGCGGTTTTCAACATTCCGGGCGGTCACCGCTGAAGGCCCGAAGCCCGGTTGACCGAGGTCCAGCCAGAAGCCGTTCACGCCTTCAACTGTGGCCGTTTTCACCGAAGTTTCCACAGCGTCGCCCCCCTTGTCGTGATGCACTCGCAGCGACGCCCCTTCCGTCGGCATCAGCCCCTGCTCCAGCAACGACTGGGAAAAAATCGTCAGGCCATTGCCGCTGCGCTCGGCCAAGGTGCCGTCGGTATTGACGATCAGCACGTCGAACGGCGGCACTGCCTGGAACGGGCCGATCAGCAGACCGTCGCTGCGGTGCGATTTACTCCCCGCCGGACGCTGGCCCTCGGGCCAGTCGCAGCACAGCGCAATGGCTGCCTGACTCCATGCCTGTGTCGACAAGGCACACTGCGCGGCACCGACAGGCAAATCGATCCCCGCCTCACGAAGTGCCTGAGGCGAAACCACCCCGTAGATATTGCCCCGTGCATCGTAAAACTGCGTCATCACTAGCCTCACTCACCTAGTCGAAGCACCTACTGTAAACCGCGATCCCCTGTAGGAGTGAGCCTGCTCGCGATAGCGGGGTGTCAGGCGCCCTGTTCATTGCCGGAGCCACCGCCTTCGCGAGCAAGCCCGCTCCCACATTAAATGGCGGGCGCTCACAAATCTGCTGTCATGCGCAGATCACTGTGGGAGCGGGCTTGCTCGCGAAGGCGGTGTGTCACTCACTATATTCTTTGGCTGACACACCACTATCGCGAGCAGACTTATCCCTACAGGTTAGGATGTCGGCTGCACCGCCCCCGAGACTTGCGATCGAACCTCGACGCGCTATCACTGTCATTCGGGGACGCGACGTTTTTTGCCAAGGATCGATATGACCAGCCTCAACCCCCAAGACACCTTCGTCCCCGGACGCCTGCAACAGATGTCGACGCGCATCGCTTTTTTCATCGCCGGCCTCGGCATTGCCGCATGGGCGCCGCTGGTGCCGTACGCCAAGGCCCGCGCCGGACTCGACGAAGGCACGTTGGGCCTGTTGCTGCTGTGCCTGGGAGTCGGCTCGATTCTGGCGATGCCCTTGGCGGGGATTCTCGCCACGCGCTTCGGCTGCCGCAAAGTCGCCACCGGCGGCACCCTGCTGATTTGCGCGGCGCTGCCGTTGCTGGCGACGGTGTCGTCGATACCGGCGCTGATCGCCACGCTGTTCATGTTCGGCGCCGGGTTGGGCACGGTGGATTCGACCGTCAACCTGCAAGCGGTGATCGTCGAACGGGCCAGCGGCAAGCACATGATGTCGGGGTTTCATGGCCTGTTCAGCCTCGGCGGGATTGTCGGCGCGGCCGGTGTCAGCGCCCTGCTCGGTCTCGGGTTGACGCCGCTGGCGGCGATGCTGGTGGTGGTGGCGGTGTTGATCGGTGCGCTGGTCAAAGCGGTGCCGCACATGCTGCCGTACGGCAGTGAAAGCTCGGGCCCGGCATTCGCCATTCCCCACGGCATCGTGCTGTTCATCGGCGGGATGTGTTTCATCGTGTTCCTCACCGAAGGCGCGGCGCTCGACTGGAGCGCGGTGTTCCTCGCACAGGAACGCGGGATCGACACGGCGTATGCGGGCTTGGGTTACGCCGCATTTGCCCTGACCATGACGGCGGGACGCTTGCTGGGTGACAGGATCGTGCGCAGTGTCGGTGCCACGCGGATCATTCTGTTCGGCGGGTTATTGGCGGCGGCAGGCCTGTTTCTGGCGACCTTCGCCCCGAGCTGGGAAGCCGCGCTGCTCGGTTATGCGCTGGTCGGCGCCGGCTGCTCGAACATCGTGCCGGTGCTGTACACGGCGGTGGGCAAGCAGACGGTGATGCCGGAAAGCATCGCGGTGCCGGCAATCACCACGCTGGGTTACGCAGGGATTCTGGCGGGGCCGGCGGTGATCGGTTTTGTCGCGCATGCCAGCAGTTTGAGTTTTGCTTTCGGGTTGATGGCGCTGCTGTTGGTGGCCGTCGCCATCGGCGGCAAAGTCCTCAAGGTCTGAACACCATCATTGTGGCGAGGGAGCTTGCTCCCGCCGGGTTGCGAAGCGACCCCAAAAAATCGGGCCTGCTGTGCAGTCCAGCGGGAGCAAGCTCCCTCGCCACAGGGTCAGGCGTCATTAGAAACCGACGCTGGCCTGTACAAAGAACGTCCGCGGTGCGCCCACATACATCCCCGAATTGTTGTCGCTGGAACGGGTGAAATACTGCTTGTCGAAGACGTTTTTCACCCCGGCGCCGAGCTTCAGGTTCGACACTTGCGGCCCGAAGTCATACCCGCCGCGCACGTTCCAGGTCACGTAACCCGGGATGTCGCCGTACTGCCCGTCGGCCGTGCCTTCGGTGATGTAGTTGCCGTTGAAGCTGCCATCGGCGTTGACCCCGGTGCCCGGCGAGCGCTGTTTCGACTGGGCGAAACCGTCGATGTTGTAGGTCCAGCGATTGACGTCGTAACGCAAGCCCACGGTCGCCACCTGCCGCGAATAGAACGGCAGATCACGGCCCTTGAAGCCCGGAATCTCACCTTCGTAAGTCGCACGGGTGTAGGTGAAACCGGCGTTGGCGGTCAGACCGTCGAGACGCGGATCGAGCGCTGCCATGTCGTAGTGCACCGACGCTTCGATGCCCTGGTGCTTGGTCGCGCCGAGGTTGGTCCAGCCGACATCGTTGCTGATGTATTGCAGTTCGTCATCGAAGTCGATGTAGAACAGCGTCACTTCCCCGCCCCACACGTCATCGTTGTAGCGCGTACCGATCTCGTAAGTCTTGGCTTTTTCCGGCTCCAGGCCGTTGGCGGTCTGGTCGCCCAAGCCGCCCTGGCCGAGCTGGAAATACTGCAGGCTGCCGAACGAGGTTTCGTAGTTGGCGAACAGTTTCCACGCGTCCGACAGGTGATACATCACGCTCAGCGCTGGCAGCGGTTCGTTGCTTTCGATGCTGCGGTTTTTCTCCGGCACGCGTTTGCCTGCGGTGTCGAGCACGGCGCGGTCATGCCAGTCAGTGCTGATGTGTTCGAAGCGAATGCCCGGAGTGATGGTCCAGTTGCCGACGTCGATCTTGTTGTCGACATACACCGAGTTGGCCTCGGTGCCACCGGTGCGATCCTGGAACACATGGCCGTCGGACGTCGGGGTGACCACCGGCTGATTGTTGACCAGCGCCAGACGGCTCGACTGTTCGTGCATCGCCTCTTTCAGGTAGCGATAACCGACGCTGACTTCCTGCGTGGTCGGGCCGACGTCAAACACCCGCGACACACGCGGCTCGACACCGAGGGTGTAGTAGGAACGCGGGTACGAGCTGAGGGTTTTCTGGTCGCGGGCGGCGATGGTGCTGCCGCGAAAGCTGTCGGTGTAATAGGTAAGGATTTCTGCCTGAGTACGCTCGTCGATCTGCCGAATCCACTTGAACGACACGTCTTTGCGCCGACCGCTGAAGTTGTCGTAATCGCGTACCGAATCATACGGTTTGTCGTCGTACTGCTTCTGCGTCAGGCCGCCGGGCATGTCGGCGCTGGCGTCGTAGTAATGAAAGTTGAGGCTGAAATCGTCCTGATCGGTCGGCGCCCAATGGGTCTTGAGCAGCACGTCGTCGATGTCGTTGTCGTTGTTGCGCTCGCGGTAACCGTTGCCGTTGACCCCGGAATACAACAGCGCCACGCCCATGCCGTTGTCGGCAGTGCCGCCGAGGAACGCCGTGTCGATGTGCTTCCAGCCGCCGTAACGGGTGGTCTCCAGGGTGGTGCCGATTTCCCCGGTGGCTTTTTCCGGAATGGCGCGGGTGACGAAGTTGATCACCCCGCCGACGTTTTGCGGGCCGTAACGCACGGAACCGGCACCGCGTACCACGTCGATACTGTCGAGGTTGCCCGAGGAGATCGGCGCCATCGACAGCTGCGGCTGGCCGTACGGCGCGAACGCGGCCGGCACGCCGTCGATCAGCACCGTGGAGCGTGGCGACAGGCGCGAAGTCAGGCCACGCACGCCGACGTTCAGCGCGATGTCGCTGCCGCCGGTGCCGTTGGAGTCCTGCACCTGTACGCCCGGCACACGCTTGAGCACATCACTGACGTTCATCGCGCCCTGCTCGACCATGGCTTCGCGGCGGATCACCGTGCGTGCGCCCGGGTGGTTCTGCACCACGGCGGCGTCAGCGTCACCGAGCCAGTCGCCGACCACTTTGATGTCGGTCACGCCCAGTTCCAGCGGGCCATTGCTGGCGGCAGTGGCGGCCGGGGCCAGGGTCACCGAGCCTTCGTTGATCTGATAGTCCAGGCCGCTGCCCTGCAACAATTGGCGCAACGCCTGCTCGGGAGATATGTTGCCATCGACCGCGGGTGCCTGTTTGCCGGCCACCAGTTCCGGGCTGAAAAACACTTGCAGCGAAGTTTGCTGGCCCAGTTCACTCAGGGCCTGGCCCAACGGCTGGGCGCGGATGTGAATGGCTTCAGCGGCGAAGGCCAGCGGCACGGCGGCGTTGACCGCCAACGCCAGGGCCAGCGGTAACCAGGGGGATTTTTTGTTGTTGGTTGAGGTGTTTTTCACGTCGAACGTAGTCCTGTGGAGCGCAAGAGTGTGCGTCTGTTAATGCAAACCAGTTGCAGTTGAACAGGAAGACGATGAACTCGAAAAAAACCTGAATGTTATTTTGAAATTATTTCCTTACTGCCATCGGCCAGGGTGCGAACGGCCACCGGCAGGATGTTTGGCAGGGCCTTGAGCAAGGCGTCGGTGTTGTCCGATTTGAACACGCTGGTCAGGCGCAAACTGGCCACGGCCGGGTTGCTGACCGTCAGTGGCTTGTCGCGATAACGCGAAACTTCCGCTGCCACTTCGCCGAGGCTGGCGTTGTTGAACACCAGTTTGCCGCTTCGCCACGCCGTCAGTTCGGCGGGGTTGACCGCATATGCGGCGGCGACGCGACCCTCGGCATCGACGTGGGTACCGAGACCTGCCGTCAAGTTGATGAACTCGTTGTCCGGCGCATTGCGCCCCTGCACCTTTACCGTGCCCTGCTCCACCGCGACCCGGGTTTGCATGACGTCGCGGCGCACATCGAACCGCGTACCGGTCACGGTGACCTTGCCACTGCCGGCCTCGACCACGAACGGGCGCGCGGTGTCGTGCTGAACGCTGAACAGCGCCTCGCCTTCACTCAATTCAATGAGCCGCCGATCCTTCTCAAAACGCACCTGCAGACGGCTGCGGCTGTTCAGGTCGATCACCGATCCGTCCGGCAGCGCCACGTGCTTGCGCTCACCCAGCGCCGTCGCGAACTCGGCGCTGTAGCCGTCGGGGAGATTCAGACCGCTGAACAGACCGAGGCCGAGCGCCACCGCCAGCACACTGGCGGCCACGGCATAGCGCAGCAGCGGGCGACGTTCGCGACGGGCCGGCGGGGTTTCGACGAGGGACTTGAGACGTGGCGCCGGCAGCAGATCGGCCGCCGTCCACAGGCCTTGCAGCAACTGGAATTCGTCACGGTGTTGCGGATGCTGGTTCAGCCAGGCATCGAAGCGCTGCTGTTCGTCGGCGCTGATCAGCGGTTCCTGCAAACGCACAAACCAGCGTGCCGCTTCATCGCGCACCGTTGTTTGCCCGCACGCGCAATCACGGGTATCCATCATGGAGTGTCCTGTCGGGCTGAAGATGAAAAGCGGCGGCCGCTCATGACTGCATGCCGTCGAGGCGATCGCGCAAGTGGCGCAGGGTGCGGATCATATACTTTTCGACCATGTTCCTCGACAGCCCCAGGCGTTCGGCGATTTCCGCCTGGGTCAGCCCTTCGATCTTCTGCCAGACGAAAATCTTCCGGCAGTTGAGCGGCAGTTCCTGCAGCGCCCGTTCGATGGAGTCGGCCAGCTGGATCGCCTGCATGTAATGCTCCGGGTCGCCGGTGGACGACACACTGTGATCGATCGCCTGCGACTCCATGGCTTCCCGTCGGTCCTCACGCCGATAACCGTCGACCGCAATATTGCGTGCGGTCTGGTGCAGATACGCCCGTGGCTGCTGCACCGCTGCCGAATCGGATTCGAGCACCCGCACAAAGGTGTCGTGCGCCAGATCCTCGGCCTGCGCGCGATTGCGCAGACGCCGGGTCCAGGTGCCGATCAACTCTTCGTAATGCTCGAAAAAGCCGGGTCTGCGGGGCAGCATGGGGTTCATGACAGCGTGCTGGGGGAAAGAGGCGTGAATAGTAATGCTTCCTATTAAGGCCGGCAATTCATTCCTTGGAAACGCTCGATTCAAGGGTAATCGTCAGTAAAACCGCGCCTTCCCCCACCTATTGTGTAAAATGCCGCCCGGGTGCCACCGCAACAACGCGGCAGGGCAGGTTTAATTCAGCGCAGGTCGGGCCGCCGCGCGGAGTCGCCGTGCCTATGAGCCACGATCCGTCACGCTTGCATGCTGCCCCTGCCCGCCAGCAGGCGCCGTCTGCCCTGGCCTTTCTCACCCGATTCTTCGCCGCCGAGTCCGCCGGTGGTCTGATCCTGATGGCCGCGGCCCTCGCCGCACTGTTGGTCGCCAACTCGCCTTGGGCGGCCACGTATTTCTCGACCTTGCACATCAAGATCGCCGGTCTGTCGATCGAGCATTGGGTGAACGATGGCCTGATGGCGATCTTCTTCATGCTGGTGGGCCTGGAGATCAAGCGCGAAATGCTCGCCGGTCAGTTGTCGACCTGGGGTCAGCGCGCGCTGCCGGGCTTCGCCGCGCTGGGCGGGATGCTGGTCCCGGCCTTGATCTACGTTGCGATCAACTGGGGTAATCCGCAGACCCTGAGCGGTTGGGCGATCCCCGCCGCCACCGACATTGCTTTCGCCCTGGGCGTGCTGTCGCTGCTGGGCAAACGGGTGCCCGTCTCGTTGAAAATCTTCCTCTCGGCGCTGGCCATCCTCGATGACCTGGGCGCAGTGGTGATCATCGCGATTTTCTACACCAGCGGCCTGTCGGTGAGCATGCTGCTGGCCTCGTTGGCAGTGATTGCACTGCTGGTGATCCTCAATCGCTGCGGTGTCAGAAAGCTTTGGCCATACCTGATCGCCGGCGCCTTCCTGTGGTTCTTCATGCTGCAATCGGGGATCCACGCGACCCTCGCCGGGGTGATTCTGGCCCTGTGCATTCCGCTGGGTAACCCGGAGGACGAGCACAACTCGCCGCTGCTGTACCTCGAAGAAAAAATGCATCCGTGGGTGGCGTTCGCCGTGGTGCCGATTTTCGGCTTCGCCAACGCGGGTGTGTCGCTGACCGGCATTTCTCCGAGCAACCTGCTTGAGCCGGTACCACTGGGCGTGGCGCTGGGGCTGTTGTTCGGCAAGCAGATCGGTATCCTCGGCCTCGGCGCCCTGGCGATTCGCAGTGGTCTGGCACAACTGCCGCAAGGCGCGAGCTGGCTGCAGCTGTACGGCGTCGCCCTGCTCTGCGGGATCGGCTTCACCATGAGCCTGTTCATCGGCGCGCTGGCGTTCCCGGGCGCGCCGCATCTGGTCGACTCGGTGAAAGTTGGGGTGTTGCTGGGTTCGATCCTGTCCGCGCTGCTGGCGGTGGTCGTGCTGATGAGTGCGGGTAAGGCGAAGGCTTCGAACTGACCGCCGGATCTGGTCGAGACAGAAACCAATGTGGGAGCGGGCTTGCTCGCGAAAGCGTCAATTCAGTCAGCTAATTTATCGACTGAATCACCGCCTTCGCGAGCAAGCCCGCTCCCACAGTTTTTACAGCGGTGCTGCTCAGCCTTTTTCGTCGATCCCGGCCTGTAGGGTCTGGCTGTCCAGATTGCCGCTCAGGGTCACCGGACCGACTTTCAGATTGCCGTTATCGAACGATACCTTCGGTGCGTTCTCCTCGGTTTTCTGCGGCAGGTCCAGTCCGGCTTTCACCCCGTAGTCACGGTTGACCAGATCGCTGCCAACGACCTTCGAAGCGCCCAGATCGACCTTGCCGTCCGTCGATGAAATCCGTGCGCCGGTCAGCTGCGTACCACCACCAACGTTCAACTTCACACCCTGATTGCCACTGATGCCGGACGCCTGCACCACACTGTCCTTGTGCGCGTATTCGCCTTGCGCTTTCAGCGTCGGTTTATAGTCGGTGCCGGCGAGCTTTTCCTTGTCGCTCGGTGGATTTTTCTTCGCCGTCAGGCCCAGATCAACATCGACCTTGGCCTGCGTCTTCGAGTTCTGACGGCTTTCGACGGTCAGATTACCGGCAACCTTGCCGCCGACAGTGTTCGCGTCGATCCGCGCGCCAGACAGTTGTGCATCACCTGCGCTGTTGAGCACCACGCTGTCAGCCTTGATCTGGCTGTTCTGCTGGGTGGTGCCTTGCAGGTAATCGACGCCGACCTTGGCCCCGGCGTTGAAGCCGTGGTCACTGCTGGCCTTTTCATCGGCTGCGGTCGGGGTCTTGCTGCTCAGGTTGCCGCCGGCATTCAGCGCAACGTTCCAGTTGTTGCGGCTCTCGGTGGACTGCGCCGATTCCTGAACCAAACCGCCCTTCTGCGCATCGATGCTGACGTTCGGCGCGCTGACTTGCGTGCCTTGCAGGTGCACCGCGTCACCGCTCAAGGCGACGTTGCTCTGGCTGTTGAGCTGGCCACCGGTCAGGGTTTGCGAGTTTTCGTTGACCCGACCAATGTTGAAGTTACCGCTCAGATTACCGCCCTGATCGCGACTCTTCTCGCTGCTGGATTTGCTGCCGCCGCCCTTCAAGCCGCCGCCGAGATTGCTGCCGGTTGCGGTGTGCGTAGCGGTGGCCGCTTGCAGATCAAGCTTGCCATCAGCGTGCAGATCGATGGCGCCGGCGCTGTCGATCCTGGTGCCTTGCTGGACCTGATTGCCGCCGCTGCTCAGTTGCACCGGGCCGTTGCCGCTGATGCTCGCCACGTGAGCCTGGGTGTCATTGGTCTGCTTGCCGGTGTGGTCAAGCTGGAAGCCAGCGCCGAGGTCGACGTTGGTGCCGTCGGTGCCCGGCAAGGTGCCGACCGTCAGCGAGCCGTTGCCGCGCAGGCTGGAGTCGCTGCTGCTCTGACGGTCGTTTGCCTGATTCAGCGCCAGATCGCCGCCAGTCTTGATGCTCACACCGCCCTGCCCGCCATCGAAACGGCTGCCGGCGAACTGCGCATCACCGCCCACCTTGATGTTCACGCCTTGGCTGCCGGCAAAACCGCCGACCACTGCGGTGCTGCTGTCCTTGCTGCTGTAGCTGTTGCCACCGGCGCCGCTGCCGGCGACGTTCACGTCCTCGCCGGTCTTGGTGTAGACGCGCACGTCGACCTTGGCGTCCACCGAGTTATCGGTGCTGCTGTGAGTGTTGCTCGCGGCTTCGGCAACCAGTTTGTCAGCGCTGATGTTGACCATGCCGTTGCTCGCACTGTACTGGGTGCCCTGGTCGTGCAGGGTGCTGGCGGTTTTCACGTCGACACTGCCACCGTCGAAACGGCTGACCACGGCGTTGCTGTTGTGCTCGGTCTTGTCGGCGCTGCCGTGACCGATCGCCACGTCGATACCGACGTTCGGCTGGCCGAGATTGCTCAGGGCTTCCTTGTCCGGCACCTTGCCGTTGAGCACATCCTTGACCGCACCGGCAATCGGGCGGGCGATGTCCTTGTACTCGACGTTGGCGCCGATGTCCGCCGACCAGTTGCTCTGGTTGTGAGTGCTGCTTTCGGTGTTGCTGGCGGCGCGGTTGTCGACCTCGTTGGCCGCGACGTTCAGACCGTTGCCAGCCTTGACCTGCGCGCCTTCGGTCAGCAGTTTGTCGGCATTGATGTTCAGGCTGCCGCTGCTTTGCACGTGGGTGGTTTGCGCGGTGGTTTTGCTGCTGCTGTCTTGCGTGGTGCTGTGGGCAAAATCGACGCCACTGCCGGCACGGTCGAGGCCACCGGTGTAGTAGAAACCGCCGCCGGTGCTAGAGGTGTCGGATGAGGTTTTGTGGCTGTCCTGTTCGGCCAGCAACGACACATTCTTGCCGCTCAGCGTGGTGTCGCCGGCCGTGGATTTGACTTCACCGCCCTTGATCGTCAGATCGCCGCCGGCCTTCACTTGCACGGTGCCGCCGCTGAGGCTCGAGCCTTGCTGATTGACGTCGTTGCGGGTGACGGTCTGCTGCTTGTCTTCGTAGTGCACCCCGGCGCGATATTGCTCCGGCGTTTGCTCTTTGGCGTAGGCATCGAAGCCACGGGTCTCGGTGGTCGAGCTGCTGTCGTGGGTGTTCTGCGTGGAATGCACGTTCACATCACCCGCTGCGTCTGCGGTCAGCACGCCACCAGCCTTGACCGTGGAGCCGGCCACTTCGATGTCCTTGGCGCTCTTGAGTTTGAGGTTGCTGTCGGAAACCAGCTCGCTGCGCACCGTGGTGCTGTCCCTGGCGTTCTGCCGCGACTCGTCCTTGCTGATGCCGAAGAACTTGCTGTCCTTGTCGTGGTTGTTGCTGTGCGAAGTGTCCTGCACACCGTCGATCACCAGCGAACCCTGATCGCTGATCACGCTGGCCTCGGTGCCGCCACGGACCTGGCTGCCGCTGATGCGCACGTCGTCAGCCTTGACGATCAGTTTGCCCGCCGCATTGATTTTGCTGCCCTGATGCCGGGTCTGGCCCTTGTCAGCGTCACCGGTCTTGCCGAAGAAACCGCCACCCACCAGGTCGCCGGAGTAACTGTTGTTGTTGCTGCGACTGGTGCGCGTGGCGGTGGTGACGTCCACTTGCTTGCCCGCCAGTTTCACATCGCCGGTGCTGTTCAGTTCGGCACCTTCGGCGCGCAACAACGCGGCGGTCTGCAGCGCGATATTGCCGCCCTTCAACTGGCTGCCGATGCTGTGCTGTTCTTCGCTGCTGTTGTTCCAGTCAGCCTTCCACAGATGCTTGCGATGGTTGCCCTGATCGGTCTGGGTGTGGCTTTCGGTGGCCGCAGTCAGGCGCAGATCACCGCCACTCTGCACATCGAGATTTTTCGCCGCTTCAACCTTGGCGGCTTTGAGTTCGGTGTCTTTGCCGGAAGTCAGCTTGACGTCGCGGCTGGCGACGATCTGGCTGCCGTGCTGGCGAGTTTCACTGTCGGTCTGGGTGCGGTCGTAGGTTTCCCAGGTGATGCCGATGGTGCTGTTGCTCCAGTTTTCGCGCTGCTCCTGGAGCTTGCGGCTTTCGACGCTGCTCAGGGTCAGATTGCGCTTGGCATTGACGCTGACGTCGCGAGCACTGACATCGGTGGCGACCAGGTTCAGGTCGTTGCCGCTGTGCAGCCCGACATCACCCTGACTGCTGCGAATGCCGGCACGGGTCACATCGAGGCTGTTGGGGATGGCTTCACCGCTGACGCTGAGGTCGCCAGCGGAACGGATCTGCACCCCGTCACGCCCGGCCACTTGCACCGCCCCCACACGCACGCCCGCGCCTTCGGCGGTGCTGACGATGTTGATGCGCCCGGCCTGCATCGCACCGAACAGGCTGGCGTCAATGCGTTGATCCTGGGTGTTGCCCGCCGGATCCACGGCTTTGACCTGACCGCTGGCGTAATCGATCTGATTGCGTCCGACCGTGAGGTTCAACTGATCGCGGGCATCGATGCGGCCCTGGCTGTCGATACGCGGGGCGATCAGATTGACCGAACCCTCGGCGTTACGCAGGCCGCCACTCTGGATCTGCAACTGACCGCTGGCGTCGCGGGTGTTCAAGGCTTGCAGTTTGCCGTCGTTCAATTCCGGACGACCGACCAGCAGACTGGCGTTAGGCGTGTTGATGAAACTGCCGCCGTTCACCGAAATGCCGTTGGGGTTGGCCAGCACATAATCGGCCGCGCGGCCGAAGATTTCCTGGGCGCCGTTGATCGCCGAAGGGTTGCGGCTGATCACCTCGTTGAGGATCACGCTCGCCGCCTGGCCCTGCAGTTGCGGGTTGGCTGCCAGTTGCCCGGCGAGCTGCGATTGCCCGGCCTGCAAGGCGTTGTTCAGCACCAGGCCCTGACGGTCGACGTTGTAGTCGAGGAACTGGTTGTGCGACAGGCCCGAGCCGTTGGGCGCGACGATATTGACGATGGGCACGCCGCCCTGGGTCTGCAATTGCGCGGTGCCGCCGGGGCCGGGAGCGACCACCACACCGCCGGCGATGGCGCTGGGCAGGTGCACGGCGAAGAACAGGCTGGCAATCGCCCAGCGCAGTTTGCCCCGAGGAGAAAGATGGAATGCAAAGGTGTGTGCTGGCATAAAAACGTCTCCATGTAAGTACGGCATCACGGCGCGCGATTGAGTATTGGCCGTGGCTGTCGCGCTCAGATCCGACGGCTGTTTGTTCACTGCTTGATGAGTCTCGCTGGTGCTCATATCTGCAACCCCACGCGCATCAGCCAGGTCTCTGGCTCGTGCTGCAAACCGTTGGGGGTGTTGAGGGCGCGTTGGTAATCGACGTCCACTTGCAGATTCTTCCAGCCCAGATTCAGCCCGACGCTGGCGCCGCTCAGGCGCTGGCCCTGGGCGCCGTGGTCGGCCTTGAGCCAGCCGTTGTCCAGGCCCACGCGCGGGGTGATCTGCACCGGCCAATCGCTACGCAGCGGCAGACGCAAGGTGTTGCGCCAGATCGCGCCGCTGGCCCCGGATGCGCTGCTGACCCGATAACCGCGCACCGCCGAATCGTCGGTGCCGAGCAATTGTTCGATGGCCGGTAACGGGTCGGGGCTGTATTGCAGATTGAGCTGGCTCTGCCACTGCCACGCTTGCGCGCCAAACTGGCCGTTGCGCCATTGGCTGAGGCCGGCGCGGTACTTGCGAAACTGCGCTTTGGGCAGGTTGCTGACCGCGTGATTGGCGTCGTCATCGGCGCCCAGCCAGCGCAGGCCTTGCGAGTAAGTGAAGTCGAGGTTCCACACCGCACGGTCGAGCCAGAACAGATTGAGTCCGGCTTCGGCCACGGTCAGGGTCGGGCTTTGAATGCCCAGACGGACATTTTCCAGATAGCTGTCGACGTCTTTGTGCGCCAGTTGCAGGTTGGCGCTGAGCTGGCGACTCTGGTCGCGCCACAACACGCGGTCGGCGCGCAGGCTCAGTTGATCGGTGATGCCGGTGCTGTACAAGGTCGCGCTGGGCAGTTTGAACGGCGCGCGATATTCGGCGTGGCTGGCGAATGCGCTGTAGGTCCAGTAGCCGTAGGGAATCGCGTAATACAGGCTGGCATTGCGACTGTAGCGGTCACCCTGATTCAACGTGTCACTGGCACTGAGGCTCAACAGATCGTTGAGTTGCAACGGGCTGTCGAAGCTCAGGCTGACGGTATCGCGGTCACGCCCGGTGCTGGCGCTGCCAAGGTTGTCCATGCCCAGGCCCAACGCCCAGCGCGACTGTCCGGAGGTACGCGAGCGCAGGATGATGCGCGAGGCACCCGGTTGGCTACCGGGGGCGATGTCGGCGGTCAGGTCGATCGAGCGCAAGCGGTTCAGTTGATCCAGGCCCTGCTCCAGATCGCGCAGGTTCAGCGGCTGGCCGAGCATGTGCGGGAACGCGCCGCCCAGCGAAACGGGCAGGCTCTGATTGGCCAGTTCGATGGACTCGATGTAGCCCTCGTCGATCATGATGTCCAGCGACTGCCCCGCCGCCGGCGCGCTCAACAGGTACGGGCGGCTGGCGATGTAGCCCTGCTCGACGTAGGCGGCGGTGATGGTCGCCAGCAGATGGTTGATCTGGCCGACGCCCATGCACGGCGCCAGCAGCGGTTTGATCCGGGCGTTGAGCTTGGCGCTGTCGATCAGCGTGACGCCGCCAATGCGCGTGCCGCTTAGCGGCCAGCAGCGCTCATCGGGGGTGACGGTTTGCGGGATCGCCGGGGTGACCGGTGCCGGGCCGAACGCACCGCGCTCCAGTTGGCGCTTGCGCTGTTCCATTTGCAGTTGTTGCAGATCGCGCTGTTGCTGTTGCTGCTGGCGCAGCACTTCCTGGCCCGGCGCAACAGGATCAGCCGCTTGAATCGAGGAGGCACACACACTCAACACAAAGGCCGACAACAGCGGGCAAAGCGTGGAACGACGACGAAAAACAACGCGAAGCGAATACGGCACGCAACATCCTTGCAATCATAAAGTAGCGTAATGCCACCTCATCAATGCGAGTGATAGTCAGAGCCTTCCTACGCAAATGCAAGATGCTTCCTACAACGCTTACATTTCTTAAACATTTGATTTTGCTGTGTTCAACGCTACGCCATCAGGGGTTCCCCGAGGGCTTTCATTGAGTTCTTGAAGATTTGGCCCATATTACTGGCGCCGTCATGAATCGAAACCGCTCCAAACCCCGAGGCCGGGTAAGCAACTGACGATTGGCACAAAAACATAATTGCCACAAAATATTACTTGCGTCATATTACAGCCGTAATAACAGTCCGTTTCCGCAGGTATTACGCCATGACCAGCATGCCCACCCTTGAGCCAGACCTGTCTGCCCCGGTCACCCCCGCCAAACCGCCACTGCGCAAACGCCTGCTGCTGACCGGCTCTGGCCTGGTCGCGCTGGTCGTGGTCGGCGTTTACGCCAGTCATTGGTGGGGCACCGGGCGTTTTCTTGAAGAGACTGACGATGCCTACATCGGTGGCGACGTGACGGTGATCGGGCCGAAGGTCGCCGGGTACATCGAAGAAGTGCTGGTCAGCGACAACCAATCGGTGAAGGCCGGTGACGTGCTGATCCGCCTCGACGCACGTGACTATCGCGCCAGCCTCGCCAAAGCCGAGGGCGCCGTTGCCGCCGAAGAGGCGCTGCTGGCCAACCTCGACGCCACTGAACAACTGCAGCAAGCGGTGATCGGCCAGGCCCGCGCCGGCATCGATGCCGCCGGTGCCGAAACCGCCCGCTCGCGGGATGACAATGCGCGTTACAAACGTCTGGTCAGCACCAATGCCGTGTCGGTGGAAAGCGCCCAACGCGCCGACGCCACCTTCAAGACCGCCCAGGCCCTGAGTGCCCGCGCCCAAGCCGAATTGCTCGCCGCCCAGCGCCAACTGGCGGTGATCGACACCCAGAAACAACAGGCCCGCGCCGCCCTGCAACAAGCCCGCGCCGAGCGTGATCTGGCGCAATTGAATCTCGGCTACACCGAACTGCGCGCGCCGGTCGATGGCGTGATCGGCAACCGCCGCGCACGGGTCGGCGCCTATGCCCAGGCCGGTTCGCAACAGTTGTCGGTGGTGCCGGCCAGCGGTCTGTGGGTGGATGCCAATTTCAAGGAAGACCAACTGGCGCGGATGCAACCCGGACAACGGGTGAGCATCCGCGCCGACGTGCTCTCCGGCCAGGAATTCCATGGCCGCCTCGACAGCCTCGCCCCGGCCACCGGCTCGCAATTCAGCGTGCTACCGCCGGAGAACGCCACCGGCAACTTCACCAAAATCGTCCAGCGGGTACCGGTGCGAATCCTCCTCGATCCGGCTGACGGCGTGCTCGGCCATCTGCGGCCGGGGCTATCGGTGACCGCTGAAGTCGACACCCGCGCGCAAGCCGAAACCAGCGCCGTGGCCGTCGCGCCATGAGCACCGCCCTCACCGCCCCGGCGCAACCGTTCAACGCCGCCGACATGGCCACCGCGACCAAAGTGTTCGCCTTCGCCACGATGTGCATCGGCATGTTCATTGCGCTGCTGGACATCCAGATCGTCTCGGCCTCGCTGCGTGACATCGGCGGCGGACTCTCGGCCGGCACCGACGAAACCGCCTGGGTGCAGACCAGTTACCTGATCGCCGAAATCATTGTGATCCCGCTGTCGGGCTGGCTGTCGCGGGTGTTCTCCACACGCTGGCTGTTCTGCGCCTCGGCGGTCGGCTTCACCCTGGCCAGTCTGCTTTGCGGCGTGGCCTGGAACATCCAGAGCATGATCGCCTTTCGGGCGCTGCAAGGTTTTCTTGGCGGCTCG
The DNA here is from genome assembly GCF_036346455.1 of Pseudomonas sp. AM14(2022). Classification (NCBI taxonomy): domain Bacteria; kingdom Pseudomonadati; phylum Pseudomonadota; class Gammaproteobacteria; order Pseudomonadales; family Pseudomonadaceae; genus Pseudomonas; species Pseudomonas sp. AM14(2022). The sequence goes on from NZ_JAOTNY010000006.1 coordinate 345,273, forward strand.
ATGATTCCGCTGGTGTTCACCACCGCGTTCTTTTTCTTCAGTGGCAAACAACGGGTGATCGCCGCCGCGACCATCGGTGCGGTGGCTTCGCTGGCACCGACCCTGGGTCCGGTGATCGGCGGCTGGATCACCGACATTTCCTCATGGCACTGGCTGTTCTACATCAACCTGGTGCCGGGAATTTTCGTTGCGGTGGCCGTGCCGATGCTGGTGAAAATTGACCAGCCGGAGCTGTCGCTGCTCAAGGGCGCGGACTACCTGAGCATGGTGTTTCTCGCGCTGTTTCTCGGCTGCCTGGAATACACCCTCGAAGAAGGCCCGCGCTGGAACTGGTTCAGCGATCAAACGATTCTGACCACGGCGTGGATCAGCGGTCTGGCGGGTCTGGCCTTTATCGGGCGCACCTTGCACGTGGCCAATCCGATCGTCGATCTGCGCGCACTCAAGGATCGCAATTTTGCCCTGGGCTGTTTCTTTTCCTTTGTCACCGGGATCGGTCTGTTCGCAACGATTTACCTGACTCCGCTGTTTCTTGGACGGGTGCGTGGCTACAGCGCGCTGGACATTGGTCTGGCGGTTTTTTCCACCGGGGTGTTCCAGATCATGGCGATTCCGCTGTACGCCTTTCTCGCCAATCGCATGGATCTGCGCTGGATCATGATGATCGGCCTGGGCCTGTTTGCCGTGTCGATGTGGGAATTCAGTCCGATCACCCACGACTGGGGTTCCGGCCAGTTGATGCTACCGCAGGCGCTGCGCGGGATCGCCCAGCAACTGGCGGTGCCGCCGGCAGTGACACTGACCTTGGGAGGCTTGGCACCGGCACGCTTGAAGCACGCTTCGGGGCTGTTCAACCTGATGCGCAATCTGGGCGGAGCGATCGGGATTGCCGCGTGCGCGACCATTCTCAATGACCGCACCAACCTGCACTTCACTCGCCTGGCCGAGCATTTGAACAGCAGCAACGAGGCGATGAATCAGTGGCTGTCGCAGGTCGGTGGCAACCTGGCGACACTGGGTCAGAGTGGTGACGTCGGCGTCACCGCCGGTCTGCATCAACTGTGGCTGCTGACCTACCGCGAGGCGCAGACCCAGACCTACGGCGATACCTTTTTGATGATCATGCTGTGCTTCATCATCGCCACGGCGATGGTGCCCTTGATGCGCAAGGTACAACCACCGGCCGCGCCGAGTGCGGATGGGCATTGATCCAGATCTGCAATGCATGCCCCCTGTAGGAGTGAGCCTGCTCGCGATGGCGCCAGTTCATTCAACATTAATGTTGAACGGATAATCGCTATCGCGAGCAGGCTCACTCCTACAAAAGATTGTGTCTGGGGCTTAGAGCTGCGGGATTTTGCGGAAGCCCACCGCCAGACGATTCCAGCTGTTGATGGTGTTGATCGCCACGCTCAGGTCGACCATTTCCTTGGGCGTGAATTGCGCCGCGACGATGTCGTAGTCTTCGTCCGGGGCGTGGGTCAGGCTCAGTTGGGTCAGCGACTCGGTCCACAGCAGTGCAGCACGTTCGCGCTCGGTGAAGAATGGCGCTTCACGCCACGCGGTGACGGCGAACAGTCGACGCGGGGTTTCGCCGCCCTTGATCGCGTCAGCGGTGTGCATGTCGATGCAGAAGGCGCAGCCGTTGATCTGCGAAGCGCGCAGCTTGACCAGTTCAATCAGGGTCTTTTCCAGCGGCAGTTTCGAGACCGCGGTTTCCAGGGCCATCATCGCTTTCAGGGCGTCAGGGGAAGCGGTGTAGAAATCGGTACGAGTTTGCATGATGAGTTTCCGGGGCCAGTGAATGTGTGACTAAGGTAGTCCCACCCCCGCTCCGCACAAATAGCCAATCTCCCGGAAGACGAGTAGACCACCGCATCACACGCGATTGCGCAACCACTGCAGAAACCCGGTTTTCGCCACCACGGGCGGCACGTCCTGGGTCAGGGTCTGAGCCTTGTGCAGGCGATAATCGAGCAAGGCTTTCATCGCCTCATTGATGTCGTGGCGGGCATCCAGACACGGCTTCAGGTAGGTCTTTTCGATGCGATACAACGCGCAAAAGGTTTTCGCCGCAAAGGTCGCCGGCACCGACGAATCGGAGAGGATGCCGGCCTCGCCGATCACCTCCCCCGGCCCCATGCGCCCGGATTCGAACGGGCTGCCATGGCGAGTCAAGGTCACGCTGACCACGCCCGATTCGATGATGAACAAATGATCGCTGACCTCCCCGGCCTCAAGGATCGTCTCGCCAGCACGGAAGGTTTGCAGGGTCATGTTCTGGCTGAAGGTGTCTTTCTCTTCCTGGCGCAGGGTGGAGAAAATCGGCGAACTGTCGAGCAGCGCCCGTGGCCGCGAAAGGTTGCCGGTGACAATCGGTTCGACGCTCGACAACAGATTGATCCCGGACGCCTGCAAGTGTCGGTAAGCCAGATCGAACAGCTGATTGCGCACCGAGCGCTTCTGATCCATCGACGAGACGAAGCCGCTGATCTCATATTCCGCACCGGCGCTGCTGGAGCTTTTCAGCGCGACGCTCGGCGAAGGATTGTCCAGCAGCGGACGGCAGCCCTGCATCGCCCGTTCCAGCGCGTCGATCACCGTGTTGGGGCGAGCGTGCGGGCTGACCTGGACGCTGACGGCTACCCCGAACATGTTGCTCGGTCGGCTGAAGTTGATGATCTTGGCCTTGGCCGCCAGCGAGTTGGGAATCACCGCCATGCTGCCCTGACTGGTCTGCAGACGCGTGGCGCGCCAGTCGATATCAATAACCCGGCCTTCGGTGCCATCGATCGAGATCCAGTCATCGATCTGATAGGGCTTGGTGGTGTTGAGCACGATCCCGGAAAACACATCGCTGAGCGTGCTCTGCAACGCCAGACCGACGATGATCGCCAAGGCCCCGGACGTCGCCAGCACACCTTTGACCGGCAGATCCAGCACGTAGGCCAGGGCCGCGATAATCGCGATCAGGAAAATCACCGCACCGAGCAGATCCTGCAACAGCCGTCCGGTGTGCCCGACGCGCTGCATCATCACCGCGCCGATCAGCACGGTCAGGGTGCGCGCGCCGAACAGCCACCAGCCGATCTGCAAGCCGGTCGCCGCCAGGTGCAGCGGCACGTTGTCAGCCCACGGCGCCGGCTCCATCGGGTTGAGCCCTTCGTTGAACAGTACCGCACTGAACAGGGTGAAAATCAGCACCCGCACCAGCAGCTTCCACTCGCTGCCACGGGAGCTGATCAGGCGCCACAGGCCCAGATCGAGGAGGATCAGGATCAACGCGCAAAACAACGGATGTTCGGTCAAAAAAGACAACATCAAAGCACTCCGACAGGGCCCAATCGCGAGAAGATCGCACAGATTGGGCAAGTGTAGGAGCAATTGATTTCAGAGGAAGAACGCCCGCGCAAAAACATCCGGAAACCAATGTGGGAGCGG
>NZ_JAOTNY010000007.1:0-321733 GCF_036346455.1 Pseudomonas sp. AM14(2022)
CCGGGAGAGGGCTGGGGTGAGGGAACCGCGTCACTCGGATCGCAAATACTGCTCAGCACTCACCTGCTCCATCCACTCCACCACTTCACCCTCCAGCACCTCGGTAATCGCAATGTGCGTCATCGCCGTGGTCGGCCCGGCGCCATGCCAGTGCTTCACCTCCGGCGCAATCCACACCGTATCGCCAGGGCGGATCTGCCGAACCGGCTGACCCCACTCCTGCACAAAACCTGAACCGGCGGTGACGATCAGCGTCTGACCCAACGGATGGGTATGCCACGCCGTACGTGCGCCGGGCTCGAAGGTCACCGTTGCGCCGCTGACACGCGCGGCATCGCTGCCCTTGAACGGCGCGTCAACACGCACAGTGCCGGTGAACCAGTCTGCCGGGCCTTGGGCCGAGGGTTGCGAGCCGTTGGGAGTAACAATGACGCGCGGGGATTCGTTGGCCTGGGCCTCACCCGCAATTAAGGACAGGGTCAGTGCAGAAGCGGCAATCGGGTTCATGGCGATGGTCTCCGGTGATCAATAGCCGCACTTTACCGAGCCGGACTGTTCAGATAATCGACTAGAATTCGAAAAAACTTATGCAGGACACTCATCAATGCTTCGAGAAAACGCCAGTGACCTGCTCGCCTTCCTCGCCGTGGCCCGCGAGCGCAGTTTCACCAAAGCCGCGGCCAGACTCGGCGTTTCGCAATCGGCGCTCAGTCATACCATTCGCGCCCTTGAAGCGCGTCTGGGCCTGCGCCTGCTGACCCGCACCACGCGCAGCGTCTCCCCGACCGAGGCCGGCGAACATTTGCTGCAGACCATCGGCCCGCGCTTCGAAGAGATCGAACAGGAACTGGCGGCCCTGAGCAACCTGCGCGAAACCCCGGCCGGCCGGATCCGCATCAGCGCCACCGACCATTCGCTGAACTGGCTGCTGCGCCCGGTGCTCAAGGAATTCCTGCCCCAGTACCCGGACATCGCCGTCGAGGTGATCTGCGATTACGGTTTCGTCGACATCGCCGGACAAGGCTTCGACGCCGGCATTCGGCTGGGCGAAGACGTGGCCCAAGGCATGATCGCCACCCGCATCGGCCCGGACATGCGCATGGCGGTGGTCGGCTCGCCGGCCTATTTCGCCAACCGTGCACGCCCGCAAACACCAAGAGACTTGACTGACCACGCCTGCAACAACCTGCGTCTGCCCACCAACGGCGGGCTGTACACCTGGGAATTCGAGAAGGGTGACGAAAGCCTCAAGGTACGAGTGTCCGGGCAAGTCACGCTGAATGGCGTCTACCCGCTACTCGACGCCGCAGTCGACGGTTTCGGCCTCAGCTACATTCCGGAAAACATCGTCGCGCCGTATCTGGCCGACGGGCGTCTGGTGCAAGTGCTGGCAGACTGGTGCCCGACGTTTGCCGGTTACCACCTGTACTACCCGAGCCGACGGCAGGCTGCGCCGGCGTTTGCGCTGTTGGTGGAGGCGTTGCGGTATCGCGGTTGACCGCCTACCCCAGCAGCGCAATCAACTGATGCCGCTGCGCATCGGTGAGCATCGGCCCGAATCCGGCGCCAGCGTTGTCGGCCATGTAGCGCGGATTGCCGGTGCCGGGAATCACGCAAGTCACCGCCGGGTGCGACAGCAAAAACTTCAACGCCAGTTGCGGCCAGCTGTTGACCTGCACGTCCGAGACCCAGGCCGGCAACGGCTTGACCTTGAGACGGGCGAGCAACCCGCCGCCGCCAAAAGGCCGATTGCAGATCACCGCCACCCCGCGTTCACGGCACAGCGGCAGAATGCGTTTCTCCACGCCACGGTCATCGAGGGCGTAGTTGATTTGCAAAAAATCCAGTTGTTCGGCCTTGAGCACTGCTTCGACTTCATCGTAGGCCGACGGCGTGTAATGGGTGATGCCGATGTAGCGAATGCGCCCCTGTTCTTTCCATTCGCGCAGGATTGGCAGATGGCTCTGCCAGTCCAGCAGATTGTGGATCTGCATCAGGTCGATGCGTTCGGTGCGCAGCAGACGGAAGGATTCCTCCATCTGCGCGATACCTTCCTTGCGCCCGCGGGTCCAGACCTTGGTCGCCAGAAACGCGGGTGAACGCGGTTCGTGAATCGATAGCAGCTCGCCAGTGGTTTGCTCGGCGCGGCCGTACATCGGCGAGCTGTCGATCAACGTGCCACCCTTTTTGAACAGCTCGTCGAGCACTGCTGGCAATAGCTTATAAGCCGGATCGCCGGGGGCAACGTCAAAGCCGCGATAAGTGCCCACGCCCACTATGGGCAACAGCTCGGAGCTGGAAGGGATGGCGCGGGTCTGCATGGTCTGGTCTCCTGCCTGGCTCGGCGAAGTGGCAGTCGGAGTGATGGCAGTGGCCAACGCCCGGTCAAAGGTCAGGACCGCCGAAACCCCGGCAGCCAGCGTGAGCAAGCGGCGCCGGGAACAACCCTCAGTGTGGCTCATGCGGGTTCCCCTGCTGCGTGAATCTGTTGCACGTTGTGTGCGACGGCTGCCGGCCCGATTCGCTGGACTACACTGCGACTGCGAACACCCGCGCCCCGTTAAAGTTAGCCGAATGTCCAGAAAACTGATGTCACTCGTCGCCTTGCTCATCGCCCTCTATCTGTTGCTGTGCGGAGCGCTGTTCATTTTTCAGCGCTCGCTGATCTATTTCCCCCAGCCTGACAACGCCGTGACTACGGAAGATTCGCGGCTTAAACTGGCGATGCCGGAGGCCGATGTGTGGGTGACCACGCGCGCGCATGCCGGGCCAAAAGCGCTGATCTACTTTGGCGGCAATGCCGAAGATGTGTCGCGCAATCTGCCGTCGTTCAGCGAGGCTTTTCCCGACTACGCGGTGTTTTTGCTGAACTACCGGGGCTTCGGTGGCAGCGGCGGCTCACCTTCGGAAGAAGCGATTGCCGAAGATGCGCTGGCGCTGTTTGATCAGGTGTACGCCAGCCATCCGCAGATTGCCGTGATCGGCCGCAGCCTGGGATCGGGGGTGGCGGTGCGGCTGGCGAGTCAGCGTCCGGCGACCAGATTGATTCTGGTGACGCCGTACAATAGCCTCGAAGAAATTGCCATCCGCCAATACCCGTGGTTTCCGGTCAGATGGTTGCTCAAGGATCGCTTCGAGTCGGGCCGCTACGCCGCACACATTCAAGTGCCGACCCTGCTGCTGGCGGCCAGCGATGACGAAGTGATTCCACGTGACAGCACGCAGCGGCTGCTGGCGCATTTCCCCACAGGCGTGGCGACGCTGCGGGTGGTGCCGGATTCGGGGCACAACTCGATTTCCGAGCGGGTGCAGTATCTGCAGTGGATGCAGGAAGTGCTCAATCGCTGATAGCCGATTATTGCGTTGGCTGAACTGGCCCCTTCGCGAGCAGGCTCGCTCCCACCTTGATAATGCAATCCCCTGTGGGAGCGGGCTTGCTCGCGAAGGCGCCAGTGCGAACAACACAAAATCCAAGGATCGCCCTCCCCTTCATCACCCACCAAAAAAGCCAGATGGCCAGCATGAACCAAGTGCAAAAAGCCCAGTCCTAGTGGCGCCGTATTCCGCGGCTGCCCACTTCAGCACTGTCCTTTTCCCTGAGTCTGCCGTCCCATGCGCCATGTCGTTCGCTCATCACGCTTCGTTTCGCTGTGCCTGCTGATCCTTGCCCCACTGTTCACCGAGACCTCCCACGCCAGCGAAGAGCGGCAACTCGTGGCCGCGATCAACGACTATCGCGCCCATCCGCAACGCTGCGACCGCCGCCCGGCCCAGCGCCTGGCGCCACTGGCGCTGAAATCGAATCTGGCGTTGCCGATCGGCTATGGCTATGGCGGTGGCTTGCGCGAGAGATTGAAATCTTCGGGGTATTCGGCGGTGGCGGTACGCAGTATCCGCATCATTGGGGCCGGGGATGCCGAGGAAGCCTTTGAGCAGTTACAAGACAGCCACTGCAGCGCACTGCTCGACGATCAGTACGCCGACATCGGCGTCAGCCGCTCCCGTGGTGAATGGCAAGTGGTGCTGGCGCAACCGGTGCTCGACAGTCGTGTCGGCGACAACCGCAGCGTCGGCAAGGCCTTGCTCGCCGAAGTCAACGCCGCTCGGGCACGCCCCCGGATGTGCGGGCGCCAACGCTTTGCCGCCGCCCGCCCCCTGAGCTGGAACCCGGCGCTGGGCGCCGCCGCACAAGGGCACAGCAAAGCCATGGCGTACGGCAACTATTTCGCCCACCGCGACCCGGACGGCGATATGCCGGCAGATCGCGCGCGGGCGGCGGGTTATCGAGGTCGGCAGATCGGCGAGAATATCGCCGCCGGCCAGAGTTCACCGGGCAAGGCGATGGCCGGATGGCTGGCCAGCCCCGGCCATTGCGCCAACCTGATGAACCCGATGTTCACTCAGGTCGGTGCCGGGTTCGCCAGTGAGGCGCGCAGTGATGAGGGGGTTTACTGGACGATGGTGTTCGGGGCGCCTTGATTCGCTTGAGAGCTTTTCAGTGACGCTACTGGCCTCTTCGCGAGCAAGCCCGCTCCCACATGGATCTGTGTTGTTCACAAATCCATGTGGGAGCGGGCTTGCTCGCGAAGAGGCCGGTACAGACACCTCAATCGCTTGCGCCGCCTCCCGGTTCAGTCCAGTTCGGTGTGATGCGAGAAGTTACAGCGCAGTAGAAACAGTTGCGCCCTTCGACAAAAAGGGCGCTGGAGTCTGGTGTAAAACGACCGGGGTTCAGACCGGAGAAATCGTCGCAAGCATTCCGATCAGAATGGTCAACGTCAGAAACCCACCGAGGAAAATCGCCATCTTGTTCATGCTGCTCTCCTTAATGTTGAGCTTGCGGTGCACCGGGCGCTTCGGGATGAAGGGCTGCCGCGGGTGACCGAATTGCCGGGCTATTCTGAGCGCCTGACTGAGCCGGTTACAGAGGCAGATCCAACAGAAAAATACAGATCAGATGCCAATCTGATCCGCTTCGGACATGATCTGGTATTCAGATCGGCACACAACGGTTCGTGATCCGCCGCTTTGAACTAGAGTGATTGCCGTCGCGCGCAGAACAATAACAATCCCAGGAGTGGTCAATGTCCGAACTGAACCTGCACCCCAACGCCGCCGAATCCCTAAAGCACTGGCACGAGATGATCCGCACCGGCAATCTCAAGGCCTTGCCCGAACTGCTCGATGCCAATGCCGTGTTCCGCTCGCCCATGGCCCACTCGCCTTACCCCGGCGCGCCAGTGGTGACGATGATCCTCAACACCGTGTTCGACGTGTTTGAAGATTTCAAATACCACCGTGAACTGGCGACTGCCGATGGTTTGAATGTCGTTTTGGAGTTCAGCGCCAAGGTCGGGACCAAGGAGTTGAAGGGGATCGACATGATTCGCTTTGATGAGAGCGGGAAGATTGTCGAGTTCGAGGTGATGGTGCGGCCGTTGAGCGGGTTGCAGGCTCTCGGCGAAGAGATGGGGCGGCGGCTTGGTGCGTATCTGGCAAGCGCGAAACCAAAGTAGGATCAGGCGCCACAAAAAAAGCCCACTGACCGTTACCGGTTCAGTGGGCTTTTGCGTATCTGGCGACTAGTTACAGAGCCATGTCACGTGCAGCATTTTCCTTCGGTGCTTCAGCTTTTTCAGCTGCAGGTGCAGCCGGGGCAGCAGCCTGACCGATCACCGGAGGTGTTGGCAGTTCGAGGATCTTGGCGGTGTACGCCCACTCTTGTGCCACTTTTGCCGGATCGTTGTTCAGCTGAGTGCCGTAGCTTGGCACGATCTGGTGCAGCTTGGCCTGCCACTCAGGGGTGGCGACTTTGTCTTTGAAGACTTTCTGCAGCACGCTCAGCATGATCGGTGCAGCGGTCGACGCGCCTGGCGATGCGCCCAGCAGGCCGGCGATGGAGCCGTCTTGTGCAGCAACGATTTCGGTGCCCAGTTTCAGCACGCCGCCAGCGGCTTCATCACGCTTGATGATTTGCACGCGCTGGCCGGCTTGCCACAGGCGCCAGTCTTCGGCTTTGGCGTTCGGGAAGTATTCCTTCAGCGCGTTCAGACGGTCTTCATCCGACAGCATCAGTTGACCGGCCAGGTACTCGACCAGCGGGTATTCCTTGATGCCGACCTTGGTCATTGGCCAGATGTTGTGGGTGGTGGTGCTGGTCAGCAGGTCCAGGTACGAGCCTTCTTTGAGGAACTTGGTGCTGAAGGTCGCGAATGGGCCAAACAGGATGACGCGCTTGCCGTCCAGAACACGGGTGTCCAGGTGCGGAACCGACATCGGCGGTGCGCCAACCGAAGCTTTACCGTAGGCCTTGGCCAGGTGCTGCTCGGCGATGGCCGGGTTATCGGTCACCAGGAACGAGCCGCCGACCGGGAAGCCAGCGTATTCCTTGGCTTCAGGAATGCCCGACTTCTGCAGCAGGTGCAGAGCGCCGCCACCAGCGCCGATGAACACGAACTTGGCGTCGGTTTCGGTCTTGGTGCCGTCTTTCAGGTTTTTGTAGCTGACGCGCCAGGTGCCGTCGGCGTTCTTGGTGATGTCTTCGACTTCACTCGACAGCTTCAGGTCGAAGTTAGGCTTGGTCTGCAGGTAACCGGCGAACTGGCGGGTGATTTCGCCGAAGTTCATGTCGGTACCCAGCGGGCTCCAGGTGGCCGCGATTTTCTGGTTCGGGTCACGCCCTTCCATCATCAGCGGGACCCACTTCTTGATCACAGCCGGGTCTTCGGAGTACTGCATGCCGGCGAACAGCGGGCTCGCTTGCAGGGCTTCGTAGCGCTTTTTCAGGAACTTGATGTTGTCATCGCCCCACACGAAGCTCATGTGCGGCGTGGTGTTGATGAACGAGCGAGGGTTCTTCAGAACGCCTTGCTGAACCTGCCAGGCCCAGAACTGACGGGACACCTGGAACGCTTCGTTGATCTCGACCGCTTTCGGGATCGTCACGTTGCCTTTGTCGTCTTCCGGGGTGTAGTTCAGCTCAGCCAGGGCGGAGTGACCGGTACCGGCGTTGTTCCAGCCGTTGGAGCTTTCCAGGGCGACGCCGTCGAGGCGCTCGACCATTTCCATCGACCAGCTTGGCTCCAGCTCATTGATCCACACACCCAGGGTGGTGCTCATGATGCCGCCGCCGATCAGCAGAACGTCGACTTTCTTTGCTTCTGCAGCATTGGCGGACGACATCCCCATCGCCAAAGCCAGCCCGAGCAAGGCTGTGTTCACTTTCTTAAACATCCGTTGCACCTATGATAAAACGCCTTCCGCCCGCCGCTGTTATCTGTATGCGATCCGCTTTGATGACGCTCAGGCTCGCGTCGCAGATTCCAGCACACTTCAATTTTGACGGGTGGGCACACAAGGCCGACGTACCGCATCGACCTCAGTTAATGTCCCTTCTGAACTGACTTCTTATCATTATTGGCTTCAGCTACTTGAGCGACAGGGATTCCGTCAGCCCGCCCCAAAGGCAGGCAAACCGAATAAGGTCAAACCAAGTTGGCGCGAAGAATATCACGTCAGGGCAAACCCGCGCGTCTGTTCCCGACTTGAGAGTCTTTTTCCGCTCTGGGCGTTATCGGCCGGTTTGGGCTGAACATGATTCAGAAACCTGTGGTGGCTGGGCAGGCTCCATCGCGAGCAGGCTCACTCCTACAGGGAATGGGCTGCTCTCGCGATGGCGGCACTACAACCGAAACCGATCCACCGACAACGCCAACGCCCCCGCCAGACTCGACAGTTCATCGGTGGTATTGGCCGTCTGCCCGATCACTTTGCTGTTGCCCTCGGACATCCCGGCGATCATTTCCACCTGATGAGCGATTTCGTTGCTGGCCTGGCTTTGCTCGCCGATGGTGCGGGTGATGTCGTTGACCAGTTGCGTGGTGCTGAGGGTGGCGTCGAGGATTTCGCGAATCGCCCGTTCGACTTCAGCCGTGACCGCCATGCCCTTGTCGACTTGGGCCACGCCGGCCTCCATGCTGCTGACCGCCTCCCGGGTGCTGTTTTGGATCCGTGCAACCATCGCGGCGATTTCCTGGGTTGAGGCACTGGTGCGTGCCGCCAGGCTGCGCACTTCGTCGGCAACCACGGCAAAGCCCCTGCCCTGCTCGCCGGCCCGCGCTGCCTCGATGGCGGCGTTGAGTGCCAGCAGGTTGGTCTGGTCGGCGATGCTCTTGATCACCTGAATGATGTTGAAGATGCCTTCGGATTCCTGATCCAGCGTACGGATCACCTGCGCCGACTGTTGCGCCGAGCGGGCGATGTCGTCCATGTCGCTGACCACCTGATGGATCACCTGTCCGCCGCTCTTGGCCAGCGACTCGGCCTGATTGGCCATGCCCAGCGCGCGCTCGGCATGACGGGTGATTTCCTCGATGCTGGCGGTCATCTGGCTCGCGGCGGCGGCCATGGTGCCGGCCGCGGCGCTTTGCTGTTGACTGCTGTCAGCGACCTGATGGCAGCCGTGGCTCAACTGCTCGCTCATGCCGCTGACCCCATGGGCGTTGCGCCGAACGACGTCGATCATATTGCGCAGGTCGCGCTGCATGGTCGCCAGACTGCGGATCAGCGTACTGGCCTCGTCCTTGCCGGTCGGCTCGCTGATCAGTTCGCTGAGGTTGCCGTGGGCAATGCTTTGCGCGATCTGGTTAGCGGATTTCAGCGGCCCCATGATGCTGCGGGTCACCCAGCGCCCTTGCGCCAATAACAGCAGCAGGCTGGCCAGCAATACTGCGCCGAGGGCGATGTTGGCGTTGCGAATAGCGCTTTCAGTGGCCTGGCTGGTGTCACGGGTGTTGCTTTCGATCAGTTCGCTGAGGGCCGCCATCTGCTCTTCGAGCTGACTGAAGGCCGCATTGAACGTGCCCAGTTCCCGTTGCGCGCTGTCCGGGTTGTCCAGTGCCAGGCTGACGATGCGTTCGGCCGCCGCGATGTAGGTATCCAGGCTGGGCTTGACGTGTTCCAGCGCAGACTTGATCGTCGGGTTGACCGGCAATTTGAGGTTTTCATCCAGCACTTCGCGAAAATGCGTGGCGTGCTCGTTGATCGAGTCCCGCACCTCTGCGGCCGTGCCGGTACTTTTGCCCAGGCCCACGAGCATCGCCGAATACACGTCGGCCCGCAGCGCGTCGTGCATCATGTCGGCTTCCATGTGATTGCGCAGCGCGGTCATGCTCACCGCGTTGTCGTTCACCGCTGCGGACATGCGCGTATTCCCCACATAGCTGACCAGACTCACGATCAGCGCCGTCAACAGACTGGTGGCAATCAGCAGCAGCAAACGCAATTTGATCGACACGGTGGGTTCCTCCCCTGAGGCGCGCCGAATGCGCCTTTCAGGATTTCAGTTAAGCTTATTTGTGCAGATGTGCCGCTTCAGAGCGTTTCAGCAAGTATCCACACGTTCGAACGGAACTCCGGCAAAGGTCGCACCTCTGAGATTATGTAGTCCTTCCTTTTTGCTTCGCGCTTGTGGAGGAACATCGTCATGCGCAAGTTAGTGCTCATTTCTTCTCTCCTGCTCTGCCTCCCTGTCGGCTCGGCGCTGGCCCGTGTCGATGCCGGAGACGTCGCCACCTCGGCGGGCGTTTCCGCGTCGCTGTACTCGACCTTCAAGGATCACAAAATGGTGATCCCGGCGCGCGACGACCTGTCAGCGTTCGTCGCCAGCGGCGGGGCCATCCGTGGGGTTTATCTTGAGTCGGTACTGCAACAGGTGCGGCACGACAACCCCGGCCTCAATGCCAGCGATGAAGACCTCGCCAACGCGATTCTGGTGCATTACGAAGGCCTGAATCAGTAGTTGCCAGGGATGCAGCGGCCGATGGACGGCAGCTGAGGGCGCATAGGCAAAACCGTCTGACGGCCTCTATGATGGAGGCCATGACAACTCTTGCGCCTCCTGCGCCTTTGCGCTCACCCTGCCCGCCCGGCGCCTGCGATTGCGGGCGCGACGCGTTGCTGGAAACGCCGGGCACGGATCTGCGCATTCTGCGCCTGACCCGCGAGCAGGAAAAAATCCTCCTCGCACGACTGGAACAACTCAAAGACCTTGCGGACTTGCGGCATCTGCAACAGCGCATGCACGAACAGTTGGGCCTGCGGGTGGAAATCTCCCCGGGCTTTCATGAAGTGCGCAGCATGCTCGGCATCGAGATTCAGATCGAGGCGCTGCCGGGACTGTGCCGCAAGACCCGCAAGTCAATTCCGGCGGCCATTCGCCGAGGCCTGAACAACCGCCCCGAAATCGCTTTCGAGCTGCTCAACGCTCACGACTTGCTGCGCGACACCTGATCATTTTTTCATGCCAACCCGCTTGCGCATCTCGGCGGTGATGCTCTGGCGGGTTTTCTTCAGGTCGGCCCACGGCTCATCGCCGACTTCGTTCAGACGCTCATGGACATTGCTGATATTCCACTGATTGCCACCCTTGATCTCCCCCACTTCTTCGCGAAACAGCGGTACCGACACCGGCAGTCCCTCGCGGGTTCGCGCGGCGTAGGCACAAATGGTGGTGGCGCCCAGACCGTTGCGCAGGTAGTCGATGAAGATCCGACCGACACGATTTTTCGGCCCGGACACCGCTGAAAAGCGTTCCGGCAACAAATTCGCCATGTGGCTGACGATCGCATGGCTGAAATCTTTGACTTCATCCCAGCCATGTTTGCGGGTCAACGGCACCACCAGGTGAATGCCCTTGCCGCCGCTGGTCTTGAGAAACGCCTTGAGCCCGAGTTCATCCAGCACGGTGAGGGTCAGCGCAGTGGCTTCGACCATGCTTTTCCACGGCAGGGCGGGATCCGGGTCGAGGTCGAGGACGAAGCGATCAGGCTTGTCCAGATCGACGGTGGTGGCGTTCCAGGTGTGCAGCTCGACCGTGCTCATCTGCACCGCGCCGATCAGTGCTTCGGCATTGTTGATCAGCATCACCGGTTGCCCGGTGACGTCCTTGTCCAGTGTGGTGATGCCGGGAATCGCCAGGCGCTCGGCGTTTTTCTGAAAGAACAGTTCGCCGGCAATGCCGTCCGGCGCCCGCACCAGCGCAACCGGGCGATCCTTGAGCTGCGGCAGAATCCACTCGGCGACGCTGGCGTAATACTCGGCCAGTTGCATCTTGGTGGTGCCGCTGACCGCATCGATCACCCGATCGGGGTGAGTGATGCGCACTTTGCCGCTGGCCAGCCCCAGCTGGGACGGCGCCGGTTCGGCTTTCTTCGGCTCAGCAGCTTTCTTTGATTCTGCAGCTTTCTTCGACGAGGCAGTTTTTTTCGACGGGGTGGCTTTCGCTGAAGTCTTCACGGGTTTCGCGCGCTCCTCGGTAATCGACCTGGCCGGTTTGTCATTGCGCAGACCATGGAACACGGCGTGGCGTACCGAGCCATCCTTGGTCATTTCGGCGAACGCCACTTCTGCCAGCAGATTGGGTTTGAGCCAGTGCACGCCTTTGGCGTCGAAGCCGCTCGGCGGATTGACCACCGCAGCCTTCTTCACCTGCAACGGCTTGAGCTGGGCGAGGATGCTCTTCAATGTAATTTCATTGAAACCGGTGCCGACCTTACCGGCATAGCGCAACTCGCCACTGTCGCGATCATGCAGGCCCAGCAGCAAGGCGCCGAAGGCACTGCGCGCGCCTTTCGGATCGGTATAGCCGACGACCACGAATTCCTGCCGATGCTTGCACTTGAGCTTGATCCAGTCACTGCTGCGCCGCGACACGTAAGGCGAGCCGAGACGTTTGCCGATCAACCCTTCCATCTGCATCTGGCAGGCACTGTTGAGCAGTGCGTCCGCCGTTTCATCGAAAGCTTCGGAGAAGCGCAGCAACGGCTGCTCAAGCCCGCCGAGTACCGTAGACAACGCCGCGCGGCGCTCCTCGACCGGCACTTCGCGCAGGTCGACACCGTTGAGGTACGGCATGTCGAACAGGTAGTACAGGATGCTGGCGCTGCGCCCGGCTTCGAAGGCATTTTGCAGCGCCTGGAAGTCCGGTACACCGTGTTCATTGGCGACCACCATTTCGCCATCCAGCCATGCCGATTCCAGCCCCAGCGCAGCCAAGGCTTGCGCCTGTTGCGGCAGTTTGTGCGTCCAGTCGTGGCCGTTGCGGGTGAACAGTTGCACCTGGTCGTGATCGATGCGCGCCATGATCCGGTAGCCGTCGAACTTGATCTCGTAGCTCCACTGCCCTTCGGGTGCGCTGTCGACCAGAGTCGCCAGTTCCGGTTTGAGCTGCGCCGGCAGTTTGGCCTTGCGCGCACCGGTCAGCGTCCCGGACGCCGCCTTGCGCGGTTTGGCCGGGGACTTCTTCACTGGCTTGGCTTGCTCGGCGGCGAGCTTGGGTTTGCTGATCAGGGTGCGTTCGCTCAGCACGCTGTCCGGCTCGGCGCTGAGCACGTCGTAATCGTCTTGCGGGCGCGCGGCGCTGTCCTGATGTTTGATCAGAAACCAGTTCTCCTTCTTGCCCGGCATGTGCGTGCGCACCAGATTCCAGATCCCGGAGAGCTTTTCGCCCTGCAGCTCGAACTTGAGTTTGCCCTTGGCGTAAGCCTTGGCCGGATCCTCCTGCGGAATCCACACGCCACGATCCCAGACAATCACATCGCCGGCGCCGTAATGCCCTTCGGGAATGCTGCCCTCGAACGTCGCGTAATCCAGCGGATGGTCTTCGACATGCACCGCCAGGCGCTTGACCTTCGGATCGAGCGACGGCCCCTTGGGCACCGCCCAGCTCTTCAGCGCACCATCGAGTTCGAGGCGAAAGTCGTAATGCAGGTGCGAAGCGTCGTGCTTCTGGATGCAGAACTGCAGCGCATGCTCAGTGGCCTTGCTGCGGCCACGACGCTTGACCGCGGCGGGCTCCGAGGTCGCCGAGAAATCGCGCATGCGGTTGTAGTCGTCGAGGTTCCTGGTCATGGCGCACCTGCCTTGTGTCAGCCAATGCGGGTCACGGTCAGCGCGACCACGGCGATCCGGTCCACGCGCTGGTACCCGGGGTTCAACAACTCTTCACCGAACACGTCGGGATCCAGTTCGCGATAGGTCCAGCCGAATCGTGTCGAATCCAGACGTGGCACCACGGTGTCGAAAAACGGATCGCGGCCATCGACCATCGCCACGCCGGTGTACAGCAACAAGGAGCCACCGGGGGCCAGCCGATTGAGCGCCTGCTCGACGATGCGCAGCGACAGTCCGGCGCCGAGCGAGCCACCGCCATGCCGATAAGCACGCCCGGCCGGATCGGCCATGTACGGCGGGTTGGCGACAATCAGGTCGAAATTGCCTTCGGTGCCCTGCAGCACATCACTGGCCTGCACCTCGACATTCGCGACTTCGGCCAATGCCGCGTTGATCGCGGTCAGACGCAGCGCGGCAGGATTGATGTCCACCGCCAGCACCTGCGCTTCACGCCGTGCGCGGGCAATCAGGATGGCGCCGACGCCGGCGCCGCAGCCAATGTCCACCGCACGCTGAATCGGCGCGAAGCTCTGTTGCAAATGCGCGTGAATCAGCTGCGCGAAACGGTAGGTGTCCGGGCCGAAAAACACCGAATCGGCGGCATCGGTGGGAAAGCCGGAATGCACGAACAACAAGTCATCAAGACTCGACCAGCGCACCCGGCTTTTCAAGCGGCCGTCGTAGACGTCAATCACTTGCGCATCCTGCAACTGCCGCTGTTCATCGGCGGACAGCAAGCCAGGTTCGAACGGACGCGACCAACCGAACACGTCGCGCAGGGTATCGGCCACCTGCCCTTCGTCACGCTGATTGACTCGCTGATGGGTCAACGGCGTCGGCGTGATGAAACGGTAGCCGTCGGCCTGCAAGCGCCGGCCGAGTTGCAGCAGAGTGAGATCATTGGCGGACAGTTGTTCTTCCTGATTCATGGAGATTTCCTTAGCGCAGACTGGATTTGAGTTCGATGAAGCGACGTGTCGCCAGCAGCCCCGCCGGGTGGGCATGGCGGGCCGGTGACAACCAAGGGATCAGCGTGGCCATTTGCGCGTGTCCATCCTGACCTTGCAGGGCAGACATCAGGCGTTGTACGTCGGGATCGTGTTCGGGCACGGCGGCGTCCGGGGTGGCGACCTGACGGCTGCGCCGTGGTGCTTTGCGTTGGTCGGATGGCGTCCAGTCGCCGGCAATCCAGTCGTGCAGCAGTTGCTTTTCATACGGGCTGAACACGCCGAACATTGCCGCGCCGTCGCCGTCGATCAATTGCCAGAAACGGCTGGCTTGCGGATCTTCGTTGCGTTTGATCCAGCCTTTGTCCTGCATTGCCTGCAGGAAACCCGGTAGCTGTTCGGGCGTGGCCAGCCACTGATTGACGGTTTTGCCTTCGAAACGGCAGTAGTCGGAATGCATGTGCTGACCGAACGGGCGCTTGCGCTCGAGCATCGCCAGCACTTCCTGCTCCAGGTCAAAACCTTCGATGATCGCGCGGCTGCCCTGCCCCAGATCGTTGAGTCGATAGCCCAGCGATACCCGGCGCAGGAATTCGTCGCGATCGGCTTCCAGCGGCAACAGGTCGAGCACCGACTGCACGGCTTTTTGCGCATGGCCGGTGCTGGCGTTATCGATGGTCACATGCAGGGTGAAGTAGTAAGGATCAATGCCCAACTCGCTGAGTTCATAGGCACTGATCAGCAAGTGCAGCGGCAGTTGTTCGTAGCCGAGGTTGTAGCCGATCACCTCCGGCAACATGCTTTCGCCACAGGCACCGAGTGCCAGTTGCAGCGCGCCTTGCAAGTAGCGTTCATCGGCCATAGCGCTGGCGTCCTGCAAACCGTGTTCGGCGAGCAGTTTGCGGTAGATCACTACGTGGTTTTGCGCCGGATTGCCGTCGCCCAATTCTTCCAGATAGGTACACAGCAACCCGTCGAAACGCGGGTCGCGCCACTGCGCCAACAAACCGTACAGCCACGCGCCATCCACCAGTTTGGTCGGCGCCACGGCTTGCAGAAAGTACAACGCGTGAGCCTTGTTGCTGAAGAACTGACGCGGTCCGCCGGCCTGGCGCTGTTGCAGGTAATCGGCGTACTGCCGGGCAACTTCTTTGCAATGTTCGGCGACCCAGCCTTGCCACGCCGACGGATCCTGCGGAAGTTCTTCGGGCAACAGCGCGGCGCGCTGCAACTGCTCGGCGAGAAAATCCTGCGCGAGGGTTTCAGGCGCATCCTCAAGCAGCAGTGCCTCATAAATACGCCGCAGATCGCCGTCGGCAATGATGGGCTGTTGCTGCGCGCTCGGCGCCTGCAGAGGGGTCAGGGCAGTCATGTCAGTGTTCTCGTTCGGTTGGCCGGTCAGGGCGTTGTTTCACGCCTCTACATCAGCAGAGCAACCGCTACGGAGAAAAATTCAATCGACATGAAAATTGCCCTGACGGACGGAGCATCGCGGTCCCGGCACGGGCTGCCCGAGACCGCGATTTTTGACAGTGCTTCAGGCCTGACCTTTGGCCTGAGCCTCCAGGTGCACCTGCAATTGCGGGTCGATCTGCAGCGCGGCAGCCAGTTCATCCAGGTAGTTGCGTTCGGCGTCTTGCTGATCGTCCACCAGGATCACGCTGACCAGGTACATTTCGGCGGCCGTCGCCGGGTCGTCGTTGGCCGCCTGCGCGACTTCGTTCGCATCCAGCGGTTTGGCAACTTCAGCGTTAAACCATTGCTGCAATTGTGGATCGTCGGTGTGTTTGCCAATCTCTTCATCGATCATCTGCCGTTCCCGGTCATCGATCTCACCATCAGCCTTGGCTGCCGCGATCAGCGCCCGCAGCACAGCATGCCCGTGCTCCTCGACTTCGGGCCCGGCCAGCAGATTTGCGGTTGGCGGAATCTGTTGTGGCGCCGCCGACGCCTGACTGCGTTGCCAGGCCTGATACGCCTGGAACGCCATCATCCCCAGCGAGGCCAGTGCCGCATAATGGGTGCCGCTGGAACGGCTTTGCGCCCCGCCGCCGAGTGCCCCGCCGAGCGCGCCACCCAATCCACCGCTGCCGCCACCGCCAAGCAAGCCCCCCAGCAATCCACCCAAACCGCCCAGCCCGCCAGACTGCGCGCCACTGGCGCCGGTACTCGCGCCGCCACCCAACAGACCGCCAAGCAAACCGCCCAATCCACCCAGCCCAGCGCCGGCCGAACCAGCACCTTGTTGTCCCGCCGAGGCCTGGCCCCGCAGTAGTTGTTCGAGCAAATCACTGGTGTTCATGATCTCGTCCTCAGCCATTGGCAATACATGCGTCAGGCAACAATAGACCGCCGACGCCGGCGCGCCAGCACCGTCTGGCTGACGCTGGCAGATTTCGCCGAGGTATTTTTTGTGCGGGCAGCTAAGATTCAAAGGTGGTGAACCTTATCCCGGCCAAACCGGTCGATAGCTGCAACCCCGACCTGGTTTGCCGGCGCCCTTTGCCCGAGGGTGATAACCGGCATGCTTCATTTTTCTGGAGAACGCCCCTGTGATATCGACCGTACACATCGCCAGGCTCAAAGCATGGGGCGCCCATGGTTTTACCGCGACCGGCGTGGTCACAGCCTTCCTGGCGACCCTCGCCCTGCTGGAGAACCAGCCGACTCACTGCTTGATGTGGCTGGGCGTGGCATTGATCGTCGACGGTCTCGACGGGGCGTTGGCGCGTAAGGTCAATGTGCAATCGGTGCTGCCGAGTTTCGACGGCTCGATCCTCGATCTGGTGATCGACTACCTGACCTACGTGTTCATTCCGGCGCTGTTCATCTATCGCTACATTCCCCTGCCCGACTACACCCTGCTGCTGAGCGTGTCGCTGATTCTGGTGTCGTCGCTGTTCTGTTTCTGCAACGTCAACATGAAGAGCAAGGACAACTATTTCGTCGGTTTCCCCGCCGCGTGGAACGTGGTTGCCCTGTGCCTGTACATCATCGACCCGGGGCCGTGGATCACCTTTCTGACCATCATCGGTCTGGCGCTGCTGACCGTGACCCGCATGAAGTTCCTGCATCCGTTCCGGGTACGCCGGTTCATGCCAATCAACATCGCGGTGACGGCCATCTGGCTGCTGTGCAGCCTGTCGCTGGTGCTTAATCACCCGGTGATCAATCCGCTGGTGATGGGGTTGTGGCTGCTGGCGTCGGCGTACTTTCTGGGGATCTGCATCTGGCGTACGGCGCTGGAGTGGTTTGATCGGCCGCACCTGAAATAGGCCTGATCGCCACACCTAAAACCTGTGGGAGCGGGCTTGCTCGCGAATGCGTCTGTCCAGTCAATAATTCTGTCTACTGATCCACCGCATTCGCGAGCAAGCCCGCTCCCACAGGGGTTTTGCATGGTTCTGAACATTCAGCGCTTGGTGATGACCACCTCCAGATACTCGCTCGGCACCACCAGTGACTTCTCTCCCACCCGGTTCGAGCGGTTCAGCAGATCCGCCAGATCACTCTCCAGCGCCTGCCCGCTTTCCGGCGGCAATGCCGCGAAGGCCTTGTGCACCGGCCCGTACCAGTGGCGGAAAATGTCGATGAAATGCGCCGCCGAGCGATAGCGGAAGTTGAAGGTGCGGCGGGTGACCTGCAGCAGAAATTCGCGCTCATTGAAGTGGCTGTGCAACCACGCTTCAGTGCCCCAGTTCGACGGTGGCTGGGCTATGGGGGGTGGTGGGACGTGGCGACCAAGCACCTTGAACATCTGGCCGACGAAACCTTCCGGTGTCCAGTTCGCCAGACCGATGCGCCCGCCCCTTCGGCAGACCCGCGCCAGTTCTGCAGCTGCAGTGGCCTGATCCGGGGCAAACATCACGCCAAAGGTCGACAGCACCGCGTCGTAACTCTCGTCGGCGAACGGCAACGCTTCGGCATCGGCGACCTGAAAAATCACATCCAGATGCTCGGCCCGCGCCCGATCCTGTCCCCGCTCCAGCAGCGCCGCGACATAGTCGGTCGAGGTCACCTGACAACCACGTCGCGCCGCCGCCAGAGTCGCATTACCGTTACCGGCCGCGACATCCAGCACCTCCTCATCGCAGTGCAGGTCGCAGGCCTCGGCGAGGTTTTCGCCGACGATCTGCAAGGTGGTGCCGATCACCGCGTAATCACCGCTGGCCCAGGCGACTTTCTGGCGCTCTTTCAGACCCGTCAGATCAATGGGAGTACTCATCAATCGTGCTCCGCAGCAGGTAGAAGGACTTCATTCGGCCGTGGTCGGGTCGATGACCGTCATCACCCGCGCCACGCTGTTGGCCGGGAATCCACCCAGCCTGGCGTGCTCGCGAACCTGCTCTTCGTCAGGGGCGATGTAGACGCAATAGATTTTGTCGGCGGTGACGTAACTCTGCAGCCACTGCACCTGTGGCCCGAGTTCACGCAACACCTGGCAGGAGGTTTGCGACACGGCTTGGAGTTCTTGCGGCGACAGCTTTCCGGCCCCTGGAATCTCGCGCTCAATCACGAATTTCGGCATGGCAACCTCGCGTTCTTTTTATCAGTGACAGGGCCGGCAGTGGCCCTGCTCATCCACTATCGCGCCGAGGGTCGATGGCGTCCCTGCCAATCGTCCGAAGAGCCGGCAAAACAACGGCCGGGCCGATGAGTGGCGGTTTTTTGTAAAGGCCTCGAGACACTCCGAGATTGCCATTGCGTAGGGCAATCGGCTTTTATGCCTTCCCGTCCTCCGTGAATGGATTCCATCATGTCCCTGCGTTTTGAATGGCTCGTCGATCACCCGCAGCACAGCGACACTTACGCCGCGTGGATCCACCGCCAGTTCGCCTACGAATACGCCGAGCAACCCTTGACCGAATGGCAACGCGAGTTCGCTGCCGGCCAGAACAATGGTGACTGGTCGTGCCTGATTGCGCTGGACGGCGAGCGCCTGCTCGGCGGTGCGGCGCTGGCCCGGGCGGATCTGGCCCTGCGTCCGGATCTCGGCCCGTGGCTGGCGTGCGTGTTTGTCAGCCCGCAAGCGCGTGGCCAGGGGCTGGCAGAGCGGTTGATCGATGGCATCAGCCAGGCGGCGAAACAGCGCGGTTTCGCACGTTTCTATCTGCACACGCAGAGCAAGCAGGACTACTACGCCAAACGCGGCTGGACAGTGCTGGAGCGCTTTCGCGCGTGGGACAACGAGCAATGGCTCATGGTGCGCGACCTGTGAGCCATTGATGTGCGCGGCGGTGACTGTCGATGCATCTGAGCACTCAGTTCTGGTTGTTACAGCCATCGGCAAATTTGCGGTAATCCAGCACCTGGGTTTTTCCGGCCGAATCCAGGTACGTCATGCGCGCATCGATAATGCCGCAGTTCACCGCGTTGTCCTCGGTCATCGACAGCACTTTCTGGATGTCCAGGTGTGTGCCGTAGGTGTAGGTGTGCGGGCTGACATCGGCTTCGGCCCGGGCCGACAGGGTGCAGATGTTCAGGGCGGCGAACAGGCAGGCGGCGACAACGGTTTTGTGCGTCATGGTGGTTTCCTCAAGGCTTGTATGGGTTGAGCCGAGGCAAACTGTGTGGGCCTCGATGGAGCCTATTTGAGGCGCGTGAGGTATCGCGTCTGTGTCAGGAAACGACCGCTATCAATCACTGTGTATCCCCACCGCCCGGAGATACACAGCGATACAAAACCCTGAAAAAATCGCGTTTTTGCATGTGTATGTATCCGCCATTACGCCAGATACACTGCAATACAAACCCGGGCAGGCAAGCCGGTGCAGGCTCGATAGACTGCATGGCATTGCCCTTTGATAGAGGTTCTGCACCGATGGAACATGTCGATCACATCCTTATCGTCGACGACGACCGCGAGATCCGCGAGCTGGTCGGCAATTACCTGAAGAAGAACGGACTGCGCACCACCGTGGTCGCCGATGGTCGGCAGATGCGCAGTTTTCTCGAAGCCAACACCGTCGACCTGATTGTGCTCGACATCATGATGCCCGGCGATGATGGCCTACAGCTGTGCCGCGAATTGCGCGTGGGCAAGCACAAGGCCACGCCGGTGCTGATGCTCACGGCGCGCAACGATGAAACCGACCGCATCATCGGCCTGGAAATGGGCGCCGACGATTACCTGACCAAGCCGTTCGCCGCCCGCGAACTGCTGGCGCGGATCAACGCGGTGCTGCGGCGCACGCGCATGCTGCCACCGAATCTGGTGGTCACCGAAAGCGGTCGCCTGCTGGCCTTCGGCCGTTGGCAACTGGACACCTCGGCCCGGCATCTGTTGGACAATGACGGCACACTGGTCGCCCTCAGTGGTGCCGAATACCGTTTGCTGCGGGTGTTCCTCGATCATCCACAACGGGTGCTCAGCCGTGATCAATTGCTCAACCTGACCCAGGGCCGCGAAGCCGATCTGTTTGATCGCTCGATTGATCTGCTGGTCAGCCGTTTGCGCCAGCGCCTGCTTGATGATGCGCGTGAGCCGGCCTACATCAAGACCGTGCGCAGCGAGGGTTATGTTTTTTCGCTACCGGTGGAAATCCTCGGGGCCTCGGCATGAGCCTCAAGCTGCATTGGCCACGCACCCTGGCTTCGCGGTTGTCGCTGATCTTTCTGATCGGGCTGATCCTGGCCCAGGCCCTGTCGTTTGGCGCGCAGTATTACGAGCGTTTCCAAAGCGCCAGAAGCACCATGCTCAGCAATATGCAAAACGACGTTTCGACGTCGGTTGCAATCCTCGACCGCTTGCCCGCGCAGGAGCGCCCCGCCTGGCTGCCAAGACTGGCTCGCACCAACTACGATTATCGGTTGAACGACGGCGATCCCGGCGCCCCGCTCGACGCCGAGGAGGTACCGGTGGCCGCGACCTCGATCAGCAGTGCGATCGGCGGCGCCCGTCCGCTGTCCTTCAGCCGTTTTCCCGCGGAGAAAAAACACTTCCAGGCCCATTTGCGCCTCAGCGACGGCAGCCCGCTGACCATCGATGTGCGCCCGGCCATGCCGCCGCTGTCGCCGTGGCTGCCGGGGGTGTTGCTCGGGCAACTGGCGCTGCTGATCGCCTGCACCTGGCTGGCGGTGCGCATTGCCATACGCCCCCTCGCCCGCCTCGCCAATGCCGTGGAATCCCTCGATCCCAACGCCCATCCAGTGATGCTCGACGAGCAAGGCCCGACCGAAGTGGCCTACGCCGCACGGGCCTTCAACGCGATGCAGGCGCGCATCGCTGCATACCTGAAAGAGCGCATGCAACTGCTGGCGGCGATTTCCCATGACCTGCAAACCCCGATCACCCGCATGAAATTGCGCGCAGAGTTCATGGACGACTCGGTCGAGAAAGACAAACTGTGGAACGACCTCGGCGAGATGGAGCATCTGGTGCGCGAAGGCGTGGCGTATGCCCGCAGCATCCACGGCTCGACCGAGGAAAGCCGGCGCACCGATCTCGACTCGTTCCTCGACAGCCTGGTGTTCGACTATCAGGACATGGGCAAGGACGTGCAGCTGAGCGGCAAGAGCGCGGCGGTGATCGATACCCGTCCCCAGGCCCTGCGCCGGGTGCTGGTGAACCTGACCGACAACGCACTGAAATTCGCCGGTGCTGCGCAGTTGCAGGTCGACACCGACGACGGTCTCTGCATCAAAATCCTTGATCGCGGGCCAGGCATTGCCGAAGCCGAGTTGCAACAGGTCATGCAGCCGTTCTACCGGGTGGAAAACTCGCGCAACCGCAGCACCGGCGGCACCGGCCTGGGCCTGGCCATCGCCCAGCAACTGGCCATGGCCCTCGGCGGATCACTGACCCTGAGCAACCGCGAGGGCGGAGGCCTGTGCGCGGAGTTGAAATTGCCCCTGCGCTGACCCCCACACCAATCACCTGTGAGAGCGGGCTTGCTCGCGAAAGCGGTGTATCAGCCCCTGATGCATCGACTGACACACCGCGTTCGCGAGCAAGTCGAATCTTCGTACCGCCGCTCCCACATTGAAATTTGCACGGGGCACAAACACTGCATCTTGCCCCAGCACGACTAGACTGTTTCATTACCCAGTCGAGGGGGATTGCAGGACGACGTCAGCTGTGCCCTGCCCACTTCTGTGACCACCGCCCTGCGGCCCATGCCTCGACAACGTTTTGCCACCGGACGGTGATCCTGTATCAGGAGCACTCGTGATGGACGAAACACGACTCAACGCCTTCATGGGCAAACTGGTCAACGACATGGGCGGCGCCGCGATGCTGGCGAACGTCATCGTTGGCGAAGAACTCGGGCTGTACCGGGCGATGGCCGACAGTCAGCCGATCACCCCGCAAGCCCTCGCCGAAAAAACCACCTGCAACCCGCGTCTGGTACGCGAATGGCTCAGCGCACATGTCGCGTCCGGCTATATGGAGCATCACGATGGCCAGTTTCGGTTGCCGGAAGAGCAGGCGCTGGCACTGGCCGTGGAAGACTCGCCGGTGTACGTCGCCGGCGGGCTCGGTGTGGTGGCCTCGTTTTTCCACGACAAGGACAAACTGGTCAAAGCCATGCGCGGCAATGGCGCCCTGCCCTGGGGCGATCACCATCCGTGCATGTTCAGCGGCACCGAACGCTTCTTTCGCCCCGGCTACAAAGGTCACTTGATCGCTGAATGGCTGCCGGCGCTGGACGGCGTGGTCGCCAAACTCGAAAAAGGCGCCAAAGTCGCCGACATCGGCTGCGGCCACGGCGCCTCGACGGTGATCATGGCCCAGGCGTATCCCAACTCGCGCTTCGTCGGTTTCGATTATCACGCGCCGTCGATCACCGTCGCCACCCAGCGCGCCGAAGAAGGCGGCGTCAGCAGCCGGGCAAAATTCTTCCAGAACAACGCCAAAAGCTACCCCGGCGACGACTATGACCTGATCTGCTATTTCGACTGTCTGCACGACATGGGCGACCCGGTCGGCGCCGCACGGCATGCGTTCGAATCATTGAAGGACGACGGCACGGTGCTGCTGGTCGAGCCGTTTGCCAATGATGCGCTGGACGACAACATCAACCCGGTCGGACGCCTGTTTTACGCGGCCTCGACCTTTATCTGCACGCCGAATTCGCTGTCCCAGGAAGTTGGCCTGGGGCTGGGTGCGCAGGCCGGTGAAATGCGCTTGCGCAAGGTGTTTACCGAGGCCGGGTTCAAGCATTTTCGCCGGGCGACGCAGACGCCGTTCAATCTGATTCTGGAGGCGCGCAAATAAATCACCGCTATCACCGGTGGCGAGGGAGCTTGCTCCCGTCGGTTTGTGTAGCGACCCTGAAAACAGAGGCCTGCTGCGCAGTCCAGCGGGAGCAAGCTCCCTCGCCACACGGTTAATGCTAACCTGCGGGCATCGTCCTCCCCGGAGTGCTGACCATGCTCGACAGCCCGACCCGCGAACACCTCGACACCCTGCACCAGGCCATGGCCGATGGCGGCTTTGTGGTGCTGACCGGCGCGGGCATCAGCACGCCGTCGGGCATCCCGGATTACCGCGACAGCGAGGGCGTACGACGGGGTCGGCAGCCGATGATGTATCAGGAATTTCTCGCCGCCCCGGAATCCCGTCGCCGCTACTGGGCACGGGCCATGCTCGGCTGGCCACGGGTGCGCCAGGCGCGGCCGAATGCGGCGCATCAGGCGCTGGCCGAGTTGCAGCGCCGGGGACTGATCAACGCCTTGATCACGCAGAACGTCGACACCCTGCACGATCAGGCTGGCAGTCACGATGTGATCGAATTGCATGGCAGCCTGCACCGGGTGTTGTGCCTGGATTGCGGCCAGCGCAGCGCGCGTGACGACATTCAGCAGCGGATGGTCGAGCAGAATCCGTATCTGGCCGGGGTCGACGCGGTGCAGGCGCCGGACGGCGATACCCTGCTCGATCCGGCCTTCGAAGCACGCTTCCAGACACCGCAGTGCCCGTATTGCGCCGGTGAGCGGATGAAGCCGGACGTGGTGTTTTTCGGTGAGAACGTGGCGCAACCGACAGCGGCGCGGGCCATGGCGGCGGCAGAGAATGCTGCGGGATTGCTGGTGGTGGGTTCGTCGCTGATGGCCTATTCGGCGTTTCGTCTGTGCCGGGTGATCGCCGATCGGGGCAAGCCGTTGCTGGCGATCAATCTGGGCAAGACTCGCGCCGATGACCTGCTGGATCTGAAGATCGAGGCGTCATGCGAACAGCTGCTGCCGTTGCTGGTGCAACGTCTGACCACCTGAACCGATGATTCCCCTGTAGGAGCGAGCCTGCTCGCGATAGCGTCCTTTCAGCCAAACTTTCCTCGACTGATACCCCGCCTTCGCGAGCAAGCCCGCTCCCACAGGATCAATGTTCGGCTTTGAGAATATCGAACAGTGCCTGCGCCGCCGCCGACAGTTCATTGCCCGGCTCAGTCAGCACACCAATCGCCCGCTCCACTGAATCATTCAAGGTCAGGCAATGCGCGCCCAGCTCCAGCATCTGCTCGGCGCACAACGCTGGCACCGCACTCACCCCCAGGCCACTGGCGACCATGCGCCCGACGGTTGCCAGTTGATGGCTCTCGAATTCCACCGGCAGTTTCATGCCCCGGGCCTGCAAGTGTTCTTCGAGCATCACCCGCACTGTCGACGGCCGTTGCAGGGTAATGAACGGTTCCTGCAGCAAGGTCACCCAGTCGATCTCTGTGCACCCGGCCAACGTGGAATCCTGCGGCACCACCGCGACAAAGCGATCGATGTACAGCGGGGTAAACGTCAGCGAGGTGTTCTGCATCGGTTCGAACGCCACACCCAGCTCAACTTGCCGGTCGCGAACCATTTCCAGCACTTGCTCGTTGATCACGTCGTTGACTGTGACGTTGACGTTCGGATAGCGCGCGCGAAAGCTCTTGAGGATCGGCGGCAGCAGGTTGCCGGCAAACGACGGCATGGCCGCCAGCGTCACCCGCCCGCGTTGCAGGCTGAAGCGCTGACGCATTTCGTCTTCGGCGTTGTCCCAGTCGGCAATCAGACGCCGGGCCAGCGGCAGCAGCGATTCGCCCTCGGCGGTCAGCGCCACATTGCGCGTGTTGCGAGTGAACAACCGCCCGCCCAGCCCCTCCTCCAGCGCCTTGATGGTCAGGCTCAGCGCCGATTGCGACAGGTGCAGACGCTCGCAGGCCACGGCGAAGCTCAGGCTCTGAGCCACGGCGAGGAAGGCGCGGATCTGTTTGATGGTCATGAGCGCTATGCTTCCGTATCTGCAATCAGTCAATTGTTGAGCTTTATCAATCAATCAACCTTAAAAATCAACTTAACAAATATATTCTCCAGCGAGACACTCCAGTCATTCGGCTAGCCAGCCGCCCGACAAATAATAAAAGAGGTGCATATGGCAGGTTTCGACAAGCGCGTGAGTTCCTACGAGGAAGCTCTGGCCGGTCTTGAAGACGGCATGACCGTGATCGCCGGCGGCTTCGGCCTGTGCGGCATTCCGGAAAACCTGATCGCCGAGATCAAGCGCAAGGGCACCCGCGACCTCACCGTGGTTTCCAACAACTGCGGCGTCGACGGTTTCGGCCTCGGTGTGCTGCTGACCGACCGCCAGATCAGCAAAGTCATCGCCTCCTACGTCGGCGAAAACAAACTGTTCGAAGAGCAACTTCTCAAGGGCGACATCGAAGTCATCCTGACCCCGCAAGGCACCCTCGCCGAGAAAATGCGTGCAGGCGGCGCCGGCATCCCGGCCTTCTTTACCGCCACCGGCGTCGGCACCCCGGTCGCCGAAGGCAAGGAAGTGCGCGAATTCAACGGGCGCAAGTACCTGATGGAAGAGTCCATCACCGGCGACTTCGCCATCGTCAAAGGCTGGAAAGCCGACCATTTCGGTAACGTCGTCTACCGTCACACCGCGCAGAACTTCAACCCGCTGGCGGCCACCGCCGGCAAGATCACCGTGGTCGAAGTCGAAGAAATCGTCGAGCCCGGCGAGCTGGATCCGTCGCAGATCCACACCCCCGGCATCTACGTCGACCGGGTCATTTGCGGCACGTTCGAAAAGCGCATCGAACAGCGCACCATCCGCAAATAATTCAGGCTGACGGAGAATAAAAACATGGCACTTACCCGCGAACAAATGGCTCAGCGCGTCGCCCGCGAAATGCAGGACGGCTACTACGTGAACCTCGGCATCGGCATTCCGACCCTGGTCGCCAACTACATTCCCGACGGCATGGAAGTCATGCTGCAATCGGAAAACGGCCTGCTCGGCATGGGCCCGTTTCCGACGGAAGACACCATCGATGCCGACATGATCAACGCCGGCAAACAGACCGTGACCGCGCGCATCGGCGCATCGATTTTCAACTCCGCCGAATCCTTCGCGATGATCCGCGGCGGGCATGTCGACCTGACCGTGCTGGGCGCGTTCGAAGTCGACGTTGAAGGCAACATCGCCTCGTGGATGATTCCCGGCAAACTGGTCAAGGGCATGGGCGGCGCGATGGATCTGGTGGCTGGCGCCGACAACATCATCGTGATCATGACCCACGCCTCCAAGGACGGTGAGTCCAAACTGTTGGCCAGGTGCAGCCTGCCGCTGACCGGCGCCGGCTGCATCAAGCGCGTGCTGACCGACCTCGCCTATCTGGAAATCGAAAATGGCGCTTTTGTCCTCAAGGAACGCGCACCTGGCGTCAGCGTCGAGGAAATCGTCGCCAAAACCGCTGGTAAACTGATCGTCCCGGATCACGTACCGGAAATGCAGTTCGCTGCCCAGTGAGGAATTCGAAAATGCAAGACGTCGTAATTGTTGCCGCCACCCGCACCGCGATCGGCAGTTTCCAGGGTTCGCTAGCCAGCGTGTCCGCGGTGGATCTGGGCGCTGCGGTGATTCGCCAGTTGCTCGAACAGACCGGTCTGGACGGTGCGCAGGTCGATGAAGTGATCATGGGCCAGGTGCTGACGGCCGGCGCCGGCCAGAACCCGGCGCGTCAGGCGGCGATCAAGGCCGGCCTGCCCCACGCCGTGCCGGCCATGACCCTGAACAAGGTCTGCGGCTCGGGCCTGAAAGCCCTGCACCTGGGCGCGCAAGCGATCCGTTGCGGCGATGCCGAGGTGATCATCGCCGGCGGTCAGGAGAACATGAGCCTGTCCAACTACGTGATGCCGGGCGCACGCACCGGTCTGCGCATGGGTCACGCGCAAATCGTCGACACCATGATCAGCGATGGCCTGTGGGATGCGTTCAACGATTACCACATGGGCATCACTGCCGAGAATCTGGTCGATAAATATGAGATCAGCCGCGAACAGCAGGACGCCTTCGCCGCCGCCTCGCAACGCAAAGCCGCTGCGGCCATCGAAGCCGGACGCTTTGTCGATGAGATCACCCCGATCCTAATCCCGCAGCGCAAAGGTGACCCGGTCGCGTTCAAGGTCGACGAACAACCACGTGGCGACACCACCGCCGAATCGCTGGCGAAACTGCGTCCGGCGTTCAAGAAGGACGGCAGCGTCACCGCCGGCAATGCTTCCTCGCTGAACGATGGCGCCGCCGCAGTCATCCTGATGAGCGCCGAAAAGGCCAAGGCCCTGGGCCTGCCGGTGCTGGCAAAAATCGCCGCGTATGCCAACGCCGGTGTTGACCCGGCGATCATGGGCATCGGCCCGGTCTCGGCCACCCGTCGCTGCCTGGACAAGGCGGGCTGGAACATCGGCCAACTGGACCTGATCGAGGCCAACGAAGCGTTCGCCGCGCAATCGCTGGCAGTGGCCAAGGATCTGCAATGGGATCTGGACAAGGTCAACGTCAACGGCGGCGCCATCGCCCTCGGTCACCCGATCGGTGCGTCGGGCTGCCGCGTGCTGGTGACGCTGCTGCACGAAATGATCAAGCGTGATGCGAAAAAAGGTCTGGCGACCCTGTGCATCGGCGGCGGTCAGGGTGTGGCGCTGGCGCTGGAACGCGCTTAACCCCCGAGTTCACAGCGGGCGGTGGATCCACGACATCCGCTGCTCGCTGGCAACAAAAAACCCGGTGCGACTTGCGTTGCACCGGGTGTTTTTTTGCCCATTCAAAATCTTCTTTGAATGGATCTCCCTCTTCGCGAGCAAGCCCGCTCCCACAGGGGAATGCATTCCAGGGTGGGAGCGGGCTTGCTCGCGAAGGGGCCAGTTCAGGCAACAGAAAAACCAGGGCTCACACCACCATCTGCAGAATCAACCAGGCATTCGCGCCACTGATCACCACAAACAATCCCCACGCCAGCACCCGGGTCGGCAGCCGGTTCACAAACGGCCCCATCAGTTGCTTGTCGCTGGTCATGCGAATCAGCGGGTACAGCGCAAACGGCAGTTGCAGGCTCAACACCACCTGACTCAGCACCAGCAATTTGCCCACCGCGTTATCGCCCATCAGCCACACGCCGATGAACGCCGGGATCAGCGCCAGCCCACGGGTGATCAAACGCCGCTGCCAGCAGGGAATCCGCAGGTTCAGATAACCCTCCATGATCACCTGTCCGGCGATGGTCCCGGTGAACGTCGAGCTCTGCCCCGACGCCAGCAACGCCACGCCGAACATCACACTGGCCAGCGCGCCGCCGACCAGCGGGTCGAGCAGGTGGTAGGCGTCCTGAATGTCGACCACGTCGGTATGCCCGGACTGGTGAAACGCAGCCGCCGCCAGAATCAGGATCGCCGCGTTGACCAGCAGCGCCAGCGCCAGCGAGCCGATGGTGTCGATGCGCGCCAGGTTGACCGCGTCCTGCTTGCTGGCCAGGTCCTTGCCGATCATCCGCGTCTGCACGATCGAAGTGTGCAGGTAGAGGTTATGCGGCATCACCGTCGCGCCGAGAATACCGATCGCCAGATACAGCGGTGCGGCATCGCTGATCGCCGAGAGCGACGGTTTGAAACCGGCGAACACATCCGGCCAGTAGGGTTTGATCAGCACCAGTTCAACGAAGAAACACACGCCGATGGTCGCCACCAGCACCAGCATGATCGCCTCCAGCCGACGGAAGCCACGGTTCTGCAAGGCCAGCACCAGCAGCGTGTCGAAGGCGGTCAGGGCAATGCCGAAGGTCAGCGAACAGCCAAGCAACAAGTGAAACGCCAGGGCGCAGCCGAGCACTTCGGCCAGATCAGTGGCGATGATCGAGATTTCCGCCAGCACCCATTGCAGGCGTGCGGTCGGGGTGCTGTAGCGCTCGCGGGACAATTGCGCCAGATCGCGACCGGTGGCGATGCCCAGACGCGAGCACAGGCACTGCACGACCATTCCCGCCAGACTTGCGAGCAACACCACGAACAGCAGGCTGTAACCAAAACGCGAACCGGCCTCGATCGCGGTCGCCCAGTTGCCCGGGTCCATGTAGCCGATCGACACCAGCAAGCCAGGCCCGGCAAAACGCAGCACGCGTTTGAAGAACGAAGCGCTCGGATCCACCGCGACACTGCCGGCCACCTCCGGCGGGCAGAACGGCGCGGTGGCGATTTTGGGTAAGCTGAATTTCACGCACACATCCAGAAACAAGTTCGAAAGACGCAGCTTAGAGGTTTCAGTCAGCGCCTTGAAGAACAAAAACTCTATCGGCTCATGCCCAACAGTTGCTCACGCAGTTCGGGATTGCGCGTACGCGGATCCAGCCAGATATCGAAAAACGCCCGGGCAAATTGCGGATCATCGATTTCATGCTGCAACTGCTGACCGACAAAAAACCGCGCGCCCTGCCCCGGCAGATACACGCCCGTAATCCGCGTGCCGGCCTGCACATCGACGAACGATTGCTCCATTTGCCCTTGCCACCTGGCCAGTTGCGCGGGACTGACGCCCGAGCCTGCCAGCCGTTTGATTTCATCGACACTGGCCTGCACCAGATCATCGCGGGAGATCTTGCGCCGATAGATCAGCTCCAGAGCGAAGGGCTGCTCGGTGGACAACGGGCGTGCCGCGCTCCACAACCGGGCGTTGTAGACGTCGAAGCCGAACACACTGAAATCGCCGGTGCCGATGATTTGCGCGCCGGGCACGGCGTCCTGCCAATTGGCCCAGGTCGGCGTCAGCAACAACGCCCACAAGCCGATGCCACAGCACCCACGCAGCAACTTCGATGGTTTGCTCATCGCGGCATCGACTCCGGTAAACCCTGATCTTCAGAGCATAGCGGATATCACTCGCAGACTTTGTATACAAAAATTGTCGATCAATGCAGCAATCGGTTACCTTGGCCATCCCATCCCCGGAGGCCTCCCGCGTGCTGATCCTCAAACTGCTGCTGATTCCCGGTTTCCTGCTGCTGATTTCCCTCGCCGGCAAGCGCTGGGGACCAAGCGTCGCCGGTTGGCTGTCGGGGCTGCCGGTGGTGGTCGGGCCGATTCTGTTTTTCCTCGCCATCGAACAGGGGCCGCAGTTTGCCGCGCAATCGGCGGTGGCGGCGCTGTCAGCGATGTTCGCCATGATCGCCTTCTGCATCACCTACGCGCAGGTGGCGCAGCGGGCGAACTGGCCGTTGGCGCTGACGGCGTCACTGTCGGTGTGGGCGGGACTGGCGCTGGTGTTGTCGCTGATTCCGTCGTCACTGACGTTCTCGGTCGCTGCGGCGGCGATTGCCCTGCTCGCCGCGCCGTACCTGTTTCCCGACGTGCAGCCGGTGCTGAACGGCCCGGCGCCGAAGTCGGACAAACTGCTCTGGCGGATGATTGCCGGTGCGGCGCTGACGCTGCTGGTGACCATGCTCGCGAGTACTGTGGGCGAGCGCTGGAGCGGCTTGCTCGCGGTGTTCCCGGTGCTCGGCAGTGTGATGGCGGTATTCTCTCAGCAGACTCGTGGCCCAGCGTTTACCGCGGCATTGCTGCGGGCGACGGCGACCGGCATGTACTCGTTCTCGGCATTTTGCCTGGTGACGGCGCTGACCCTGCCGAGTCTCGGCCTCAGCGGATTCATCGCCGGTGTCGCGGTGTCGGTGGCGATGCTCGGGGTCACCCGCAAGTTGCTGGCCCGACCGACTCCCGCCAAAAGCCCACAACCTCAAGGCTGACGCAAACGCCTGACAAACCGCGCTGGAATGCCAGGCATGCTCCGTGGGATCATCGCCGCCCTGGCGCGACCATCCCTCGGAGATTCACATGTCATTGCTCAGCAAGAAAGCCGTCGTCCTGTTGCTGGCGGCGGTCGCCGGCCTCGGCGCCCTCAACGCCCAGGCAGCCAAGCCCAAGGAAAAGGCCTCGACCAACAACGTGTCGATGCTCGACGGCAAGTTCACCTTCGTCCTGCCCAAAGGCTTCACCGCCGACCCGCTGCCGGCCGGGCCAACCGGTGCCAAGGGCACGATGTACACCAATCAGGCGACCAAGACCGTGGTCATCGCCGCGGAAAACCAGATCGCCGGCGGCGCCAGCGTCAAGGACAACGACAACGAATTTCTCGATGGCAGCCTGGCGAGTTTCATTGATGATCAACGCAAGGCTCTGCCGGATTTCAATAAGCTCAGTGAAAAAAGCCTGACCCAGAAAAGCAGCGGCCTTGGTGTGCGTCAGGTCGACAGCACCGCCACTCAGGGCGGCGGCCAGACACTCAACACCACCCTGCTCGCCGCCTCCGGCAAGCGCATGGCGCTGGTTCAGGTGATTTCCCGGGCCAGCGACAAGAGCGGTCACGATGCGCTGGTGAAAACCATCCTCAAGGACAAGTGATCCTTACGGATTGAGCTGCTGCAGCCAGGCGTTCAAGTCGCGCAGCTCGGCAGAACTGATGCTGTGGCCGACACCGGGATAAGCGTGAAACTCGGGTTTGTAGGCAAGTTTTTGCAGCAGCGCATTGGCCGCGGTGCCGTCGCGGTACGGCACCCGATCATCGGCGGTGCCGTGGCCGATGAAGATCTTCAGCGGCAACGGTTGTTGCTGCGCCTGGAGCTCGGTTTTCAATACCGGCAACAGGCGTCCGCTCAACGCTGCAATGCCGCCGACCGCCACGGGCGGACGCAGGCCCACTTCGTAGGTCATCATCGCGCCCTGGCTGAAGCCGATCAGGTACACCTTGTCCGGGCTGGCGTGATATTTCTTCGCCGCCTGCGCGACAAACTCCCGCAGTTTCTGACCGCTGGCCTGCAGATCATCGGTCTCACCGTTGTAGGCGCCTTCGCCTTTTTTGCGAAACCACTGGAAACGCCCTTCGCCCAACGCCAACGGCGCCTGCACCGAAAGGTAGTTGTACTGCGCCGGCAGCTGAAACTTCATACCGATCAGATCGGCTTCGTTACTGCCGTAGCCGTGCAGAAAAATCACCAGCGGCCGAGTGTTCGCGTCCGGGTGAACCTGTTCAATGTATTTGAGTGGCAAATCGCTTTGCAGCGTGGTTTGCGCGTGGACGGCGCTGGACGCCAGCAGGGTTAACAGGGCAAACGCCTTCAACATAGAGCCTTCCTTCACAGAGTGTCGGGTTCGTCGGTGAGCCTAACACTCTCTGAAGAGAGTGGTGCTGGCGAGACCGCTATCGCGAGCAGGCTCACTCCTACAGGGACAACGCATTCCAAATGTAGGAGTGAGCCTGCTCGCGATGAGGCCGGAAAATCCAAGGAAATCTGTCAGTCGTTGATCAGCTTGCCCACCCGAATCGGCTCGCGCCCCGCCACCTTGGCCTGCCAGATCCCCGGCTGGGTGTAACGCCCACGATCGATCGCAAACAACACGCCGCTGGTGCCTGCACAAACAGTGGTGAGGCGGTCATTCAACGGGTCGACCACTTCGAACAGCGCGTCGCCCCGCTCGACCCACTCCCCAGCATTGCGCAGGAAACTGACCACGCCATGGTGCGGGGCGAACAGATATTCGGTGCCTTCGAACGGCATGCCTTCGCAGCACTCGCTCGGTGCCGCCGGCCATTCGCCGCTGATGAAACCCTGCTCGGCGAGAAAGCCGAGAATCGCTTCACAATTGGCCTGCGCCTGATCGACCCGCGTGTCGCCCATGCTGCCCAGCTCAAGGGTGGTGGCGAGGTTCGCCGGGGGAATCGCCGCACTCGGAAACGCTCGCGCCAGACGCAGCCACGGCGACGAGCACGATTCATCGAACGAACTGCCACCGGAGTCTTCGCACAACAAGGCCACGCCGGCCTTCAGTCGCGCCGCCAGCGATTGCCAGCGCGGCCAGTGTTGCGGCAATGCGTAAATGTGAATCGCCGCGTCGAAATCGCAATGCAGATCGAGGGTGATGTCGGCATCGCAGGCATGGCGCAGCAGCAAGCGGTGCAGTGCTTCCAGTTGCGAGGCCGGGGCTGGCAGCTCATCGAGCACCTCGCCCATGGTCTGGCGGATCAGCGCGATGTTGGCCTCGGCGTCGCTGCCCAGTTGCTCACCGATTCGCGCCGCCACCGGCGCACTGAGTTCAACAAACGCGCGGTTGAAATTCTTCCCGCTGCCCAACTCGAAGCGCCCCATGTGGCTGCCTTGCAGATGCTGGTCGAGGCCAATCGGGTTGGCCACCGGTACCAGCTCGATCACGCCTTGCAGACGGCCCTGCTGTTCCAGCGCGTTGAGGCGTTGCTTGAGTTCCCACGCGGTGCGCATCCCCGGCAGCTCGTCGGCGTGCAGGCTGGCCTGGATGTACACCTTGCGGCTGCCCGCGCCGTAACGGAAGACGCTGAGGGAACGTTCGCTGCCCAGATGGCTCCAGGGCAGGACATGGTCGATGCGTTGCATGGGTAACTCCTGAATGGCTGGATCACGCAGATCCCCTGTAGGAGTGAGCCTGCTCGCGATAGCGG
Source organism: Pseudomonas sp. AM14(2022) (assembly GCF_036346455.1). Classification (NCBI taxonomy): domain Bacteria; kingdom Pseudomonadati; phylum Pseudomonadota; class Gammaproteobacteria; order Pseudomonadales; family Pseudomonadaceae; genus Pseudomonas; species Pseudomonas sp. AM14(2022). Next base: position 33,619 of record NZ_JAOTNY010000007.1, read on the forward strand.
TGTGTCAGGCACTAAAGCGGCTGAATGTTAAACCGCTATCGCGAGCAGGCTCACTCCTACAGGGTTCTCCTATGAAGCAGAGCATAAAAAAAGTGGCCACCGCGCAAACGGGACCACTTTTTTCTACAGCGTATTAATGGCCGTACACGTCGAAGTCGAAGTACTTGTCCTGGACTTTCTTGTACTCGCCATTGGCGCGGATTTCGGTGATGGCCTTGTTGAATTTCTCGGCCAGCTCGGTATCGCCCTTGCGCACCGCGATGCCCGCGCCGCCGCCGAAGTACTTGGCGTCTTCGTAGGTCGGGCCGACGAATTCGAAGCCTTTGCCGGCGTCGGTCTTCAGGAAACCGTCGCTGAGGTTGACCGAGTCGGCCAGCATCGCGTCAAGACGACCGGATTTCATGTCGAGGTTGGCTTCCTGTTGCGAGCCGTAGCGCACCACTTCAAACCCGGCGTCCTTGGCCATGTCGGTGGCGTAGCGGTCGTGGGTACTGGCGCGCAGCACGCCGACTTTCTTGCCCTTGAGCTCGGTCAGCGGGTCTTTGACACCGGAGCCTTCCTTCATCACGAAGCGCGCCGGGGTGTGGTAGTACTTGATGGTGAAATCGACGTTTTTCTTGCGGTCGTCGGTGATGGTCATCGAGGACAGGATCGCGTCGATCTTCTTTACTTTGAGTGCCGGGATCAGACCGTCGAATTCCTGCTCGACCCACACGCATTTGACGTCCATCTGTTTGCACAGGGCATCGCCGATATCGACGTCGAACCCGGTGAGTTTGCCATCAGCGGTTTTCATCGAGAATGGCGGGTAAGCGGCTTCGATCCCCAGACGAATCGGTTTGGCGTCTTCGGCCACTGCGGTCAGGGACAACATCGACAGTGCCAGGGCACCGAACATCACTAGCTTCTTCATTTATTACTCCTGTGTGCGGAGGCTTTTATTGGCAGCTTTCGATTGGCGTTCGGTCATGGCCATTGAGCAGCAAAAACCGACGTGGCCGGCAGTCTATGGCGGCGCGCACAGGGCAAATTGTGTTTAGGCGACAAATACTTACAGAAAATCGGCGCACGCGTTGACCGGGATCAACGGTGCGCCGACATGGTGCAAAGGCTGTAGGACAAACTCCGATTCTGCTCAGGAAATGGCTGAAAAAACTGTCAGCATTCGCAGGCAATGACAACTCGGGCAGGCTGTTCGACACTCAGCGAAAAACCCTCATCCAGCCAGCCGGTCACGCCGCCGATCATCTCCTTGACCGGGTAACCCAACGCCGCCAGTTTCACCGCAGCCTTGTTGGCGCCGTTGCAGTGCGGGCCGGCGCAATAGACCACGAACAACGTGCTCGTCGAATACTCCGCCAGGCCTTCGGCGGTCAGCAAGCGGGTCGGAATGTTGATCGCGCCCGGCACGTGACCGCGCTCGAACGCCAAAGGCCCGCGCACATCGACCAGGACAAAATCGACTTCACCGGCTTCCTGGCTGCTGTACACGTCAGAACAATCGGTTTCAAACGTCAGACGGTTGCTGAAATGCATCAGGGCAATCGCCGACGGTGCAGCAGGAATGTCGCGAACCAAGCTGGTCATGTTGTGTGGCTCCTTCATCTGTTGGGGTGTGAGCAGACTTTATCGGGCCGGCACTTGGCGCTACAGTGGCGCGCAAGACACTCACCGGGAATTTTCCGCCAAATGCCTGACTCACCTGGATTGGTCGCGATTCTGGCCTACGATGGCCTCTGTACCTTCGAGTTCGGCATCGCCGTGGAGATTTTCGGCCTGCCCCGGCCGGAATTCGATTTCCCGTGGTACGAGCACTGCATCGTCGCCGTCGATCAAGGGCCGATGCGCGCCATGGGCGGGATTCACGTATTGGCCGACGGCGGCCTGGAGCTGCTGGCGCAGGCGCGCACCATCATCATTCCCGGTTGGCGCGACCGCGAGGCCCCGGTGCCGCCGGCGCTGATCGACGCCTTGCGACAGGCCCACGCCCAGGGTGCGCGGTTGCTGTCAATTTGCTCAGGGGTGTTTGTGCTGGCCGCCAGTGGCTTGCTCGACGGCCACGGTGCGACCACCCACTGGCGCTACACCGATGAACTGGCGCGACGCTACCCGGCGATCGCGGTCAATCCGGATGTGCTTTACGTCGACTCCGGCCAGTTGATCACCTCGGCGGGCAGCGCCGCCGGGATCGATGCCTGCCTGCATCTGCTGGCACGGGACTTCGGCACCCAGGTCGCCAATTCAGTGGCCCGGCGTCTGGTGATGTCGCCGCAACGCACTGGCGGTCAGGCACAGTTCATCCCGACGCCGGTCAGCGCGACGCCGCGCAACGACTTGTCGCGGGTGATGCAGTGGGCCCGCGAGCGCTTGCACCAACCGCTGGAAGTGCGCGATCTGGCCAGCGAAGCGGCGATGAGCGAGCGCACCTTTCTGCGCCGTTTCACCGAGGCCAGCGGGCAATCGCCCAAAGCGTGGCTGCAACACGAGCGACTGGCTCGGGCGCGGGAGTTACTGGAGAGCAGCGTGTACAACACCGAGCAGATCGCCCAGCGCTGCGGTTATCGCTCGGTGGAAAGTTTTCGCGTGGCGTTTCGCAGCGTGGTCGGGGTGCCGCCGTCGGTGTATCGGGAGCGGTTTGGGCGTGGGGTCAAAGCCATTTCCTGAGGTGAATTTCCGGACGCCATCGCTGGCAAGCCAGCTCCCACAGGTTTTGCGTCGTACACACCACCTTATTTCAACTCAGAAACCTGTGGGAGCCGGGCTTGCCCGCGATGAGGCCTGCACCGACAGCCTACAAATCAAGGCTTGCGCAACAGATAGGTATCCATGATCCAACCATGCTCGGCCCGCGCCGCTTTACGCGTGCGCTCGATTTGATCCGCAACATCCTTGAGCTTGCCGCTGATCAGAATCTCATCCGGCGTGCCGAGGTAAGCGCCCCAGTAAATCTCGGTCTGCTGATCCGCCACGCTGTGGTAAGAGTCCTCGGCATCGAGCATCACCACCAGGCTGCCCGTGTCACTCACCTGCCCCGCCGCCAGACGCCGGCCAGTGGTGATTTCAATTGACCGGCCAATGCTGTTCAACGGCACTTTATGCTGCGCGGCCAGCGCCTGAACACTGGTAATCCCGGGGATCACTTCAAACTCGAAAGCACAGCGACCTGACACCAGAATCGCCTGCAGGATACGAATCGTGCTGTCGTACAGCGCCGGGTCGCCCCACACGAGGAAACCGCCGCACTGCTCGTCAGCCAATTCTTCATTGATCAGTCGTTCAAAGGTTTCCTGCTTGGCACGGTTCAGATCATCGACCGCGCGGGTGTAGTCCACGTCGCCGCGCGCGCGCTCGGGGCTGTGGGATTCGACGAAGCGATACGCAGGATCGGTGATGTAACGCGCACAGATGTCGCGACGCAAATCGATCAGTTTGTCCTTGCTCGGGCCTTTGTCCATCAGAAAGAACACGTCGACCTGATTCAGCGCCTTTACCGCCTGCATCGTGATGTAGTCGGGATTTCCGGCGCCGATGCCAATCACTAGCAGTCGTTTCATTACAGTGCTCCCGCAAGATCGATACCCGCCAAGCGTAGCCGCCAGATGCCGTTGAACCGCAGTTCAACCATGGACAACGGTTCAACATCAATGGCGTTGAACGCCGCGCCCTGTAACACCTGCATCAGTGCCGCACGCACCACAAACGGATGGGTGACGGCGACGATGTGCCCCGATACGCCTTGCAGACTGGTCAGCCATGCCGCCACGCGTTCGCTCAACTGCATTACCGACTCGCCACCATGCGGTGCCGCCTGCGGATCATTGATCCACGCCTGCAAGGCCTCGGCTTCGCGCACTTGCAGATCCTTGATCGCTTGCCCGTGCCAGCGCCCCAAATCGCAATCGCGCAGCGCTTCGTCCACTTGCGGCGCCGCACCGAACCACTCGGCAGTCTGGCGCGTACGCAATTCCGGCCCGCACAACAAACGACTGGCGCTGGCGAACTTCGCGGCCAACGCGCCGAGCGCCAATGGCGAATTTTCAACAGGCTCGTTCGTAGGAAAACGCGACAATTTCTGTGCGACGGTTCGCGCGTGGCAAATCAAAGTCAAACGGGTGGACTGCACAGGATTTCACTCGATGAACATCAGCTGAATCGGCGGCAAATCGCCGGTCTTGTGGCAATTGTGCCGTAACCCGGTCGCTTCAGGGGATCTCGTGAACCTCCAGCCCAGTACTCTGAAGTAGAAAAAGCGGCAATGTCTGACACGCTTGGAGGCAATGGACTACAAGAGGCACAGACTCAGGTGTAGCCCTTGTTACTCAGGGTTGTGAGCTTATTTAAACGTCGAATCGCCAACGCTAAAAATTCACTAGACATGTAACCTGAGTTACATAAATACTGTTTTAACGGATTGTGAAACGAATTCAACACCCCCCCCTTCATCCAGCAGGAGCCCGGATGCCCCCTCTCAGAGACTTGATCACCGACCCCGGCCTGGAACTGACGCCGTCGGAGCGCAAAGTGATTCGCGCCCTGCTCGACCAGTATCCACGCAACGGCCTGGGTCCGATGGCGCGTCTGGCCGAACACGCCGGCGTCAGCGATCCGACCATCGTGCGGCTGGTGAAGAAGCTCGGATTTGGCGGTTATGCCGAGTTTCAGGACGCCCTGCTCAGCGACATGGACCACCGCCTGCGTTCGCCGCGCACCCTGTTGCAGCCACGCTCGCACCTCAATAAAGACGATGCCTGGGGCCATTATCTGGCTGACAGCCAACGCCTGCTGGTGGAAACCCAGGTTCTGACGCAACCCGAAGACGTGCGCATTCTGCTCGACTGGCTGCTCGATACCCGGCACCAGATCTACTGCTTCGGCGGGCGCTTCAGCAGCCTGATGGCCAACTACCTGCTCAACCACCTGCGCTTGCTGCGGCCCGGCTGCTTTGCCTTGGAGGACAACGCACAACTGCCCGACCGCCTGTTCGATCTGCAACGCCAGGACGTGGTGCTGCTGTTCGACTATCGGCGCTACCAGTCCCAGGCCCTGCGGGTGGCCTCGGCGGCAAAAAGTAACAGCGCTCGGGTGGTGTTGTTCACCGACATCTACGCCTCGCCGCTGCGCGAACTGGCTGACCTGATCATCAGCGCCCCGGTGGAATCGGCCTCGCCGTTCGACACCATGGTGCCGGCGCTGGCCCAGGTCGAGGCGCTGATTGCCTGCCTGACCCTGCGCAGCCCCGATCTGGCCGATCGCCTGGAAGGCATCGACGCCCTGCGCAACGACTTCAACACCCACCTGCTGGAGGATAAATAAGGATGTTCAGTCTTCCCCACCGCTCGCCGCGGGATTTGCCGTTCGTCACCGGTCACACCGCTCTGTTGCTGGTGGACATGCAGCGTGCCTGGCTCGAACCGCAGTTCGACCCGCACCTGAACGGCCCGGATGCCGAGTATTTCCTGACCCGCGCGCACATGCAGGTGGTGCCCAACCAGCGCCGCTTGCTCAGTGCCTTTCGCGAAGCGCGGCAGAATGTGCTGCACACGATTATCGAAAGCCTGACCGCCGACGGTCGCGACCGCTCGCTGGATCACAAACTGTCGGACATGCACTTGCCCAAGGGCAGCACCCAGGCGCGGATCATCGACGACCTGACCCCGGTGGAAAACGAAATCGTGTTGCCGAAAACCTCGTCCGGGGTGTTCAACTCGACCAACATCGATTACGTCCTGCGTAACCTCGAAACCCGCCACCTGATCATTGCCGGCATCGTCACCGACCAGTGCGTCGACATGGCCGTGCGGGATGCCGCCGACCGTGGCTATCTGGTGACGCTGGTCGAAGACGCCTGCGCCACCTACACCCCGGCGCGGCATGACGCCTGCCTGAACGCGATCAAGGGTTACTGCTGGATCACTGACACACAAACCGTGCTCGGCCGCTTGCAGGAGATGCGTCCATGAGTGAGCGCCTGACGCCGTTGCCGATGACCACCATCGTCACCACCGACCTGATCGGCATCACCCGTGGCCGCTCGTTTCCCACCGATCAGCTGGAACATTATCAAGCGGCCGGGTGCGGCTGGGTGCCAGCCAACAGCGCACTGACGCCTCAGGACATCATCGCCTCGACCAACCCATGGGGCGCTTATGGTGATTTGCGGTTGATTCCCGATCTGGCCAGTCGCGTGACGGTCGGTAATGGCCCGGACGCCGCAGCACCGGCGCTGGACTTCATCCATGGCGACATCCGCGAGACCGATGGCCGGCCGTGGAGCGCTTGCCCGCGCACGTTGTTGCGCGATGAAATCGAGCGCTATCGCGACGACCTCGGTTTGCAGGTCAACGCGGCGTTCGAACACGAATTCAACCTGCATGCCGGCTTCGCCGAGCATCTGGCGTTTTCCCTCGAAGCCCAGCGTCAGGGGGCCGAGTTCGGCGGCTGGCTGCTCAGCGCGCTGCGCGCGGGTGGCGTTGAGCCGGAAATGTTCCTGCCCGAATACGGCAAGCACCAATACGAAATCACCTGCCGGCCGACCCTCGGCGTGGCGGCGGCGGATCGTGCGGTCAACGTGCGCGAGATCACCCGCGAAATCGCCCGACAAATGGGCGTCGACGTCAGTTTCGCGCCGAAAACCAAGGCTGACGCGGTGTGCAACGGCGTGCACCTGCACATCAGCCTGCTCGACCTGCAAGGTCTGCCACTGCTCTACGACGCCGGCACCAGCAACGGTCTGTCGACCCTCGGCCAGCATTGGGCCGCAGGGATCCTGCATTACCTGCCGGTGCTGTGTGCGTTCACCGCGCCGACACCGGTGTCGTACGAGCGTTTGCAGCCACACCACTGGAGCGCGTCCTATGCGTGTCTGGGGCAGCAGAACCGTGAAGCGGCGCTGCGCATTTGTCCGACCGTGAGCCTGGGCGGCAAATCCGTGGCGGCGCAGTACAACCTGGAATTCCGCGCCATGGACGCCACCGCCTCGCCGCATCTGGCAATGGCCGCGCTGCTGATTGCCGGCCGGCTGGGCATCGAACAGCGTCTGGCGCTGAACGCGATCACCGATGAAATTCCCGATTCACTCAACGACGAGCAACGCAAGGCCCGGGGCATTGTGGCCCTGCCCGCCTCGCTGGCCCAGGCGCTGGATTGCCTGCGTGACAGTGCAGCCTTCAATCAATGGCTGCCCAAGCCGTTGCTCGACACGTACCACGCCCTTAAAACCGAGGAACTGGCGCTGACGGAACAGCTCTCGCCCGCTGACCTGTGTGAGCACTATGCACGCCTGTACTGAATCCGCCGAGCTGGGGTTGTACACCCGCCCGGTCTACAACCTGAGCCGCGAAGATTCATCGCATCCGTTGATCCTCGTGTGCGAGCACGCCAGCCGCTACATCCCCGAGGCCCTGAACAATCTGGGCCTGGACGATGCAGCCGCGCGCGAGCACATCGCCTGGGACATCGGCGCATTGCAACTGGCCGAAAAGCTCTCGGAGACACTCGGGGCAACGCTGTTGAGCGCCAACTATTCACGGCTGCTGATCGACCTCAATCGGCCCCGGCATGCGCCCGACAGCATTCCGGCGCAGAGCGAGATTTATCAGGTGCCGGGTAACCGCGAGCTGGACGAAGCCACGCGCGAATACCGGCGCCAGACCCTGTTCAAACCGTTTCACGCCCGGCTGCAGACCCTGATCGACCAGCGCGTTGCACAAGGCCAGGCGGTGCGGGTAGTGGGGATTCACAGTTTTACCCCGGTGTATTACGGCCAGCCGCGCCCGCTGGAAGTCGGCGTGCTGTTCGGTCAGGCCGGCGCCTATGCGCAACGGGTGATCGATGGCCTCGGCCAGCACCCGTTGAACGTCGCGGGCAACCAGCCGTACCGGGTTGATCCGCTGGGCGACATGACCGTGCCAGTGCACGGCGATGCCCGGGGGCTGGAATCGGTGTTGATCGAGGTGCGCAACGACCTGCTGCGCAGCCCCGAAGCGGTATCGTTGTGGGCCGAGCGCCTGGCGCCGCTGCTGTAAAGAATGCTGCAAGACTGCTGACGCTGTAACGATGGATCGACATAACAACTAAAACGCTGGATAGGCTGACAAGGAGTTGCGCTTCATGGAAATAGAAGAGTTCGGCTACAAACAGGAGTTGAAACGTAGCCTGACACTGACCGACCTGGTGGTGTACGGGATGATCTTCATGATCCCCATCGCCCCCTTCGGCGTGTATGGCTACGTGAATGCCGAGGCGCCCGGAATGGTGCCGCTGGCCTACATCATCGGCATGGTCGCGATGCTGTTCACCGCGCTGAGCTACGGCAGCATGGCCAAGGCGTTTCCGATCGCCGGTTCGGTGTATTCCTACGCACAACGCGGCCTCAATCAACACGTCGGTTTCATCGCCGGCTGGCTGATGCTGCTCGACTACCTGCTGATTCCACCGCTGCTGTACGTCTACGCGGCGATGGCCCTCAACCATCTGTACCCGGACATTCCGAAGGTCGGCTTCATTCTGGCGTTTCTGGTCAGCGCGACATTCGTCAACCTGCGCGGCATCACCTTCACCGCACGGATGAACATCATCTTCCTGCTGGCACAGCTGGTGGTGTTGGGGATTTTCCTGTTCTATGCCTGGAACGCTTTGCACAACGGTGGCGGCAACGGCGAGCTGACCCTGGCGCCGCTGTATCACCCGGAAACGTTCAATTTCGCCCTGCTGATGCAAGCGGTGTCGATTGCCGTGCTGTCGTTCCTTGGCTTCGATGCGATCTCGACCCTCGCCGAAGAAATCAAAGGCGATCCGGGCCGCAGCGTCGGCCGCGCAGCGTTGATCACGCTGGTGGTGATGGGCGTGATTTTCGTCGTACAGACCTGGATCGCCACCGATCTGGCCGCCGGCATGGGCTTCAAGTCCGCCGACACCGCGTTCTATGAAATCGCCGAAATCGCCGCTGGCAGCTGGCTGGCCACCCTGACCGGGGTGGCGACCGCGCTGGCCTGGGGTGTCGCAGTAGCGATCACCTCGCAAGCGGCAGTGTCGCGCCTGCTGTTCGGCATGGCCCGCGATGGCAAGTTGCCAAAAGTCCTGGCCAAGGTGCACCCGAAGCACAACACCCCGTACCTGAGCATTTATCTGGTGGCGGTGCTGTCGCTGGTGATCTGCTACCTGTTCATCAATTCGGTCGACACCCTGACCTCGCTGGTCAACTTCGGTGCCCTCAGCGGTTTCATGCTGCTGCACCTGACAGTGATCAACTACTACTGGCGTCGGCAGAAGTCCGGTCAGGTCGTACGCCATCTGATCTGCCCGGTGATCGGCTTCATCATCGTCGCCGCCATCATGTACAACATGGGCGTCGATGCGCAGAAACTCGGGCTGATCTGGATTGCGCTGGGTCTGGTGTACCTGTTCTTCCTGAACAAGCTCGGCGCCAGCACAGCGCTGCCTGACCCGAGCAATGGCTGACAAGAAAAAGAGCGGCGTCTGACATCAAATCAGGCGACCGCCGCTTTAAAGCGTGGCAACCGACAGTGATAGTCAGGTTCGGTGGGGATCACCGGACCCTTTGATACAGGAGTGCATCCATGCTGGTCTTACGCCCAGTCGAGACAACCGACCTGACGCAATTGCAGCAGCTGGCCCGCGACAGCCTGGTCGGCGTCACGTCGCTGCCTGACGACAGCGAACGCCTGCGCGAAAAAATCGCCGGCTCCTGTGCCTCGTTCGACAACGACATTCAGGCGCAAGGCCCGGAGAACTACTTCTTCGTGCTGGAAGACCTCGACACTCAACGGCTGGTCGGTTGCTCGGAGATCCTCGCCACGGCCGGTTTCAACGAACCGTTCTACAGCTTGCGCAATCGCCACTTCACCAGTGCTTCGCGGGAACTGAACATCGAGCACGGGGTGCCGGCGTTGTCACTGTGTCACGACCTCAGCGGACACACGCTATTGCGCGGGTTTCACATCGACAACGCACTGGTGCGCAGCGCCTTTTCCGAATTGCTGTCGCGGGCACGCCTGCTGTTCATCGCCGCTCACGCACAACGCTTTGCCGATGCGGTGATCACCGAGATCGTCGGCTATAGCGATGAGAACGGTCATTCGCCGTTCTGGGACGCACTGGGCAAACACTTCTTCGACCTGCCCTACGTCGAGGCCGAACGCCTGTGCGGTCTGCAAAGCCGCACGTTTCTCGCCGAACTGATGCCGCAATACCCGATTTACGTACCGATGCTGCCTCCGGCAGCGCAGGAATGCATCGGCCGGATTCACCCGGACGGCCAGGAAGCGTTCGACATCCTCGAACGCGAAGGCTTTGAAACCAACAGCTACATCGACCTGTTCGACGCCGGTCCGACCCTGTATGCGCGCACCGCGAACATCCGTTCTATCGCCCACAGCAAGACAGCCAGCGTGCGCGAGCAGGCGCAGATCGACGCCCGCGGCCATTACCTGCTGAGCAACGACGCGCTGCACGGTTTCCGGGCCATCGTCGCCGAACTGGATTACCAGCCCGATCAACCGCTGTCGCTGACGCCGGCCCTGTGCGCGGCGCTGAAGGTCACCGATGGCTGCACGATCAGGCTGACCGCCCTGTGAACCGCGCCCGGTTGCATACCCAACGACAGTGCCCGAACCGGCGCGTACAAGGAGTTACCGCATGATCGTCCGTCCGGTCAAAGTCAGCGACCTGCCAGCACTGATGACTCTGGTTCAACAGGCCGGCCCGGGGTTCACCACCCTCCCGGCCAATGAGGATCGCCTCGCCCACCGGGTGCGTTGGGCCCAGCGCGCGTTTTCCGGACAAGTGGAACGGGCCGACGCCGATTATCTGTTCGTGCTTGAAGATGACGACCTGCGGGTGGTCGGCGTCAGCGCCCTGACCGGCGCGGTAGGCCTGCGCGAGCCGTGGTACAACTACCGAGTCGGCCTGACCGTGAGTTCGGCACCGGATCTGGGCATTTCGCGGCAGATCCCCACACTGTTTCTCAATAACGAGCTGACCGGCCAGTCGGAACTGTGTTCGCTGTTCCTTCAGCATGAGCAACGCCATGGCAACAATGGCCGGCTGCTGTCGCTCGGGCGGCTGCTGTTCGTGGCCGAATTTCCGCAACTGTTTGGCGAGAGGATGATCGCCGAACTGCGTGGCAGTGCCGATGAACTCGGCTGCTCGCCGTTCTGGGACAGTCTGGGCCGGCACTTCTTCCAGATGGACTTCAGCCATGCCGACCACTTATCGGGTCTGGGCAACAAGTCGTTCATCGCCGAACTGATGCCGCGCCAGCCGTTGTACACCTGCATGCTTACCGAACAGGCACAGGCGGCCATCGGCCAGGCGCATCCCAATACCGAGCCCGCGCTGAAGATCCTGCGCGAAGAAGGATTTGTGCATAAGGGCTACATCGACATCTTCGACGGTGGCCCGGTGATCGAAGCACCGATCAGCAACATTCGTACCGTGCGCGACAGCCTGGCGCTGACCCTGAGTCTCGGCACGCCGGACGATCAGGCACCGTTGTGGCTGATCCACAACCGGCGCCTGGAGAACTGCCGCATCACCGTGGCCCCCGGTCGTCTGGTCGGCAATACCCTGGTGGTCGATCGCCTCACCGCAAAGCGCCTGCAACTGCAACCGGGCAATTCGGTGCGCGCCGTGCTGCTGCCGAGGCAACAGCAACAGGCGGTAGCGGCCTGATCTGCGGTTTAGCCAGTGAAAATCCGCTGACTGCCGATGAAACCTTTCAGCCGCTGGATCCTTCATCAACGCCTCACTCGCAAATTCGTCATGAACCTTGACCCATTCGCGTGATAGCCTTTTCATTCTTCGGCGTTGACACCTTTGCTCAAGCCGTTCCATTCCTTTGTATTGGTGGAACTCGTATGACCAGGCTTTCCCATCAAGATTTGCGCCGTAACTTCCGTCAATTGCTGGCTTCCGACACCTGCTACCACACCGCCTCGGTGTTCGACCCGATGTCCGCGCGCATTGCCGCAGACCTGGGTTTTGAAGTGGGGATCCTCGGCGGCTCCGTGGCCTCGTTGCAGGTGCTGGGCGCCCCCGACTTTGCCCTGATCACCCTCAGCGAGTTCGCCGAACAGGCCACCCGCATCGGCCGCGTTGCCCAGTTGCCAGTGATCGCCGACGCCGACCACGGTTACGGCAACGCCCTCAACGTGATGCGCACCATCGTCGAACTGGAACGCGCCGGCGTCGCCGCCCTGACCATCGAAGACACCCTGCTGCCGGCGCAATTCGGCCGTAAGTCCACCGACCTGATCTCGGTCGCCGAAGGCGTCGGCAAGATCCGCGCGGCGCTGGAAGCCCGGGTCGATTCGGAAATGGCAATCATCGCCCGCACCAATGCCGGGATTCTGCCGAATCAGGAAATCATCAGCCGCACCAAGCAGTATCAGGCCGCCGGTGCCGACGGCATCTGCATGGTCGGGGTGCAGGACTTCGATCAGCTCGAGCAAATCGCCGAACACCTGACGGTCCCGCTGATGCTGGTGACCTACGGCAACCCGGCGCTGCGCGACGACAAGCGCCTGGCCGAACTCGGGGTGCGCGTGACCATCGACGGCCACGGCGCCTACTTCGCCGCGATCAAGGCGACCTACGACAGCCTGCGCGAACAACGCCAGATCTTCACCCAGGCCTCGGACCTGAGCGCCACCGAGCTGACGCACACCTATACCCAGCCTGAGGATTACATTCTGTGGGCGAAGGAATACATGAGCGTCAAGGAATAAGCTGCGGTCAGGACTGGCCTCTTCGCGAGCAGGCTCGCTCCCACAGTGGATCTTCAGTGAACACAGCATGGGTGTTGAACACAGATCCCATGTAGGAGTGAGCCTGCTCGCGATGACGTCGGCACATTCAACACCCATTTAGCCTGACCCGCCGCCTTCGCGAGCAAGCCCGCTCCCACAGTGGATCTTCAGTGAACACAGCATGGGTGTTCGGCACAAATCCCATGTAGGAGTGAGCCTGCTCGCGATGACGTCGGCACATTCAACACCCATTTAGCCTGACCCGCCGCCTTCGCGAGCAAGCCCGCTCCCACAGTGGATCTTTCAGTGAACACCGCTTTGGTGTTGAACACGGATCCCATGTAGGAGTGAGCCTGCTCGCGATGACGTCGGCACATTCAACACCCATTTAGCCTGGCCCGCCGCCTTCGCGAGCAAGCCCGCTCCCGCAGTGGATCTTCAGTGAACACAGCATTGGTGTTCGGCACAGATCCATTGTGGGAGCGGGCTTGCTCGCGAAGGCGTCAGTTGCAGCTCCGCCAATCCGAGGGAGTCAGCGCTTGGCCAATTCCATGATCATCCGCGACAACAGATAAATCCGCGGCGCCACGCTCGCCACTTCGGCGTATTCCTCAGGCGTATGAATATTGCCGCCGACAATCCCGAAACCGTCCAGCGTCGGTGTGCCCACGCCGGCGGACAGGCTGGCATCCGCCGCGCCACCACTGCCCTCTTCGGTCAGCTTGCGGCCGATCTCGCCGTAAATCCCTTGCGCCATGGCCATCAAGCGATCCGACTCTGCCGTCTGCGGCATCGGTGGCAGTCCGCGTTTGAGGCTGGTGGTGACTTCGGTTTCAGCGATCAGCTTGTCCTGCGACACTCGCGCCAGGTCTTTCTCGATCCGGTCGAACTCTTCCGGCACCGCCGCACGCACGTCAGCCTTGGCGGTGGCGTGATCCGGGATCACGTTGGTGCGATCACCGGCCTGGAGCACGGTGAAGTTGATGGTGGTTTTCTTCGCTTCGTCGCCGAGTTTGCCCAGTTGCAGAATCTGGTGCGCCGCTTCCATCGCCGCGTTCCGCCCCAGTTCCGGCGCGACTCCGGCATGTGCCGCCTTACCCTTGACCTCGACCAGCGCGGTCGCGCTGCCTTTGCGCCACACCACCAGACCATCGGCCGGACGCCCCGGTTCGAGGTTGAGGGTCACGTCGTGAGCCTTGGCGGTTTTCTTGATCAGGTCGGTGGCGACGTCGGAGCCGGTTTCCTCGCTGGCGTCGAGCAGGAAGGTGATTTGCGCATAGTCCTTGAAGTCGAGGTTCTTCAGAATTTTCAGCGCGTAGATCCCGGCGACGATGCCGCCCTTGTCGTCCATCACCCCCGGCCCGTAGGCGCGGCCGTCCTTGATGTGGAACGGGCGCTCGGCGGCGGAGCCTTCCTTGAACACCGTGTCCATGTGCGCCATCAAGAGGATTTTCGCCTTGCCGGTGCCCTTGAAGGTCGCCAACACGTGGTTGGATTTTTCCGGGGTATTGGGCACCAGTTCGATGGTGGCGCCGAGCTTCTTCAGCTCATCGATGGCGATCTCGCTGACTTGTTTCAGGCCCGGTTCATAACCGGAACCGGAGTCGATGTTGACCAGCCGTTCCAGCAGTTTCAGGGCTTCGGGCTGATACTGCTCGGCATCCGCCAGCACTTGCTTGTGCGGTTCGGCGAAGGCGCTGGCGGAGCTGAGGACGAGGGACAGGCCGAGGCTGGCGGCCAGCAGCGAGCGGGAAAATGAGAACGTCATGAATCGATCCTTGTTTCGCGTCGGGGGGAATTGAACCGTACCTGACATCGACGCAAGGCTCTATACCGGATGCGACATCTCTGCGGCCGACACCGAACACCTGTAGGAGGAAATTGTGCTGGGCAGTCAGACCGAATCGAGCAGTTCCTGCTTCGGCAGATCATCACTGTTGCAGATCACCCGATTGCGCCCGCTCGCCTTGGCCTCGTACAGCGCCTGATCCGCATCATTGAGCCAACGGGTCGCGTCGCCGTGTGCTGGTTCGTAAGCCGCCAGACCAATGCTCAGACTGACCTTGAGCGCCGGGTTCTGCTCGTAACCCAGGGTGGCGAAACGCTCGCGCAAGGCTTCCATGGCCTGCGCGGCATTGAACAGCGGCAGGTCAGGCAGGATCACGCAAAACTCGTCGCCGCCATAGCGCCCGGCGACGTCCGCAGCGCGCAGGTTCTGCTTGAGCATTTTGCTCAACTGGCGCAGCACGATGTCACCCGCCACATGCCCGTAGGTGTCGTTGATCGCCTTGAAGTGATCGATGTCGATCAACGCGATCGCTGCGCCCTGCTGCTGCCGGCGGCAACGTTGAAAGGCGATTTCCAGTTGATCCTTCCACGCGCCGTGATTGAGCAGTCCGGTGAGGCTGTCGGTGCGACTCAGGGCCAGTAGCTCACGCTTGTGCAGGCCCAGCGTGTAGGCTTGGCGAAAGCAGATCCAGCCCAGTGCCAGCGGGTACAGCATCAGCAACGGCAGGCAGGCATAAAGCTGCAGAGGCGAAGTTTGCGGGATGAACGCCGGGGCGAAAACCACCAGGCCGACGCCGATACCGAGGATCTGCGCCGCCAGGCCTGCGGCGAGAAAACGTAATCCGCCGATGGCGACGTTATTCATCGCCATCATCGAAATGGTGGTGGCACTGGGCAGCGGATTGAACTGCATGGCGGCGACCCAGAAGCCGCCCATAAAGGCATCAACCAACAGATTGCGGTGTTCCGCATGGTAAGGAACGCTGGCACGACGGGCCCATTGAAACGCCAGGTGCGGCCAGAGCAGGCCATTGAACAGCATCAACGCCCAGACCCACAGCGGCGGGTCTAGCGGGTACATCGCCGCGCTCACGCACAACAGCCCCAGCACCAGCCCGAGGGTTCGCGATGTATAAAGCCTCCTGGCCAATGAAAGTCCCTTTCCCCCCTTGTTTCGCATAAGGGCCTCGACCACTCAACGGAACCTGCGCACACCGTCAGACGGATGTGCTGGAAGTCTAACAGGCAGCCGTTAAATAGCTATCACCGGCCAGCCGCTGAATACCGCGCCATCGCCGTCGCGCACAGGGCAAATTTTTAGCTATACCTGAAAGGACGAAAACGGAAAAACGACTATAAGAAGGAGGCCCATGCAGACCTACCGAGTGTTGATCATCGGCAGCGGATTTGGCGGCCAATGTGCGGCGGTTAACTTGCTCAAGGCCGGAATCGACGATTTTCGCTTGCTGGAAAGAAGGGACTTCTTCGGCGGCACATGGTGCCAGAACACCTACCCCGGTGCGGCGGTGGATGTGCCGTCGCCGCTTTATTCGTTGTCGTTCGCGCCATTTCCCTGGACACAGATGTTCGCCGCCCAGGCCGAATTGCATCACTACACCGAACACGTCATCGAGCGCTTCGGCCTGCGCGAGCGCGTGGAGCTGCAAACCAACGTCGAACGCATCGAATGGGACGATGCCGAACAGCGCTGGGCGGTGCACACCAGCAAAGGGATTTTCTACGCGCAGTTCGTGATCAACGCCTCCGGGCCGTTGAGCCAACCGGTGATCCCGCCCTTCCCCGGCCAGGATCGCTTTGAAGGCAAGACTTTTCATACCAACAATTGGGATCACAGCTACGACTACCGCGGTAAACGCGTGGCCATCGTCGGCAGCGGCGCCAGTGCCGCCCAGGTGATTCCGGCGATTGCCGCCGAAGTCGAGCAATTGCACGTATTCCAGCGCACGCCACATTGGGTGCTGCCGCGCGCCGATCGCACATTCGGGCCTTTCCAGCGTTGGCTGCTGGGGGTGAAACCGGCTTACAAGCTGCTGCGCTGGCTGCTCTACTGGCAATTCGAAACCCGGGTCATCGCCTTCAAATATTCGAAACCGGCGATTCACCTGGTCCAGCGCCAGGCCCTGCGCTTTCTCAAGCAACAGGTGCCGGACCCAATATTGCGCGCAAAACTCACACCGGACTTCACCATCGGTTGCAAGCGCATCCTGCTGTCCAGCACCTATTACCCGGCGCTGACCCGGCCCAATGTCACGTTGCACAGCCGCGAACAAGGCATCGCCTCGCTCGCTGAAACCGGGATCACCACCACGGACGGCCAGCACATCGATGTCGATCTGATTATCTGGTCGACCGGCTACGACGCCACCGACGGCGTGGTCTCCTATCCGGTGACCGGCAGGCACGGCGTGCAACTCAAGGATGTCTGGGCGCAGTACCCGCGCGCCTACCTGGGCACCAGCCTGCCGGACTTTCCCAACCTGTTTATCGTCACCGGCCCGAACACCGGCATCGGGCATACCTCGGCGCTGTTCATCATCGAAGCGCAGATGAATTACATCCTCGACTGCATCCACACGCTGCAGTCAAAAGGCCTGCGCAGCATCGAAGTGCGCCCCGCAGCGGAACGTACCTACACTGCAATGATCCACCGTGAGATGGAACGCACGGTGTGGAAGTCCGGCGGCTGTCACAGTTGGTATCAGAGCAAGAGCGGTCATGTGATCGCGATATTTCCGGGCTTCAGTTTCAGCTACTACCGGTTGACCCGGACGCTGAAACCGGCTGACCACATTCTGTCCTGAACACGTAAAAGGAAGACGTCGATGCTTGTGCTGTTTGTCGCTCTCGCGGTTTTCGTGGCCTGGAGCTGGTTGAGTTACCCGGCGGTCGGGCATTGGTTGTACGACCTCAGCACGGCGCTCGAGGCCAAGTTGTACAAGTTGCACAAAATCGAGGTGCCGATTGCCGAAATGACCGTCTCGACCTGGCAGGGTGGTCCCTATGAAGCAGCCAGCGCGATCCTGATGCTGCACGGCTACAGCGCCGAGAAGAATCTGTGGCTGCGCTTCGCCAGGCATTTTGTCCGCCAGTACCGGGTGATCATTCCGGACATCGCCGGTCATGGGGAAACCGGGTTCAAGGCCGGTGGCGGCTACGACATTGCGCTGCAGGCCAAGCGCATGATCCAGCTGCTGGACGTGTGCGGCGTGGAGAAAGTCCACGTGATCGGCAACTCGATGGGTGGCTACATCGCGGCATGGCTGGCAGCAACTTACCCGGAGCGGATCGCCTCGGTGGCGCTGATCGACCCGGCCGGCGTCACTGCACCGCAGGCCAGCGACATGGAGCGCCACCTCGCCCGTGGGCATAACCCGTTCCTGATCAACTCCCGGGAAGAGTTCCGCCAGTTTTATGCGATGACCATGGCCTCGCCGCCGTGGGTGCCCGGGCTGGTGCTGGACGCCATCGCCCAGCGATACGAACGCCAGCGTGATGAACTGGAAGAGATCTTCCGCGACTTTCGCGCCAGCCCACCCATGGAGCCGAAACTGGCCGAGATCAAATGCCCGGCGCTGCTGCTGTGGGGGCGCAAGGACCGCTTGATCGACGTCAGCAGCGTGCCGGTGTGGAGCAAGGGCATCGCCAATCTGCGGGTCGAAGTGTGGGACGGTGTCGGACACATGCCGATGGTTGAACAACCGGGGAACACCGCACGGTTGTATCGGGAGTTTCTGGGAAACCAGCGATGAAACCCACCGCTGGCACTGTGGCGAGGGAGCTTGCTCCCGCTGGGGCGCGAAGCGGCCCTGCTCCAGCGCATGCGACTAGCCTGCCCCGCCACAGTATCGATCTCAGGTCTGCTGCGCAGCCCGGCGGGAGCAAGCTCCCTCGCCACAAAAAGCCCTCTTGGCGATAAAGATTCGGAAGGTCGAAATGAACATTCTCTACGACGAACGCCTCGATGGCCCGCTACCGGAGGTGAACAAGGCCGAGTTGCTGAAAACCCTGCAGCGCGCCCTCCCGGATCTCGACCTGCTCTGGCGCGAAGACGAACTCAAACCGTACGAGTGCGATGGTCTCTCCGCCTACCGCACCACGCCGATGCTGGTCGCCCTGCCCCGACGGCTCGATCAGGTGCAGGCCCTGCTCAAGCTCTGCCATCAACACAACGTGCCGGTGGTTGCCCGGGGTGCTGGCACCGGGTTGTCGGGCGGTGCGCTGCCGCTGGAAAAAGGCCTGCTGCTGGTGATGGCGCGTTTCAACAATATTCTGCACATCGACCCGGCGGCCCGTACCGCGCGGGTTCAGCCCGGGGTGCGCAATCTGGCGATTTCCCAGGCGGCCGCGCCATTCGGCCTGTATTACGCGCCGGATCCGTCGTCGCAGATCGCCTGCTCGATCGGCGGTAACGTCGCGGAAAACGCCGGTGGCGTGCATTGCCTCAAGTACGGCCTGACCGTGCACAACCTGCTGAAAATCGAAGTGCTGACCATCGAGGGCGAACGTCTGACGCTGGGCAGCGAGGCCCTCGACTCGCCGGGTTTCGATTTGCTGGCGCTGTTTACCGGCTCCGAAGGCTTGCTGGGGATCATCACCGAAGTCACGGTCAAATTGCTGCCCAAACCGCAGGTCGCCAAAGTCTTGCTGGCCAGTTTCGACTCGGTGGAAAAGGCTGGCCGCGCCGTGGCCGATATCATTGCCGCAGGGATCATTCCCGGGGGCCTGGAAATGATGGACAACCTGGCGATCCGCGCCGCTGAAGACTTCATTCACGCCGGTTACCCGGTTGATGCCGAGGCGATTCTGTTGTGCGAACTCGATGGCGTCGAAGCCGATGTCCACGACGATTGCCTGCGGGTGCGCGAGGTCATGCTCGAGGCCGGCGCCAGCGAAGTGCGGCAGGCCCGCGATGAAGCCGAGCGCGTGCGCTTCTGGGCCGGGCGCAAAAACGCCTTTCCGGCGATTGGCCGCTTGTCGCCGGATTACTACTGCATGGACGGCACCATCCCGCGCCGCGAATTGCCCGGCGTGTTGCACGGCATCGCCCGCCTCGGCGCCGAATACGGCTTGCGCGTGGCCAACGTGTTTCATGCCGGCGACGGCAACATGCACCCGCTGATTCTGTTCGACGCCAACCAGCCCGGCGAACTGCATCGCGCCGAAGCGTTAGGCGGGAAGATTCTCGAACTGTGCGTGCAGGTTGGCGGCAGCATCACCGGTGAACACGGGGTCGGCCGCGAGAAAATCAATCAGATGTGCGCGCAGTTCAACAGCGCTGAGCTGACCCTGTTCCACGCGATAAAAGCCGCGTTCGACCCGCAAGGCTTGCTCAACCCCGGCAAGAACATCCCCACCCTGCACCGCTGCGCCGAATTCGGCGCGATGCACATTCATGCCGGACAACTGCCATTCCCCGAACTGGAGCGTTTCTGATGGCTGATTTCGACGCCAGCAGCGCGCTGCTCGATCAGGTCAACCAGGCCCGGGCCAACGCCACGCCGCTGAAGATTCAGGGCGGCAACAGCAAGGCGTTTCTCGGCCGCGAAGTGGCCGGTGAAGTGCTCGACGTCCGCGCGCATCGCGGCATCGTGCGCTATGAACCGACGGAACTGGTGGTCAGCGTGCGCGCCGGCACGCCGTTGCGCGAGTTGCTCGCGGCGCTCGACGCGGCCGGGCAGATGCTGCCCTGTGAGCCGCCGGCCTTCGGCGACAGCGCCACGGTGGGCGGGATGATTGCCAGCGGACTGTCCGGGCCACGGCGGCCATGGTCAGGTTCGGTACGCGATTTTGTCCTCGGCACCCGGGTTATCACCGGCCTCGGCGAGCACCTGCGCTTCGGTGGCGAGGTGATGAAAAACGTCGCCGGCTACGACCTCTCGCGCCTGTTGACCGGGAGTTTCGGCTGCCTCGGCGTGCTGACCGAAGTTTCGCTGAAAGTCCTGCCGAAACCGCGCCAGTGCCTGAGTATCCGCCTCGATATCGATTGCGCGCGGGCGCTGACCAGACTGGCCGAGTGGAGCCAGCAACCGTTGCCGATCAGCGGCGCCTGCCATGACGGGCAAAGCCTGTATCTGCGCCTTGAGGGCGGCGAAGGCTCGGTTACCGCCGCGCATCAACGGCTCGGCGGCGAGCCCCTGAGTTCAACGTTCTGGCGCGACTTGAACGAGCAACGCCTGAGCTTTTTCGACGAAGGCCTGCCGCTGTGGCGCCTGTCGCTGCCGAACAATCTCGGGCCGCAGGACTTGCCCGGCCAGCAGTTGCTCGACTGGGCCGGCGCGCAACGCTGGCTGAAATCCGATCACCAACACATTCAGATTCTCGCCCAGGAACTCGGCGGGCACGCCACCTGCTTTACCCATGGTGCCAGCGACACGCCGTTCCAGCCGCTAGTCCCGACGCTCATGCGTTATCACCGGCAACTCAAGGCGCAACTCGACCCGCAAGGGCTGTTCAACCCCGGCCGGATGTACGCGGAGTTCTAGCCATGCAAACCACCCTCAGCGAAGAGTCCCGACAACTGCCGCGCGCGGCCGAGGCGGAAAAAATCCTCCGTACCTGCGTGCATTGCGGTTTTTGCAACGCCACCTGCCCGACTTATCAGTTACTCGGCGATGAGCTTGACGGGCCGCGCGGGCGCATCTATCTGATCAAGCAAGTGCTTGAAGGCGCTCCCGCTACCGAGCAGACACAACTGCATCTGGATCGCTGCCTGTCCTGCCGCAACTGCGAAACCACCTGCCCTTCCGGTGTCGACTATCACAACCTGCTGGATATCGGACGGGCGGTGGTCGATCAGGCGGTGCCGCGCTCAGCCGCCCAGCGCTTGTTACGCGAGGGTCTGCGCGCACTGGCGCCGAACCCCGGGGTGTTCAAGGGCTTGTTGCGGGTCGGCACGACGTTCCGGCCTTTGCTGCCGCGCCTGTTCGAAAGCAAATTGCCCCAGCGCTCGCCAGCGTCTGGCACACGCCCTGCTCCGCGCCATGCGCGGCGGGTGTTGTTGCTCGAAGGCTGTGTGCAACCGGGCCTGTCGCCGAACACCAATGATGCGACGGCGCGGGTGCTCGATCGGTTGGGGATCAGCGTGACGCCGGTGGCCGAGGCCGGTTGCTGCGGCGCGCTGGACTATCACCTCGACGCCCAGGCCAAGGGCCTCGACCGCGCGCGGCAGAACATCGACGCGTGGTGGCCGCACCTGGAAAACGGCGCGGAAGCCATCGTGCAGACGGCCAGCGGTTGCGGCGCGTTCATCAAGGATTACGGGCATTTGCTGGCACAGGATCCGCGCTACGCCGACAAGGCGCGGCAGATCAGCGAACGGACGCTGGATCTGGTACAGATCCTGGCCCGGGAGCCCCTGGAGAAACTGTGCGCCGCCAGCCAACGCCGGATCGCCGTGCATTGCCCCTGCACCTTGCAACACGCGCTGAAACTCGGCGGCGCGGTAGAGACACTGTTGACCCGGCTGGGCTTCAACCTCACGGCGGTGCCGGACGGGCATTTGTGCTGTGGTTCGGCCGGCACCTATTCGTTGACGCAACCGACCCTTGCCCGGCAACTGCGCGACAACCGCCTCAACGCCTTGGAAAGCGATCGCCCGGACTTGATCGTCACCTCCAACATCGGTTGTCAGAATCATCTGGCCGGCGCCGGGCGCACGCAGGTTATGCACTGGATCGAACTGGTGGATCAGTCGTTGGCAGAATGAAGTTCGTAGGATTCTTCGTTTGCCGCCGCCGGCGAAGGCTGCGATCTTTTCCTCCATCCAAACCGTGACCGTGGCAGGAATTTTTTTCATGACCGTGCAGCCTTTCGTCAGCCCCGACCTGATCCGCCAACGCTTCTCCAAAGCGATGTCCGACATGTACCGCGAAGAAGTGCCGTTGTACGGCGCGCTGATGGAACTGGTGGAACAGACCAATCGCGAAGTGCTGGCGGCTCAGCCGGACATCGCACGGCAGCTCGACAGCACCGGTGAAATCCAACGGCTGGACATGGAGCGCCACGGCGCCATCCGCGTCGGCACGGCCAAAGAGCTGGCGACCCTCGCCCGGCTGTTCGCGGTGATGGGCATGCAACCGGTGGGTTATTACGACTTGACCCCGGCGGGTGTGCCGGTGCACTCCACGGCGTTTCGCGCGGTGCATGAAGCGGCGCTGCAGGTCAGTCCGTTTCGGGTGTTCACTTCGTTGCTGCGTCTGGAACTGATCGAGAATCCCGAGCTGCGCGCGTTTGCCGAATCGGTACTGAATCAGCGATCGATCTTTACCCCTGCTGTATTGCACCTGATCGAGCAGGCTGAGTCAGCGGGTGGGCTGAATGAGCCTGAAGCGGAGGAATTTGTCCTGCAGGCCCTGGAGACCTTTCGCTGGCATCACAGCGCAACCGTCACCGCCGCGCAGTATCAGACCCTTAGCGCCCAGCACCGTCTGATCGCCGATGTGGTGGCGTTCAAAGGCCCGCATATCAATCACCTGACCCCGCGCACGCTGGACATCGACAGGGTTCAGGCGCAAATGCCGGTGCACGGCATCACCCCGAAAGCGGTAATCGAAGGGCCGCCGCGTCGGCACTGCCCCATCCTGCTGCGCCAGACCAGTTTCAAAGCGCTGGATGAGCCGATCACTTTCACCGACCAGCACAACACCCGTGGCAGCCACAGCGCGCGCTTCGGCGAGATCGAACAACGCGGCGCGGCGCTGACGCCCAAGGGCCGGGCGCTGTATGACCGCCTGTTGAATGCCGCCCGCGATGAACTCGGTGACTTCCCCAACGAAGGCAACGCCGCACGCTATAACGAGCTGATGACTCAGCACTTTGGCGAATTTCCTGACAGCATCGAAGGCATGCGCGAACAGGAGCTGACGTATTTTCGCTACTTCCCTACCGAAAAAGGCCTGACAGCGGGTAGCCTAACGTCCGCATCGCTGGAGGAGTTGCTCCGCGAGGGTCATGTGAAAGCTGAACCCTTGGTGTACGAAGATTTCCTGCCGGTTAGTGCGGCGGGGATTTTTCAGTCGAACCTTGGGGATGCTGCGCAGACGCACTATGGCGAACATTCCAACCGCCAGGCATTCGAGCAAGCGCTGGGGCGTGCGACCATTGATGAGCTGGAGTTGTATGCCCAGACGCAGCGGCGTTCGATTGAGGAGTGTGCCCAGGCTTTGGGCCTGAAACCGCTCTGACTGTGGCGAGGGAGCTTGCTCCCGCTGGGCTGCGAAGCGGCCCTCGTTTTAGGAGCGCTGCGCACTCCAGCGGGAGCAAGCTCCCTCGCCACAGAATCAAATGTTGCCTCTAGCGCAACCGTGACAACAAGACGCAACGCTCGACGCTGGCCCTTGGCCTTACTGCGCAACTTCTTGCGCACTTGTTCGCCAAAAAAACCTGATCATCTCGCTGCAGGCCTTGACTGGCCTGGCTTACAGCCAAGTGCGCAACTTCTTGCGCAGTACTGCGCAAGAAGTTGCGCACTTTCCATCTCAATTCAGCAAAAAACATCGGCCAAACCGCAGGCTAGAGCCACTCCACCCCCGGCTACCGGGGCCTTCGACAAACCTGGCACGCTCCTTGATAACAGTCAGGCACCCACCGGGCGATTCCGCCCCGGGCACCCTAAATTTATCCGCAAGGAGAGCACCCCATGGCAACACCAGCGTACATGTCGGTTACCGGCGAAAAACAAGGCCTGATCACTGCCGGCGCCTTCACCGCCGACTCCGTTGGCAACACCTACCAGGAAGGCCACGAAGACCAGGTCATGGTTCAGGCTTTCAGCCACGACGTGATCATCCCGCGTGACCCACAATCCGGTCAGCCAACCGGTCAGCGCGTTCACAAGCCAGTGATCATCACCAAGGTCTACGACAAGGCTTCGCCTCTGCTGCAAGCGGCTCTGACCTCCGGCGAGCGCATGAGCGAAATCGTTATCCAGTGGTACCGTACTTCGGCTCAAGGTACTCAAGAGCACTACTACACCACCAAACTGGAAGACGCGATCATCGTCGCCATCAACAACAAAATGCACAACTGCCAGGATCCAGGCAACTCGCACTTCACCCACCTGGAAGAAGTGCAGTTCACCTACCGTAAAATCACCTGGACCCACGAAGTATCCGGTACTTCGGGTTCCGATGACTGGCGTGCTCCAGTCGTTTAATTACGGCTGATCGTTACAAGCATCGACCAGCCCTGCTGGTCGATGTTGTTTACGCCCCTCCAGAATTTCGCGTACGTTGAGCCGCTTTTTTTGCGGCCGTCGACGAGCGCCGCTGTACAGCACGAGGAACAAGGGATGTTCGCGCCGGCCAATGAAACCCACTTTGCCCTGACCATCGAAGGGCTCTCCGCCGATTTTCAGGTATTTACCCTGACCGGCCGGGAAGCCATCAGCCAGCCTTTTGTCTTTGAGGTGGAGCTGGTCAGTGAGCAGCCGTCGCTGGACCTCGAAACCCTGCTGCACAAACCGGCCTTTCTGCAGCTGTCGCCCGATGGCAGCGGCATCCACGGCCAGATCTACCGCGCCGCTCAGGGCGATTCCGGCAAGCGCCTGACGCGCTATTCGGTGACCCTGCGCCCGCAACTGTCGTACCTGGCGCACCGCGTCAACCAACGGATTTTCCAGAACCTCACGGTGCCGAAAATCATCGGCATGGTTCTCGAAGAGCACGGCATTCAAAGCAACGCCTACGAATTCAAGACCGGTTCGATCTATCCCGAGCGCATCTACTGCGTGCAATACGATGAATCGGACCTGCATTTCATCCAGCGCCTGTGCGAGGAAGAAGGTATTCACTACCACTTCCAGCACAGCGCCACGGCGCACAAGCTGGTGTTCGGCGATGACCAGACGGTGTTCCCGAAACTCCAGCCAGTGGCCTACCAGCAAGACTCCGGCATGGTCGCCAGCAACCCGGTGATCAAGCGTTTCGACCTGCGCCTGGAGACCCGCACCAGCCGCACCACGCGCCGCGATTACGATTTCGAAAAACCGCGCCTGACCCTGGAAAGCGAAAACCGTGGCGACGCCCTGCCCGACCTCGAAGACTACGACTACCCGGGCCGCTTCATCGACCGCGAGCGCGGCAAGCATCTGGCCAAACGCGCCCTCGAACGTCACCGCAGCGACTTCCAGCTCGCCGAAGGCAAGAGCGATCAACCGCTGCTGGTCAGCGGTCATTTCCTTGCCCTGACTGAACACCCGAAAGCCAAATGGAATGACCTGTGGCTGCTCACCGAAGTCCTCCACGAAGGCAAGCAGCCGCAAGTGCTGGAAGAATCGGTGACCAGCGACACCACTGCCCTCAAAGACGATTTCCATCAGGGCTATCGCAACCGCTTTCAGGCGACCCCGTGGGACGTGCCCAACCGCCCACCGCTGCGCCACCGGAAACCGCGCATCCTCGGCAGCCAGAGCGCCGTGGTCACCGGCCCCAAAGGTGAAGAGATCCACTGCGACCAGTACGGTCGCGTCAAAGTGCAATTCCACTGGGACCGCGAAGGCCAGGCCGACGACAAGACCAGTTGCTGGCTGCGCGTCTCCAGCGCCTGGGCCGGCGCCCAGTACGGCGGCATCGCCATCCCGCGCATCGGCATGGAAGTGCTGGTGACCTTCCTTGAAGGCGACCCCGATCAGCCACTGATCAGCGGCTGCCTGTACCACAAAGAAAACACCGTCCCGTACGATCTGCCGGCGAACAAGACCCGCAGCACCTTCAAGACCCTGAGTTCGATGGGTGGCGGTGGCTACAACGAACTGCGCATCGAAGACAAGAAAGGCCAGGAACAGATCTTCCTCCACGCCCAGCGCGACTGGGACGAGAACATCGAGCACGACCAGAAGATCCGCGTCGGCAACGAACGCCACGACACCGTCGAGCAGAACAGCTACACGGAATTCAAAGCCGAAGAACACCACACCGTCTACGCCGACCGCAAAGTCGAAGCCCGCGCCAACGACCACCTGACCGTGGGCGTCAACCAGCACATCAAGATCGGCACCGGCCAGTTCATTGATGCCGGTCAGGAAATCCACCTCAGCAGCGGCATGAAAGTCGTGCTCGAAGCCGGCGCCGAGCTGACCCTGGTCGGCGGCGGCAGCTTCATCAAGATCGACGCCGGCGGCGTGACCATGAGCGGCCCGACGATCAACATCAACTCCGGCGGCAGCCCCGGCAGCGGCACCGGCGCCGCCCCGCTGATGCCCGGCGTGCTGAAACAGGCCGACGCCGACAAGGCCGGCCAGGTCCTGACCCCGGCCCAGATCAACACCCTAAAACGCAACGCGCCGTTCTGCGAAGAATGCGAAAAATGCAAGGCAGGTGCCTGTGCCATCTGATCGACTGACACCCAAGGACTGGCTGGCACAACAGCCGCTGCAAACCGGCGAGCGCCTGTACCTGATCATCAGCGCAGCAAGCGATGCCGACGCGCTGAAAACCCTGTACCTGACCGAACCCACCGCCCAGCTCCTGCCAATCTGGGGCGGCACGCCCTACTCCACTTGGCAACCGGTGATGCCCTACGTCACCGAACTCAAACCGAACTCGGCATTCCTGCCGTGGATCGCCGAAACCGACGCGCTCGATTGGGGTTGGCTGGCCGTCTCACGCGCCGAACCGAACGAGGTGTTCGAGCACCTGCGCAGCCTGACGCAGGTGAAGATGCCCGACGGGACCGAGGTGTTCTTCCGCTTTTGGGATGGGCGGCATATCTACCCGATTCTGAAGGGGCTTGGGGAGAAGGCTGGGGAAGTACTGCCGATGTTTGAACGGTATCTGATTAATGGGCAGACGCTGGAGGTTGGGACGCGGGTGTTGCCGAAGGTGAAGGATTGGCCGTGGTGGGAAGTGCCGAAGGATTTGCTGGATGGTTTGATGGCCGAAAATCCGTCGACAATTATTGGCAACATGATGCAGTGGTTGCTGGATGAACATGCCGATCTGTACTTCTCATTCCCCGAATCGAACCTGAAGCAAAAAGTGGCGCGCTTTGTAAAACGGACGCCGCTCACGGAAGAAAATTTTACCGGCCTGCTGAAGGCCCATCTGGAAAGTGAGGTGGTTGTATGAGCGTTTTGATGGGTGGGATCGTTGGCGGCCTCACAGCAAAGCAACCTGATGCTCAGGCAATCATCGCCGACTTCAAGAAGTGCCTGAAGGATTACCGCGAACACGCGGAAGCCTGGTATGGCGGCATTCTGGATGCCGAGCAGCAGTTCAAGGTCGGGGACGAAGTCGGCACGGCAGACAAGGACAGCAAAAAGGAAAATACCCTTTATGCCAACTGCCCGGCGAACGGCAAGCTGGTACTAGTGCATAGCTTCGAATCCGCACGCTTTGTCCCGATTGGTAATACGCCGGTACGCCTGACGCCGGTAGTGGATGGCCGCTTCATTGGCAAGAACGAAGTCGGTCCGACCATCAACAAAACCATCGACTCGACGGGGATTCTGGAAGTCTCCGGACTTACTCCGAATCAGCAGTACAAGATTACGTTCTTCCCAAATCCCACGCCTGCCCAGATCGACAGCCTGTTCAACTCCTATCAGGGAGTGATTGGTGAATTGGGCGGATGGCTGCAAACCGAGTGGAGCACCAGTTTCCTGCCGCTGTGGCAAGCGCATACCGATGCATCGCTGGGCGGCCGTGCCCTGCAAGAACTAGAAGCAGCGTGGGAAGGTTTTCTCAAAGCGATCATGGGTTTGTGGGGCGATATCAAAAGCCTCTATGACCTCGTTGCACACCCCCGCGAAAACTACGAAAAACTGAAAAATTTCTTCACTGAAGAACAGATCAAGAAGATTTATGACGCCTCGTCAGAGGCAATCCACACGGCCCTGTTGATCGCCAGCGACGAACCGCTGATGTGGATCTACGTCGCTGCCATCGTGGCATGGATAAAAATGCTGCCGCCACAGACCTGCACAGAAGTGCTGGCGCAGATGAGCACAGAATTTTTGCTGAACATTCTGGTCGGTGTGGTTCTGACGGGTGGTCTGGGCCTGGCCGTGCGTATCGGTACAAAAGCAATCAAAGGTGTACAGAGCAGCGGTAAGGTCATAAAACTGATTGAAGACTTTACCGGCATGCTGATGAAGGTCAGCAAGTCCAAAGCGACGCCGCATACCGAGGCGTCGAAGCCGTTATTGCTTAATGGTGATTCGAAGTTCAATCCGGCACGCAAGGCAGATGTTCAGATTGCGTCGCCTAAACCTGCCGAAACCGCCACAGCGCCGAAGAACAAGCCACCGGTGAGCGGTGGAAAAGTGGAATCTGATGCGCAGATTCAGGCCCGTAAAAAAGATGAGCCGGCTTCGCGTGTCGAA
This sequence comes from Pseudomonas sp. AM14(2022), assembly GCF_036346455.1. Taxonomy (NCBI): domain Bacteria; kingdom Pseudomonadati; phylum Pseudomonadota; class Gammaproteobacteria; order Pseudomonadales; family Pseudomonadaceae; genus Pseudomonas; species Pseudomonas sp. AM14(2022). Next base: position 62,515 of record NZ_JAOTNY010000007.1, read on the forward strand.
CAGGTAGAACCCGTCGACAACGCGCCAAAACAGTCGAAAAACCCGGCTGAAGAACCTGCGCAATGCGTCGACAAAACCTGCTCCAACGGCGAACCCGTGTCGATGGTGACCGGTGAAGAATTGCTCACGCTGACTGATGGCGAACTGGGTGGTCTACTGCCATTCGAGTGGACTCGCCTTTATCGCAGCAGTGCGGTGGAAATCGACAGCCGCCTCGGCCATGGCTGGAGCCATTCACTCTCTCATCGCCTGCTGGTAGACGATGAAGGCGTGCTCTGGACCGACAATGAGAACCGCCAGACCCGTTTCCCGATGCCGACCGAGCAGCGTCCGGCCATCACCAACAGCCTTGCCCAGGCAGCGATCTTCCTGGGGGACACTCCCGGAGAGTTGGTCCTTACCCAGGCCGGCCCCAAAACTCGCTTCTACCATTTCCGAGCTGGCCGCCTGACTACCATCAGCGACGCTTACGAAAATCGATTGCACATCAGTTACGACTTCGTTGACCGCATCCAGCGTATCGATAACGGCGCAGGCCGTGCCCTATTACTGCGTTACGACGACCGACACATTGTGGCCGTCGATCAGCAGCAACAGCGCCCGGAATACAACGAGCGTGGTGAGCGCCAGGATCCATGGCTGACGATTCAGACGCTCGTCACCTACCGGTACAACGCACGCAATCAACTTGTTTCTTCCACAAATGCAGCCGGTGAAACCGAGCACTACCGGTACAACGATCAGCACGTCATCCTCGAACGGCAAATGGCCGGCGGCGCCAGCTTCTTCTGGGAATGGGAACGTGAAGGCAAACATTCCCGTTGCGTCCGCCACTGGGCCAATTACGCGCAAATGGAAGCGCGGTACGAGTGGGACGACAAAGGTTCGGTGACCGTCTACAACGCCGATGGCAGTGAGCTGGTCTATGTGCATGACGAAAATGCACGCCTGGTCAGCGAGACCGCGCCCGATGGCGGCGAAACGCAAAATGCCTACGACGATCAGGGAAGGCTGGTCGCCGTAAAAGATCCAATGGGCGCGATCACTGAGTATCAGTACAGCGAAGCTGGGCGCTTAATCGCCGTTATCCCGCCAGAAGGTGTACCGACCCGTTACAACTACTTCAACGGTCAACTCATTGATGTACAGCGCGGCAAAGCGCGCTGGAAATATGAGCGTAATCGCCAGGGTGATATCACCCAACAAACCGACCCGGACGGCAACGAAACCTACTACAGCTATGACCGTCAGGGTCGATTGCTGGAAATTCGTCATCCCGACGGTAGCCGTCATCAGTTGGGCTGGAACAACCTCGGTCAGTTGCTGGAAGAACGCCTGCCGGACGGCGGTCAACGCAAGTACCGTTACGATGCTCTTGGCCGACAAATCACTCGTCAGGACGAATTTGGCGCGATTACTCAATATCAATGGGACGCCGCTGATCGCCTGACCCAAGTAACCCTGCCCGGCGGTGCCACTCGCGCTTTCACCTATAACCCGTATGGCCGGGTCACTGCTGAACGCGACGAACTCGGGCGTATCACCCGCTACGAATACGCCGAGAACCTGCACCTAGTCAGCCGCCGCATCAATCCGGACGGCAGCCAACTGCGCTACCGCTACGACAACTCGCGACTCAATCTCACCGAGATCGAAAACGAACGCGGTGAACGCTATCAGCTCGATTACTACTCGAACGGCCTGATCCAACAGGAAACTGGCTTCGATGGCCGTCGTACTGCCTACGAGTACGATCTCAACGGTCAGTTGCTGAAGAAAACCGAGTTGGGCGATGACGGCAGCGAGCTGATTACCGAATATCAACGCGATGCTGCCGGCCGACTGCTGGTGAAAACCCTGGCCGACGGCGAAGAGATTCATTACAGCTACGACGCTTTGGGTCGTCTGGTGAATGTCGACGACGGCCACTGGCCGCTCGCCTATGAATACGACGTGCAGGATCGCCTGATCACCGAACACCAGGGCTGGGGCACCACGCGTTACGAGTACGACAGCGTTGGCCAACTGAGTCACTGCCGTCTCCCTGACGGCAGTACACTCGACTACCGTCACCTGTCCGGCGGACGCCTGAGCAGCATCGACCTCAACGGCTCACGCCTGACCAGCCATCAGTTCAGCGCCGGTCGTGAACAACAGCGTCAACAAGGCCTGCTGCTCAGCCAATATCAATACGACGAACAAGGCCGCCTGCAAGCCCATACAGTCGGCCAGCGTGATAAAAACCTGTTCCAGCGACGCTACAACTACGATGCCAACGGCAACCTCGCCGGTATCGATGACAGCCGCAAAGGCAAGCGCAGCTACCACTACGACCCGCTCGACCGACTCATCAGCGTGCGCGGCGCCACACCGGAAAGCTTCGCTCACGACCCGGCGGGTAACCTGCTGGGTCAGAACAACGAAGGCACAGCGAACCTCGCCAACGTCAAAGGCAACCGTCTGCTGATGCAGGGTGATCGCCACTACGACTACGATGCCTACGGCAACCTGATCCGCGAACGCCGTGGCGCCGGCCAGAAACTCGTTACCGAATACCGCTACGACTGCCAGCATCGCCTAATCGGCGTAAGCCTGCCGGGTGGGAGCACCGCGTCCTACAAATACGACGCCTTCGGCCGACGCATCGAAAAAACCGTTGACGGTCACACTACCGAGTTCTTGTGGCAAGGCGAACGATTGATCGCGGAAAGCGCCGAAAACCGCTACCGCAGCTACATCTACGAACCCGGTAGCTTCCGCCCACTGGCGATGCTCGATGGCGAAGGCCCACGTAAGGCCACGCCGTTTTACTACCAACTCGATCACCTCGGCACACCGCAGGAACTCACTGATTACAGCGGCGAAATCATGTGGTCGGCGAAGTACCGCGCGTACGGTAACCTCGCTGCGCTGGACGTCAGCGAGATTGACAACCCGCTGCGCTTCCAAGGTCAGTATTTCGATGCCGAGACAGGGTTACATTACAACCGGCACCGCTACTACAATCCGGGGACTGGACGGTTTTTGACGCCGGATCCGATCAAGCTTGCTGGGGGGTTGAATAACTACCAGTATGTGCCTAACCCTACCGGATGGGTGGATCCGCTGGGGCTGAACGGGTGTCCAGGTAGTAACGGAGGGACATCAACTGAAGATGTTAATAACCCTACTAAAAAAGCCGCAGTTAACGACGGAGAACCCAATGCGCCAACAATGTCTCGTGCTGAACGACAAGCTAGGATTCATGAGCTGACAGAGGCAATAGCTTATAAAGAACTAAAATCAATGGAAGATCTTTCGCCAAGATATCACTTCCTTGAAAAACACGGTGCGCAAACTACCACTCAGTCGCAGATGGAACGTGCTGCTACTGGAAAAAACCCGACCACCGGCGTAGTAGAAACATATCCAAACGGTAAGACAATCACTCCAAACTCAACAAGATACACCAGTCACAAAGCGCAGCTGACAGCTATAAAACGTGCAATGCGAATATATAAAAATACTGGAAACAAGGCATTGGCTGAGCGTCCCATGAGCATGGGCGGCATAATCGGAGAGGGATACAAAAAGGGCGGAACAAAGTACAAACAACAAACTAAAGCCGTTACAATTCTGGACACTAACGGCCTACCAAAAACATCATTTCCAAAGTATGAAAAATGAAACTTGAACCCAGCCTCGACATACTACCTTCACTGTTATTTCCTATTGACGTAAACAGCGAGCAAGATGACACCACAGCAACATTTATAGCGAACATAGACACAAACAGTGAAGAAGAACTAGTCAAACTATTTGACGCGCTCATTGAGCCAGAATTCAAATGCCGTATAGCGAGTGAACAGCAGTGGTATATCGACACACTCACCTTTTATCTAAATAAAAATGAAAAATTTAACCGAGTATTCTCGGATATCACCACATATCTTGCTGAGGAACCAGCTGATAAGCGCCAATTCATGTCAGTTCTTCTAAACTGCCTAAAAAAATACAAAGAAAAAAATTGACGAAAAAACTGGGAGTGTTGTTATAAATGGCGTTCGCCCAATTTTTCCAAAAACGCCTATACAAATAATGCTGCTGAATGGTGCAACATGCACTCTAGCGACCAAAGGAGACAAGACCAAAGGGATAGATTTATTTTCCGGCTTGCACCTTTTCCTAGCCCAGTTTTTTCAGAAAATAAATCCGTGCCCTTTTTCCCACCGCCATTACAGCAATCGGATTACACACTCAAAGGACTGTCCCCTTGAAACACCTGACTCGCCTTCTAACCCTTCTTCTCGCGCTTACCTTCTCACTCAGCGCTACCGCATTATCCCTTCGCTCCGAACAACGCCCGGACGGAACGACGGCCCTGCTACTCACCAATGACCCAGCGCCGGACAGAGCGCCAAAGCTCAACAAGGATCCAGCCATTCGTTCGGCGTTAGTTGATTTCTTTGGTTACCAAACGGGTAGCTACACCAACGACAAAACGATGATCGTGCAACAAGTCCTGGATGCGCTCGATTCGGAAATGTCCATGTTTGAACAGGGTGTGCCTGCCGGCAGAAAAATGATCACCGCCATGGATGACGGCAACAACGGGTTCGACCGCGGGGCTTTGTTGCTGGACGACAAAGGACAATTGATCGCTGTCGGCTTGGTGAATGGTCATTGCACGGTGAAGTCTCGTGACGAGGCTTTGACCTGTAATGATGCGCCGGACACGGTGCTGACGATCTTCCAGCCGCAAGGCGCGAAAAAAGCTGACGCAGAGCCTTTGATTGGCTGGAGCAAGCAGCTGCCGCCGCTGTTGGCCATGTGGGCGGAAAGCGATAATCCTGAGCGACGAGCCGCAGCGCAAAAAATTGCGACCATTGAATACGCTGCCACTAACCCGAGTCAGGGTGCCTGGACGGTGGGTCAGTTACCTTCCGATTTCCCTGAAGCAATGCTGGCGATGCTGCCGCAACGGGCGCATCTGATCGGTGCGGGTGCTCACGGCGTATTCACCACGCCGGGGATGGAGGGTTCACCGATTGAGGGTGATTGGGACAAGATTGCCGGACGTCCTCAGCATGAGTTCGAGGTCATTCTTAGTACCTTTACTGATTATGCAGATGTCATCGATTTCTATCAGCAGCATGCGAAGGATGCCGAAATCAGCGGTAATCAACGAAAAGCGCTGGTCGAGGGTTACATCGGTGGTGGTACTTACAAAATCGAAATACGAAATAAAGAGGACGAAGGAACGGTGATCACCTTATCAGCCTGGAATCAAGAGATCTGATTCATTCAATCAGAAAGAGGCGACTTCAATCGCCTCTTTCTAGTTGTATCTCAGAGCTTTTCCAATTCTTCCTTCGCTCCAGGCGCATAGCGACCCACTGCCTTGAGCATCCAGAACTCTGCCTTGGATCGGCTCTTGGGCAGTCCACCTCGCCCTTGCGCATACATCTTTCCTAATGCCAACTGAGCGTTGCCAAAGTCTGCATCCGCTGACTGGCGATAAAGTTTCGCAGCTTCGCGTTCATTGCGTTCAGTTCCATGCCCCTGCTCCAGCATCTGTGCCAATTCATATTGCGAGTACTGGTTACCTTGCAAAGCCGATTTGCGATACCACGCGACAGCGAGCTTTTCATCCTTTTCTACACCGCGCCCGGTGGCCAGCATCTCGGCGAAATTATTTTGACCAGATGCGTCTCCTGCCTCAGCAGCCTTACGAAACCAATTTGCTGCGGTTACGTCGCTCTGTGGAACTTCGTCACCCTCTTCGTAGATGTGAGCCAGCAACATATAGGCCATGACGTAGCCGCCCTCGGCCGACTGGTTGTAGTACGCCAACGCTTTGTCCATATCCTTGAGATTTTTGATTGATCGGCCGCCGCGATGGTAGATCTGCGCCAGACTGAACTGAGCTTTGGCGTTACCCTGCTCCGCCGCTTTCAGATCCTAATAAACACCTGCATCTTCACCCTCAACACTTCGATCCCAACTAAGCTCCTCAGCAAGTCCGACTTGCGCCTCGGCATTACCTTGTTCTGCTGCCTTGCGAAACCACTCTTCCGGCATGCCCGGCGACCACTGCTCTACCACCCCGCAAAGGTTCTCCTGAATGGCTTTGCCAAACTGCGTCTGCGCTTCGAGATCACCTGCAACTGCTCGCTCATGCAGATGTTCCGAATTCGGTGCGCACTTGCCTGCCTTCATCCCGTCGTAGAGCTCACGCGGTTCTTGTGCCCACGTATTACAGGCGATGAACATCGAAAAAAAAGCAGTACCTACTGCACCGATAGTTTTGAAACTGTTGCTCATTTGATACTTCCTTGTGGCTTAAAAAATCCAGGCAAAAAGCGTTGCGCGTCGCCGGGGGCATTGATGACGCCATCAATGGTGGCGAAAGCAATACGTCCGGTTTTCCTGAAGCGTTAAAGCGGCGCGCAGTTTAACGTGTGGACCGGATTCCGTGGGTGAGATGTCGTGTCTCGAAACACCTCGCCTCACTTCCTGAACGTCAAATTAAGCTTCAACTAAGCTTGCGTCGCTAGCATCCCGGCCCGAGAGACACCTGTCGCCGATCAACCGCGGATGAGCTTCCAGAATGAGCCAGTTTGATTTACCAGCCGTTACGCAGCCGAATTTCAGTCTTGTATTGGTGAATTACAAAACCCCGGACATCACCCGGATGTGCCTGGAGTTATTGCGTCAGCACGTTCAGGCTCAGCGCATTCCGGTTTGGGTGGTGGACAATGATTCGGCGGATGCCAGCCTGGATTACTTGCGTTCGCTGGACTGGATCAATCTGATCGAACGTCCCTCCCCCGGCAAAGAAGCGGGACATATTGCGCATGGCAAGGCGCTGGATCTGGCGCTGGAAAAAGTTGAAACCGACTATCTGTTTCTGCTGCACACCGACACCTTTGTCTACGACAAGGAAGTCTTCGCGATGATGCTGCGTGAGTGTACAAAGTCTGCGGACATCGCCGCAGTCGGGTGTGTCGAGCAAATCAATCGAGGGATTCTGAGAGACACCTGGCGACTAACTTCGCGGTTTTGCAAACACTATATTCGCCGGGCGAAAACTGCGTTGGGTTTGCGCAGTAAAGAGCCGAAACCTTATCGGGAAACTCATCTCAAGAGTTTCTGCACTTTGTGGAACGCCAAGTTGATGAAGTCCCATGGACTGCACTTTTGCATGGATGACCGAGTGCCCGGTTATACCCTGCAGGATCGAATGGTCGGTCTGGGCTATGGCATCAAGCTGCTGTCACCACGCAAGATTTTCCGCTATCTGGATCACATCCAGGCAGGAACCGTCGCCGCCGCTGGCACGTACGGCAAAAACCACCGCCGCACCAAGATGTATGAAGCCACCCTCAAACGCTTTGCGGGGCAGGCATCGGCATAATTGCGAACACAAAAAAGGGCGACTGCAAAGTCGCCCTTTTTTTATCTGAAATTGTATACATCCGCTCCGAAGAGGTGTTCGCCCAGTGTAATGGCCTGGCAATCCATGCACCGGTAAAGAGCCCTGACACTGGGCGAACGGGAAGGATTTTAATAGAAGTTGGCAGATATGTCGTCATACACAAAGGTAAATTTTATGTACGAAAAAGTTAATAGATATTTATCGACGAAATCCTTTCGTGAAACTTTCAAAGCACGGCTCAGCTCATTTCAGATGATTGTTCTCATACAATAATCTGTACAAGAACAATCATCTTGTAGAGTTAATACTCAGCTTTCATGCTGACTGGTCACTTTTAATACATCGGTATAAGTGACAACTACGCTCTGCCCGACTTTCAGATCTTTCAGCTTGGCCTGAATTTCAGGCTTTTTGACGTCGAGGATTTTCGACTTACCTTGAGGGTTTTCCAGGGTCACCTGATTATTCTTCAAATCAATTTTGGTGATTTTCAGTTGCACCTGAATCTGGCGATAAGCCTCGCCGCCCGGGTTTTCGCTGCCCGGTGCCTTGCGCAGCTCGCCGCTACGCTCGACGGTGCCAGGCAGACCTTTATCCACATCGGTATCGAGGTAAGCCGCCACCGAGCGTTGTACTTCGACTTTTACCAGATCGCCGACCTGAAGATTGGCGAGGTTTTTCGCCTTGTCGCTGAGCTGAACGTGAACCTGACGACCTTCAGCGCCTTCGAGCACAACCTGATGGTTGGCCGCATCGACGGCCAGCACTTTGGTGGTGACCTGATCGGCCTCGACGGTGGCGGACAGCGGAATATCGGCCGCCATGGCGCCGAAGCTGGTGGCGGACAGGACGGTTGCGAGGGTGATGGCCTTGGCCAGAGCGTGGAGCTTCATAAGCGGTACTTTCCCTGTAATGAATGGCAGCACCCGGCGCCAACGCAGGGTCGGCGGCGGATGTGCCATTGAGCATAGACGCTGTTCAGGGCTTGGCTTTCGTTTCTGCCGCGGCGGTCTCCTGCGCAGTGGATTCGCCACTGGCGTTGCCCTTGCCGCTGTCCTCGCGCTGTTTGGGATCGGTCGGGCGCAGGGCGTCGTTGTCGCGTTCGGTTTCTCCCGGTGGCCGGGGTTCGTCGGGGTGCTCGCTGGGGGATACGGGTTTCATGGTGGTTCTCCTCAGGCGTCAGGGTCATCCAGTTCATTGGTAACGTTCACGGCAGGCGAATCCTTGTGCAGGTCATCGGCCTTGGCGCGCAGGATCTGCCACTGCTCCAGATCGATCGCGCCTTGGCCGAGCAGGTCGTCGGCGATGCGTTGCAGGTCGAAATAGTGAGCGTCGGGGGATTGCTGCCAGTAGGTCTGATCGTCGAACAGACGCTGCCAGGTGGTGAGGTCTGGGGGTTGCAGGTCGTCGCTCATGGGCGGGCTCCTCGCCGGGGTCTCGGAAATGGACCGGGATTGATCGGTAGAGGGTGGTAGACGGGGCGGAGTTCCGGGCAATTGCTCGGTGGGTGACTGTACCGGCGCCTTCGCGGGCAAGCCCGCTCCCACAGGTTTTGCGTGTGAGCGTCAGTACCCGGTCATTTCCAGATAGCCGCGCCCGCCATGGCTGCCGCTGATCCGCACCGGCCCTTCCCAGTAAGGGATGCGCAGGTTCATCCAGGCGTCGGGATTGAGCGCGTCGAGGCTGATGTCGAGGTGTTTGTCGGGAATGCTGATCGACCAGCGCACCGGCATCTGGCGGCCGGCAACTTTTGCGGTGTCCTTGGGTGTGAGTCTGATCTGCGCGCCGTGCAGGGTTTCGGTCTGGCCGTCGGCGTTGATCCAGGTGCCGGTCAGATACGGCGCGCCGTCAGTTTGCCGGGTGCGAAACAGCATCAGCGACTCACCACTGTCCAGGTGAAGGGAAAACCAGTCCCACCCGGTCTGATTCGCTGCCAGTGGCTGACTGCTCCATTCACGATCCAGCCACGCCGGGCCGCTGACGGTGTAGGTCTGGCCGTCAATTTGCAGGGTGCCGCTGGCCTGAAAAAACGGCTGACTGTAGTAGTAAGAGGCCTGGCCCTGTTCGGATTTTCGGCTGAAACCGTTGTCACCTTGCAACACCAGTGGACGACTGGAGGTGAGGTGCAATTGATAGCTGAAAGCTTTGTCGCTGGCACTGAGTTGCAGATCGGTCAGCGGATCCTGCGCCTGACTGGCGAAGCGCCAATCATCGATCCACGCCTCGAACGGCGCGACGTTCACCCCGGCCTGCCCCACTCCGCCTCGGGCATAGCGCTCGGCGGCATGGTGCGCGGTGGCCGAAGTCACCGCAGCATGCCCGAGCCAGATCGTCTGATTGCCCCAGCCCGGCTGCTCTGCCGCAGGCTTTAAAGCGCTGCGAAACAGCGTCCATTGCACGCCGAAATCGTGGCCCTGCTGATCCTTGAGATTGGCGGTGACATACCACCACTCGATACGAAAACCATCATGCGCGCCATGATCCGCCGGGAAGCTGAACACTCGCCCTGGCACCACGGCGGTGAACTGCGCAGCCTGATCGCCAAGCCCGGCGAAGCCCTTTTGCTCAGGCACAGGCTGATCGCAACCGCCCAACAGCAGCAGCGCGAACAGCAGCGCAACCCGGTTAATCCTCATGAGCAAACGTCCTCAGCAGATCCGCCGGTTGTGTGCGGTACAACGAATACAGCGGCCACGCCGAGGCCAACAGCGTCGCCAGCAACGCCAGCCCGAGCAACTGCAGCAGTTGCAGCGGAAAGATCCGCAACGGCAAACGCCAGCCGAATGCCTGCACATTGATCACCGCGTCCAGACACCACGCCAACGCGATCCCCAACGGCAACGCCAGCACCAGCGTCAACACCGCCAGCAGCCAGGTCTGGCCGAGGTTGAGCAGCATCAACTGGCGGCGCGTCACGCCCAAGGCCCACAGCGGCGCCAGTTGCCCTAGGCGGCTCTGGCTCTGAGTCAGCAGGCTGATGAACAGCGCGACACCGGCCACCGCCAAAGTCAGGCTGTTGAGCGCGGCGGTGGCGGCGAAAGTGCGTTCGAAAACCTGCACCGACCACCCCTTGAGCCGCGCCTGATCGACGATGCGGCTGTCATCGAGCTGAAAGTGCGTTTGCAGCGCAGACAAAAACGGCGGGATATCGGGCGGCGCGATGCGCAGGTTGAAACGGTTCGGTGTCAGTGACGGCCACAGCCGCAGCAGATGACTGCTGTTGACCAGCACGTGCCCCTTGGGATTGCCGTAGTCGGCGTAGATCCCGACGATCCGCGGTGACCACGCCCCGCCCGGTGTCGGCACGTTCAAATGATTCCCCGCCCGCACCTTCAGCCGTCGTGCCAGTTGTTCGCTGAGCATCACTGAATCGTCGTTCGCCAGATGCGCCCACGGATCTCCGGCAATCGCCTCGAGCAACGGCCAGTGCTGGCGATAATAAGGATGATCGATCACCCCGAAGACATCCGCCGGCCAGCCTTGCAGGGTGACCGCGACTTGCCAGTTGGGCAGCACCGCGCTGACGTTCGGCTGTTGCTTGAGCCAGGTGTACATCTCGCGCGATTGCGCCGGATTGACCGGGTTGAGGTACAGCTCGGCACTGAGGCGTTGTTCGAGCCAGTCGTCGAAGGTCTGGCGAAAACCGGCGGTCATGCTGCCGGCGCCGATGTTGGCCGACAGCGCCAGCAGCAACGCCATTAGCGCCAGACTGAGTGCCGGCAGTTGCTGGCGGCAATCGGCGAGAAACCACTGACCGAGCACCGAACGACTGCGCCCGAGCAAAGGAGTAAGCACTGCGCTGAGCACCACCGGCAACGCCAGCGCAGCGCCGAGCAGCAACCCGGCCATCAACACAAAACCACTGCTCAGACTGTCGCCCCAGACCAGCGCCAGCAGCGCAATCAAGCCCAGCACCGCCGCCAGCCAACCCTGACGGCGCAACCAGCGCGCATGTTGCTGATGCCAGGCCTGCGGATCCGCCACCGCCAACAGCGGCAAACGTGCCGCACGCAGCAGACTGTTGGCACCGGCCAGCAACGCGCCGAACAGGCTCAAACCAATACCGCTGAACCACCACCACGGGCTCAAGCGCAACTGCCCCGCCACTTCCGCGCCGTACAGACCGCGCAGGCTGGCGGCGACGTCCGGCAGCAATACGCTCGCCAGCCAGTAACCGCTGATGACCCCGAACACGCCGCCAACCAGCGCCAGCACACCCAGTTCGACGATCAGACAGCCGATCAACATCCGCGCACTGACCCCGCAGGCACGCAAGGTTCGCAGCAGACCACGACGCTGTTCCAGCGCCAGACCGATGGCCGCGTGCACGATGAACAGCCCGACCAGAAACGAGAGAAAGCCCAAGGCATCCAGGTTGAGGTGAAAGCTCTCGGTCAGGCGCGAAAGATTGTTTTCCTCGGCGCTGCTTTTGAGCTGCAGCCGACCGTTGAACGCGGCCGGCAGCTCGGCGTGAAAATCCTTGGGCAGTAACAAGCGCGACAGTTGCCCGGGCTGTTCGAGCACGGTTTGCGCGACGCCGATGTCCACCAGCAACACGCCAGGCGCCATGTCCTTTTGCGCGTGCAGCGGCGGCAGCGTCTGGCCGCTGGCGGTTTGCGGCGTGGCGCCTTCGGTCAGGCCCGAGGCGTGCAGGGTTTCCGGGGAAATCCAGGTGCTGCCTGGCGGTGAGAAGAACGCGACGATGCGCTCGATCGGCATCGCCTGCCCGGCCACCGCAGCGTCCGTCGGCAGCGACACCGGCTCGATGCCCATCAGTTGCAGGCGCTGATCCGGGTGATCCTTGAGCATCAGCCGGCCTTGCAGCAACGGCGACACCGGCCAGCCTGCGCGGCGCAGATCGATGAACCACTGCTGGGTGAACGTCGCACCGCTCGGTGTGGCCAGACTGGCCTGGGGTTCACCGCCGATCATCTGACTGGCCCGGGCGTAACTGTCGCGGGCCTGACTGTTCAGTGCCTCGACCCCGGTCAGCAGACTGGTCGCCAGCCACAACCCGGTCAGCACACTGAAAAACTGCACCGGATGCCGCCGCCAGTGGCTGAGCAACGCACGCAGGGTTTGCCAGAATACGTTCACGTCAGACGGCCGCTGGACAACACCACCCGCTGCGCCAGTCGCGCCGCCACGCGTGGGCTGTGCGTGACCATCAACAGCGTGGTCGGCGTGTCATCCAGCAACTCGAGCAACAGGCGCAGCACTTCATCACTGGTGGCTTCGTCGAGGCTGCCGGTGGGTTCGTCGGCGAGCAGCAATTTCGGCCGTGAGGCCAAGGCCCGGGCCAGCGCCACCCGCTGCTGCTGACCGCCGGAAAGTTGTTCGGGATAACGCTTGAGCAAATCGCCCAACCCCAGACGCTGCACCAGATGCGCCTGCCAGCGCGGTTCATGGCGCCCGGCCAGACGCGCCTGAAACGCCAGATTATCCTCGACCCGCAGACTGCCGATCAGGTTGAACTGCTGGAACACCAGACCGATTTCAGTGCGACGCCAGTCGGCCAGCTGCGCTTCGTTCATCTGCTCCAGCCGATGCTCGCCGCTGTGGATGCTGCCGCGATCAACCTTGTCGAGGCCGGCAATCAGGTGCAGCAAGGTGCTTTTGCCGCTGCCGGATTCGCCCATCAGCGCCAGACTGCTGCCGGCTTCGAGCGTCAGGTCGACGCCTTGCAGCACCGGGAGCGGGCCTTGGGGAGTGAGGTAACTTTTGAACACGCCTTGAACCTGAAGCATGCCGCCATCCGTTGGGTCAATGTGGGGCAAGGATAGCGGATAGCGGCCTGATTGGATCAGTGGTGTTCGTACTGGTCTCATCGCTGGCAAGCCAGCTCCTACAGGGATTGAGTTATCCACAAATACCGGGTTCACCCTGAAACACTGTGGGAGCTTGCCTGCAAGCGATGAGGCCAGAGAACCCAACACAAACCTCACTCCCCCGCCGCCACACTCGTGGCCGCCTGCCCCGGCGTAACAATCGTCTTCAGATCAATGTGCTTCCACTCAGGCTTGGCCCCCAGCCGCGCATTGAAGCGGTAGTTGAAGGTGAAGTCGTCCGCTGTCGGCAGCGTCAACGGTTTGCCGTACAGCGCCTCGACTCCCGCCAGGTCATAACCCATCACCTGCAGCAGCGTCGGAAAAATGTTGTAGTGGCTGGAGCGGTCCTTGTTCGCCGGCAACGCTTGCGCCCAGTCCGGGCCGTGCAGCTGATCGCCCTGAATCACCACCAGTGGCACCAGCCCTTCTTCCTCCACCGGATCGCCACCGCAGTGGGTATTAAGCCCGGGGTTGCCGCGTTCATGCAGGTCCTGGCCGTGATCGGAGGTGTAGATCAGCAGCGCATTGTGCAAATTGGCCTGGGCAAGTACCCGGGCGAAGAACTCGCCGACATTCCACAGCACGGTGTTCTTGTAGGCGTTGCGGTACAGCACCCAGTCATCCGGCTGGCCGTTGAAACCGTCGCGTTTGCCGGTGTCGGCCACTTCAGTGAATTGCCCGCGCGGCAAGGTCGGCCGATAGGCCATGAAGGCGTCGGGGTATTTGTCGTGCACCGGGAAATGCGCGCCGACCTTGTTGATCACCACCAGCTCCGGCTGATCGTCGTTGAGCAGTTCGATCAGCTTGGCGGCAGCGGCCATGTCGCGGTCGCGCACGCTGGTCTGGTCAAACTGGACGAATTCGTCGATGTCTTTTTTCTCGGTGTCGGTCATCAGGTTCTGCAGATTGCCGGCAGTGCGCTGAGCATCGATGTACACCGTGCGCAACCCGGCCTTTTTCGCGTACTGCCAGATCGACGGCAGCGTGCTGTTGATCCGTATGTAATCGGCACGGGTGCCGCCGTAGCGCAGGGTGACGTTGGTGTCGGCGCTGCAATTGGCGATGGATGCGGCGTAGCCGTAGTTGAAAATGTCGACGCCCGGATGCGCCTGATTAAGGTTGCTGTGCACTCCGAACGGCGCATTGATGTCCAGGTAATTGCCGGAGATGCTTTCATCGATGATCAGCACGATGTCGTGATTGACCGCCACTGCGTTGCGCGCCAGCGTCACCGGCTCGCGCGGGCCGACCGTGTTGTGCAGCGCTTCATAAGCGAACAGGTTCAGATAGGCCAGCGGCGTGTACATGATCGGCAAACCGCGCGCGCCCTCGCCCGCCCGCAGGAACAACACCGCGCTCAACAGCAGCACACCACACACCGGCGCCGCCACACGCAACGCGTTGGGCACCACCAGTGCATGGCGCGGTTTCAGACCGATGCCGAACAGCAACAGCAGACCACTGAGCGCGCCATGAATGATCGCGTCGCGATACTGGTAGGCGGCCTCCTGAATGAAGCCGCCGGAGTACACCAGCGAGACAAAACTGCTGTAGCTCAGGTAATCCGCGGTGACCCGGGTATAGACATCGAAAAACACCGCCGAGACAAACAGTGTTATTGCGAATAAGTGGCGAATGAGAGCCTGACGAATATAAGCCGTTAGATATAACGCTAAAGTAAGCGCCAAAAACATCGCGCCAAAAAGAAGTACAGCAAAACCGGCGCCGATAGCATTTAACCGATCAACGTAATATTCGGAATAAAGCAGCAAATAAACAATTAAAAGTACTTCTTTGGCATATCTGAACATGGCGATACCGCTCGTGCAAAACGGCAGGGAGTCAAAGGTTTGTCGGTCAGAACCTGACACTAGCACCCAGCCATCAAAGCGCAAGAATTGACTGTTTTCTTTAGAAAGCGTCAAAAAACCGGTGACTCAAATCTGACACACACCAAACGCTAGAAGCCTTTAAATTAAAGACTTACAACCGTTTATCGCTTATTTTGAATCTGAACAAATCTGCAAAAAAACAACAAATCCAATCGCAGCAATGACTTGATGGCCAATCGCCAAAAAGCGCTCAAGTGTTATACAGGTGCAACATGTCATTTTGCTGACACGCTTTCCAAACCCTGCGCTATACCCCTTTTACAGTCTTCTTCCGAACTTCTTCTTTTCGCTCTATCGAGGGTGCGCAGATGGACGTGAGCGTATTTGGCACCGGCTATGTCGGATTAATTCAAGCCGCCGCACTTGCAGATGTAGGGCATCGGGTTTTATGTGTCGATATTGACCCCAACAAGATCAAGCAACTGCAACAAGCTGTGCCACCTATTAGTGAGCCTGGTCTTTCCAGCACCCTCGAAGAAAACATCAAGGCCGGCCGCTTGCTCTTTAGCACTCAGGCCAGCGACGCGGTGGAGCATGCCGAGCTGATTTTCATCGCCGTGGGCACGCCGGCCGATGAAGACGGTTCCGCCGACCTGACCCATGTGCTGAACGTGGCTCGGGAGATCGCCTCGCACATGGAGGCCGATCGCACCCTGATCATCAAGTCCACGGTGCCGGTCGGCACGGCCGACCAGGTCGCCGCCAAGGCCAGCGAAGAGTTGCTCCGTCGCGGCAAAAGTGCCCTCAAGGTCCGCGTGGTGTCCAATCCCGAATTCCTCAAGGAAGGCAGCGCCCTCGCCGATTGCATGCGCCCGGACCGGATCATCGTCGGCACCCGCGATGACGAAGCCCGCGAACAGATGAGCGAGCTGTACGCGCCGTTCTGCCGTAACCACGAAAAACTGATGTTCATGGACAACCGCAGCGCCGAACTGACCAAGTACGCGGCCAACGCCATGCTCGCCACGCGCATCAGCTTCATGAACGAACTGGCCAACCTCACCGAACTGCTCGGCGCCGACATCGAAGCGGTGCGCAAAGGCATCGGCTCCGACCCGCGCATCGGCTACCACTTCATTTACCCCGGTTGCGGCTTCGGCGGTTCATGCTTCCCCAAGGATCTGCGCGCCCTGCTGCACACCGCCGAACACAACGGCATGCCGCTGAAATTGCTGCGCAGCGTCACCGACGTCAACGACAGCCAGCGGCACATCCTCTTCGGCAAACTCAAGGCGCAGTTTCCGCAGGGTCTGGCCGGCAAGTCGATTGCGATTTGGGGCCTGGCGTTCAAACCCAATACCGATGACATGCGCGAAGCCCCCAGCCGCTACCTGATGGACGCGCTGTGGGCCGAAGGCGCCAGCGTGCAGGCCTACGATCCGGAAGCCATGTCCGAATGCCGGCGCCTGTACGGCTATCGCAACGACCTGCACCTGTGCGCCACCCGGGACGACACCCTGGAAGATGCCGATGCGCTGGTGATCTGCACCGAGTGGAAGAATTTTCGCGTAGTGGATTTCGAGCTGCTGGCGAGCAAGCTGCGCTCGAAAGTGATTGTCGACGGTCGCAACCTCTACAACCCGGAACACGTGGCCGCCGCCGGTCTGCATTACAGCGGCATCGGCCTGCGCCACATCGCTCCGGAAGGACTGCGCCCATGAAAATCCTGGTCACCGGCGCAGCCGGCTTCATTGGCGCCCATTGCGTGTTGCGGCTGATGCGCGACGGGCATGCGGTGGTCGGCCTGGATAACTTCAACGGCTATTACGACCCGCAACTGAAACACGATCGGGTGCAATGGGTGCGCGATCAGGTCGGGCATTTCCCGCTGGCGCGGATCGATCTGGCCGATGCCGCCGCGATTGAAGCGCTGTTTGTCCGCGAGCAACCGCAAGTGGTGATCCACCTCGCGGCGCAGGCCGGGGTGCGCTACTCGCTGGAAAATCCGAAGGCCTACCTCGACAGTAACCTCTGCGGTTTCCTGAATATTCTCGAAGGCTGCCGGCACCATCCGGTGGAGCACTTGATCTACGCCTCGTCGAGCTCGGTGTATGGCGCCAACCAGCACACGCCGTACTCGGTGCATGACGGGGTGAATCATCCGCTGTCGCTGTACGCCGCGACCAAAAAAGCCAACGAGCTGATGGCCCACAGTTATAGCCACCTGTTCGGCATTCCCAGCACCGGCCTGCGCTTTTTCACCGTGTACGGGCCATGGGGTCGGCCGGACATGTCGCCCATTCAGTTTGCCCGGGCGATCACCGAAGGCACACCGCTGAAGCTGTTCAACTACGGCGAGCACCAGCGCGATTTCACTTATATAGACGACATCGTCGAAAGCATCGCGCGCCTCACCGACCATCCGCCGCACAGCCACCCGGAGTGGGATCGTGAACATCCCGACGCGGGCAGCAGCATGGCGCCGTGGTGCCTGTTCAACATCGGCGGCCACCACCCGGTGGAGCTGAAAACCTATCTGGCGCTGATGGAAAAACACCTCGGCCAGAAAGCCATTGTCGAGCTCTTGCCCCTGCAACCGGGCGATGTGCTCAACACCTGTGCCGAGACCGATGATCTGGCCCAGGCCACCGGGTTCCAGCCCCGGATCGAGCTGGATGAAGGACTGGGGCGTTTCATCGCCTGGTTTCGCGACTACTACCCCACTGCCTATCGCCCACGCGCCGCTCGCGGCTGAACATCAGCGGAGGACCCCATGACTGGACATGAACAAGGTGTACCGATCAATCAGATGCGCCGCGACAAGCGCATGGATCCCGAGCACCGAATGCGCCTCGATAGCGCCATCCACCGGCAGGGCCGTGGCTGGCTGACCGGCCGCGACGGCGGCCGGCCATGGACGCTGTCACGCACCAACCGGGTGCTGGCCTGCTTCGGTGCGTTGCTGATTCTGGTGGTGTTTTCGCCGCTGCTGCTGGGCCTGGCACTGGCCATCAAATTCACCAGCCCGGGCCCGGTGATGTTCGTGCAGAAACGCACCGGTTATCGCGGCCGCACTTTCGGCATGTACAAGTTCCGCACCATGGTCTGCAACGCCGAAGAACTCAAGGAATCGCTGCGCCACCTCAACAAGCATGGGGTCGACGCCATCGACTTCAAGATCGACAAGGATCCACGCATCACCGGCATCGGCGGTTTCCTGCGGCGTACCAGCCTCGACGAACTGCCCAACCTGTTCAACGTGGTCAGCGGTGACATGCGCCTGGTCGGCCCGCGGCCGACTTCGTTCAACGCCTACCGCTACAAGGACAACCACCTTGCGCGCCTGAGCATCTACCCCGGCATGACCGGCCTGTGGCAGATCTCCGGGCGCAGCAACATCGACTTCGACCAGCGCGTTGAGTTGGACCTCAGCTATATCGCCGAGCAAAGCCTTTTGCTTGATCTGAAGATCTTGTTGAAAACCCCCTTCAAAGTATTCAGCGGCCACGGAGCAAGCTAATGGACGGTTCAACCAACAAAAGCCTGAGCATTGCCAACCCCAGCGAATCGAACCTGATTTCGACCGTGCTGGATCTGGATCTGCGGATCCTGTTCCTGACCGCCGCCAACCCCGGCGCGGGCACCACCACCAGTGCCCTGGCACTGGCCAGCCAACTGGCGCAGATGAGCAGCGGCCAGGTGTTGCTGGTCGATGCCAGTCAGTCGGCAGGCAACCTCACGCAGCAATTGAACCTGGGCAAGGAGCGCGGCCTGCGCGACCTGCTGTTCAACCCGGACAACCCGCCGCTGTTGCAGGACTGCGTGGTACAGGTCTCGAGCCTGCCGTTTCATGTGCTGCCCAATGGCCGGCCGATCCGCACCCTCGAACACCTGACCGCCGAGCGCCTGAGCCCGCTGCTCGACCGCTTGGGCACCCAGTACCGTTTCGTGGTGATCGACGGCGACGCGGTGTACTCCGCCGCCGACACGCTGGTGCTCGCCACTCAGGTCGATGGCGTGGTGTTTGTGGTGCGCGCCGAAGACACCCGCTGGGAAGTCGCCCAGGCCGCCGTGCAACGCCTGACCCAGGCCGGCGCGAAGGTGGTCGGCAGCGTGTTCAACCGGCGCAAGTACTACATGCCCAAGTGGCTCTACAAAAACCTGTAAGCAAACGCGAGGGATGACGCCATGAACGCCAAGATACTGGTTCTGCTGATGCTGCCGCTTGCGGGCTGCTCGAGCAATTCCGAAACCCAGAACATGCCGGTGAACATTCTCACCGCCACCCCGGCCAACGCCCAGGCCACCGATATGCCCAAGGTCGAACAGACCCTGCGCCCGCAAGACGTGCTGGATGTGATCTTCCACATCAGCACCAGCGGTTCGGACGCCTACCGCGTGCAGTCGGGTGACCAGATCGGCCTGAACTTCACCGCTGCCAGCCAGCTCAACGGCAACCAGTTGGTGCTGCCTGACGGCACCATCAACCTGCCAGGCGCCAACACCTCGGTGAAAATCGCCGGCCTGACCGCCGACGAGGCGCGCGATGAAATCCAGCGTGCCTACCAGCGCAAACAACTGTTCCAGCCCAACCGTAATCAGCTGACGGTGCAGGTCATCAGCCCGCTGACCAATGAGCAGAACCTGAAAAGCGCGCTGAATCACCCGGCCACCGGCATGAGCCGCGAGATCACCGTGGGCAATGACGGTTATGCGAGTTTTCCGGAAATCGGCGCGGTGCCGCTGCAAGGCATGACCATCAACCAACTGGAAACCTTCCTCAACCAGAAATACGCGCAATTGCCCGGGCGGATGAGCGTCGATGTGATGCTCAAGTCCACCGCCGGCAACGAGATCTATGTGCTCGGCGAAGTCGGCCAACCGGGTTCCTACCCGATCCGCCGTCCAGTGTCGGTGCTTGAAGCGCTGACCCTTGCGCGCGGCACCAATGTCAAGGCGCGCCTCGACTCGGTGGTGATCATGCGCCGCAACGGCAACCAGGTGCAGGCCGTGCACTACGACGTGGAAAAAGCCCTGTCGGGCGATGCGTCGCAGATCGCCTACCTGCAACCGGACGACATGCTGTTCGTGCCGAAAACCAAACTGGCGAGTGCCGGTGAGCTGGCTCGGCAACTGGCGGACGTGGTGCTGTTCCAGGGCGTGGGCTTCAGCTTCGGCTACCGCGTCGACAACAAAGACAGTAACAACAACTGACTCTCAGGTGACCGATCATGAATCCAAAGGAAAACTACCTGCATGAGTTCTTCAGGATCTTCTTCGCCAACAAGCAATTGGTGAAACGGGTCTTCCTGATCTTTGCAGTCATCGCGTTGCTGCTGCCGTTGGTGCTCAAACAGAGCTTCGATATCACCGCTCAGGTGATCGTGCAGTCGAAAAAACTCTCCCAGGGTGACGCCACCACGTCACTGACGGTCGATAACGCCACCTTCATTCCGCCGTCGCTGGCGGACATGGAAACCGAAAGCAACATCCTGCGGTCCCCGGCGCTGATCCGCCAGACCATCAGCGAGCTGCGCGACAAGGGCGAGTACAACCCGCCGGTGGGCGTGTTCGCCAAACTGGTGAGCGAACCGTTCCGCCGCTATGTCACGTCGCCGCTGCGGCAGTACCTGATCAACCCGCTGCGCAACATGCTCGGGCTGCAAACCGATCCGGTGCGTGACACCGTGCTCGACGGCCTGACGCAAGATGCGATCAACAGCCTGAAGATCGAGACCCTGCCCGGCTCCAACGTGATCTCGATCGTCTACAGCTTCCCCGATCCGCATCAGGGCACGACGTTCGTCGCCACTCTGCTGCAGAACTATCTGGGCAGCCGTCAGGCGCTGCAATCGATCGACTTGCCGCAATCCTTCTACGAAACCAAGAAGCACCTGTATCAGGTGCGTCTCGACGGGCTGGAAGGTAATCGGCAAGCGCTGCTGGAAAGTGTTGCATCGTCCGATCCGAAGGAAGAAATCACCTTCCGCCTGAACGCGATCAACACCGAAGAGCAAGCCCTGAACCTGTACCAGGATCGTCTGCTACAGAGCCAGCGCTGGCTCGAATACCTGAAAACCGCGCTGACGGCCGCCAGCAGCAACAAGCTCAACGACTACACCTTCCCCTTCACCTTCACCACCACCGTCGATAACGTGGCGTTCGAGGATCGGGAAATCAAACAGTTGGGCGAGCAACTGACCACTCAGGTCAGCCGCTACATGAATGACCTCGCGGTGTTCCAGCCCGGCAGCGAGCCGATGCTGCTGACCCGCGAACAGATCGCCCGCACCCGCCAGCAGTTCCTCAAAGTGGTGAGCAACCGCATTCAGGAACGCACCAACGACCTGGCCGTGGTGCAACAGGTGATCAATCAGAAAACCGCGCGCATCGCCGAGTTCAAGAACCGCATCCACACCTTGCAGCAGACCCAGAGCAAGCTGCGGCAGATGGACACGGAGATCGACGCGCTGCACACGGCGTTCTCGACCTATGCGCAACGCTTCGCCGAAAGCAGCACCGCCGGTTCGCTCAACGATGACCTGTCGAACGCCAAAGTGCTCAGCCCGCCGTTCGAGCCAACCGAGCCGGCGTTCCCCAAACCGCTGCTGATCATTCCGTTCGGGCTGTTCACCGGTCTGCTGCTGGCGATTGCCCTGGTCTATGTGCGTGAGTTCTTCGATCACCGTTTCAAACACCCGGCGCAAATCACCCACGAACTGGGCCTGCCGGTGTTGCTGGTGATCAACGACGAAAACGTGCTGCCGAGCAATCCGCACAAGAACTGGACCGTGCCAAGCTTCGTGCACTGGGTGCGCAATTGAACACGCTGTCCACCCCGAACGCTGCGCTGCCGATCATTCATTTGCTCAGCAGCGGCGGCTTCTATGGGGCCGAGCGCATGTTGCTCGATCACTGCCTGGCGACACCGGGACAGCACCAGGTGCTGTTCCTCGATGCGCCGCTGGCGTTGATCGCGCGCTTTCGCGAGGCCGGGGTGGACTGCCGTGGCTGTGCCGGGCTGGGTGAGCTATTGCGCCACCTGCGGGCCCGGCGCAGCGAACGGCCGCTGATCAATACGCACAACTTCAAAGGGCTGTTGTTCGGCTGGGTCGGCGCGACGCTGTTGCGTTTGCCGCTGGTCATTACCCAACACGGCTTCACCCCGCGCAGCCGCAAACAGAAGTTCTACACCTGGCTGAGCCTGCAGTTGTGCCGCACCGCGTCGGTGGATCGGGTGGTGTGTGTGGCCGAGAGCATCGCCGTGCTGCATCGTCAGGCCAGCGTGCAGGCGGACAAACTGCAGGTGATCCCCAACGGATTGCCCGCCGCCGACGCGCTGGTCAGCACCGTTGACCGCCAGCGCTGGCTCGCCGGTTACGTCGGGCGCCTGAGCAGCGAGAAAGGCCCGGATCTGTTTCTCGATGCGCTGATTCCGCTGTGTCACCAGCATCCGCAACTGGACGCGGTGATGCTCGGCGACGGCCCGGAACGCGAGGCGCTGCAGGCGCGGATCGACGCCGCAGGTTTGCAGCAACGGATTCGTCTGCCCGGCTACCAGACCGCCATGCAACCGTGGTGGCAGCGCCTGGATGCGCTGGTGATCAGCTCGCGCACCGAAGGCACGCCGATGATTCTGCTGGAAGCGATGCAGGCCGGCGTGCCGGTGGTGGCGTTCGCCGTCGGCGGCATTCCCGATGTGCTCGAGCACCGGCATAACGGTCTGCTGGCGACACCCGCCGACAGCGCCGACCTCGCCCGTCAGCTCGACAACCTGTTGAGCGAGCCGAAGCTGGCCCGGCATTTGTGCGACAACGCAAAGCGTACGCAACAGGATCGCTACGACCTCAAGGCCCTGGCCGAACGCTGGTCGCAGCTGTACATCCGCACGGCACGGGAGGCACGCGCATGATTTTCCCGCTCTCGATCGTCACGCTGCTCGGTCTGGTATGCATCGGACTGCTCGCCAGCCCTTATCCGTTTCTCGCACCCGGCGCGGTCATTGGCCTGGTGGGGTTCACAGTGTTGTATCGCAAGCCGGCCTGGGGCCTGCTGGGCATTGCCGCACTGGTGCCGTTCGAAGGTTTCTTCAAGGACAGCGCATTGTCCGGGAGCAAACTGATCGGCGCCTCGCTGGCGGTGATCCTGATGCTGCAACTGGCCATGCACCAGATTCCGTCCGAGCGCCTGCGCAGCAATATCTGGCGGTTTCTGCTGTGGTTCCTGGTGCTGTATTTCCTCAGCCTGCTCAACACCGACGACATGGGCATGTCGCTGGGGCATCTGCGTGAACTGAGCGTCGGGCTGATCCTGTTTGTCATCACCCTGCTGATCGGCCGCGAACTGAATCTCGACTTGTTCGCCCGCCTGGTGACCCTGAGCGTCAGCGCCACCTGCGCCATGGCGATGTTTTCAGTCAAATTCCAGGATCAGGGCCGCGCTGCCGGTCTGCTTGAAGACCCCAACGCCTTCGCCCTGCTGATCGCCTTCGCCATTCCGCTGGCGCTGCTGCTGGTGATTCGTGGGCCGAATCTGTTGCACCGCTTGTTCTGGGGCGCTTGCTGCCTGCTGCTGCTCGGTGGCATGACCAAGACCGAATCGCGCTCCGGGCTGGTGGTGGTGGCGTTGAGTCTGTTGATCGGCTGCTGGCACTACCGCGCGCAACTGACCCGCATTCGCCCACGGCACCTGGGTTTCGCCATGCTCGGCGCAGCCATCGTGATTCCGCTGGCGATCTACGCGATGCCCGCGGGTTACCTCGCGCGCATTCAGTCCCTGAGCGTGTTGAGCGCCGGGGCCAAGGGGCACGACGACGAATCCCTCGGCCGGCGCGCCTCGTATATCGTGGTCGGCGGGCAGATGATCCGCGAGAACCCGCTGCTCGGCTCCGGTCCCGGCACCTTCCCGCTGCACTACGCGACCACCGGCTACGCCAAAGCGTTTTCCGCCAACCGCAAGATCGGCGATCTGTACCGCCGTGCCCACAACACTTATCTGGAAATTTTCAGTGAACTGGGGATTCCCGCCGGCCTGCTGTTTGTCGGCATGCTCGGCCTCGGTCTGTACAACCTGATCCGCGCCCGCGCCGCGTGGATGCTGCGACGCGACTGGCAGCAGGCGGACCTGATGACACACCTCGGGGTGAGCTTCCTGTCGCTGACCCTGTTCCTGATGTTCCTCAGTGCGCCGAACCAGAAATACCTGTGGATCATGCTCGCGCTGACCAGCGTCCTGCGCCTCAAGGCCGAGCAAGCGCCACTGACCGAGGCCAGAACATGAGCCGGATCAGCATCATCATCCCGATGTACAACGAGGCCCGGCACATCGGCCGCACGCTGCTGGCAGCGCAAAAAGCCGCACATGCGGCCGATGTCGACTGCGAGTTGATTGTGGTCGACAACGGTTCGAGCGACGACGGCCCGCACATCGCCCGCCAGTTCGGTGCACAGGTGCTGGTGCTGCCGGGCCTGCTGATCGGCGCGCTGCGCAATCGCGGCGCGCTGCTGGCAAGCGGCGAGTGGATCGCGTTCATTGATGCCGACGTCGAAATGCCCGAAGACTGGCTCAAGCCCTTGTTCGAGCTGCAAGCCGAGGGTCAGGCCGACGTCTTCGGCCTCGACCTGCATACCCCCGCCACGGCGCCGTGGTACGCCGCCGCCTGGCAACGGCGCACGCTGCGCCCGTCCAGCCAGAGCTCGCACCCGGTGGACTGGCTGCCAAGTTCCAACCTGCTGATGCGCCGGTGCTGGTTCGACAAGGTTGGCGGCTTCAACGAACACCTGCGCACCGGCGAGGACAAGGAGTTCACCCTGCGCCTGCACGAACAAGGCGCGCGGCTGCTGTCGGTGAACAGCAGCGTGGCCCTGCATTGGGGCTATGAGATGAACTGGCGCGAGTGGATGGGCAAGGAAATGTGGCGTCAGGGCAGTCATCTGCAACTGCTGCGCACTCACGGTTTCAGCCTGCGTCTGTTGCGCTTTCCGCTGCTGTCGATTGCGGTGTGGATCCTCGACTTTCTGGCGATTTCAGCGTTGCTCGACGGCTTCCCGCATCACGCCGCGTTCATGGTCGCGTTGACCCTCCTGCCGGGGCTGGTGCTAAGCGTGCGGCAGAGTATCAAACACCACGACATCGGCCTGACCGTGCAACTGTGGGGCCTGCACTGGGTGCGTCTGCACCTGGCGGGCGCCGCGTTCATTCTCAGTCTGTGTCATTGGAACGCCAGGAGGCCTGCCCGTGGCTGAATTCATTTTCTGGATGTGCCTGTTGCTGCCGGTGTACGCCTACCTTGGCTACCCGCTTCTGCTGACTGTGCTGGCGCCGCTGTTCCCGGCCTGGCGCCACAGCCCGGCACCGCCGCTGAACATCAGCATCGTGATTGCCGCGCACAATGAGGCACGGCACATCGAGCACAAGTTGCGCACGCTGCTGGCGCAGGACTATCAGCCGGCCACGCTGCAGATCATTCTCGCCAGCGATGGCTCGACCGACGACACCGTGGCCCGCGCGCACAAAGTGGTTGATTCGCGCATCACTGTCCTCGACCTGCCGCGCCAGGGCAAAGCCGCGACGCTGAATGCCGGCGTAGCCCTGGCGACTGGCGATATTCTGGTGTTCACCGACGCCGACAACCAATGGTCGCGGGAAACCCTCGGCTACCTGCTCGCGCCACTCAGCGACCCCAACGTCGGGGCCTGCGCCGGGCACATGGTGATTCCGGTGACGGGCGGCGGCCTCAGCGTCGGCGACAGTCTGTACCGGCATTACGAGGGCTGGCTGCGTCGGGTGGAGAACCGCACTGGCTGCATGGTCTCGGCCGACGGCGCCCTGCTCGCCCTGCGCCGCGAGCTGTTCCAGAGGGTGCCGGCGGAGGTCAACGACGACTTCTTTCTCAGCACCTGTGCACCGGTGGCCTTCAAGCGCATTGTTTACGTGCCCGAGGCGCAAGTGATCGACCACGGTGTCGACGAAGCGGACAAACAGTTCCGCCGCCGTCAACGCGTCACCGTCGGTGGCCTGCAAAGCCTCGCTCAGCGCAGTGAGCTGCTCAACCCACTCAAACATGGCCTGTATTCGTTGGCGCTGATCAGCCACAAGCTGATCCGGCGCCTGGCACCGATCCTCCTGCTGCCGTTGCTGCTGAGCAACTTCTGGCTGTGGGATGACCACGGTTTCTATCGACTGGCCCTGATCGCCCAACTGTTCGGCTACGCCATTGCGCTGGCCGGACTGCTGGACTCGCAACATCGCTTGCCCAAACCGTTTCGTCTGGCCGCGTTCCTGCTGGTCACCCTCGCCGGGATGAGTCTCGGCTTGTGGCAGTTCCTGCGCGGCCACCGATATGCCCAGTGGAACCCTGAACAAAACCGTTGAGAGGACCGAAGCCATGGCGATCAAACAATTAATAAAACGCACCAGTGGCTGGCTTTACCTCAACTCGCCCGTGGGACGAAACCAGTTGCACGGCGCCGGGGTGATTCTGATGCTGCATCGGGTGTTGGCCAACGACCGCGCCGCCGACTTGCCGCACCGCAATGAGCTGTGTGTCGGGCCCAAGGCGTTCGAGCACCTGCTGGTGTGGCTGCGCCGGCACTTCGATTGCGTGCCGCTGATGGACATCCTCACGCCCACCGCATTACGCAGCGAACGCCCAAGGGTGGCGCTGACCTTCGACGATGGCTGGCGCGACAACGCGGTCAATGCGTTCCCATTGCTGCAAAAACATCAGGTGCCAGCGAGCATTTTTCTCTCCACCGATTTCATCGGCAGCCGTCAGCGCTTCTGGTGGGAAAGCCTCGGCGAAACCCTGTGGGGCAGCCACGGCGAAAAGGCCCGCATGCATCTGATCGAATGCCTGCACATGATCCACCATCCGGTGCCGGTGCTGGTGGATGACATCGACGTTGATCGCCGCAGCCTGTCGCTGCTGCATTACCTGCAAGGCCTGAAAAACCTTGAGCCGGCGATGCTCGAACGCCTCACCGACGAATGCCCGCCCGAAGCGCAGCCGCAAGCGCTGGACTGGCATCAGGTACGCGCGCTGGAGGCTTCGGGGCTGGTGCGTTTCGGCCCGCACGGCGCCAGCCACGCGATCCTCACTGAACTGGACGATGTGCGCCTGAGCGAAGAAATCAGCCGCAGCCGCGACGCCCTGAACAATGGCTGCAACCGGCCGTTGCCGGTGTATTGCTACCCCAACGGCAACAACGACGACCGCGTGCGCAAACAGATTGCCGCGCACGATTATCCGTTCGCCCTGGGCACCGGCACCGGCATCTATCGCGGTGAAGGCGATCCGCTGAACCTGCCGCGTTTCGGCGTCAGCCAGCGTACTGCGCGCAATCCTGAGCTGCTTTCGTGGCGCATCTTTCGTGGCAACCGGCCATGAGCCGCAGCCATTACCTCAAGCATCTGGCGCTGAGCATGGGCACCAAACTGGCGATGATCGCCTTGCGCCTGCTGCGTAACGTGTTGCTGGCGCGGATCCTAGGGCCGAGTGAGCGCGGGTTGTTCGCGCTGCTCAGCACTTTGCCCGACCTGATCAGCGCCGCCACCAGTGGCGGGCTGAATTCAGCCGTCGGTTATCAAGCCGCCAAACAACGACCGATGGGCCTGCTGCTGAGTCAGGTGCTGGTGTTCGGTTGCTTGCTCGCGGGTCTGCTGACCCTGCTGGTGGTGGCGCTGGTCCGTGAGTTCGGCAGTGAACTGGATGTCACCGTGCAGCTTGGTCTGCTGGCCTGGCTGTTGCTGCTGGCGGTGCCGCTGACCGTGCTGAAAAGCGGCCTGCTGACCCTGCACAACGCCTCCGGCGGCGTGGTCGCGTTCAACGCCTTGCGCCTGACCGAATCACTGGCGCCGTTGCTGCTGTTTCTCGCGCTGTTCTGGATGTGGAAAAGCGCGGCACTGGAAGCGGCGCTGATCAGTTGGCTGGCCGGGATCAGCCTGGTGGTGCTGGCCGGTTGGGTCTGGCTCAAACGCGCGCAACCGCTGCAACTGCAATGGGATCGCGCCAGCCAGAACGAACTGCTGCGCTACAGCGCGCGCAGCCATCCGGATCTGCTATTCCAGCAAGTGATTCTGCGCTCGGATTACCTGTTCATCGGCGCCCTGCTCGGCAGCACCGCGCTGGGTCATTACGCGATGGCCAGCGCCGCCGCCGAACTGCTGCTGATCGTGCCGGAAGCGGTTACCACGCCGCTGATGAAACGCCTGTTGCAACAGGACGAAGGCATGGACAAGGTCACTCCGCTGGCCCTGCGCCTGACCGCCACGGTGATGCTCGGCGCGTGCCTGAGCATGGCCGTGATCGGCAACTGGCTGATCGTCACCCTGTTCGGCATCGCCTACCAACCGGCGTTTCCAGCGCTGCTCGCCTTGCTGCCGGGGCTGCTCGGCCTGTGCTACGCGAGCATCCTGCGTCTGGACCTGCTGGGGAAAAACCGCCCCGGCACGGTGTCGCTGCTGATGGGCCTCGGCGCCCTGCTCAATCTGGCGCTGAACCTGGTGTTGATTCCCGCCTACGGCATCGTTGGCGCAGCGGCGGCTTCATCGATTGCCTATCTGGCGGTGACGGTGGCGATGCTGGTGTTGTACTGCCGTCTGAGCGGCGTGGCGTTCTGGCAAACTTTGATCATCCTGCCCAGCGACATCGCGCCGATGTGGCAGATGTTGCAACGGAAGGCCGCATGAAAGGCCTGGTCCTGCTGCTCGGTCTCGGCCTGTCGCTGGATGCCTTTGCCGCGTCGATGCGCTGGGGCGAGATCCGCGACGGCAGCCTGTATCTGCAAACCGACCGCCCGGACACCGTGACCGTGCGCTGGACACCCGCGTGGCAGGCCGACGCCAACGAAGAGCATCTGTACCTGCTCGACGGCCAGGGCAAATTGCAGGGCGAACGCTTGATCAAGGCCAGCGAAACCCGCGGCACCCAGAGCTGGGCGTTGCTGCCGGGTGCCGCCAGTTATCGCCTGGAAATTCCCGGCTACAGCTTCCGCAATTACCGGGTCGAACACGACGAGCACACGGTGGCGCTGTTCGAACCGGCCAAGGTGCATTTCAGCGCGCAGACGCAGAACGGCGACGAGTTGTATTTCAAGGTCGCGCCGGGGGAACACGCGGTACTCGCCGGCAAGTTCCATGGCGGAGTGAATGCTCTGCAAGCGCAACGGGTCGGCGACGATAAGCCACTGACGCTAACGCTCAAACCCTATCGCGCCTACTGGCAGTTCGATCAACTGGCGTTACCGGTCAGCGAGCGCGAACAGGTCTGGCGCCTGCGCCTGCAAGGCAGCGGCAAAGCGGCGTTCTGGCTCGACGGCACGGCCAATCGGTTTGCGCAAACTCCGCAGCAACTCAAACCTGTGCGCGAAGAGTCCGGCCAGATCCACCTGACCCTGCATGACAAAATCCTCGGCCGCACCCCGGATCTGGGCATCGCCCTGCCCTACGTGATGCCACCCGCCAGTAGTCACGCGGTGCTGGATGCGCTGAAAGCGACCGCCGCCAGCTACTACAGTTTTGTCGATGTCACGGCGAAGAATCCGCACTTCGAAGACGCGTTCCGCAAGGCATATCAGGAGCGCTTCGGCATCCGTCAGGACATCACCCTGCTCGCCGGCAGCCAGCGTCAAGCCGATCTGCGTGCCGACGTGCAAAGCAATGGCGGCCTCGATGCATGGCTGGCCGGCACCCGCGCCTTGGGCGGTAAAGGCACGCACTACATCGGTTTTGCCGATGAGCCGAACCTCAACTATTCGAGCTTCGAGCAATACCGGGCGATTTTCGCCAGCATGGCCAGGCAAGTGCGCAGCGATCCGGCGAATGCCAGGGCCGGCGTGCGCATCGCCATGCCGGCCAGTTCGCGGCTGGTCAACGGGCCATTCGCCGATAACGCGGCAGACAAGCGTGGCATCGACTGGGCGCGGCGCTTGCTCGGTGAATCCGCCGAGCAGATCGACGCACTGGCGTGGCACGAGTGGATGATCCGCGACCTGCTCGCCACCCGGGTCTACCGCGACAGCGTGCACCGCGCCGCCGAACTGGTCGGCCTCGACGCCCACGGTCAGCCGCGCAAAGCCTTGCTGCTGGATCAGACCAATATGTCCAGTGGTTCCAGCCTCAGCCCCTACGATCAGGAGACGCACTACGCCTCGCTGTGGTGGGCGTCGGTGGTGATCAACGCTTCGCAGGACGGTTTGCTGACGATGCTCAACTGGTTTCAGGCCGCCGATGAACCGCAGTATCCCAAGGGCATGATCCGGGTTTTGGGCGATGAGCGTTTCGAGCTGAAACCGGTGGGTCTGGCCCAGCAGTTCATCGCGCAGCATTGGCTGCACCAGGTGCTGTGGCTGGAGAACGATGGCTTTGAAGTCGATGTGCTGGCGATGGCCGGCGACGAGCAGCGGGGCCTGCTCGGTGTGAACAAAGGCACGCGTTTGCAACGTGTTGACCTGAGTGGCGCCAAGTGCCCGCTGAACAACGGTGCGTTGCGTTACTTCGGCACGGACAACCGCAGCCGCGATGCGCCATTCGCCTGCCGCGACGGACGCGTCAGCTTCGACTTGCCAGGGGAAACCCTGTTCGCCCTGAGCTGGAGCGCGTCATGAACCCGAATTTCAGACAATGCATGGCGAAAATAAATGTGTGGCGAGGGAGCTTGCTCCCGCTGGGCTGCGAAGCGGCCCCGATACTTGCGACCCCATTGGCGACTGCTGCGCAGCCGAGCGGGAGCAAGCTCCCTCGCCACAGTCGTTCGCCCTGCGATATCGCCGGAGTACAGAACATGGGTACCGTCAGCAAACTCAGCCAGCACATCAAACAAAAAGGCCTGCGCGCCACCCTCGCCAAGGCGTGGAAGCACTACGTGTTTTTCCATCAGGAATTGCTGTGGATGGAGCGCGATCTGGTCAGTCCGGTGCCACCGCACAGCCTCAAACCGTATCCGCCACTGCGGGTGGTAAAAATCACCGCCGACAACGCCAGCGCCTTTGCCCGCTACTTCGGCGATCGCGTCGGGACCATGGCCGAGCTGGCTAACGAAGGCCACACCGGACACATGCACCTGGACGATCAGGGCGATGCCGTGGCGTTTATCTGGGGTAGCGCGCGGGACTATTTCGACCGGCATTACTACGGCTGCCTGTTCCCGGTGAAACCCGGCGAGTTCTTCGAATTCGGCGGCGAGCTGACCCGTGCCTACTGGGGCAGCGAACTCTCGGTGGACCTGCAACTGGAACTGTGGAAAGCCATGGCCGCCCAGGGCTGCGACAAGGTGGTGGACGTCTGCGAGTTCCACAACGTCCCGGCGCTGAAACTGCACCTGCGCATGGGTTACACCGAGCAAGGCCGGATCATGAATGTCTACACCCTGTTCGGTCGCTGGCGTTTCTACCGCGAAACCCGCTACAGCGGTTCGCGACTGGATGCGCTGCGCAAACCGTCCCGTCCACCTGTCACAGCCACGGCGGTCTGAGCCTATGACGGCGCGATTCGAATGGCGCACTTCACTGTGCGCCGCCGACTTCCCGGCAGCCGCCTATGAAGCGCTGCGCCTGCAGGTGACGGATCACACGCCGTTCAACCACCTGGGCTGGTTGTGCGCGGCGGAGCAGGCACTGGGCGCGGGTGAGCGCCTGCACATCCTGCTCGGTTGGGAAGCGGACGAATTGCGCCTGTGCCTGCCGCTGGTAGCGGGCCGTGAGCGCTTTGCCGGCGTGCCGTTTCGTGTACTGCACCACTTGGGATATCCGCTGGCGGACCGGCTGGCGCTGCTGTCATTGCTCAAGGGCGAAGACATGCGCGAAGCCTTGCACCTGATCCGCCGACAGCTGCCGCACGCCCTGTTGCAACTCAACGAATTGTCCGAGCCGGCGGGTGAGGAAAGCGCCCTGACCGAATGGATGGCCCACAGTTCTGCGGGCGAACGCCGCCTCAGTTGCCGGGTGCCGGTGCATCTGATCAGCGACGCGGATCACCAGGAGGTCTCCGGCGACCCGCGCTACAAGCTGCGGCGGGCGCGCAAACGGATTGCCGCGTGTGGCGCCCAGGTGCGGCGCATCAGCCCCGACGCGCTGAGCATGGGTCCGCTGTTGCGGGCGATCAGCGAAGTCGAAGCGGTGAGCTGGAAAGGTGACGAAGGCGTGGGGATCTTCGCCAGCGAGCGCAGTCGGCAATGGATCGAACGCGCCTTCACCGCCCTCGCCGGCCAGGGCCTGGTGCGGGTGGTGACGCTGGAACTCAACGGGCGTTGCATCAGCTATCGCCTCGGCTTGCTGGAGCAGGGCCGACTCTACGATTACAACCTCGCGTTCCTGCCGCAATACGCCGATCTGGGCAGCGGCCGGGTGCTGCTGGAGGAATGGATTCGCTGGGGGCTGGATGAGCATTGGCGCTGGATCGATGCCTCGCGGGTCAGCCTGAAAAACTCCAGCCACCAACTGCACGAACGCATGACCGGACAACTGGAACACTGGCGCTGGAGTTTCTATTCCTGGCGCCCCAGCGGGATGTTGCTGGGGCTGGGGTTGCGGCTCTGGCAGCGCTTGAAACCGACGGTGCAGCAATGGCGCGCGCGACGTGCGGCCAGACCGGCATCGGCGCCCACACCTGTCGTCATCACCACGGAGGGCGATCATGCCTCGCCAAGTCATAGTCAACGCTGACGATTTCGGTTTGAGCCCGAACGAAAACGCGACGATCTTCGCCGCGTTTCAGGCCGGGGTCATCAGCTCGGCCACGGCCATGGCCAACATGCCGGCCTTCGAAGCGGCCTGCACGATGGCCCGGCATCCGTCGCTGCAAGGTCGGGTCGGGTTGCATTTCAACCTGACCTACGGGCGGCCGCTGAGCACCTCGATCCTGCGCAGTCGCACCTTCTGCGATAGCCACGGCGTATTCGACCTGAGCCTGCCACGGCACAGCCTGTGGCTCGGACGTGAGGATCGCGACGCGGTGCATGAAGAGTTGCAGGCGCAGTGGCAGCGTTGTGTTGAACATGGCGTTCGGCCGAGCCACATCGACTCACATCAGCACGTGCACAACATCTGGCCGATTGGTGAAATCGTCGCCCGTTTTGCTGCCCGGCAAGGCGTGCCGATTCGCCTGGCGCGCAACCTGGGGCAGAACCTCAGTCTGCCGAAACGCGTATTCAAAGGTCTGCTCAATTGGCGCTTGCAGAGTCTGGCCGGAGCCACGGCGGACTACGTGTGCACGCCGGTGGATCTGCGTAACGACCCCGCGCCGA
Source organism: Pseudomonas sp. AM14(2022) (assembly GCF_036346455.1). Classification (NCBI taxonomy): domain Bacteria; kingdom Pseudomonadati; phylum Pseudomonadota; class Gammaproteobacteria; order Pseudomonadales; family Pseudomonadaceae; genus Pseudomonas; species Pseudomonas sp. AM14(2022). The sequence goes on from NZ_JAOTNY010000007.1 coordinate 95,833, forward strand.
GCGAAGGTGTGCTGGAAGTCGTTGCCCACCCGAATCAGCTTGGCAGCGATTTCGGTGATGCCTACCTCAATCCCGGAGAATCCCTGAGCCACGTGCTGGAGCAGCGGCTGCCGGGTGTGCCACGGGTGTCCTATGCCGATCTGCACAAGGATTTTTTACGCGGTGCCGCGGCACTCGATTGATTCATCCCCACAACAGCAACATCCACCACACCGGGCTTCGGCCACGGAGGGCAACATGAGTGTTATCGAAAAACTGCACGAACGCATTCGTCAAAAGGGCCTCGGCCGTCTCTTCGCCACCCTGTGGAAACGCTACGTGTTCTTCCACTGGGAGCTGCTGTGGATGGAGCGCGATCTGGTCTCCCCGGTGCCACCGCACAAGCTGCGCCCGTACGAAGGGTTGCGCAAAGTCGATATCACCCAGCTCAACACCGGGGCCTTCGCCAAACACTTCGGCGACCGCGTCGAGACCATGGCCGAACTCGCCGCCGAGGGCCACACCGGGCACATGTACCTGGATGCCGACGGCCACGCGGTGGCGTTCATCTGGGGCAGCATGCGCGACTACTACGACCGCCACTATTACGGCTGCTGGTTCCCGGTCAAACCCGGCGAGTTCTTCGAATTCGGTGGCGAAATGGCCCGCCCGTATTTCGGCACCAGTCTGTCGGTGGACGTGCAAGTCGCCCTCTGGGAAGCCATGGCTGCCCAGGGTTGCGACAAAGTCGTCGATGTCTGCGAAACTCACAACATCCCGGCGCTGAAACTGCACATCCGCATGGGCTACCACGAACAGGGCCGCGTCACCCACGTCTACGGCCTGTTCGGCCGCTGGCGCTTCTACCGCGAAAGCCGCTATGACGGCTCACGCCTGGACCCCCTGCGCAAACCTGGGCGGCCGGTGGTGAGTGCGGCGGCGCAGGCGTGATCAATCGTTAGAGGCATGGCGGCCATTTGGCCGCCATCGCGAGCAGGCTCGCTCCCACAGTGGATTTGTGTACGACACCGATCACGTGTAGGAGTGAGCCTGCTCACGATGAGGCCAGATGGAGCAACAAATTCTCAGGTTTTGCGAGCGACCAAGGTGAAGCACAACGGCATCTGCGCCTCGCGATTCAGATACTGGTCATACACCTCCTCCCGATTCGAGTGCGCATACTCCTTGAAGTGCGCGATGTTCAGCCCGGCCGCGATGGCGCCGCTGAAGATCGCGCCGAGGGTGTGTACGAACCAGTAGGACTTGGCAGCCTGCTGCTCGACCTTGCCGACGTAGACGATCGGTTCTTCCTGCACGAATGGCTCGGCGCGGAAGTAGGAGCTGGCGAGGCGGTACGGGTCTTCGGCGTCGGGGTCGACCATTTCCAGAAACGGATGGGTTTCGTAGATCACCAGTTTGCCGCCCGGCTTCAGGGTCAACGCCACGTGGCGAAAGAACTCGCCGATGTCGGGCATCCAGTTCAGCACGCCGATGGTGATCAGCGCCACGTCGAAGCGGCTGTGCAGCGCAGTCGGCAGGTGATGGATATCGCTTTCGATGAATTCGGCGTTGTACGGCGAGCGCTGGTTCAACTCACGGGCCTGTTCGAGAAACGCCTCCGATTGATCGACGCCGACCACACTGCGCGCACCGATGGCGAACAGCGACAGGCTTTCGCGACCATTGTTGCAACCGAGTTGAATCAGCGCTTTGCCATCGACGCCGACCTGTTCCAGCAGACCGCGCAAGGTGTCATCGAGGCAGGAGAAATCAGCCTTTGATACGTCGTTCAACAGCGCTTGCCATTCCGCCGACTCACGGTGATGACGAGCAGAATCGTTCCACGCCTGTCGATTGCTGTCGATGGCGGTTTTATTGTTGGGCACTTCCATGGCGCACTCCGGGCGATGCTCGTGATTGAGCGGACCCGAGTCTAGAACAGCCCGATCAGTACGGTTGTTGCGACTTTGTAAGCCGCACCGCCGTTCCACTGTGGGAGCGGGCTTGCTCGCGAAGGCGGTGAGTCAGGCAACGGAGATGTTGGCTGACAGGACGCTTTCGCGAGCAAGCCCGCTCCCACAGGGGGTAATGCGGCGGCTTCGTAGAGCTTTTTGCGACCGGGCCTCATCGCTGCAAAAAGCTCCCACAAGATTTGCACACGTCGCACAACCTGTGGGAGCGGGCTTGCTCGCGAAGACGTCGGTCCGGCCAACATCTTCATCGACTGACACGACCTCTTCGCGAGCAAGCCCGCTCCCACACTTTTGGCGTGGTCACATCTGGTTGAGGCGTTCGCGCAGGAATTCGACCAGTGCCTGCACCGGGCGCGAAGCCTGGCGGTGTTGCGGGTACACCGCCGACAGGGTCAGCGGTTCGGGGCGGTAGTCGTCGAGCACTGGCAGCAGTCGCCCGTCCTTCAGCGCCGCGCCGACGATGAACGTCGGCAGATAGGTGATCCCCATCCCCTGCACCGCCGCATCGCGCAACAGCTCGCCATTGTTCACCCGCATGCGTCCGGTGACATTGACCAGCAGCGGCTTGCCCTGCCCCGCATTGAAGCGCCATTGCACCGAACGACCATGGCCGTACGGCAGGCAGTCGTGGCTGTGCAGGTCTTCGGGATTGAGCGGCGTGCCGCGTTCGGCCAGATATGCCGGGCTGGCGCAGTACACCCGTTCGATGGCGGCGATGCGCCGCGCAATCAACGTCGAGTCTTCCAGCACACCAATGCGCAGCGCCAGGTCATAACCTTCGCCAAGCAGGTCCACCGGGCGGTCGCTCAAATCCACCTCCACGGTGACATCGCGATAGCGCTGCAGAAACAGCGGCAGCAGACAGCCCAGATGCGCCACGGCAAACGACAGCGGTGCACTGACGCGAATGGTTCCGCGTGGCTCGGCAGTCTGCCCGGCGATGCCCTGCTCGACCTGTTCCACTTCGCCCAGCAGACGCAGCGCCGATTCGTAGTAGCTCTGGCCCAGTGGCGTGACGTCTAGGCGTCGGGTGGAACGGTTCAACAGCCGCACACCGAGGCGCTCTTCGAGCTGCATCAAACGGCGGCTGACGAACTGCTTGGACAGGCCCAACTGATCGGCCGCAGCAGTGAAACTGCCGGAGTCCATGACCTGGCAAAAAATACGCATGTCTTCGAACGGGTTCATTGTCACTCTCTGGTAGACAGTCAAACGCTTTATAGCCGCTTTTTCACTTTTCGACAGCTCATTAATCTGTGCTCACGGTTTGAAAACAGCCCGACACAACACCAATAACTTTCGAAAATGGAATTGAGCATGAACATCAAAAAGACCCTGACCGCATCCCTCCTCGCCCTGTCCATCGGCAACGCGTTCGCCGCCGGCAGCCCGGGTGTCGAACACAACACCCAGGCGTTTCTCGAAGCCCTCGCCGCCGGCGGCGGCAAACCGCTGGAGCAACTCAGCCCGAAGGATGCCCGTGCAGTGCTGACCGGCGCTCAGGCCTCGGTAAAGGTTGACCTGTCCGGAGTTGAAGTCAGTGACAAGGCAATCAAGGTCGATGGCCAGACGATCAACCTCAAAGTGGTGCGTCCGGCCAAGGTCAAAGGTGAATTGCCGGTGTTCATGTTCTTCCACGGCGGCGGTTGGGTGTTGGGCGATTACCCGACGCACCAACGCTTGATTCGCGATCTGGTGGTCGGTTCTGGAGCGGTCGCGGTGTACGTCGATTACACGCCGTCGCCGGAAGCGCAGTACCCGACAGCGATCAACCAGGCCTACGCGGCGACCAAATGGGTGGCAGAGCATGGCAAGGACATTGGCGTCGACGGCAAGCGTCTGGCGGTGGCCGGCAACAGCGTCGGCGGCAACATGGCGGCGGTCGTGGCGCTGATGGCCAAAGAAAAGCAGAGCCCGGCCCTGCGCTTCCAGTTGCTGATGTGGCCGGTGACCAACGCGCAGTTCGACGACGGCTCGTACCAGCAATTCGCCGAGGGCCACTTCCTCACCAAGGGCATGATGCAATGGTTCTGGGACAACTACACCACCAACCCGGCCGAGCGCGCACAGATCCACGCCTCGCCACTGAACGCCAGCAGCGAACAGCTCAAGGGCCTGCCCGCCGCGCTGGTGCAGACCGCCGAGTTCGACGTGTTGCGTGATGAGGGCGAAGGCTATGCGCGGCATCTGGATGCGGCCGGTGTGCCGGTGACGTCGGTGCGTTACAACGGGATGATTCATGACTTTGGCTTGCTCAACCCACTGAGCCAGATTCCCGAAGTGAAAGCGGCCGTGCGCCAGGCCGCGGCTGAGCTGAAGACGCATCTGAACTGAGACCCCCTCACTCGCCACACCTGACGGTGTGGCGAGTTTTTTGTCTGCAGGAACCCTTGTGGTGAGGGGATTCATCCCCGATGGGTTGCGAAGCGGCCCCGCCGCTAACCAGAAAGGCAGGGGACTGCTGCGCAGTCCATCGGGGATGAATCCCCTCACCACAAAAGCCTCTTCAACACCAATGTTCATGCAGTTCCGGAGATCGCCATGTCCATCCTCCTCACCCATCCACTGTCCTGGAGCGCCGCCCTGCTGCTGCTCGATGCGCTGCTCTGGCACCTCGCGCCGTTTCAGCATCGCGCACCGAGAGTCGGCATTCGCCTGGCGCTGTTTCTGGCGTTCAGCGCACTGATCATCAACGCCGAGATCAGCCCGTTGCAGGCGCCGCTGTTCGCCGATGACCGGGTGATGCAACTGGGCGCAACGGCGTTGGGGATTGTCTGGTGGCTGTACGCCGCGCGGGTGCTCACTGAGGTGATCGGTCTGGCACTGATGCGACGCATCGGCCACAGCGGTCGGCTGTTGCAGGACGTGATCGGCGCGCTGGTGTTTCTGGCGGCGATCGTCGCGGCCGCCGGCTATGTGCTGGAACTGCCGGTCAAGGGCTTGCTGGCGACTTCCGGGGTGGTGGCGATCGTCGTCGGTCTGGCGTTGCAAAGCACCTTGAGCGACGTGTTCTCGGGAATCGTGCTCAACACCACCAAGCCGTATCAGGTCGACGATTTCGTGGTGATCGACGGTGTCGAGGGCAAGGTCATCGACATCGACTGGCGCGCCACGCATCTGTTGACCAGCAGCGGAACCCTGGCCGTGGTGCCGAACTCGGTGGCGGCCAAGGCGAAGATCGTCAATCTCAGTCGCCCGACCAACCTGCACGGGGTGTCGATCAGCATCAAGGTGCCGAATCACATTCGCCCGCGGCGGGTGCTCGACGCCCTCGACCGCACCCTGCAAGGCAGCAGCAGTCTGCTGCTCAATCCGCCGCCCAAAGCCGTGTTGAAAGAGGCCGGTGAGGAGATGTCGGAGTACGTCGCCAGCGGCTTCATCAGTGAGCTGAGCAAGAAAGGCGAAGTGCGCAATCAACTGTTCGACCTCGCCCATCGGCATCTCGAAGCCGCAGGAATTTCCCGCCATCCCGATGGCGTGATCGAACCCTCGACCCGCGCCCGCGCATTGCTCGATGAAGTGAAAGTCTTTCGCTCGCTGAGCCATGAAGAACGTGATCGCCTCGCCGAATCGATGGTCGCGCAGCAGTACGCGGCTGGTCAGGTGGTGCTGGGGCTGGATGAAGTGCCCGACAGTCTGTTTGTCATCGCCACTGGTGTGGTCAGTGCGACCGTGCCCGATGGCAACGGCCAGACCGAAGCCGGACGCATGGGGCCGAGTGAGGTCATGGGCGAACAGAGCATCCTCGCCGATACCCCGTCGCAAGCCACGTTCACCGCGCTGACGTCGAGCATCATCTATCGCCTCGACAAAGCGCTGACCCGCCAATGCATGGAGCAGCGCAGCGAAGTCGGCCAGGCGCTGAACAAATTGCAGGCCGTGCGACAGCAGAACAGCCGGCTGGCGTTGATGGCCAAACCGGTGGCGGTGCGCAAGGGTGGGTTTCTCGGCTGGTTGCAAAAGCGCTAGCCCTGACAAACAGGTGGACGCCATACCTTGTGGCGAGGGAGCTTGCTCCCGCTTGAGTGCGCAGCGCTCACAGATTTCGGGGACTGCTGCGCAGACCAGCGGGAGCAAGCTCCCTCGCCACAGGAGGTGGTGGGTTGCGCCTCTTTTTTACTGCACATGAAAATGCCCGCAATCAAGCGGGCACTTTCAGTTCAAGCAATCACTTGGCCGTGAACTTGGTGTAGCTGTTGATCAGGTTGCGGTAGTTCGGCAGGCGTTCGGACAGCAGATGCGCCAGGCCTTCCATGTCGTTGCGCCAGTCACCTTGCAGCTCGCACGCTACCGAGAACCAGTTCAGCAGGTGTGCACCGGCGGCCGACATGCGCGCCCACGCGGCTTGTTGCACGGTGGTGTTGAAGGTGCCGGAAGAATCGGTGACCACGAACACTTCGAAGCCTTCAGCAATGGCCGACAGGGTCGGGAATGCCACGCAAACGTCCGTCACCACACCGGCGATGATCAGTTGCTTGCGGCCGGTGGCCTTGATCGCTTTGACGAAGTCTTCGTTGTCCCAGGCATTGATCTGGCCAGGGCGCTGAATGAACGGTGCATCGGGGAATTGCTCGCGTAGCTCAGGCACGATCGGGCCGTTCGGGCCGGCATCGAAACTGGTGGTGAGGATGGTCGGCAGCTTGAAGAACTTGGCGATGTCGCCCAGCGCCAGCACGTTGTTCTTGAACTCGTTAGGGGTGAAATCCTGTACCAGCGAGATCAGACCGGTCTGGTGGTCGACCAGCAGCACGACCGCATCATCTTTGTTCAGACGCTTGTAGGGAACGCTCATGGGAAACTCCTCGGTGGATGGTTGTTGCGTGAGGCGCCGACCGGATGGCCGGCGCTTTTTTGTAGTGATCAGAAAGCGAAACAGGAACAGCCGAACGCGCCCCAGAAACCGGCGAAGTCGCTGACCGGTGCGTTCGACAGTCGGGCTTTTTCATGGCTGTGCGCGTGCACTGCGCAGGCACCGACGCACTGGTGCACTTGCGCCTGCAACGGCGAGTTCGGGCGCCAGTGGCCCGGCACCTTGACCACCGGCGACCAGTCCGGCAGCACAGGGATCGAGCGTGGGCCGAGGTCTTCGAAATCGCCGGCGGCGTAAACGATCTTGCCGCCGACCACGGTCAATACCGACTCGATCCACTTGATCGCTTCTTCCTCGACATGGAAGAAGTCCGCGCTCAGCGCCGCCAGATCCGCCAGTTGCCCGACCTTGATCTGGCCCTTCTTGCCCTGTTCCGACGAGAACCAGGCGCTGCCGTGGGTGAACAGTTCCAGTGCGGTAGTGCGTGGCAGACCTTCTTCGTACAAGGCCAGACCACCGACGGTGCGTCCGCTGACCATCCAGTACAGCGACGTCCACGGGTTGTAGCTGGAAACCCGCGTGGCGTCGGTGCCGGCGCCGACCGGCACGCCTTCGGCGAGCATGCGTTTGATCGGCGGCGTGGCTTCGGCGGCTTTCGCGCCGTAACGGTCGACGAAGTATTCGCCCTGGAACGCCATGCGATCCTGAATCGCAATGCCGCCGCCCAGCGCCCTCACCCGCTCAATGTTCTGCGGTGTGATGGTTTCGGCGTGGTCGAAGAACCACGGCAGACCGTTGAACGGAATATCGCGATTGACCTTCTCGAACACGTCGAGCATGCGGCTGATCGATTCGTTGTAAGTGGCGTGCAGACGGAACGGCCAGCGCTGCTCGACCAGATGGCGCACCACCGGTTCCAGCTCCTGCTCCATGGTCTGCGGCAGGTCCGGGCGCGGTTCGAGAAAGTCTTCGAAGTCGGCGGCGGAGAACACCAGCATCTCGCCAGCGCCGTTGTGCCGCAGGTAATCGTCGCCCTGGTGCAACTTGACGCTGCTGGTCCAGTTCTGGAAATCAGTCAGCTCTTCTTTGGGCTTCTGGGTGAACAGGTTGTAGGCGATGCGCACGGTCAACTGATCATCCTTGGCCAGTTGCTCGATCACCTGATAGTCATCTGGATAGTTCTGGAAACCACCGCCGGCATCGATCGCGCTGGTCAGGCCGAGGCGATTGAGTTCGCGCATGAACTGCCGGGTCGAGTTGACCTGATAGTCCAGCGGCAGCTTCGGCCCCTTGGCCAGCGTCGAGTACAGAATCATCGCATTGGGTTTTGCCACCAGCATGCCGGTCGGGTTGCCGTTGGCATCGCGCACGATCTCGCCACCCGGTGGGTTCGGCGTGTCGCGGGTGTAACCGGCAACGCGCAGTGCGGCGCGGTTGAGCAGCGCGCGGTCGTACAGGTGCAGGACGAATACCGGAGTGTCCGGTGCGGCCTGGTTGAGTTCCTCAAGAGTCGGCATGCGTTTTTCGGCGAACTGGAATTCGTTCCAGCCACCAACCACGCGCACCCATTGCGGAGTCGGCGTACGGTCGGCCTGCTCCTTGAGCATGCGCAACGCATCGGCCAGCGACGGTACGCCTTCCCAACGCAGTTCGAGGTTGTAGTTGAGGCCGCCACGGATCAGGTGCAGGTGCGAGTCGTTGAGGCCAGGAATGACGCAGCGGCCTTTCATGTCGACCACTTGCGTGGCGCTGCCCTTGAGGGCCATGGCCTCGGCATCGTTACCGACGGCAACGAAGCGGCCGTCCTTGATTGCCACGGCGCTGGCCAGTGGTTTTTCCCGGTCTACGGTATGAAATTGGCCATTGAATAAAATCAGATCGGCGCTCATCGCAGTTCCTCAAGCAAAAGTGAAAAGAAGCTAACCCCGCTCAACGCGGCGAGGTTTCTTGGGAATCGAGGTGTTCATGGGCCTGGCTGGCTTCCAGCCACGGGGTGAACAATCGGGTGACAGGCGGCATTACCACGTACACCACCGAGAGGACGATGGTCAGGGTGATCAGGAACGTGGCGACCACGTAGTTGGACAGAAGCGGATGCAGCGCCAGCAGCGGCCCCCAGATCAGCGGCACCAGCAGGGTGTGCGGCAGAATCACCAGCAGCGAAACCACGGCCTGCTTCCAGCGCGGCGGCGGCGAAGCGGCATCGGCCAGCGGGGAGAACCAGAACTCGTTGACCGGGGCGACTTCAGTCTGATCACCGTCGGCCAACATCGGCGCAGCCTCGGCGACCAGCGCCTGACGCTCGGAGGATTCCAGCCAACCCTGCATGGCCTCGGTGGAGCTGAAGCGCAGCACGCAGGTGTAAAAATCCAGACGCCCGCGCTTGCCGCGCACCACGTCCACACCCAGATGCCCTTCGCGCTGCCCGGCAACGCGCACGATGTTGCGCAGCCACGCTTCATACGCTGATTCGAAACCGGCCTTGACCGAGTGCTTGATGATCAACGTGACAGTCTCATCGGCCCCCGGTGCTTGTTGATTAAGGACTTCAGGCATAACGCAGCACTCCGGGCAAACGAACAGGAATTGCCAGCCGTCCAGGCCCGGCGATCAATACAGTGGTGAAAAGAATCAACAGCAACCAGCCGAACTGCCCCTCGGCCACACTCCATTGCGGGTGCACGACCAGCAGCGCCACCAGCAGAACAAAAAGAATAGGCAAGCAGGCCAATCGCGCCAGCACCCCGGCGACGATCAGTAGAGGGCAAAGAACTTCAGCGAAAATCGCCAGGCAGAGTGTGAGGTGCGCGCCGAGGTGGAACGGATCTTCGATCTGCTGCAATTGCGCGTTGAAGTCCAGCAGCTTGGGCAAACCGTGCACCCACAGCAGAAACAATCCGCCGCTGACCCGCAGAAACAGCAGACCGATATCCTGTGCCTGTTCATCGTGTTGTGATGCGCTCATGACCCTACCCTTAAATCCTTATCGGGTTGAATCATGCTCGGTGCGGGCGAGGGAAAATTGAATGGATGTGCTCTCTTTCAGGCGAGTCGGATTCCTGTGCGAGCGAGCCTGGTGCGGGCGGCGATCCGACAGTGGCGTCCGGTCAGCCAGCATCATTGTTGAATGACACACCGCTTTCGCGAGCAAGCCCGCTCCCACAGGGAAATTTGGCGCGTCAGGAATGCGGAATATCCAGCGGCGCCGCCATGAACTGGCTGATCCGCGAGCGCAGCCAGCGCTCGGCCGGGTCGTTGTCGTGCACCCCGCTCCAGGCCATCGAGAGTTGTGCGGCGTCGATCGGGAACGGTGGATTTTCAGCGCGCAAGGCGCAGCCTTCGACCAGCGCACACGCGGCATAGTCCGGCACGGTAGCAATCATTTCAGTGCCGGCGAGCAACGCACGCAAACCGCTGAACTGCGGCACGCCGAGCACCACGCGCCGACGCCGGCCAACCTTGGCCAGGTCCAGGTCAATGTTGCCGCTCAGGTCGCCGGAGAACGACACCATTGCGTGCGGGCGCTCGCAGTATTCGTCCAGCGTCAGCGGCCCCGGGCGATCATCGCCGCGTAGCACTTTGCAGGGAATGTCGCGCAGTTTCTTGCGCTTGGCGTTAGCCGGCAGATCGGTGGTGTAACTGACGCCGACCGAGATTTCCCCGGACGCCAGCAGCGCCGGCATCAACAGATAATTGGCACGGCGTACCACCACGACAATCCCCGGTGCTTCCTGCTGAAGCTGTCGCAGCAGCGGCGGAAACAGACCGAACTCGGCGTCGTCCGACAGGCCGATGCGGAACACATCGCAACTGCTGGCCGGGTCGAACTCCTTGGCCCGGCTGACCGCGCCGGAGATCACATCCATCGCCGGTTGCAGCTCCTGCAGAATCGCCAGCGCGCGGGCGGTCGGCTCCATGCTGCGGCCGTTGCGCAGCAGCAACGGATCATCGAACAGGTCGCGCAAACGCCCCAGCGCGGCACTCACCGCCGGTTGGCCCATGAACAGTTTTTCGGCGACGCGGGTCAGGTTCTTTTCGAACATCAGCGCTTCGAAAATCACCAGCAGGTTCATGTCGACGCGACGCAGATCGTTACGGTTCATGGGCTCGTGTTCCTTGCTTGAGAAGTCGTGTTCAGTCGGGTGCGGTAGCGCCGTACTTTACTTGATCAACGGTACGTTGGCCGCGCGTTTGTATGGGCCGTATTTCACCGGCAGCCATTGGAAGTGTTTGTCGATGGCGACGACTTGCAGCGATGTGCTGAGTTCAAAGTTTTGCGGCGCAATTAACAACGTTTAACTCGTCAGTCTTCCGGCCCCGTCCAACAATGAAACCCTCTGCGAAACATTGTTTTTTTGACCAGAGGGAAACGTGCCGAGCGTGCGTTACCCCCCCGACACGGACATTGGCCATGGCTCACTTACAACAAACAGTCGCCCTCGCCCCCTCCAGCGAATCCCGCACACCGCGCATCGGCGGCCTCAGTCCGCAACGCGAACGGCGGGCCAAACAGTTGATCCTCGACCGCCTGGGTGAAAGCCTGGAAGTCACCGAACTGGCAGAGGCCTGTTCTTTGTCACGCAGTCATTTTTCCCGGGCGTTCAAATGCAGTACCGGACTCTCGCCACAGGACTGGATCCGCACCCAGCGCATCGCTCGTGCCAAGCAGTTGATCCGGCTCACCCACTTGAGCCTGACGCAGATCAGCCTGGAATGTGGCTTCTGCGATCAGGCACATTTCTGCCATATCTTCACCCGCAGCGAAGGGATCAGCCCTTTCGCCTGGCGGTGTCGTGAGGTGCCGGGCATGAAGGCCGAAAAGCCACCAGCGTCGGCCGCGCCTGTCGGCATACGCCTGGCGGTCTAGACGCTGTCGCGCGCCAAGCTCATTTCCCTGCGCTTCATTGCTGCCTCAACCGCTGCGCCACTTGCGCCACCCGCTCGCCCAGGTGTGCCGCCGTGCGCCGGTCTTCGAGCGGCGGCGCCTGCTCGGGGGGCTGTTCGACATTGGATTGGGACATGGCCCCGAGCGCGCTGCCCAGACGATTCAACTGACCATCGAAGCAGCCCGCCACCGAGCGCGCCGGGAGCAGGTCGAGACCCACCCAGATCATCGAATGCTGCGCGGCGAACACCGCCATTTGCAGCAATGTATTGAGCTTGTCCCCGCACAGGCTTCCGGAATTGGTGAACCCGGCGGCAACCTTGTTGCGCCATGGTTTTGCCAGATAGAACGCCGCGCTGGCCTCCATGAAATGCTTGAAGCCCGCCGACGCGCTGCCCATGTAAGTCGGCGCACCGAAAATGATCGCGTCGGCGCGGTGCAACTCATCCCAATAGAACTCGACCTCTTCTACCGCCACCAACCGGCAGGTACTGCCCAAGTGCCGTTCGACGCCCTGCGCCACGGCTTCTGCCATGACGCGAGTGTGGCCATAGCCGCTGTGATAGACCACCACCACGTTGCTCATTGCGCCGTCCTCCGCACGCGTGCACTCCATTGCAGCCGTCAGGTCCAGGCCTGCTTCATCGGATTTTTGGGCTTGAAGCGAACACAGACGAGTTAATCGTTGTTAATTGTCCGCGAGACAAAGCGCTGGTCTGAACATTGCAGCGGGCAAAAATGCCGATCGCTGCATCACTTTCGAGCATTGCCGGCAATCTGCACGTTGCACTGACGCCAGAACCTGCGGAATATGTCGGCAAAACTGCGGATTAGAAGGCTTGCGTGCCGCTGACGCTGATCCGCACTGCCCTTCACGGAGGCTTCACACGCCGTGGGCAGGATTATAAAAATTTCGCAGGAGTGAGCTGTTGAGTCTTCCCCCGAATCAGGCCCTCGGTTTCGGCCCCTATCGGATTCAGCCCGGCAAACGGCTGCTGCTTGAGGGCGAGCAGCCGTTACGCCTGGGCCGACGTGCCATGGATATTCTGCTGATCCTGCTGGCGCATGCCGGCGATGTCGTGAGCAAGCAGCAACTGATTGCCGGCGTGTGGCCGGACAGCGTCGTCGAAGACATCAATCTGCGGGTGCACATGGCGGCGTTGCGCAAAGCCCTGGGCGATGGTCAGGGCGGGCAGCGATACATCGTCACGGTGGCGCAGCGCGGCTACAGCTTTGTCGCACCGATCAGGCTGCAATCGATCGAACAGCACACCTGCGCAGAGACCGGCACCCGGCATAACCTGCCACTGCGCCGCACGCGAATGATCGGCCGCCAGCCGCTGGTCGACAGCCTGATCAGGCAGTTGCCACGCCAGCGCTGCATCACGCTGGTCGGCCCCGGCGGCATCGGCAAAACCACCGTGGCCCTGCGCGTTGCCGAGCAGATGATCGGCCACTATCGGGACGGTATCCGGCTGCTGGATCTTTCGCCGATCAACGACGCACGAATGATCTGCTCGCACTTGGCGGCCCTGCTGGACGTGGTGCCGCATGACAACGATCCGCTGACCCACCTCGTCAATGCGCTGCGCGAGCGCCAGATGCTGCTGGTGATCGACAACTGCGAACACCTGATCGACGCCATGGCACTGCTCAGCGAGAGCATTTTGCGCGGTGCGCCGCAGGTTCACATTCTGGCCACCAGCCGCGAGAGCCTGCGTGCCGAAGGCGAGTATGTGCAACGTCTCGAATCCCTCGATTACCCGCCGCCGATTGCCGTGCTTGATCGTGCGCAGGCGTTGAGTTTTTCGGCACTGCAACTGTTTGCCGAACGCGCCCTGGCCGCGCACGAGGGCTTCGAATTGAGCGACGCCGAGTTGCCCGATGCGCTTGAAATCTGTCGGCGTCTGGACGGCATTCCGCTGGCGCTGGAGCTGGCGGCGGCGCAGGTTGGAGAACTCGGCCTGCAGGGTTTGCTCAGCCAGTTGCAAGGGCGTCTGCCGGTATTGGCGACCGGCAATCAGAGCAGCGTGGAACGCCACCAGACGCTGCGTGCCACGCTGGACTGGAGCTTCAACCTGCTGACCGATTGCGAACAGACCTGCCTGCGCCGGCTCGGCGTGTTTCGGGGGGGCTTCACGCTGGAGTCCGCCGCTGCGGTGATCGGTGGACAGCACATCCAGCCCGGCGAGGTGTTCGGTTCGATCACACAACTGGTCGCCAAATCGTTGCTCAACGTCGAAGTCGGTGACGAGGAAGTGTTCTATCGGTTGCTCGACACCACGCGCCGCTATGCCCTGGAAAAACTCGAGCAAGGCGCCGAACTCGCCGAAACCCGCGAACGCCACGCTGAACGTTGTCTGGCGCTGATGTATCAGGCGCAGACCGATTGGGAAACGACCTCAACCGCCCTGTGGATCGAACGCTACGCACGCGGTCTGGAAGACCTGCGCGCGGCGCTCGACTGGAGTCTGAACGGTGCAGGCCCCAATGATGTGGGGATTTATCTGGCCGCGACCTCGGCGCCCCTGTGGCAAGAGTTGTCGCTGCTCAAGGAATACGGCGGTTACGTGCGTCAGGCGCTGGCCCTGCTGGAAAACGCTGCCGAACCTTGCCCTCGGGTGAAGATCGCGCTGAAACTGGCGCTCGGCAGCGCCTGCTACCACACCTGGGGTGGTACCCCGGAAACCATCGCCGCATTCGTCGATGCCCATGCGCTGGCGCAAAAGTACGACGACGTGGCTGGCCAACTGCGTGCGGTGTCCGGGCACATGGCGGTCAACCTCAGCTGTGGCCACTATCGGTCGGCGCTGGAACAGAGCGAGCAGTTTGATCGACTCGGCCTGCACGGCGACCCGCAGCTGTCGCTGAGCACACATCGCCTGCGGGTGTTGGCACTGCATTACGCCGGCGACCAGCAGCAGGCACGCCTGCATGCCGAGCAAGTGATTCAGCACATGGCGCAAAACGGCAATCCCAACCGTTTCACTCATGGCTTCGGCGTGCAGTACGACCAGAGCGTCGCCTCGCTGACGGTGCTGGCCCGGGTGTTGTGGCTGCAAGGTTTCCCTGAACAGGCCTGGCGTACGGCCAGGCAGGCACTGGACATCGCCGTGCAAATAAACCACGGCACCTCGATCTGCTACACCCTGGCGCTGGCCAGTTGCCTGATTGCTCATTACAACGGTGACCCGCAAAACGCCCGTGCTTTGCTGCAGCTGTTGCTGGAGCAGGCGCAGAAGCATTCCGTATTGCTGTTCTATCGCTGGGCATGCCAGTACGCGCAGGTTCTCGACGCCGATGCCGCCGTGCCGATAGCGACCGAAGACAGCGGCCTGATCAGGGAAATCATGGTCACCCTGGACAGCAGTTTTGTTGATGACGCGTTGCTAGAGCGGGCACACAACGGAGCTGCAGGCTGGAGCACGGCGGAGATTCTGCGGGCTCGGGCCGATCAGATGTTGATTAAAGATTCGGCTTGCCCCGACAGCAACACCCGGCAAGCCGAAAAGGTCTTGCTCCAGGCACTGTCGATTGCGCAAACCCAAGGCGCCCTGGCCTGGGAACTGCGCAGCGCCACTTCGCTGGCGCAGTTGTGGCAACGGCAGAACCGCTACCGCGAAGCGCTGGAATTATTGAGCCCGATCTATCAACGCTTCACTGAGGGCTACGCCACCCCGGACTTGCGCAAGGTGCGCTGGTTACTCGACGAGTTGAGCCGCCAACTGCGAGCCTGACACCCAACGACTGCGGCTGACGAACCGCGCATGCCGACGCTCGTACTCGTTGTATTCACCGCTGCGTTCCAGTTGTTCGCGGGCGTAACGACGGGTGGTGTTGAGCATGCGATAGCGCAACCCGGCACTGCCCCGCTCCACCGCCAGCAAAGACTTCTGCGCCAACCGATCAATCATCAGGGCCAACGTCGACGGGGGTAATAGCGCGCAACTGATGACGCCCATCGCCGCATCAATGGCAAACGCCGTTTTGAAGACCGACAGGCGTTGCAGCACCCGCTGTTCCTGCTCACTCAGGTGCTGATAGCTCCAGTCCAGCGCGGCTTTCAGGGTTTGATGGCGTGGCACGGCAGTACGCCGACCATGGCTGAGCAGCTGCAAACAATTGTCGAGTTGAGACTGCAAGCCGACCAACGCCAGCGCATCAATGTGCGCCGCCGCCAGTTCAATCGCCAGTGGCAGCCCATCGAGCCGCCGACAGATGTCGCGCACAGCATTGAGATCCTGTTCACGCAGGGTAAAACCCTGCTGCCGGGCTCTGGCACGACTGACAAACAATTGCACGGCCGAATAGCTCATGGTCTCTTCGACACTGCCCAACGCTGAGGACTTGGGAATGGCCAGTGGCGGCAGGGTTTGCACGGTCTCCAGACTGGCCTGCAATGCTTCGCGACTGGTCGCAAGAATCGACAACCGTGGCGCGGCCTCCAGTAAACGTTCAACCAGAGCCTTGCAGGCTTCACGCAGATGCTCGCAGTTATCCAGCACCAGTAAGCTGTGACGCGCTGCCAGCGTGACGAGATCGGTTTCGAGGGTGTGCAACAGATAATCGAGCAGTGGCGTGGCGTCGTTGACTACCGCCAGGTCCACCAGCCAGACCCCGTCGCGAAAATGCTGTAACAGCAACTCTGCAGCACGCAACGCCACCGTGGTTTTGCCGACACCCGCAGGCCCCGTCACGGTCATCAATCGGCACAGTGGCAATTGCCGCACCATCGAGCCCACCACTGAATCGCGACCGGTCACCGGCGTCAGCCGCACAGGCAAGTTGTGTTGTGGCGCTTGCAGGTGTTCCAGGGTCACGTGCTCGAAATTGTCGCCGTGCACCGGAGCAACGAAGCTGTAGCCACATTGCGGCACATTGACGATGTAGCGCTGGCCGTTCTCACCGTCACCGAGCGCCCGCCGCAGGGCGGCAATGTGGACGCGAAGATTGATCTCTTCGACCACCGAAGTGGGCCAGACCCGTGCAATCAACTCTTCCTTTCTGACCACTCGGCCTGCACGCTCGACCAGCACCTGCAGAATGTCCAGCGCACGCCCGCCCATGCGCAGTTGCCGATCCCCGTCGAGGATCAGCCGTTGGCGCAAATGAAAGGCGTAAGGGCCGAAATACAGGACTGACGCCGAGTGCAAATCGTTGAGGCTGTTCATGCCAACTATCTTGGCAGCCTGCGATGACGGCACAACCTTCACACAGGGCGCAGCACGGACATCCGGGTGCGCACAACGGACAGAACCGCTCTAGCTGAACTGTTCGCGGTATTGCACAGGCGTAAGGCCAAGTTTTTCCGCGAACAACAGACGCATGTGCCGAACGCTGCCAAAACCACTCTTGTAGGCCACGGTTTTCAAAGGCAGGTCAGTGGTTTCCAAAAGATTTCGTGCGCAGTCGATACGCGCACTTTGCAGGAACTCCATCGGCGTCATATTGATGTCGCGGACAAACGTCCGCGCGAAGTGCCGTGCACTCATGTTGGCCAATCCTGCCATGCGCTCGACACTGAACACTTCGTCGAGATGGTCCAGGACGTAATTCTGTACTCGGGTGATCGGTGTTTCCTGAGGCGCCACCGCCGCCATCAAGGGGCTGAACTGCGCCTGTCCACCTTGACGTTTCATCACGACAAGCAGCACTTTGGCGACGTCCTGGGCCAACTTCTTGCCGTGATCCTGCGCCACCAGCGCCAGCGCCAGGTCGATGCCGGCCGTGACCCCGCCAGAGGTGATCAGATTGCGATCCTCAATGAAAATCTGGTCGGTGGCGACGCTCGCCTTTGGAAATGCCTTGATCAGGCGTTCGGTGTAGTTCCAATGAGTGGTCACCCGATAGCCGTCGAGCAACCCGGCATGGCCGAGCACGAAGGCGCCAGTGCAGATCGAACCATATCGCTCGGTACAGGGCACGGCCGCTTTCAGCCAGGCCAGCAACGCCGGGTGTTTTTCGTTGTAAGCCCCCGGCCCTCCTGGCACCAGCAGCAAATCGTAGCGCTCAAGGGCTTGTTCGATATGCCGGTCGGTGTGTACCAGCACACCGTTGGACGCACGCAACGGCCCGCGCTCGGTGCCAAGGGTCGTCAGCTGATAGTGCGACTCCGGTTTCAAATAGCGATTGGCCACCGAAAACACTTCCAGCGGCCCGGCCATGTCGAGCAGCAGAAAGTCGGGGAATAACACCATGGCCACGGTTTTCATGGGGTACACATCACTGATAATGAAAAATGGACGGACAAGACTGGCTGAGCATTATGGCCAACTGCGACACAATCGTCGGAAAAAAATACGTGATCAAGCGCACACAACTGTCAACCAGAAAGGGACAGTATTTCAATTTCCATCTACTTATTACCCCGAAGAGTAAACATTAACCTTCTCCTCACTCGGACGAATTCACGTCCCCACAGGAGATTTCATCATGCTGACTCTTCGCAAAGCCTCCGATCGTGGCCTCGCCAATCATGGCTGGTTGAAGTCGTTCCACACCTTTTCCTTTGCCAGCTACCGCGACCCACGTGAACAGGGTTTTTCCGACCTGCTGGTGATCAACGATGACCGCGTTGCCGCCGGAAAAGGTTTCGGCCAGCACCCGCATCGCGACATGGAGATCTTTTCCTACGTGCTCGAAGGTGCGCTGGAACATAAAGACACGTTGGGCACCGGCTCTGTGATCCGCCCTGGCGACGTACAACTGATGAGTGCCGGCAGCGGCGTGGCGCACAGCGAGTTCAACCATTCGGCCAGCAAGCCCGTGCACTTTTTGCAAATCTGGATTGTGCCGGAGATCAGCGGCGCCAAACCGCGCTATCAGCAGGAGCACTTCAGTGCGCAAAAAAAACGCGGCCGTCTGCAACTGATCATCTCGCCGGACGGCAGCGATGGTTCGCTGACAGTGCGCCAGGATGCGCGGGTTTACGCCGGGTTGTTCGACGGCAAGGAAAGCGCCACCCTGAAACTGTCCACCAACCGTTACGCCTACGTGCATGTCGCTCGCGGCAGTGTTGAACTCAATGGCCAGTTGCTGCAGGAAGGTGACGGCGTGCGGGTTCGCGAGGAACAGGCATTGACCCTGAGCAATGGCGTGGATGCCGAAGTCCTGGTGTTTGACCTGCGTCCGCAAGAGCTGCCGCAAATGCCATGAGGCATGGGTTTCCAAAGCCAACAAAAACGGCCTTCGATTGAAGGCCGTTTTTTTATTTTGGCAACACCGATGATGGCAACTCGGCAGGCTTGGCAGCACCGACATCTTTGCCCGCCTGAACCGCCGCCAAGGTTGTTTGTATCGCTGCATACAGGTTGGCCTGACTGGCGAAATAGCCACCTACGACGATGCTGACCACACCAAACAGATGCACAGCCGTTGCCATCCAGACGTTGGCATTTACGGAACCCGCCTTTTTGAGCGCCTCTTTGGACTCGATGGCAATGCCTTGAATCATCGAGTCGTAGCGTTTATCTCGCTCACACTGGATGCGCTCATTAGCCTTGTCTCGCTCTGCCTGCGAGCAAAGGAACTCTCTGATATCGGCGTGCACTCGCTCTACCCGAGCATCCATCCTTGCCTCGATGGTCTCGATCCTGGCGTTGAATTCTTCACGGCTGATAGCGTTCATGGCTTGTGTGTTACGACCTTTGCTCAATATGTCGGTGGTTTGATATTGCTCGAATTCCCTGGCTTTCAATCCGATCCCCTTCCCTGGGTTAGCGATACCTTCTCTGGCGCACCGATTTCCTGGCGCTGCGAGTTGCATCAACCTTAGGACTGGCGCTCCAAGCCCACAAGCCGGCAGATTCTGCTGTGGATGTAGGGCGTTTCGTCAGACGCTGTAGCTTGTCCAAAACGCTTTGAGCCGTCACTCATTCTCCAGTGCAAACGCCTCGACAATCTGCTCAATCACCGCCCTGACCCGTGCGGTGTGGCGCAAGTCCGAGTGGGTCACCAGCCACACCTCATACGGTTGCGGGCGATTGCGCTCAGGCCAAAGCCTGACCAGGCCATCGCGCTCGCCCATGTACACCGGAATTTCTCCTACGCCCAGGCCAGCCGCAATCGAGCGGCGTACCAACAGACTTGAACTCAGGCTGGCGACAATCCGTCCGCGATGCAGCGGCTCGCAAACCAGCGTCATGTCCTTGTGCGTCTGCAAATACGGCTGGTAGACCACCAGGTCATGGCCTTCGAACGCCGTACCCGGCGGCGGGATGCCATGGGCGTCGATATACGCCTGTGAAGCGAACAATCCCACGGGCCAGCGTGCAATCCGCCGCGCGATCAGATCGGGATTGTCAGGCCGGGTATTGCGCACAGCGATGTCCGCCTCGCGCTTGGCCAGGCTAAGAATCTGCGTGGAGGCGTCCAGTTGCACACGCACGTCCGGGTGCAGCGCGTGCAGGCGACTAATGGCCGGAATCAGAAAGTCGATGGCCAGTGAGTCGGTGGTGCTGACGCGTACGGTGCCGGTCAGACGATCATCCAGGCCCTGAATCTGCCGCTCAAGTTCCAGCGCCGAATGCTCCATTTTTTCCACGCTTTTGAGCGCGGCCTCGCCGACTGCGGTCAATGCGTAGCCGTCGGAGGTGCGCAGGAACAAGGTCGCGCTCAGGGACTTTTCCAGCGCCGTGATCCGTCGCCCGACAGTCGCCTGATCCACCCCCAAAACCCGCGCTGCGCCGCGTAAGGTCGACTCTCTGCATACCGCGAGAAATACCCGCGCATCATCCCAGTTCATGCTGCCCCCAACCGATGCGAATTTGCATCACTATAAAGCCAAATCGCTGCATTACCGCAGCAAAGATAGCCGATATCCTGAGCGCCATAGACCTTCCTCAGGAATGCTGTCATGCGTACATCCACCTCAGCGTTACCGATTTTCTCGGGACTCTGCGCCAGCCTGGTCGGCATTGGTCTGGCGCGTTTTGCCTACACACCGCTTATTCCCTCGCTGATTCAGGCGCAGTGGTTTTCTGCCAACGACGTGGTCTACCTCGGCGCAGCCAATCTGGTCGGCTATCTGATCGGCGCCCTGCTCGGCCGGCCGATAGCGCGGCAACTGGGCAATAAAAACGCCCTGCGACTGATGATGCTGCTGGTCACCGCAGCGTTTTTTGCCTGTGCATTTCCATTGTCGGTGAGCTGGTTCTTTGGCTGGCGGTTGTTGTCGGGGGTTACCGGCGGCGCAATTATGGTGCTGGTGGCGGCGACTGTTCTGCCCCACGTGCCGGCATCCCGCAAAGGGCTGGCCAGCGGTGCGATTTTTCTCGGTATCGGCCTGGGCATCGCCGCCTCCGGAACCATCGTCCCGCCCTTGCTGAATATGGGCCTGCACGCCACCTGGCTGGGGCTGGGCGGATTGTCGTTGTTGCTGACCGCAATAAGCTGGTTTGGCTGGCCTGCTGATCTACCACACCCGACCGCCACTCCCACAGGCGCTGCGGTTGAGCCAACGCCCTCCGCCGTCTATTTGCTGTTCGGCCAATACGCATTCATGGCCGCAGGTCTGGTGCCGGCCATGGTGTTTCTGGTGGATTACGTGGCTCGCGGGCTCGGTGCCGGGGCGCAGATTGGTGCACTGGTTTGGGTGATGTATGGCCTGGGCGCAATTGTCGGCCCGGTAAGTTACGGCTTTCTCGCGGACCGGCTTGGCGCGCGGATGGGCATTCGGCTGGTATTGGTGGTCCAGGCGATTGCGCTGGGATTGCTGGCGGTTTCCGACTCTTTCATGGCGTTGGCCGTGCTGGCAGTGATCATCGGTTCATTCCCGCCCGGCATCGTCCCGCTGGCCTTGGCCCGCGTGCATGAACTGGTGCCGGATCACCATCGCCAGCAAATCGCCTGGAGCCGCGCCACCGTATCGTTTGCCACGTTTCAGGCGCTGGCCGGATTTGCCTTTTCGGCGCTGTTCAATGCCACGGGCGGTCAGCACGCAATGCTCTTCGTGATCGCCGCAGGGGCGATTGTCGTGGCGATTTTGTTGGAGCACGCCCTGAAATGGCTGCCCTCAGCGACTGAACAACGTGTCTGTGAAAATTGAAGGGAATCATTGCCCGCGGGCTGCGCTCCCATCTTCAGAACCTCAAGCAACAGGAATCGACATGACTTTGCCCAACGAAATGACCCGGATCGAAATCACTCAACCCGGTGGCCCCGATGTTCTGCAAGCCAAACGCGTGCCGTTGCCGGTCGCTGCAGCCGGCGAAGTGCTGATCCGCGTGCATGCCGCCGGGATCAACCGCCCCGACGCCCTGCAACGCGCCGGCAAATACCCGATGAAGCCGGGCATGAACCCGATCCCCGGTCTGGAAGTGGCCGGCGAAGTGGTGGCGCTGGGTGCCGGTGTCAGTCAGTTTGCCGTGGGGGACAAGGTCTGCGCGCTGACCAACGGTGGCGGTTACGCCGAATACTGCAACGTCCCGGCCGGACAAACCCTGCCGATCCCCGATGGACTGGATTGGGTGCAGGCCGCCGCTATCCCGGAAACCTTCTTTACCGTGTGGGCTAACCTGTTCGGTCTCGGCGACGCCCAGCGTGGTCGGCGCGTGCTGATCCACGGCGGCAGCAGCGGCATCGGCACCACCGCACTGATGCTGTGCCGCGAATTCGGCATCGAAGCCTTTGCCACCGCCGGCAGCGCCGATAAATGCGCGGCGATCAGCAAACTGGGTGGGCAGCCGATCAATTATCGCGAGCAGGATTTCGCCACAGTCATCGCCGAAAAAACTGCAGGCCAAGGCGTTAACGCGATTCTCGACATCATGGGCGCTTCGTACCTCAACGGTAATGTCAGCGCGCTGGCGATGGATGGCCGGCTGGTGATGCTGGGCTTTCTCGGTGGCGGCAAGGCCAACGACATCGACCTGCTGGCGATCATGGCCAAGCGTGCGGTGATCACTGGCTCATTGCTGCGTGCACGAACCGCTGAGGAAAAGGCCGAAATTGCCGAGCAACTGCGCGAACACGTGTGGCCGGCGCTGGCCGCCGGACGCTGCCTGCCGATCATCGACAAGGTTTATTCGCTGAACGATGCGGCCCAGGCGCATGCGCGCATGGAAGGTGGCGACCACATTGGCAAAATCGTTCTGCGCGTGGGCTGAGCCGCAGCATTTTGTAATCGTTGCGAGTAGACGGTGGTCGAAAAAGTCACGCGCAGACCGAGCCTTCTGGTAAAAAGCCTTCTTTGTCTGCGCTGTGGTGAACCGTTTAATGTTCCTGTCCTTCATGACCCGTTTGCGTCGTCGCCGTCTGGCGTTCGCCTGCATGGCTGCGCTGATCATTGGCGTGCCGACGAGTTGTGCGGTGCTCGAACACACCGAGCGCAAACTGCTGTTTCGCATCGAACCGGGCACGGCCGGCTGGTATCACGGCTTGCCGGGCAGCGTGCAGGAACTCGACTTGCAGCCCAAGAGCTTCAAGGCCGGGCAGAATATTCATGCCTGGTGGTGGCCCGCAGAACGACCGAACGCTCCGGCGATTCTCTATCTGCATGGCGTGCGCTGGAACCTCACCGGACAGCTGTTCCGCATTGAGCAGTTGCGCGCGGCCGGCTACTCGGTATTGGCCATCGACTACCGTGGTTTCGGCCAGAGCAAGGGCGATCTGCCTTCGGAAAGCAGCGTATACGAAGATGCCCGTGTGGCATGGGAACGCTTCAAACTGCTGCAGCCCGACCCGAGCAAGCGCCTGATCTACGGTCACTCTCTGGGCGGCGCCGTGGCCATTGATCTGGCGGCCGAACTCGGCCAGGGCGCCGCACGGGACAAGTCACCGCTGCCGGTCAAAGGTCTGGTGATCGAATCGACCTTCACCTCCCTCGCCGACGTGGCTGCCGCCGTGGCCAACACCTCGCTACCAGTGCGCTGGTTGCTGTCACAGAAATTCGACTCCATCGACAAGATCGCCGAGATTCACATGCCATTGCTGGTGGTACACGGCATGGCCGACGCATTCGTGCCGCCACGTTTCAGCGAGCAACTGTTCAACGCCGCTCAACAACCGAAACGATTGCTGCTGGTGCCGGGTGCCACCCATAACAACAGCATGGCGCTGGGCGGGCAGAATTATCGCAAGGCGCTCGATGCGCTGATGCAGTCCAAACCCGCGCCGCGCGTGGCCGGCCCCGCACTGGTGCGCAGCGCGCAGAACTCCTAGCGATAGCCGCGCGCCTGCAGATCGAACAGTCTGGCGTAGTGTCCGTTGGCGGCGATCAGGCTATCGTGATCGCCCTGCTCCAGTATCCGTCCAGCCTCCAGCACCATGATCTGATCGGCGTTGCGCACACTGGAAAAGCGGTGGGAGATCAGCAGGGTCATGCGCCCTTCGGTGTGCTGGCTGAAATGCTCGAACACTGCCGCTTCCGCTGCCGGATCCAGCGCCGAGGTCGGTTCGTCGAGAATCAGGATGTCGGCATCGCGGCGCATGTACGCCCGGGACAAGGCAATCTTCTGCCATTGCCCACCGGACAACTCCTGACCGCCGGCGAACCATCGGCCTAGTTGCGTTGCATAGCCACGGTCGAGGTTTTCAATGAACGGCGCGGCCATGCCTTCGGCCGCTGCGGCCTGCCAGCGCGATTCATCGTTGAACGCCGAGGTATCGCCCACGCCGATGTTTTCGCCCACGGTGAACTGGTAGCGAATGTAGTCCTGAAAAATCACCCCGATACGCCGCCGCAAGGTGTTCTCTTCCCAATCCTGCAAATCACTGCCATCGAGCAGAATGCGCCCCTGATCGGGCCGATACAGGCGCGTCAGCAATTTGATCAGCGTGGTTTTGCCTGAGCCGTTCTCTCCCACCAGCGCCACACTCTTGCCCGGCACCAGGTGCAGGTCAATGCCTTCCAGCGCCGCACGGTGGGCGCCCGGATACCGAAAACCGACGTTTTCAAAGCGCAGGCCATCGCCCGGTTGCGCGCCGACGGTGAGATGGCCGCAATCGGCGAGCACCGGTTCGGCCAGATATTCATACAAGTTGGACAGATACAGACCGTCTTCGTACAGGCCACTGATCGCGCTCAGACTGCTGCTGACCGCACTCTGCCCCTGCTTGAACAACACCAGATACATGGTCATCTGACCAAGACTGATATTGCCGTGCACGGCATCGATCACCACCCAGGCATAAGCCAGATAGAACGCCCCGGTGCCGAGCAAGCCGAGACCGAAACCCCAGCCATCACGACGCAATGTCAGGCGCCGATCCTCGGCGTAGAGCTTGGCAAAGGTGTCCCGATAACGCTGCAACAGCAACGGCGCAAAGCCGAACAGCTTGACCTCTTTGATATAGGCCTCATGGGACAGCAAGGTTTCGATGTAATTTTGCTGCCGACTCTCCGGGGCACGGCGGGTGAACAAGCGGAAAGCGTCGCCGGAGAAATGCGCCTCGGCAAAGAACACCGGCAACGCGCCGATCACCAGCAACAGCAGTGCCCACGGCGAAAAATGCATCAGCAGCACACCGAAGCTGATCAGCATGATCAGGTTCTGGATCAGCCCCAGCGACTTCATCACCAACGCCAGCGGCCGGGTCGAGGCTTCGCGGCGCACGCGCACCAGCTTGTCGTAGAACTCGGAGTTCTCGAACTGCACCAGCGACAGGGTCTGCGCCTTTTCCAGAATCAGCGTGTTGACCTTCTGCCCCAACTGCACCCGCAACAACGACTGCTGCACCGAGAGCGCCCGTTGCGTACCGGACAACAACGCCAGCACGCCCGCCTCCATCAGCACATAACGCAACACCGGCCACAGCGGTGCATCGCCCTTTTGCGCGTGCAACTGCATCGCCGTCACCACCGCATCGACAATGCGCTGACCCAGCCATGCGGCCAGCGCCGGCAGAACGCCGGCAATCAGGGTCGCCAGCACCAACCCCAAAAACAACCCGCGTGAAGTCGCCCAGACCAACAGCAAGGCGCGCCGGGCCTGATCGAACAGGGCGTTGAAGCGGGAAATCAAAGGCATGGCAGAACAAGCTCGATAGGTCGTACAGGGTGTCATGGTACTCCGCAGGTTTTATCCGTGCTGAAGCGCGGCGTTTTCAGAAGAAAAACATCTGGAAAAACTCTGGCCGTTGCGACGTCCAATGCTTTGCTATGGTTTAACCGCCTTTCGCGGAACCTGGCGAACATCGCCTCTCTCCGCGCCTACTGCCAGGAACGCCACCATGCGAATCAATCCCTACCTGATCTTCAACGGCAACTGCCGTGAAGCCTTCACCTTTTATGAGCAAGCGCTGCAAGGAAAACTCGAAGCAATCATGACCTTCGGCGAAACACCCGCCGCCGAACACGTACCGAAAGAGCACCACAACCTGGTCATCCATACCTGCCTGAAGGTTGGCGATCAGATGATCATGGCCTCGGACACCACACCTGATCGCCCGACCGGGGGCATGAGTGGTTGCTCGATTTCACTCAACGTCGACAGCATTGCCGAAGCCGAGCGGGTGTTTAATGCACTGGCCAAGGACGGTCGCGTCGATATGCCGCTGGAAACCACGTTCTGGGCCGCCCGGTTCGGCATGCTGGTCGATCGCTTTGGTGTGTCGTGGATGGTCAATTGCGAGACTGACAAGTGACGTCGACATTTCGTCAGGCATGAAAAAGCCCAACCTCTTCAGGTTGGGCTTTTTGATTTATCGTTGGGCCAGCTCATGCCGCACGCATTGTTCGTAATAGGTCTGCTTGACCGCTGCCGGCTTGAGCTTCGACGTGCTGTTGTAGGTCTGCTCGGTAATCCCCATTGCCGTCATGCGCATCCACGGTTGCTGGAACTTGCGCACCTGCAACTGCTTGCGCGCGCCATACAACGAGATCCCCGAGAGCTTCGACTGCTGCGCCCCGGCGGCGATGTCCGAGCCCCAGGTACAGGCGAACCGGTGACTCTTGCTCAACTCCCTCGCTTCAATGGCCGAAGCGAAAGCAGCCAGGGAAAGCGTTGCAACGGTTATGACAATCGTCCGCATATAGCCAACCTAACCTTTTGAAAAAAGGCGATTTTGCCGGGGAAGCCCAAGCCTGGGGGCCAGCAAATTGCCGCATTCGCGAGATTGATCCGGGCTTGCGACGCGGTCAGCGACCGTTGCGGACCTCAACCCGCAGACGCTCGGGGCCCGCTTCCGAGCATTCGATAGTGACCGGCAAGAAGCGCTCGATCACCGCGATGTTGCTGTGCAGATGCTCGGTCATTCTTGGGGTAGTGAATGATCCGCCACCGGCCAGCGCCATCGGCAGCAGCAACTGGTCGGCGAGGTGTTCCGCCACCGCAGCGTCACTGCGTAACCAGTCTGTCGCTTGATTGATTGCGCTATCAGCGACCTTCTCCGCCCGTAACAACACCTGGCCAAAGGCACTGAAGACTTCGGTGACCTGCTCGAACACGTACTCCAGTAACAGCACGTTACCGGGGCCACGCGCCGGGTCGAGCGTGATCGGATGCAAAGTTTCCGCTGCCCAGCGCATGCGTTTCGCCACCTGATTCAGTTCACGCTCGGCGACGCTCGGTGCGA
Organism: Pseudomonas sp. AM14(2022); assembly: GCF_036346455.1. NCBI lineage: Bacteria > Pseudomonadati > Pseudomonadota > Gammaproteobacteria > Pseudomonadales > Pseudomonadaceae > Pseudomonas > Pseudomonas sp. AM14(2022). The sequence goes on from NZ_JAOTNY010000007.1 coordinate 122,993, forward strand.
GACCGGCCGTCAGCGCCAATGCTTGCTGCGACAGCAGCGCCCCACGCTCACACAGGTCCAGCGGCGTCAGTTGCGACGGCTGCACCGTGACGTCGATCTCACCGCCACCGGCCGGGACAAAGCCGTGACGCAGCAGATCCAGCTCAATGCCGGCACCCATGCGCCGCATCAACGGCAACCAGCTGCGCGTAAGGAAATCGACAGGCGGCGCCAACGGATTATGCGTACCGCCGCTGATCCGTACGCGACTTGTGCCCGGCGCCTGCAACAGCGCCGGCAGCAATGTCTGCAACACCAACGTGCAACTACCGGCCGTGCCGATCGCAAACCGGTAATCACCCGAACGAATCGCTCCCGGCTCGAAGCGCAACTCCTGCGAGCCCAGTTCCGCTCCCGCGATCCGTGCGCCGCAGACTTCGGCGGCCGCCATCACTGCCGTCAAATGCTGGCGTAACAATCCCGGCCGACTGCGGCGGGCACGAATCTGTTTAATGCGAAACGCCTGGCCCGTCACCATCGACAGGCTCAGCGCGGTGCGCAACACCTGACCGCCGCCAATCGCGCCGTCCAGTTCAATCACTTGCGGTTCCATTTCAATCCTTACGCATACAACCCGACGATGTCCCTGAGGTAGTCATCCAGTCGTCGCGAGTCCTCCTGAGTTCTGAGTAATGTGGGCACATCGCGTTCGAGTTCGGCAGTGATGAACCTGTGCAGCGCCGGACGACGCGGGCCGTAGGCGCGCTCGTCGGCATTGCGTTTAACTGCCAGCAGTTCGTCGACTTCAGCCAGCAGTGCGCGGTCGTCGACCGTGGTCAGCAGGTCGGCGAAGGTCATCGGTGGACGCCCACGCCCCTGATCGATCCAGCGCACCGCCAGCAACGGCCGCAGCACGTAGAAGTACTTCTTGAACCGTACGCTGTCGCCTTGCAGGTACTGGCGAAAGTTGTTTTTCGCCATCGACAGATAGTGGTTGCGGGCTGCCGGCGGGCTGTAGAACGCTTCGGCCAGCTCACGCAGTTGCGCAACCTGTGCGCTTTCGCTGCGGTACACCAATGGCGAGTCGAGCCACTCCAGCAACGTCGGATTGGACTTGCGCAACAACCCGAGGGTCTTGCGCAGTTCCCAGCCGCTGACGTCCAGCTCATCGTCCAATGGCCGCTCGATCACCGCGCGCGGCGTGTCGACCTGAACGAACCACTGCGGTTTTTCCACGTACACGAACCGTACGTCGTAGTCGCTGTCGGTCGAGGCAAAGCCCCAGGCCCGACTGCCGGACTCACAGGCGTACAACACCGTGACATTGCGCTCACGCTCTATACGCGCCAACTCTTCCAGTACCCGCGCACGCATCGTGGCGCACAGCGGGTGGCGTTCTGCAAATTCCATGACTGCTGATCCTTTTATCCTTTGACGCACACCACTTGCCGCAGGGTGTGCAGCACTTCCACCAACTCGCGCTGGGCGTGCATGACTTTGTCGATGTCCTTGTAGGCCATCGGAATTTCGTCGATCACCGCTTCGTCCTTGCGGCACTCGACATGCGCCGTGGCGCGGATCTGGTCTTCGACGGTGAATGTATTCTTTGCCTTCGTTCGGCTCATGGTGCGGCCGGCGCCGTGGCTGCAGGAGCTGAACGACTCTTCGTTGCCCAGGCCGCGCACAATGAAACTCTTGGCGCCCATCGAACCCGGAATGATCCCGAGTTCACCTTTCTTCGCCGACACCGCGCCTTTGCGGGTGACCAGGATTTCTTCGCCGAAATGCCGCTCTTTCTGCACATAGTTGTGGTGGCAGTTGACCGCTTCCAGCGCCACCTCGAACGGCTTGCGAATGATCTGGCGCGTGGCATGAATCACCGCGCGCATCATCAATTCGCGGTTCTGTCTGGCGAAGTCCTGCGCCCAGCTCACCGCTTCCACGTAATCATCGAAGTGCTGGCTGCCTTCTTCGAAGTACGCCAGGTCACGATCCGGCAAGTTGGCGATGTGTTGCCGCATATCCGCCTGAGCCATCTGAATGAACAGGTTGCCAATGGCATTGCCGACACCGCGAGAACCACTGTGCAACATGAACCAGACCCGGTTGGCTTCGTCCAGGCACACTTCGATGAAGTGGTTGCCACTGCCAAGCGTGCCCAGATGCCCGCGGTTGTTGGTATTGGCCAGTTTCGGGTACTTGTCGGTGATCAGTTTGAAACGTGGCTGAAGCCCCGCCCAAGCCTGATCGGCTTGCTGCGGAATCTCGTCCCATGCGCCCTTGTCGCGCCGAGAACGGTTCGAACTGCGGCCATGGGGCACCGCTTGCTCGATGGCGCTGCGCAGACCTTGCAGGTTGTCCGGCAAGTCGGCTGCGGTCAGCGACGTGCGTGCGGCGATCATGCCGCAACCGATGTCCACACCGACGGCTGCAGGGATGATCGCGCCCACCGTCGGAATCACGCTGCCAATGGTCGAGCCCTTGCCCAGATGCACATCCGGCATCACCGCCAGATGCTTGAAGATGAATGGCATCTTTGCCGTGTTCATCAACTGCTCGCGGGCCTCGTTTTCCACCGGGACGCCTTCGGTCCAGAGTTTGATCGGCTTGCCGTTGGCGACTTCGAGCAGTTGGTAAGTGTGTGCTTTCATTTCTCTATTCTTTATTCGTTGGCCGATGATTCGGCGTTGTTCCGTCATGTGCAGCGACAAAAAAACAGACACTGTGGCTCTGCCAGTCGAGCCTCCGTTGCCGGGGCGGGATTCGAACCCGCGTTCCGATGGAGTACCTGTTGCATTCGCTGCCCTCTTTTTCAATAAGGTGGCACGACAAAAGTTGATGACTGTTGCGCGTTGCCGCGCACCGGGGTTAACCGGCCTCAGATGTACAGCCATCAGGCATTCGTGCCGTCACACACGCTGACAAGGGTTTGATGAGACGTCTTGGATGTAGTCCCACCGGCATTCAGCGCCTGTGACAAATCAATTCATTGCATGTTCTCGATCGCTTCGACCCAGTGCTGGGCACCGTAACGACCGCTGGTGAACTGCTCGACCACATCGAACACCGCATCGCTGAAACCGCCGACATTCAGAATGTCGTCGCGGTCGGCTGCCTGCGTTGCATAACCCGGCTGGATATCGATGCACACCAGCCGCGCCTGCGGGTTGATCTGCTTGATTCGTTCCCATTGGCGAATGGTCTCGCTTGCTCCATGGCGCCGCGTGTCGATCCAGGACTCGTTGTCCGATACCAGAATCAACGTATCGACCCTGGCCTTGCTGTCCGCCAGTTTCTTCAATGGCGCCGAGCAGTTGGTGCCGCCGCCAAAGGCCGCGGCCAGTTTCTCCGCATTGCTGATCACGCTGTCCCGTGGGTTGAGCTTGATATCCACCACCTTCACTTCGAACGGCATCACCCGCGCCGCCGGCTGTTTGCGCAACACCGCTGCCGCGACCAGTGCCGCCACATCAATGCAACGCACTGCGGTGGTTGCCCCCTGACGATAACCGGTCGCCGGGCTGCCCATTGAACCCGATACGTCCGGGCAAACCACCACCGCGCCCTCCAGCTTCGGCACGTTGGCCAACGACAACTCAAGTGCATCCTGCAACGCCTCGCGGATCTGCAGCGGTACGTTATCGCCAACCATCCGATAGGCCGCCAGCAACTGGTATGGATAAACCCGCGCCTTGGCCACTTCTTGCGGATCTGCAAGTCGCGCTGCCACGTAATCGACGCAACCCGGAACCTCGAACGCGCCATGCCGCGCCAGGGTGTTGAGGTTGATGCGCAACCCCTGCCAGCCCATGTTGCAGGCCTGCGCAGCCCATTGCTCTTTGCTCAGGGTTTCGTTGCCGAGCAGTTGAAACGGTACCGCGGGGACTTCGCGACTCGCACCGCTGCGAAATGCCAGCAAATCACGGGTCAACTCGGGCAATGCCTGCACATCCACCGGTTTGCCGATCAGCCAGGCGAAGAACGCTTCGCGCCAGGCCTCAGCCGGCTTGGGGTGAACCATCTTCACCACGTCCGCCAGCGATGGCTGGTTGCCAATCGACGCTTGTAGCAGTTGACGTTCGGTCGCGCCGTTCAGCCAGTTCTGCACCAGACGTTTGGGTTGCGAACCAAGGGATTTGCGCCCGGTGGCGCCACTGCGCAGGATCTGCACGTAGTTACGCAACATCTTGCCGCTGTCGATCACTTGTTCAAACACCTCAGGTACCAACGTCGAACGGTTCGCCGTTAACGCCGCGAGCAGCAATGCCGGCATGTCTTTCATGTGGCCCTTTTGGCGAGCGTAGACAGCAGCCTTCGCCACGAAACGGCTGTCGAGTTCAGCCACCAGCTTCAATACTTGATCCAGCTGGCTTTCAGCGCTGGCGTAAAACGTCTGGTTCAGGCAACCGGTGACCGCCAGTTGAGCCAGTTGATGCTTCGGCGTGTAGGCATATGCCGAGGCACCGGAGGCATTCAACGTGTCGCAGGCTGGCAGCTGTTTCGATTGCGTGTTGAAGAGTTTGAAGTTGGCCATCTTGGCGTCTCGCTGTGTTGTCCTGTTCGTTGCGATAGGTATTGCAGCGGCTGTGCCAGCTTTTGAGAGGCGCAAAATTTATTTTTTATCTTATTGATTTATATAGTTTTTTTATTCTTTATCGATTTCTTTGAGCTGAACCGAAGACAAACCCAGTGTGAGAAACCTATCATTTGATATCGTCATTTATCTTTTGAGATAGCCATGCCCAACAAACGCACCGTCGCCATCGGTTTTATCGGCGCCACCCTGGACCGCGTTGGCAAAGGCGCCAATCGCTGGAGCCACTGGCGACCGAGCGTTGGCCTGTGCCAGCAACCGGACGTGTTGATCCATCGTCTGGAACTGATTCACGGTATCGACGCGCGCGACATCAGCCTCGCTGAACGGGTTCGCACCGATATCCAGCAGATCTCGCCGGAAACCGAGGTACACCTGCACCCCATGTCACTGCGCAATCCGTGGGATTTCGAAGAGGTCTACGGCGCGCTGCATGACTTCACGACGGCCTACAGCTTCGATACCGAGCACGAGGACTATCTGGTTCACATCACCACCGGCACCCACGTCGCGCAGATTTGCTGGTTCCTGCTGACCGAAGCACGCTATCTGCCGGCGCGCCTGATCCAGACCTCCCCCGCCCGACGCAAAAGCGAAGATGAACAAGCCACCGGCACTCACGCGCTGATCGACCTCGACCTGTCGCGTTATGACCGCATTGCCTCGCGTTTCGCCAACAAACGCCTCGAGGGCCTGGAGTTCTTGAAGTCCGGCATCGCCACCCGTAACGCGGCGTTCAACCGCTCCATCGAACAGATTGAACGCGTGGCCGTGCGCTCCAAGGCGCCCATGCTGCTGATCGGCCCGACCGGCGCCGGCAAATCGTTTCTCGCCCGACGCATCTATGAACTCAAACGCAGCCGCCATCAAATGCAGGGCCGGTTTGTTGAGGTGAACTGCGCCACCCTGCGGGGCGACGGTGCGATGTCGGCTCTGTTCGGTCACGTCAAAGGCGCATTCACCGGAGCGCAGAACGCCCGCGACGGCCTGCTACGGGCAGCGGACGGCGGCATGTTGTTTCTCGATGAAATCGGTGAGCTGGGCGCGGACGAACAGGCGATGCTGCTCAAGGCTATCGAAGAAAAGCGCTTCTTTCCGCTTGGCTCCGACAAGGAGGTCGACAGCGACTTCCTGATCATCGCCGGCACTCACCGCGATCTGCGCAGCCGCGTTGCCGAAGGCCTGTTCCGCGAGGATCTGTACGCACGCATCAACCTCTGGACATTTGATTTGCCCGGCCTGGCCGGCCGCCGCGAAGACATCGAGCCCAACATCGATTTCGAGCTCGAACGTCACGCTCGCGATCACGGCCAACTGGTGCGCTTCAACCTCGAAGCGCGGCGGCGCTACCTCGCCTTCGCCAGCTCTCGCGAAGCGGCATGGCTGGGCAACTTTCGCGAACTGTCAGCGTCGATTACCCGGATGGCCACGCTGGCGGACAGCGGACGAATTGATGAGGCGCAAGTGCAGGAAGAAATTGATCGACTGCGTTATGCGTGGGGGCTGGCGCAAGCGGACGGCGTGTCGGATGACCTCCCGGGAGACGCCGCTAGCCTCGACCTGTTTGATCGACTGCAATTGAAAGCGGTAATTGACGTATGTCGGCAAGCGGACAGACTGTCGGATGCCGGACGCAGACTGTTCGGCGTATCGCGCCAGGCCAAGGCGCAGCCGAATGATGCAGATCGCTTGAGAAAATACCTGAGCCGCTTCGGGATTGAATGGGCCGACTTGCAAGGCCGCAAAACATAGCGCCCTCGACTGAGGCACACAGCTTGCACGAAAGCAGATGCACTCATAAGCTCGACATTCATTGCCGGCCACCCGAAAAATAATGCCCCATGAGAGCCACTACAACTTGAGCGAGCTTTTTGATTTCCTGGCAGCACTCGTCGCTTACGATGACTTCAGATCAAGGCGGCGCAGTAATCGTGTGTTTTCGCGCCGCTTTGTCGCGGTCATGTTTGTGGTCGGCTTGGTAGAAATCCTTCTACTTTCACATTGGGCCGGGTATCTGTGACTTTACCGCTCGTCCAACGGCCAGCACCTTAGGCCTGTTCATGCCTCCAAAGAGTTACCCACATCGCGCGGAAGACTCAGATCATGAACAAGTCGATTGCAACCCTGACGCTTGCAAGCCTGCTGTTGACTGGCTCGCTCTTCACGCAGACCAGCTCGGCAGCAACACCGACAGCCTCCTCCGGCACAAATCAGGCGCAAAGCTCAGAGTCCAACGAGGAAAAAGCCAATAAAAAAGGCGAAGAAGCGTCAGGCTCAAACTCCGGCGCCGAACCGCAAGAAACGCAGAAGGACGCCGCAACCTCCAGTGACTCGGAGGATATTCAGCAAGATTCGAAACCTTAACACTTGGGCGACTGCCGTCGCCCACTTGACTCACCTGACACGAATCACAATTGTTGACGCAAGCATGTCGCCCAGGCGTTTGCGCGAGCCAAAGAAAATGAAAATCCAGTCGAGGATGTTCAGAAACGGCGTTGTGATATTGCGTATGAACGATTGATACAGATTGCAGTTCAAGTAGCTACGCTCATCAATCACCGACATCCCCAGCAGCTTTTTACCCAGGCTTTGCCCGTTGGGCATTGCGTCGGAAAACAGGTAATACGCCACACCCGTACCAAGAGCCAGGACAGCCACCACATTTGGCGGCAAACCAATAAACTCCGCCAGCCGTCCTACGAAGAGGATCAAAAAGTAGGTGATCAACGTATCGATGATCTGCCCACCCCAGCGACGGCCCAGCCCGGCAAGATTTTTCGGCTTTTGATATTCACTGCTGGTATTGCTGATGTCCATGCGCCTTCGCTCGATCGGAATTTAGATGACTGAGTATCGGCACCCGATCGCCAATATTTAGTGGCGCTTCAGAGGCGAGCGCACTGACAGTACGGTCTATCAAACCCCGCAATACTGCTGCACATGGCTCGGCTCGCTGAAGGTAAAGAAGTAGAAGGAAATTTTTCCGTCCTCTACGTCTCTTAATTCATATCTGATTCTGTCGAGCCCACGATCGATTCGGGTAACGACGAGCTCCATGAATTGAGTCAATCCGCCGCCAAAGCCACTTAGATCAAGCGCACTGACATCCTGAAAATTTATGGTGATGGCGCTTTCTGCTGCGTCATCGAGCGACGACATCGTCAAGGCCAGGTTGTACTTGAAGTCTTGAATTTCGATATTCAGAGAAACGACTGCATTGTGCTGAATCAAAAGCGAGTTCAAGCGAGATAACTTATCCATTTTCTTATGAACCAATGACGGAAAAGATGTAGCCTGCAACATTCGTGTATTTGAGCGAGCATCTTCAGCCCTGGCAGGGAGAGTATCAACCCGACATCAGAGTAACTGCGCAGAACCTTTGCCGAGCTGGCGTGCCAACTCGACATTCATTTCGAACTGTTCGCTGACATCAATCGCCGTACGGCGACTCTCTTCGACTGAGCCTTCCCGAGCCCAGAGAAACGGGAAAAACGAAAAGCACTGATTGGCTTCCAGCGCCTGCAGGTCGCGAATCCAGCCGTTCCAGCGCAAACCGTCGTAGAAGGTCGCGAGCCGATCGCTCAACGCCCAACCCAGAAAGTCGGTGTAAGCAATGTGCAATGGCTCCCACAACAGCGTGTCAGGCGCCCAGTAATACATCGCCCCAACTTCTTCACCCAAACCACCGCCATTGAGAGCAAAAAAACCTCCAGCGGCATCGTCGGCGACCAACATATAAGCATCAGCACGGCCGCCATTCCAATCCAGAAGATTTCGCGGTAATTGCAGATGCCCGGAGCCGAGCACACGTAACCAGCCGTGATCAATCAACAGCCCACCCGTTTCGAAGGCGATCGCACCTAAAGCCGATTTAGTCGTGAGCTGAAGACCTGAAAGAACTCTGTCATTTTCGGCGGAGGGAGGGAGTAACTGATAGTTGAGTACGGCTTCCCCCAGCATTTTTTCAATGATGGGCAGCGCCGGATCCCGCTTGTCTATCAAGTGATCCAAACTTTTCATCCAGCGACCTTTTTTTGCGCGAGCTTTGCGCAGGCACAAAAAAGCCGATCTAAATGATCGGCTTAAGTGTCTGATTTTACTCAGGAATAATGGTCGGGACGGAGTGATTCGAACACTCGACCCCTAGCACCCCATCTCCTTTTTCATACTTCTTGAAAGCTTCCAAAATTTTACTCTGGATTTTTCTAAGCCAGTATTAACTTGAGCTCCAGCGGTGTTCTGCTCTACGAAAGTCCAGGAACGTCCATCAAGAGCCGGCATTTTTGTGGGGGGAAAAGTAGGGGTAGTCCGTTTTATGGCTAAAATCACCATCAGTGAAAGACTGCATGTACGCATTCGTAAGCGTCACCGTTGCGGAACTGTTCGAAAAAGTATGGCAAATGCCCATGGTCAAGTTGGCCCACGACATTGGTGTTTCCGACGTCGCCGTCGCCAAAGCTTGCTGCAAACCCGGCATCCCTCTCCTCGGCTTGGCCGTGGCCCACTGGGGTCAAATCGGAAAAACAACTGCAACGCAAACCCAAACCCAAACTTCCTCAGGTCGAAGGCAATGTCCGATTCCAGGTGCTCGACCGTGACACCTCGCTCGCCACGACTGGCACTGATTTGAACTCACCTATAGTCCGGGGAACGTTTGAAGCCCCCTATCAATTAACCGAGCCTCACGCGCTAATGAGTCAATGGCTAAAGAGCGCAAAAACGTCGAAGCTCATGGACGGCTACCTCGATTAGCCGAGATAACAGAGCCCCCCAACACAGGAGTCGCTAGGCATGCGGTCTAGGACCTCTGACATTGACTCCGAACGACCATAACTCCCCTCACCTACCCCTGGGAGCAGTACTAAATTCTCTATCAGCCACCATCTGCGCATATCCTCATTAATCATTGGCATACCGCTTAGGTACTGGTGCATCTACATCTTCCACGGGCTGATATAGCTTTTTACCAATTCTGACCACATAACCTTTCTGCTTGAAAGTGGCGAAGGCGCTCGCAACAATTGAACGCCACTCTGCTAGCGAAATCTGCTCCAATTCCCTGTAGCGATAGTAAATCTCATCCGCGAGAACATCTACCGACATAGTTGTTTTAGGCAAGCAGACTGCGATCCTGGATTGTGCAAACACGAACGCGGTCGTATACAGGTTTCGTCCGGAAGGTAATTGGACCAAGAGGATATTGCTTCGAACTTTATTTTTATTCGCGCGCATCAGTGCTGCTACTGCTGCCACCTCTAAAGGAAGATGGGGTCGCAACTGTAGAGTCTGATGTGTCGGCAGCCTCGAGGTGATCACTGCATCATACAAAGAAATTTGGTCGATGATATCTTGATCGGGCGGCAACAACCTGCTCTCCACCGTATAGCAAAGTGCACACTTGATTTTCGCAGTATCACTGTGCGGAGTAAGGGAACCGCATGCCTTGCACTCTTCCATAGCCAGAGAATAATGACCACACGATTCAATCTCTCCATTTAACTCGGGCACAACCATGTAAAATTTAGTGAGCGTATCTCCATACCATATAAATATAGGATGAGAGATAGTTCGGGACAGATAATTAACCCATAGTACGAGTTGAGTTTCGTTCGCTTTAAATTCAACCAGCATCGCCCCCCAATCCTCAGCCCACATTACATCCAAGCTCTTCATGCCCAAGGGTCTAATAGAAGTGCAACGCGCCACCATATTCCTAATGCGAAGCGGGACTTGGGCTTTTTTCAAAATCGCTGCACTTTCAGGCTTCCCCTGCAACCGCGATTGAAAATCCAGACGGCCTTTCCACTGACGATTATGAGCATTGTAAATAGCTACAAACTTCGTCGTTGCGCGGGAGTAGGCGCTGAAAAGTTCGGCTGTATCTAATGCTTCAGCGCCCAAAACAATAACAACGGCAGCTTCTAAACCACGAAATTTCGCTATATTTTCAGTAGCTAGTTTCTCAGCTTTCAAAAAATCAAAATACTGCCTATCAATTATCGACCCTGTCAAAACGACGATATTCTCTGAACCAACGCCACCCGCGACTAGTTCAGACTTAATACGTAGAAGCTCCTCACAGGGGGTCAACGTGATGATTTCAAGCGCAGTTTCCGGTTCAGCTACTCGTGGTGAGGACAACTGGATTTTGGGAGGAACTACCTCTGAAAGAATTTCGGTAACTGCTTTCGGCATGCGTAAGATGATCGAAAGCGGAAAAGCAGCTACTCCTAAAATCTCCGTCAAGCCGTCTAAGGTCACGCCGTTGCGCTCGAATTTGAATACTTGAGTTTCGTCGCAGAAAAATGCTTTTGGCTTCCCATCAAACCAACTTACAAGCGTCTTGCACCAAGATTCTGCTAAGGCTTGCGATTCATCTACGACAAGGGCGTCATACTCTCCTAGTAATCCCTTGTTAATAGCGATATCGAGATCTTCTAAACACTTGACCTTATACCACTCCTCCCCCACCGATAAATGATTCAGCGCATTTGCTGCTTGACGGCAGAGACCGTGCCAAGTCATCACTGTGCAGGTTCGATAGCCTTCAAGCTGCGCACGAATATGCTCAGTGAGCCGTGCATTGAATGAGAGGACCAATACCCGCTTGCCCTCCACCGAGAGTTTCCTCGCAGCCTCGATAGCTATCAAGGTTTTCCCAGTACCTGGCCAGCCCGTGATCAGTGAGTCCTTGTTCCTCAGCACAGAACGGACGACCAAACTTTGCTCGCTTGTTAACTGAAGCCAAACTTTATTGTCATAGCGAATTCGACTCGCCCACCGAGGCTGACCATCAATTTTTGGCGCAAGGTAGTCGATCAGCTCTTGGGTTCTGGAAGGACCCAAATCAGAATTTCGAAGTGCTCTCTTCCAATACTTCATGAGGTCTATGATTTTCTGAGCGACGTCAGGGTACGCCTCAAAATCTATATAGAGCGACTGAGGCGGATTGGATTGGGTATCGTACATTCCTGGGATATTAGATCGATCAAAATCCGAATCAGGAAAAATAAACCCGTATCCGATTTTCAGGCCTAGTGCCGGGTCAGCACCAAGCCACGACGCGAATCCATGGACATTTTTTTTGGTTTGACTGAGCGGGTCTATCTTGTAGCCATTGCGGACATGTACAAAGAAAGAATTCTCGATTCGATAAACACCACTCTTAACCTCAAGGGCTAAGACCCCATCTTCTGGATGGACTATCAGAAAATCAATCTCTCCTGTCGGCCTCGCTCGTTTGTCGAGCTTGCTTACTGCGGAGCACAACCATGGCAGGCTATGGATTACGGTGTATTCGTCAGGTAGCTGGGATTTGAGGACTGAGTACAGGTGACGCTCACCGTAGCTTTCAGTGTGGTGTGGTCCATGCTCCGGAATCATCCTTGCCATCTACAACGCTCGCTTTTTCTAATCTATGACACTTGGACGCGGCGATGATAGCACTTTGAAGTTTAGACACGCGCCAGTAGGGCTGCCAATGGAATCGACCACATCGCTCGGACAGCACCGACGGCCCTTCGCCAAGACGGTCAGTTTCAGGCAAAGAGGTGTCTACGAAACCTGGGGCGATTCATAACCAGCGCTTACTCCGCTCCTCATTCAGAGGAGACGACGTTGGTGATCCGCTCCACCGCCGATGCTTCCAAGAGATAGAGCTGGTTGATCAGCATGAACTCGCGCACGGCTTCCTTGGGATTGCAGAGGATTTCACGGTGAGCCCGGGGATTACGGTAGGCAAGAAAAACCGCCACGAACAGTCCCGCTTTTCCTGCCTGCTCGCCGCCGTCCAGATCGTTCCAGTGGAGCAGGGACTTGTCGCCCTCAAAAGCTTTCTTGAACAGATGAGTGCCACTCTTGTCGTAAATGCCTACTCTATCTCTGACAATGTCTTCTAATCGACGAAAGGCGGTATTAATCGCTGAGTCCGGACTCTCAAGGAGGCTGATCGCCAACTCTACAAGTCTCTCGTCGAGAAGCCCTAAATTGATAGCAGCAGGAAAGCATTGCTGAACATCACGGACGTCAGTTTCTCGCGGCAAATTTGGTTGTCGTAGGATGTAGTCGTAGAATCTAGTTGGACGAATAGGACAAGATTTTTCCAGTCTTTCCAAATCAGATGAAAGCAGGCATCCAGCCTCAATCCGTTGCTTCACCGCTCGATCGATGTCGTACTCTTCAATCTCTACGCTATGCAGTTGTAGGATCTTCAGAGCGGTGGAAAGCCCACTCGGCCCCTCTCCTGAATACCCCGACGTGAAGCCTGTCTTTATAAGCACCTGTCGCGCAGGGAATATTCTTAGTAAAAAACTATGCTCACCAATGCTTCCATCGAACCAAGATAAAATCCAGGCTGACTTGATCTGGCCGCCAGAGTTGATGATATTCACGATGGCGTCGATGGAATTCTGAGTAATTCCAGAACTACCGTGATACTCAATCCTGGCAACTTTGCTGATATCTACCGTTTTCCTCATTTTCGCTCCCTGACAATTGGAGTTTAGCTTATTGTAGTGTCGGACCGAACTGAATGACGTCCTGCAAATGGTCAGGTGAGATATGAGAGTACCGCATCATCATCGGCAACGAGGCGTTACCCGCAAATATTCTATACGTCTCGGAATTGCTCACCTTTAATGATGTAGTGGCTACCTGCGTAGCGTCACCGCCCTTCAACATGACATCTGTCCCGAAGATTTTTGCCCACAATATAGGACATCAGCAGAGGCTGAATCACTGGCCGGATAAACCCAAGCCAGCGTTCAAAATAACTTGACCACTACACCGTATCCATTACCTTGCGCGGTGTGCCCCTCAGAAGTCAGGGTTAGTACGCTCTTCTTCTCATATTCTCATCGCAAGTTCATCGTACCGACAGAAAGCATTGGCGAGTTGCATCTGGCGGGGTGTTCGGCATTGAGCCTCAAACAAAGTAGGCGACGCAACGAGTACACAAACACATTTTGCACGTGATGTAGCGACATTCAGTCGGTTTAGGCTGTAGAGAAACTCCATTCCACGCGGTGCATCGACGTAGCTTGATGTTGTCATCGAGTAAATGACGATCGGCGCTTCCTGTCCTTGGAATTTATCGACAGTTCCGATCCGAGCGCCCGAAATGCGGTCCTGCAACTCGAACACCTGCGCATTATAGGGAGCAATGATTAATATATCTTGAAGCGTTATCAGTCGCTCAACACCATGCCTGTCGATCCAGGTAGTGCCTGATGCAAGGATTTCCTCCACGAGCGTTCGAACGCAATCAGCCTCTTCCGGCGATGAACTCTGATTGCCTTCAGAAACGACTGCCACATAGCGGAGGCCTGAACCATTGAGGCGTCCGGGTGAGCGAATTGCTTGAGCCTCCAATCCTGGCCGAGGATGAAGACGCCCCTCGTAGAATAGTTCGGACGTATAGGAGCAGATGTCCGGATGAAGACGCCATGTCTCCGCAAGAAAAAGTCCTCGGTCAGACGCAATCGTCTGCTCTTCACCAAGAATATGATGCAGAGCTGAAACATCAGTGCCTTCTGGATGACTACCCTGCATCGGCTGATCGAGTTGTTGCGGATCGCCTAGCAACACAACGCTATTCGCCGCTTGTGATACAGCAATTACATTCGCAAGCGCCATTTGCGCCGCTTCATCAATAAACAGCACCTCTACGGAGTGCGCTGCATCAGGCGACGCCCACAGCCAAGCAGTCCCTCCTGCCACATTTGCTCTGCTGCCGATGGCGCTTAGCAAATCAGCATTGCTTTTTACAAATCGCAATCGCTGCTGATCTGGCTCCATCTCCGAAGTTTTTTGAAAGCAGCAAACATCAATTCCCATTTCTTCAGAAGCCTTCACAACTCCATCGAGAAGGTTGCGGATGACCTTGTGGCTATTGGCAGTCACTCCAACAGTCTTCCCGGCTTGTACGAGAGAACAGATCATGCGTGAGCCTGTGTGCGTCTTGCCGGCACCTGGCGGCCCTTGAATTGGAAGCAGCCCACTTTCGATATGTGCCGCAACACGGAGTGCGGCATCTAGGGCAGGCTCACCTTCATGCTGGATCGGTTGATTGTCTATACGAGGGGGCAGACGCATCAGAAGATCACGAGCGGCCTGAAAGGGTCCGCCTCCCTCCATCCCATGAGCAACGACATGTTCGCCGATGCGAACAAGCGCATTGGCGAGGACAGTAGTGTTAATAACTGTGTGGGAAAAAACTGCCTCAGGATGAATATTTGCACTGTCCCCTCTTTTCTTAATATCGACCCAACGTTCATCCAGAGAAATTGCGTCGACGCTGCCTAGCTTCCTGCCTCCTAAAGTGTGCAAATCCTCACTGCCGCGCATCTCCGTTTCTTGAGGAGGGAAGCCGTAGCGATGAATGGGTGCCTTAGCTGTTCCCCCATTCACGCCCACAAATGTTAGACCTGAAAGTCCAGCTCGCTCGTCGAGCAAATCTTCTGCCATAAGGTCAGAAAGGCGGAAATACTCCCACCAAAGCGCCTTCTGTTCTCGCCGATGCCAGTCGAGCGAATGCGCCAGAATCCATCGAGCATGCTCCTCGGCCGTGCGCTCTGCCGCATCAGTAGGAACCCCGTCCGTCAACCGTTCGATAAGCCCATTGATCGTCTCTTGCCATTCACCAAGTGCCTCGCTTGGCACGCTCTCAGATACTTCCGGTCGAGGAATGATATTGCCAACATTGATCAAGTTGGTGCGCCGTATTTCTAACCAGTCGCGAAGGCGCCATGTAGATACGCAGTCATCTCGGTTGTATCCAGTCACAACATAACGATCAGCATCATTGACGAATGCTAAATCTCCCAGTTCAAGACATGCTTGAACCTTAGCAAGCGCCATGTTTGCTTCTGAAAGCTCTGTATCTCGGATGAAATCGTATAAGGGTTCAAGCTTTTTGATCGAGTAACTTTCCACGCTCGCTCGCAGACCATTTCGTATCACGCTGTAAAGGTCAACAAAGCGTTTGGAGCGCAGAAGAGCATCAATCTCTTCTTCACGACTTGCATGCCGCCCCATCAACCGTTTTAGAGCAGCCGGCTCGTAGGGCGCGAAATGATAAATGTGCAGATCCGGGTATTGCTCCTGTCGAGCGACGACGAAATCGATGAAACGCTCGAAATTCAGTTTTTCCTCCTCACGAGATAGCGCCCAGTCAGCCGTGTAAGCGATGCCATTGCTACCATCAATAAAAGTATAACCAAACAAGTACTCAAGGCCGCCTTCCCCAGCAAATGGATCGCCCTCCAGATCGAAGAAGATATCCCCGACTGAGGGTTCGGGTAGGCTCGCTAAACCGAATCCTTCCGTCACAGGTAAAAGTTCGTGAAGCACGCTCCCTGCTTCCCGTCCCTCGACCTGAATGCGCGCCTGCTCTCGTACCCGCTCGTACGAATGTACTGCCCCGCGCGAGGGTCTCCATGGAAGCGGAACCGGCATTGCTGCTAGATCCGTCATGGTTTCAATGCCGTGCCGTCTTAACTCATCGATATGGACTTTGGTGATCCCGGCCACAAGCGAGAGATGGTCATCCTCTCGACGTTTCCGGTCGCAACGACTCTGCCAACGACAGATGTCGCAATGCTCCTTCGGTTCAGGATAGATCACCTCCCCCGCGTGCTCGATAGCAGCTACAAGGCTGCTTTTGACTCGTCGGAAGTACGCTGCGTAATCGTCCATTCGATACATCTGTGGCTCATACCCGGACCATGGGGCAACTACATAGCTATGCGTCGGGCAACCCCCTTGGATGGTGCCGACTAGATCGGCGTACAAGCATAGCTGCAAGACAGTTCCACCTTTGGTCTCACGAGCGAGCTTGGTATCGATCACCTCATAAGACCATGCTCCAAGATCGCTCTCGGCCTCTATTCGCCTGAGGACATCCGTGCGACCCACCCAACCATTCGCGCGAAACGCGCCTTGTACTATGATCTCATCCCCAGCGAACATGGCGCTCCTTGTGCGCTCAACCGATTCATCATCAACTCCGATACCGTCAATGATTGTGACGGATAGACCTTGGGATCGTAGGTGTTCGACAAAGCCTTGTTCATGTCGCGCGCCACGCTCCCAAAGTATCTGCAGCAATGGATCCCAGATAGCGGGGCGTTCTAGCTCGCCATTCGCCACCGCTAAGTCAAGGCTCGTTAAGTGCCGGCAGTTAAGATGTCCAACTAAGTCAGAAGCACTAAGAAAAATCGAATCGCCTAGCCTTTGCATTTGATTCCGACCTCATCAAAAGTCCATTCAGATGCTCTGTCGTCCAAATGCCAGCTCAAGTGACTTTTAGGATTAGCCAAAGCGAATACCCGCTCGTCGAGTGTAGTCAATAGCGAAAGATTCACTGTGGACAGAAAAACAGGCACTCAACATACCCCGTCGTGCGCTACCTTAGAGCTCCATCCAGATCACACCTACAGGGAAGATCGCGTGTACTCACTCACTCAGAGGGACATTTCATGCCCTACGATCTAGAGAATCGTCTAGTCATCGGCGTTGCATCTAGCGCCGTATTCGACCTGTCCGAGTCGGACGCAGTATTCAGAAGTCAAGGTGAGCAACACTATCGAAAATTTCAGGAAGAAAATCTGACAACCCCTTTGCCAAAGGGTATTGCGTTCTCATTCGTCAGGCGCTTGCTATCACTTAATGACCTGAGCACAGATCCTGAAAATGATCCCTTGGTGGAGGTGGTTCTACTGTCTAGAAATGATCCCGACACAGGACTGCGCGTGATGAAAACCATCGAGCATTACGGTCTGGGCATCACTCGCGCTATTTTCATGCAGGGGCGCTCGCCCTATGAGTTCATTCCCGCGTTGAACATAGCCTTGTTTCTGTCTGCCAACAAAGAGGACGTGGATGCCGCGATCAAGGCTCGCTACCCTGCAGGTCAAGTGCTGGACTCAACGATCGTCGATGACGAGCAGGACAACTCACTGCGTATTGCATTCGACTTCGATGGGGTATTGGCCGGTGACGAGTCCGAGGCGGTGATGCAAAGCCAAGGCCTTACGAACTTTCATGCCCATGAGGTTAAAAACGTGATGCAACCACACAATCCTGGTCCTTTGCAGGAGTTTCTCGTGCGCATGGGAAAGATTCAGGCTGCAGAAGAGCAGCGAAAAAAAGCCGACCCCAGTTACGAAAATCGTTTCCGCGTTTCTATCGTCACAGCGCGCAATGCGCCTTCACATGAACGGGCTTTAAATACGCTAAAAAGCTGGGGAGTGATGGCCAATGACGCGTTTTTTCTGGGTGGTATCGAAAAAAGGAAGGTATTGGGTGTGCTAAGACCGCATATTTTCTTCGATGACCAGTCGGGCCATCTACGTTCAGCCAGCACAGTAGTGCCATCTGTACATATTCCGTTTGGAGTCACCAACGAGGTTTAAAGCACATTGCTCGCTGCTCCATTGGTCTTGCCCTTAGGCTGCTGGCTAGCACAAGGAGGATTTTCCTTCTCCCAGCTGCTGGTGCCGTGCGGGCGTTTTGATCAAGTAACGGTTTTAAAGGTTTATAACGCTGATTGCGGCCCAGGCACGGATCATACTTCTTTCACTCAGGAGGAGTTATCTGGCTCTCAGGGCCTGATCCCGGGTTCGAGCGGTCGGCCCAGGTGAACAACGCCATTTCTACGTCTGCCACTCGCCAGCCTGTCTCTGTTGGCGCCGCCAGGAGATTACATCCCGGCCGGGCGATCTTCGCCGCATCGAGTTGCGTAACCAGGTCAGCGCAGAAGGCCTGGAATGCAACGTAGCCTCGGACCATCGAGTTTTCATTACTGTCGTAAATTTTGTTAAGCAATCCGGCTTTAAGCATTGCTTCGCGTATACGCCCATCAAGGCTGGCGTGCACATCCGGTCGCAAGAACCGCAGCAGCTTCGATGCATAGGTCAACCCGCACCCGGGGATCTGAAGCGCCGCAGTGATCGCGTCCTTTGGACTACCGATATTGGCAACGACTGGCTCGAAGATACTCAGCAGTGAAACGTTGCCCAGACCGACCTCAAATCTCATTCGGGGATCGTTCTTTCCGGCACCCCAGGCGAGAAGCTCACGGACATAGTCCGTCGGTGCGTCAGTCATAATCGTCTGTTTAACAAGCCAACTGCCACGGTCTTCTAACGACTTTATCCACGGAAAGGCGGGATATATGTCGCCCGGATACCCTCGTGCCTTGTGGTTAACGTTCGACCAGTTGTAGGCACGAAAGAAGGCAGGAAACTCATTGATATTTATGACGGACAAAATGCTTCCTTAGCGCTGTCCTGCGCCGGTAAATTCTTGCTAAGAGGTAAAAATTACTCATCGACGACACCACAAGACGCCTGAGTAAGGGAATTGGTATCAATGAGACTTTGATTGGACCTTGCCATCCACCAGTGTCACCGTCATGTAGACATACACTTCAGTGCCCCACGTGTAGACTTGAACCCTCCCCGTACTTGCGGCTTCTTTACCGGGTATTTTCACAATTTCTAGTACCTCGTCATACGTCATTCCCGGTTGTATCGCTTGGTACTGCCGCTCACTGATATTAGGGCGTTGTGCCCTAATTGTTTCAGCGCTAGGGAACCCAGTCTGCGACTGGTAGTTAACGGTATTGCCGTTTCCAGAAATGACCGGACTATTTGCCCCGTTGCTGCTCTGCGACACTGCGGTTCCTGGTAATACCAGCGCAGCTACTGACGCCAAAGCGCCTAAAATCCCCGCATACAAACCTATTTTTTTCATACTCACCATACGACACTCTAAGGAAGTAAATAAGGAACGTTGCCCGCAGGCACCCGAGAAACGATGCCATGGGACGTATGAAACCTAAACGCGGATCCACTCGCCAGGATCATCAGGTAACCCGAGAACAGACGTATCCAGCAACTCAAATGTTTTGGGGGGCAGCACTGAGCTAGTTGCATCACTTGTCAGATCATTGATCGCATGGGTAATGCTTCGATAGCTGCCCAGGCTCTCATCATCAAATACTAGGTGAAATCGCCCGTCAGTCGACTGGCCAATGTAGAAGGTACCAACCTGCGTCGGATACCTCAAAAGAGCTCGCATCGATTTGCCTCCCTGCATCGAGGCCAAAATGCCGTCGATCGTTAATGAGCAATGTAGCAAAAGCCACTATAAAGCCATCACACCTATTTCAATCCAATTAGCGCGATCAGGCAAGGCCTGGAGCAAGCCGTTCTGATAGAAGATTCCAGTAAGAGCCAGTCGTTTTGTAGGGGTAAAAACGACAAAAATAAAAAAGGGTCGCGAGATAAAATCTCGCAACCCTTTGAATTATATGGTCGGGACGGAGTGATTCGAACACTCGACCCCTAGCACCCCATGCTAGTGCGCTACCGGACTGCGCTACGCCCCGACTGGTTTGAAACCGGCCCTTCATCTCGAAGAGCGCTCAAGAATATAGCGCAAGCTCTTGAAAACTGGAAGTATTCAAACGCAGCTTTTTATTTCTTGAGCACCACCAGTACATCTTCAAGCTCAGCGATCATCTGGCGGATCATTTGCTTGTACTGGGTGGTGTCGTCTTTGGCTTCATCACCGGACAAGCGCAGACGCGCGCCGCCGATGGTGAACCCCTGATCATAAAGGAGCGCGCGGATCTGCCGGATCATCAGCACGTCCTGGCGCTGATAATACCGGCGGTTTCCGCGGCGTTTGACGGGGTTGAGCTGAGGAAACTCCTGCTCCCAGTAGCGCAGCACGTGTGGTTTTACCGCACACAGCTCGCTGACTTCACCAATGGTGAAGTAGCGTTTGCCCGGGATGACGGGTAGTTCGTCGTTATGACTTGGTTCCAGCATAAGCCTCAACTCGGGCCTTCAACTTCTGCCCTGGACGAAAGGTGACCACACGGCGAGCCGTGATCGGGATTTCTTCCCCCGTTTTCGGGTTGCGGCCAGGCCGCTGGCGCTTGTCCCGAAGATCGAAATTGCCGAAACCGGACAATTTGACCTGCTCGTTGTCTTCAAGAGCGTGCCTGATTTCCTCGAAAAACAGTTCTACCAATTCCTTGGCTTCCCGCTTGTTCAGGCCCAGCTCTTCATACAGACGTTCCGCCATCTCAGCTTTCGTCAAAGCCCCCATACGTCACTTCCTTAACGTGGCGTTCAACCTTTGTTCGAGCGAGGTGAGGATATTTTGCGTCGTCGAATTCACCTCATCGTCATTAAGAGTGCGCGATGGATGCTGCCAGGTCAAGCCGACTGCAAGGCTTTTTCTATCAGGATCAATACCTTTACCCTGATACACGTCAAACAGCCTGAGATCCGTGAGCCATTCGCCTGCATTTTCACGGATTACGTCCAATACAGCCGAGGCCGCAACGTCTTTGTGCGCGATCAGTGCAAGGTCACGACGCACTTCAGGAAAACGCGACAACTCGTGGAATTGCGGCATTTTTCCGGAGGCGACTTCAGCCAGAACCAGCTCGAAGACGAAGACCGGACGATCCAGGCCCAGGGCTTTGGACAACTCAGGGTGAATCGCACCGATAAAGCCGACTTCACGCCCGTCACGTTCGATGCGCGCGGTTTGACCCGGGTGCAGCGCCGGGTGTTTACCCGGAGCGAAAGTGAAGGTATCCAGTGCACCGGCAAAACCCAGCACCGCTTCAACGTCAGCTTTCACGTCGAAGAAATCGACGGTGTCGCGACCCTGCGCCCAACCTTCCGGCAGACGGCTGCCGCAAACAACACCCGACAGCATCGGTTCTTGCTTAAGACCTTCCAACTGACCGACGAAGCGCAGACCACTTTCGAACAGACGCACGCGATCCTGCTGACGGTTCAGGTTGTGCTGCAACGCCTTGACCAGACCTGGCCACAGCGAGGAACGCATGGCCGCCATGTCATTGGAAATCGGGTTGGCCAGCAACAGCGGCTCAACGCCCGGGTTGAACAGCTCGAACTGTTTCGGATCGATGAAGCTGTAAGTGATCGCTTCCTGATAACCACGGGCCACCAGCAGACGACGCAGTTCAGGCAATTCGCTGCGTGCTTCAGCCTTGGCTTGTGGCGCCAGACGCGCTTGCGGATAACGAACCGGCAGCCGGTTGTAGCCGTACAGACGCGCCAGCTCTTCGATCAGATCGACTTCCAGGCTGATGTCGAAGCGATGGCTTGGCACTTCTACGCGCCACTGCCCTGCGCCGTCAGCGGAGATCTTCAGACCCAGCGCGCTGAGCAGACGCTCGACCTGCGCCGAATCCATTTCCATCCCCAGCATCTGGGTGATGCGCTGAGCACGCAGGGTGATCGGCGCGATCGACGGCAGGTGTTGCTCGCTGACGGTCTCGATGATCGGACCGGCTTCACCACCGGTGATTTCCAGCAGCAGGCCAGTGGCGCGCTCCATGGCTTCACGGGCCAGTTGCCAGTCCACACCACGTTCGTAACGATGCGAAGCGTCGGTGTGCAGGCCGTAGGAGCGAGCCTTGCCAGCCACAGCGATCTGATCGAAGAACGCACTTTCCAGGAAAACGTCGCGAGTGGTCGCGGACACACCGCTGTGCTCGCCACCCATCACGCCGGCAATCGCCAGAGTGCGGGTATGGTCGGCAATCACCAGCGTATCGCTACGCAGGCTGACTTCCTGACCGTCGAGCAGAACCAGCTTCTCGCCCTCTTCCGCCATACGCACGCGGATGCCGCCATTGATTTCGGCGAGATCGAAAGCGTGCAGCGGCTGACCCAGCTCGAGCATCACGTAGTTGGTGATGTCGACGGCAGCGTCGATGCTGCGCACGTCGGCGCGGCGCAGACGTTCAACCATCCACAGCGGCGTTGGTTTGGACAGGTCAACATTACGGATGACGCGACCCAGGTAACGCGGGCAGGCGGCAGGCGCCAGCACTTCTACCGGACGCACTTCGTCGTGCACAGCCGCAATGGTCATGACCACCGGGCGAGCGACCGGCGTGTCGTACAGCGCACCCACTTCACGGGCCAGACCGGCCAGCGACAGGCAGTCGCCACGGTTCGGGGTCAGGTCGACCTCGATGCTGGCATCTTCCAGATCCAGGTACACACGGAAATCTTCGCCCACCGGCGCATCGGCCGGCAGTTCCATCAGACCGTCGTTGCCTTCACCGACCTGCAGCTCGGCTTGCGAGCACAGCATGCCGTTGGACTCGACGCCACGCAGCTTGGCCTTCTTGATCTTGAAGTCGCCCGGCAGTTCGGCACCGATCATGGCGAACGGAATCTTCAGGCCCGGACGCACGTTTGGCGCACCGCACACGACCTGGAAGGTTTCCGCGCCATTGCTGACCTGGCACACACGCAACTTGTCGGCATCAGGGTGCTGCTCGGTGCTCAGCACCTCGCCCACGACCACGCCGCTGAATATACCGGCGGCCGGGGTCACGCTATCGACCTCCAGACCCGCCATCGACAGACGAGCAACCAGCTCGTCGCGACTTATCTGCGGGCTAACCCAGCCACGCAGCCATTGTTCACTGAATTTCATCCTGCTCTCCTAAGAATTCGTTACGACTAGCGAAATTGCGCGAGGAACCGCAAGTCGTTGTCGAAGAACAGACGCAAGTCGTTCACGCCGTAACGGAGCATTGCCAGACGCTCGACACCCATGCCGAAGGCAAAACCGGAGAACTCTTCCGGATCGATGCCGGACATGCGCAGCACGTTCGGGTGCACCATGCCGCAGCCCATGACTTCCAGCCAGCCGGTCTGCTTGCAGACGCGGCAGCCTTTACCGCTGCACATCACGCATTCCATGTCGACTTCAGCGGATGGCTCGGTGAACGGGAAGTACGAAGGACGGAAACGGACGGCCAGCTCTTTTTCGAAGAACACCCGCAGG
Source organism: Pseudomonas sp. AM14(2022) (assembly GCF_036346455.1). NCBI lineage: Bacteria > Pseudomonadati > Pseudomonadota > Gammaproteobacteria > Pseudomonadales > Pseudomonadaceae > Pseudomonas > Pseudomonas sp. AM14(2022). The sequence continues at coordinate 146,421 of NZ_JAOTNY010000007.1, forward strand.
AATTCTTCGATGGTGCCTTTGAGGTCGGCGAAATTGATGTCGCGATCGACCAGCAGGCCTTCGACCTGGTGGAACATCGGCGAGTGGGTGATATCGGAGTCGCTGCGATACACACGGCCAGGGCAAACGATGCGGATCGGCGGCTGCTTGGACTCCATGGTGCGGACCTGTACCGGCGAGGTATGGGTGCGCAGCAACATGTTGGCATTGAAATAGAAAGTGTCATGCATCGACCGGGCCGGGTGGTGGCCTGGGATGTTGAGCGCTTCGAAGTTGTGATAGTCGTCTTCGACCTCAGGGCCTTCGGCGATGCCGTAGCCGATGCGGGTGAAGAACTGCTCGACTCGTTCCAGAGTCCGGGTCACAGGATGCAGACCACCGGAGGTCTGGCCACGGCCCGGCAACGTCACGTCAATGGATTCGGCAGACAGTTTGGCAGCCAGTTCGGCTTCTTCAAACAGAGCCATGCGCGCATTGAGAACGCCTGTAACACGCTCCTTGGCAACGTTGATCAGGGCGCCGACTTGCGGACGCTCTTCTGCCGGCAAATTCCCCAGGGTCTTCATCACCTGAGTCAATTCACCCTTTTTGCCAAGGTATTGAACCCGGATTTGCTCCAGGGCATTGATATCTTCAGCGCTTTGCACAGCCTCTAGTGCTTGAGAGACCAGCGCATCCAGGTTTTCCATGTACAGACTCCAGATACAAAATAGGGGAAGAGCTTGAAGGCTCTTCCCCTATTTATGACGTTTAACACCTGGCCCCACAGAGGTGAGGCCGGGTGACTGTCGGGGGTACTTAAGCCAAGGTGGCTTTAGCTTTCTCGACAATCGCAGCAAACGCCGCTTTTTCGTTCACTGCCAGATCAGCCAGAACCTTACGGTCGATCTCGATGGACGCTTTTTTCAGGCCAGCGATGAAACGGCTGTAGGACAGACCATTAACACGAGCACCAGCGTTGATACGAGCGATCCACAGAGCGCGGAACTGACGTTTTTTCTGACGACGGTCACGGTAGGCGTATTGGCCTGCCTTGATTACCGCTTGCTTGGCAACACGGAATACGCGGGAGCGTGCGCCGTAGTAGCCTTTAGCAAGTTTCAGAATTTTTTTGTGACGCTTACGGGCAATGACGCCACGCTTTACACGAGCCATGAGTTACTTCCTCTATTCTTGACTAAAATTAACGAAGGCGCAGCATGCGCTCGACTTTTGCCACGTCAGACGGATGCAGCAAGCTGCTACCGCGCAGTTGACGCTTACGCTTGGTCGACATTTTGGTCAGGATGTGGCTCTTGAAAGCGTGCTTGTGCTTGATACCGTTAGCAGTTTTCAGAAACCGCTTAGCAGCACCACTTTTGGTTTTCATTTTTGGCATGTTCGGATACTCCGCATTCAGTTGATAAACATAATCAGAAGGCCTGCCGTGCCCTGTTGATTACTTCTTCTTTTTCGGGGCGATGACCATGATCAGCTGGCGTCCTTCCATCTTAGGATGCTGTTCGACCGAACCGTACTCGAGCAGGTCAGCTTCAACCCGCTTGAGGAGTTCCATCCCCAGCTCCTGGTGGGCCATCTCACGGCCGCGGAATCGCAAGGATACCTTGGCCCTGTCCCCGTCACTCAGGAAACGTACCAGGTTGCGCAGTTTTACCTGGTAATCCCCTTCCTCCGTCCCTGGACGAAACTTGATTTCTTTTACCTGAATCTGCTTCTGGTTTTTCTTCGCTGCTGCAATCTGCTTCTTCTTCTCGAAGATCGATTTGCCGTAGTCCATCACCCGGCAAACCGGTGGGACTGCGTCAGCAGAGATTTCTACCAGATCAAGCTTTGCTTCTTCAGCAATACGAAGCGCTTCATCAATCGAGACGATGCCAATCTGCTCGCCATCAGCGCCAATTAACCGAACCTCGCGTGCCGAGATATTCTCGTTGATCGGGGCTTTCGGTGCAGCTCGTTTATCTTGTCTCATTTCACGCTTAATAATAATTACTCCGAATCTGGGCGACCACGCCGGGAAACCGCTTGCGCGAGAAACTCAGCGAACTGGGCGACGGGCATCGAGCCCAGGTCAGCACCTTCACGAGTACGCACAGCGACAGTCTGCATCTCGACTTCCTTATCTCCGATAACCAAAAGATAGGGAACCTTGAGCAAAGTATGCTCGCGGATTTTAAAGCCGATCTTTTCATTTCTCAAGTCGGACTTGGCACGAAATCCGCTTTCGTTGAGAGTTTTTTCAACCTGAGCGACGAAATCTGCTTGTTTATCAGTGATATTCATGATCACTGCCTGGGTTGGCGCCAGCCACGCAGGGAATGCACCTTCGTAATGCTCGATCAGAATCCCGACGAAACGCTCGAACGAACCGAGGATCGCCCGGTGCAGCATCACTGGGTGTTTGCGGCTGTTGTCTTCGGAGACGTATTCGGCGCCCAGACGGACAGGCAGGTTGAAATCGAGCTGCAAGGTACCACACTGCCAGACGCGACCGAGGCAATCTTTCAGCGAGAACTCGATTTTCGGACCGTAGAACGCACCTTCACCCGGCTGCAGATCATACGGCAGACCCGCAGAATCAAGGGCTGCAGCCAGTGCCGCTTCGGCGCGATCCCACAGCTCGTCGGAACCTACGCGTTTTTCCGGACGAGTGGACAGTTTCATCTCGACGTCGGTGAAGCCGAAATCGCGGTAAACGTCCATGGTCAGCTTGATGAACGCCGCGGATTCGGCCTGCATCTGCTCTTCGGTGCAGAAAATGTGGGCGTCGTCCTGAGTGAACGCACGCACACGCATGATGCCGTGCAACGCACCCGACGGCTCGTTACGGTGGCAGGCACCGAACTCGGCCAGACGCATCGGCAGCTCGCGGTAGCTCTTCAGGCCCTGGTTGAACACCTGCACGTGGCATGGGCAGTTCATCGGCTTGATGGCGTAGTCGCGGCTTTCCGATTCGGTGGTGAACATGTTGTCGGCGTAGTTGGCCCAGTGTCCGGATTTCTCCCACAGGCTGCGATCGACCACTTGCGGAGTCTTGATCTCCAGGTAGCCGTTGTCGCGCTGCACTTTGCGCATGTACTGCTCGAGCACTTGATACAGGGTCCAGCCGTTCGGGTGCCAGAACACCATGCCCGGCGCTTCTTCCTGGGTGTGGAACAGGCCCAGGCGCTTGCCGATCTTGCGGTGGTCGCGCTTTTCCGCTTCTTCGATGCGCTGGATGTAAGCCGCCAGCTGCTTCTTGTCTGCCCAGGCAGTACCGTAAACGCGCTGCAGTTGCTCGTTCTTGGCATCACCGCGCCAGTAAGCGCCGGACAACTTGGTCAGCTTGAAGGATTTCAGGAAGCGCGTGTTTGGCACGTGCGGACCGCGACACATGTCGACGTATTCTTCGTGGTAGTACAGGCCCATGGCCTGTTCGTTCGGCATGTCTTCGACCAGGCGCAGCTTGTAGTCTTCGCCACGAGCCTTGAACACTTCGATCACTTCGGCGCGCGGAGTGACTTTCTTGATGACGTCGTAATCCTTGTCGATCAGCTGATGCATGCGCTGTTCGATGGCGGCCATGTCGTCCGGCGTAAAAGGACGCTCGAAGGCGATGTCGTAATAGAAGCCTTCGTCGATGACCGGCCCGATGACCATTTTCGCAGTCGGGTACAGCTGTTTGACCGCGTGGCCAACCAGGTGCGCGCAAGAGTGGCGAATGATCTCCAGCCCCTCTTCATCCTTTGGCGTGATGATTTGCAGCGTCGCGTCGCTGTCGATGATGTCGCAGGCGTCGACCAGCTTGCCGTTGACCTTGCCGGCCACAGTGGCCTTGGCCAGACCGGCACCAATGGATGCGGCGACCTCGGCTACGGAAACCGGGTGATCGAATGAACGTTGACTGCCGTCGGGAAGAGTAATAGTTGGCATGGCGCCTCCTCTCCTAGTGGTGACCCCTACCAAAGGTCACGTGGGTTGGGATGAGCCAGTACAAGATCCGATCCAGGCCATTCAATGACGAACGCCTGCCTTACAGCGGCAGGAGCCTTGCGGCCAACCGGAAAACCGAACCAGAGTGACTGGGATTCAAATCAGAATTTTCGCACGCTGACCGCTGCCGGGGCTGAAGGCCATCCGGAGCCTGAGAACGCTTGAGCCCGGCATGCTAGCACAGATGAGTGGTCACCGACGTCATCGAATTGAGGTGTTGCTGATTTGCGCATTTTTGCGGCGCGCAGTGAACTTGGGATATACGCTTTGCCTCAAATAAGCTGAGAATCGTCGCCGATATCAACCCAAGGAGTTTCCGACATGCGCCTTATCCGACTTTTTGCTTTCGCGGCCCCGCTGGCCCTGCTGCTGCCGCTGAGCGCCAACGCGGCCTGGCCTGCCGGCGTCAAAGCCCAATACATGAACGACTGCACCGCCGCAGCCAGCAAGAGCGTCAATCCGGCCGAAGCCAAAAAACACTGCGCTTGCGGTGCCGACGTTCTGGAAAAGAAATTCACCACGCAAGAGATCGCGCAACTGATGGACAAGAACACCCCGCCAAGTAGTGAACTGGGTCAGAGCGCATTGGAAGCAATCAAGGTTTGCCGAGTGCAGAAATAAACGCTGACGAATGTTTTTTCGGGCGTCCAGCAGGCTGAAAACCGCCAAAAAGACCCCGAAATCGATAATTTACGCAGGTTTTATAGCTTTTTTTACACCCTCTTCTTTCGGCTGAAAGCCACTGAAACCGGGGCTTGCAGACATTTCAGAGGTTGAAATCAATGCAATATGAAAGCAAACAGCACGTCCGGGGGGCTACCAAAGCGAACATTTCGACTATGATACTCCGGTGTGCCCAGTTGGCCTGAGCAGCACAGTACTACTGAAAATATATGTTTCTTGGAGATACACCATGTCTAATCGCCAAACCGGCACCGTTAAATGGTTCAACGATGAAAAAGGCTTCGGCTTCATCACTCCTCAAGGTGGCGGTGACGACCTGTTCGTACACTTCAAAGCTATCGAATCCGACGGTTTCAAAAGCCTGAAAGAAGGCCAGACCGTCTCTTTCGTGGCTGAGAAAGGCCAAAAGGGTATGCAAGCTGCACAAGTTCGCCCAGAGTAATTTCCCGGCGCACTAAAAAAACCCCGTCCATGTGACGGGGTTTTTTATGCCTGCAACAAAAGCGGTCTGCGATCAGCCGCAGTTGACGCGAGTGACCACCAGGTTGTTGTCGGTGTTCAGATTCAAGCGATCGGAACGGTACTCCAGAGTGATCATGTCGGTTGGCTTGAGGAAGCGGGCGTTTTGCGCGCCAGCCTTGGCACGAGCCTGATCGAGCAGTTCCGGCGAAGCCTTTTTACCGATGGCAAACTCCGCTGCCTTTGCTTCACAGCGGCTATGACCAGCATCGGTCGCCACAGGATCCTTTGCCGACTCGCTGGAGGTTGTGCTGCAACCGGCCAACATGGCAACGGCCATTAGTGCACCCAGAGACGCGAACTTCAAAGGCATGAAGCCTCCTTTTTTCAAATGGTTAAGCTGAGATCGTGCGACCGCCAATTCGGCGTTTGGTTTCACAGCCGGTGCCATCATCCTGCCCCACGACCCGGAAAAACGCTGAGTCTGCCTGAAGTGCGGGCACCGCATCCTCACGCAATCGTCACCGAATATTAACGACGCTCAATAGACGTCGATGTAATCAAGCGGCGGATTCGGCCAGTTGTCTTTCAGCGCGTTGAAAATCTGCATCACCCAGACTTCATCGCTGGCCGCAACATTGCCGACATAACCCGAGCCCTTGGCCCAAGTCTCCAGGCGAAACAGCAGGCCATCAATATCCTGGCCGCCGGTCACACCGGAAGAGATATAGGCAATCCCACCCTTGGTCACACGCAGCTGCGTGTGCACATCATCGCTGGCCGACGCCAGCAACTGGCGCACAGCGTCGAGTGTCAGGCCGTCGGGGGTGTTCAAATCGATCTGCACAGCACATTCCTTGGATCAGCCGGAAAAGACCAAGTGTCGCATAGCGACGCGCTCATGCCTAAGTCGCAGTGCCAAACGCCCGCCAAAGTGGTTAACTCGCTTTCAGACATTTCCGACTTTTCGAGCGCACTCATGAACACCGTAAGCATCTCCGCCGACATCAAGGTTCATTGGCCGAAGGGGCACAGCTCGTACAGCCCGGGCAGTGCGGAGGAGTTGGCATTGATCAGCATCGATCTGCTGGTCAAGACGATGGGAACCCAGGGCGCACAAACGTTTATCGCCCAGGTGTTCGAGCGGTACCAGCATGACGGCGAGAACACGCAGGACACCGAGAGAAAATAAAAACCCGCAGGCTGGCACCTGCGGGTCACAGCCTTACTTCAAGCGCTTCAGACGCTCGGTCAGCAGATCGAAGAAGCCTTGAGCATCCCCATTTTCCACCCAGAAGGCGTTCTTCGGCGCCTTCAGACCGTCATACCAGTCAACGATGGTCTGGCCAAAAGTCGGACCTTCGCGACTATCCACCACAACGTTCACCGAACGACCGGTGAACAGCTCAGGCTTGAGCAGGTAAGCGATAACGGTAGCGTCGTGCACCGGGCCGCCCGGGATGCCGTAGTGCTCCATGTCACCCTTGATGTACTCGTTGAGGATGTCGCCAACAATCTTGCTTGCGTTGTTGTTCAGCGCGGCAATCTGTTTCAGGCGTGCGTCGCTGGTGAGGATCTTGTGGGTCACGTCCAGCGGCAGGTAGGTCAGTTTCACGCCGCTCTTGAGTACCACTTCCGCCGCTTGCGGGTCGGCGAACAGGTTGAATTCGGCCACCGGGGTGATGTTGCCGCCATTGAAGTGCGCACCGCCCATGATCACCACTTCCTTGATGCCATTGACGATCTCCGGCTCCTGGATCAGCGCCAGCGCCAGGTTGGTCTGCGGGCCAAGCATGGCGATGGTGATGCTGTGCGGCTTGGCTTTTTTCAGGGTGTCGATGAGGTAGTTGACCGCATTGCCTTCGGCCAGGCCTTTTTTCGGCTCATGCACGGTGACACCCGACAGGCCTTCCTTGCCATGGATGTTCTCGGCGTAGATCGGCGTACGCATCAGCGGTTTCGGCGCACCGGCATACACCGGAACGTCTTCGCGTCCTGCCCACTCGCGAGCCAGGCGCGCGTTGCGCGATGTCTTGTCGAGGCGCACGTTGCCGGCCACGGTAGTCAGTGCACGAATGTTCAGTTCGTCCGGCGAAGCCAGGGCGAACAGCAAAGCGACCACGTCGTCGGCACCCGGGTCGGTGTCGATGATCAGGTCGATCTTTTCAGCAGCCTGAGCGCCGGTGGCGGTAATAAAAGACAAAAGCAGCAGACTCCGAAGCAATTGGTGGAGTTTTTGAGCATAGCGGTGCATGGCGCATTCCTTGTGCTGATGAAAATGAAAGGGTCGGAACCCGATTAGAATGTTACCCCGGCCACCAGCACGATGTTGCAGTACGGCTGACATTCGCCTGTACGAACAATCGCCCGTGCCTGTCGGCTGAGAACCTTGAATTGCTCATGCGTCAGCAGATCGCGCCGACCGAGGGCGCCCTCTTCCTGCAACTCGTCCAGCGCGACCAGGGCGGTCGGCTGCTTGTCGAGAATTTCGTTGGCCAGCACATGGCTTTCCACCTGCATCTCGCTGAGCACGACTTTCAGGGTACTGACAAAATCCGGAACGCCGTGGGTCAGCGCCAGATCAATCAATTCAACACCCGGTGGCACCGGCAGTCCGGCGTCACCGATGACCACCATGTCACCATGGCCCAGGGAGGCGATCAGCCGCGACAACGCGACGTTGAGCAGAGGAGTCTTTTTCATGCGGGTTTGAACGCCTGTACGTCGGACATGGTTGGAATGGAAGGTTGTGCGCCGGCCCGGGTCACAGACAGCGCTGCCGCGACTTGCCCGTACCGGATCGCCTCGGCCTCGGATTTGCCACTGGCGAGCGCCGCCGCAAAACCGCCGACGAAGGTATCGCCGGCGGCGGTGGTATCGACGGCCTTCACCTTCGGCGCCGGGAAGTGCTCGAAACCTTTGCCATTGGCAAACAGTGAACCTTGCGCACCGAGGGTAATGATGACCTTGCCCGCGCCCATTGCGATCAACTGGTTGGCAGCGCTTTCTGCGCTTTGCAGCGAATCGACCGGCAACCCGCTCAACGCGGATGCTTCACTTTCGTTGGGGATCAGGTAGTCGATGGCGGCAAACCAGTCTGCCGGTAGCGGACGACTGGCTGGCGCCGGATTGAGGATCACCGTCTTGCCCAACGCACGTGCACGCTTGAGCGCATGCCCTACCGTTGCATCCGGGATCTCGAGCTGGCAGATAATCACGTCGGCCGCTTGCAGCACCGCATCAAAACGGTCGATCACTGCCGGGGTCATTGCACCGTTGGCGCCAGCAACGATCACGATGGCGTTCTGACTGTTGTCATCGACCACGATCAGCGCCACGCCACTGGAATCTTCGACCGTGCTCACCGCCTGACAATCGATCTGCTCGGCCAGCAATGCCTCACGCAATTGCACGCCGTAGTCATCGTTGCCAACACAGCCGACCATTGCCACCCGCGCACCCAGGCGCGCAGCAGCGACTGCCTGATTGGCGCCCTTGCCGCCGGACACGGTGGCAAAGGAATGACCGATCAGCGTTTCACCGCCCTTGGGCAGCCGTGGTGCCCGGGTGACCAGATCCATGTTCAGGCTGCCTATTACCACTACATTTGCTGGCATACATCACTACTCGTCAATTCGGTTTCAGCGGTACTCGGTGAATACGCCGGACAGCGGCGCAGTCGATTCGCGCAAGACAATACTCGGGGTCACGATCCGTTGATCGGTGACCAGACTCGGGGTAGCAATCCTTCGCAGCAACACTTCGGCAGCCATCTCGCCCAACTGCAGGATCGACTGGCCGACCGTGGTCAACGCCGGGTACACGTAGCGACTCATCTGGATATCGTCGAAGCCGATCACCGACAGCTCGCTTGGCACGCGCACATTGCGCTCGGCCGCCGCGCGCAGCACACCGATACCGATCATGTCGTTACCGGCGAAGATCGCACTCGGCGGATTGCTTTCAAGCAGGATCGCTGCCGCGTTGTAACCACCGGTGCTGGTGAAATCGCTTTCCAGCATGCGCTCGGCCCGTACCTTGATGCCCGCCTCCTGCAGCGCCCGACAAAAACCGGCCTGACGCATTTGCGCCACGCTGGTGCTCGACGGACCACCGATGGTGGCGATGTCACGATGGCCCAGCTCCAGCAGATGCCGCGTCGCCAGATAAGCGCCATACTCATGGTCGATGCGCACCAGGTCGGCGTCGACGCCATCCAGCCCGCGGTCGACGATGACCATTGGCGTCTTCACCCCGGCCAGCCCTTGCGCAAGTCCGATGTCACCACCGGCGGAGGCGACGATCAGTCCGTCGATGCGTTTTTCCAGCAGCACGCGCAAATAGCTGCGCTGTTTTTCCGGGTTGTCGTCAGAATTGCAGAGGATCACGCAGTAGCCGTTACGCTCGCAGTAATCCTCGATGCCCCGTGCCAACTCGGCAAAATACGGGTTGAGACTGTTGGGCACCAATAAGCCAATGGTCGCAGTGGTCTTGGCTTTCAGCGAACGCGCCACCGCACTCGGCACATAGTCGAGGCTTTTGATGGCCGCCTCGACCTTCAACCGCACTTCCTGGCTGACCGGGCGCGTCTTGTTCACCACGTGAGAAACCGTGGTGTAGGAAATCCCCGCGAGCGCCGCCACATCCTTGATCGTTGCCATCTGTTAGCCCCGTCGACTGGCGCGCTGGCTGCGATAGGTATCGAGCACTACCGCGATGACAATCACCGCGCCGGTGATGATGCGTTTGGTTGGCTCGGTCGCGCCGATCTGCGCCAGACCGGCGGCCAGTACCGAAATGATCAACACACCGAAAAAGGTGCTGATCACCGAACCACGGCCACCCATCAGACTGGTGCCACCGATCACCACGGCGGCGATCACTTGCAATTCGAGACCGGAGCCGGCATTCGGGTCTGCAGCTTCCAGACGGGAAATCTGGAACAGTGCGGCAATCCCGGCCAGCAGCCCCATCAGGCTGAACACCAGAATCTTGTACGGTTTTGGATTGATCCCGGCCAGCCGCACCGCTTCCTCGTTGGTGCCGATACCGATCAGGTAACGACCAAACACGGTGCGGGTCAGCACAGCTTGCGCAATGAATATCACCAGCAAGGCAATGATGAACGACGGCGAAATGCCGAACGCGATCGGGTTCGACAGCCAGGCAAACGAATCACCGATGTAGGCGGTGCGCGAACCGGTCATCTGATACGCCAGGCCTCGGGCCATTTCCAGCACGCCGAGCGAAACGATGAACGATGGAATACGCCACGCCACGGTGATCGAACCGGTCACCGTACCCGCCAGTGCCGCCACCGCCATACCCAGCAACGCGGCTGGCAACACACTCCAGCCCCAACCGAGAATCGCCACGCTGACTGTCGAGGCGGCAAGCGCCAGCACCGAACCCACCGACAGGTCGATGCCGCCGATGATCAGTACAAAGGTCATGCCCACCGCCAGCACCATCAGATCGGGAATCTGGTTGGCCAGCGTGCTGAAAGTGTCATAGGACAGAAAGTGGCTGCTCATCATCGAGAACAGCGCCACCATCGCCAACAAGGCACCGGCCAGGCCCAGATAAGTGCCCAGACCATAGAAATTGCCACTACGTTTGCCGGCGGAAGATGCAGTTTTCATGGGAGATCCCTAGGCGCTGCTTCATTGAGCAACGCATCACGTTTTTGGTAGCCGGCGAACGCGGCGGCAAGCAAATCATCCTGGGTCCAGCTGTCGCGCTCGAAGGTATCGATCAGACGCCCTGCCGACAGCACACCGATCCGGTCGCAGATCAGCATCAGTTCGCGCAGGTCACTGGATACCACGACCAGCGCCTTGCCCTGGCGCGTCAACTCGCCCAGCAAGGCATAGATATCGAACTTGGCACCGACATCGATGCCGCGGGTCGGCTCGTCGAACAACAGCACCGAGCAATCACGCTCCAGCCAGCGGCCGATCACCACTTTCTGCTGGTTGCCGCCGGACAACTCCGACACCAGTTGTGTCGGGCTGGAACTGCGGATGCGCATGGCGTCAATCTGACGCTGCGCCAGGGAAATTTCGTCGCTGTTATTGACGATCCCGGCCCTGGAAATCTCCGGCATGTTGCCCAAGGCGATGTTGGCGCTGATCGACTGACTGAGCAGCAGGCCTTCGCCCTTTCGGTCTTCAGTAATCAAGGCAATGCCATGGTTCACTGCATCAACCGGTGAACGCACACTGACCACCTGCGCCGGCGAACCCAGCGCGATCGTGCCGCTGTCGGCCAGGTCGGCGCCGAAAATCAGCCGCAGTAATTCCGTGCGCCCTGCCCCGATCAGCCCGGAAATCCCGAAGATCTCGCCGGCGCGCACTTCGAAGGAAACATCGCGCACCTTGTCGGAGCGGGTCAGGCCTTGGACCGTCAGTGCCGGGGCGCCGATCTTGCGCGGGCCCATGTCGATGTGTTCGCCCAGTTCGCGGCCAACCATCAAGGTGACCAGTTGCTCGCTGTTGTAGTTGGCCATCGGCTCGACGCAAACCAGATTACCGTCACGCAGCACGGCAATGCGTTGCGCGACGCGCGCCAGCTCTTCGAGGCGGTGCGAGATATAGATGATCGAGACGCCACGCGCCTGCAAACGAGTGATCTGCTCGAAGAGCATTTCCACCTCGCGGGCGGTGAGCATCGCAGTCGGCTCATCGAGGATCAGCACATGGCAATCGCCGATCAGGTTGCGTGCGATCTCGACCATCTGCTGGTGCCCGATCCCCAGCTCACCCACCAGGGTGTCCGGGTCAATGGCATCAAGGCCGACCTGCGCCATGGCTTCGATCGCGGCTTTGCGCAATTGCTTGCGACTGATCCAGCCGCCGTTGCTCGGCAGGTTGTCGAGAAACAGGTTTTCCGCCACCGACAGGGTCGGCAGCAGATTGAGTTCTTGCATGACCATGCGCACGCCAAGCTCTTCGGCCTGGGTGCGACTGCCCGGACGGTAGTCCTTGCCCTGGAATTGCATCTGACCGGTGGTGGGCGTAACCAGACCCCCAATGATCTTCGACAGCGTGCTTTTACCGGCGCCATTCTCACCGGTCAGCGCCAGCACTTCACCGCGCATCAGCGTCAAGTCGATGCCCGTGAGCACCGGTTGCGCATAGGTCTTACCGATACCGCTGACCGAGAGGACAGCGTTCGGGGCGGAAACTGACATAAAAAACTCTCCATGCGCTCGTCCGGACGGACGAGCGCCGTTGTGTCGCCGGAAGACTTACTTAGTGACCAGCTCGACTGGCGTTTCGATCACGCCATTGACGCCGCTGTCGACTTTTTCGCCCTTGAGGATTTTCAGCGCAGTCTCGATACCGAACACGGCCTGCTTGGCAGCGAACTGATCGGCCGTCGCCAGCACACGACCATCCTTGAGCATCGGCTTGATCGCATTGATATTGTCGTAGCCGACCACTTGGACCTTGCCCGCCTTGCCAGCAGCGCGCACAGCGGAAACAGCGCCAACGGCCATGCTGTCGTTACCCGCCAGCAGCGCTTTCACATCCGGGTATTCGCTGAGAATCGAAGCGGCAACCTTGTTGCCCTTGTCGATCTCCCAGTCACCGGATTGCAAGGAGACAACCTTGATCTGCGCCGCGTCCATCGCATCCTTGAAACCTGCGGTGCGTTGCTGGGCGTTGGTGGTGGTGGATACGCCTTCGATGATGCCGACCTCGTCACCGGCCTTCAGTTGCATGGCCAGGTATTCGCCGACCAGACGCGCACCTTTGCGGTTGTCCGGGCCTACGAAAGGCACGCTGATGTTTTTGCTTTTGACAATCTGCGGATCGAGCTGATTGTCGATGTTGATCACAGTAATGCCGGCATCGACGGCTTTCTTGATCACCGGCACCATGGCTTTGGAATCGGACGGTGCGATGACCAGCGCGTTGACCTTGGCCAGAATCATCTGCTCGACGATGCGGGTCTGGCCGGCGGTATCGGTCTCGTCCTTGATGCCGTTGGAGATCAGGTCGAAGTCGGCGGAGTGTTCTTTCTGGTAGGCCTTGGCGCCATCTTCCATGGTCAGGAAGAATTCGTTGGCCAGGGATTTCATGACCAGTGCGACTTTGGGTTTTTCCGGGGACTCGGCGAAAGCCGAAGAGACAGGTAGTGCGGCGGCTGCGGCAGCCAGCATAGCGACAGCAAGAAGACGTCCAGCGAATGGCAGCTTCATGGGTTCACTCCGATCTTATGATTATTGTGAGCAACGCTCGCGCTGGCGTAAGCTTCAGCGCTCTCTTCCGGACAATAGTGCACCGGGGAAGCCGCGCAAACGTTTGCGTAGACCGAACTATGCGAATCCCGCCGACATTTGTCAACAATCAGAAATCGTCGTTGTATTGCGGGGCGCAATCGTCTGATTCACCCCTTACCGCTTAAGCCGTGGTGCTGACCAGGTTGCCGCTGGTGGAATCCTTGGACATTTCCTTGACCAGTGCCGCTGCGACTTCCATCAGCGCGCCGCTAGTTTGCGCGATCTGCCCCTGAACGGACATCACCGCCTGTGACTTGGCCTCGGGCGTCGGATAGCTCGCCGCCTGGGCCGCCGCCAGTTGCTGTTGCTGCTCTTGCAGTTGCTTCTGCAATTCCTGCATGCGCTTGAGCAACATTTTTACGGTCACGCTCAGACTGTCGCCGCTGTCAGCGCTATCCGCCTTGCTGGCTTCTTGCGCGGGACCACCGGTGCGAACTTGATTGCTCGGTTCTTTTTCAACGCCAAGCGCCTCGTCGGCAGCATCTGCTTCCGCCTGGTTCATTGCATTGATTGTCGCTGCGGTTTTACCGCCAATGGTGACTGAGCCGGGATTTGAAAAACCGATCGTCAGTGACATGTGAACTCCCTAAATAAACGTTTCCTTCCACAGCCATCGGCCTGCTGACGGGTTTCTTTAGCAGAAGACCTGAAACCAACAAGCCGTTGCGGTCGCCAGGAGGTGCAGTCCCTTTCGGTGAACCGAACACGAAAGCTTCCTTTGTTCGGAAACCCGGATAAGCCATTCATTCAAGAATCCGAAAACTTACAAAATATTGATATAAATCATCAGGTTAAACATTTCTCTAAAGCAAAGTAGCACTGGTACAGATCCTGCTCCCTAGCCTGCACCCCGGGCATTAAGATCGGCTCGGGGCGCATCTAGATGAACCTGCATCAGCACCGTCTCACTACTAGAGAGAAAAATAATGAAATCTGCTTTCAACACCTTGGTTCCGGGCGCTTTGGCCCTCCTCCTGCTCCTGCCCACTGCCCTTCAGGCAAAAGAAGTCGAAACCCAGACCAAACTCGCCAACGTCGTAGTGCTTGCCACGGGCGGCACCATTGCCGGTGCCGGCGCCAGCGCAGCCAACAGCGCCACCTATCAAGCGGCCAAGGTCGGCATTGAACAACTGATCGCCGGCATCCCCGAACTGAGCAAACTGGCGAACGTGCGTGGCGAACAAGTCATGCAGATCGCTTCGGAAAGCATCACCAACGACAACCTGCTGCAACTGGGTCGCCGCGTATCGGAACTGGCCGACAGCAAAGACGTCGATGGCATCGTCATCACCCACGGCACCGACACCCTGGAAGAAACCGCGTACTTCCTGAACCTGGTGGAAAAAACCGACAAGCCGATCATCGTGGTCGGCTCGATGCGTCCGGGCACCGCCATGTCGGCGGACGGCATGCTCAACCTGTACAACGCCGTCGCCGTCGCCAGCAGCAAAGAAGCGCACGGCAAAGGCGTGCTGGTAACCATGAACGACGAGATCCAGTCCGGTCGCGACGTCAGCAAAATGATCAACATCAAGACCGAGGCGTTCAAAAGCCCTTGGGGTCCGCTGGGCATGGTGGTTGAAGGCAAATCCTACTGGTTCCGCTTGCCGGCCAAGCGTCACACCATGGATTCGGAATTTGACATCAAGAACATCAAGAGCCTGCCTGACGTAGAAATCGCCTACTCCTACGGCAACGTCGATGACACCGCTTACAAGGCTCTGGCCCAGGCCGGCGCCAAAGCGATCATCCATGCCGGTACCGGTAACGGTTCGGTGTCTTCGCGCGTAGTGCCATCTCTGCAAGCCCTGCGTAAAGACGGCGTGCAGATCATCCGTTCTTCCCACGTCAACGCCGGTGGTTTCGTTCTGCGTAACGCCGAACAACCTGACGACAAGTACGACTGGGTGGTCGCTCACGACCTGAACCCGCAAAAGGCCCGCATCCTGGCCATGGTCGCCCTGACCAAAACCAACGACAGCAAAGAACTGCAGCGGATGTTCTGGGAATATTGATTGGCCCTCGCCTGACCCTTTCGGGTCGGGCAACCTGCTCACCACTCGCCCGTGCGGCGGGTGGTGCTGCCACTTACGCTGAGCGCGACTTTTTCATACAAAATAATCGACCCGACCTACACCAAAATCGGAAAAGCGCTGTCAGAGGATTTTCTTGAATTTTAAGCAGTTGCGAAAATGCTTACAGTTAAATACTGTATGCACGTACAGCTTAATAAGGATAACCTCGTGGCCACCTCTCCTGATGCTCCTGACGCTTACGAACGCATGGGCATGCGCGTTCAGAAAATCATCAATTCCCCTACCGCACAAAAAGCCAAAGCCGCACTGATCTTCCGTCTGCCGGACGAGCCTGTGGATGCATGGGAGCAACTGCTCGAGGAAATCGACGAGAACGACAACGTCAAACTCGCCTATCGCGACGATGGCGGCGTGCAGATTTTTTGGGTTGTGCCGAAGGAAGATTGATTCAATGAGTGTCCGCTGTTTTGCTTTGCTGTTGTTGTTCATCGCTTTTGGCGCCCAAGCTGGCGCCCCCCGCACCTTTACCGAGGCCAAAAAGGTCGCCTGGAAACTCTATGCACCGCAGTCCACCGAGTTTTACTGCGGGTGCAAATACACCGGCAACAAGGTGGACTTGAAGGCATGCGGTTACGTGCCGCGCAAGAATGCCAAGCGTGCTTCACGCATCGAATGGGAACACATCGTCCCGGCGTGGGAGTTCGGTCACCAGCGTCAATGCTGGCAGTCGGGCGGGCGCAAGAACTGCACCCGCTATGACCCGAGCTACCAGAAAGCCGAAGCCGACCTGCACAACCTGGTGCCGAGCATTGGTGAGGTCAACGGTGACCGCAGCAACTTCAGTTATGGCTGGCTGCCGGTGCAATCCGGGCAGTACGGCTCGTGCCTGACCCAGGTCGACTTCAAGGCCAAGAAGGTCATGCCGCGCCCGTCGATTCGCGGCATGATCGCGCGCACCTATTTCTACATGAGCAAGCAGTACGGCTTGCGCCTGTCGAAACAGGATCGGCAACTGTACGAAGCGTGGGACAAAACTTATCCAGTGCAGGACTGGGAACGTCAACGCAATCAGAGCGTGGCGTGCGTGATGGGACGCGGCAATGAATTTGTCGGCCCGGTAAACCTGAAAGCCTGCGGCTGATTCTTCAGCGCAAAAGAAAAGGCCTCGAACGTGATGTTCGAGGCCTTTTTTGTTTTTAGCTGCCAGCCTTGTTGTAGCGCCAATAGCCCATCAGATTGAGTGACTCGCGGGGGATACCGCACTCCTTGATCAGGTATTTGCGCAGACGCATGACCGCTGCGCTTTCTCCGGCAATCCAGCCATAAAATCCTTCAGGGGCCGTGTTGGCGATCTCCCAGAGAATGTCTTTGTCGATATCGACTTCGGCGAGTTCGGCAGCTTGCCCGACCGATGAATCCTCTGCCGGCAGGAACGCCTGCTGCACTGCCTCTACCATCAGCGCCCCAGCCACTACTTCTGGCGCCTGATCGCGAACCAGCCACTGCACCGACAGCCCAGACCAATCCGGCACCGGGAGCATGTCTGGCACGCTGTCCACTTCAAAGTACGCCTGAGTCTGAGGCGGTTCAGCCATGGCAGCCAACTCGTCAAGAATGCCCATGGCGGCCGGCAATGCCGTGGCATCGGCCACCAGCAAAACCTCCTTGAGCAGCTGCGGCGGTTTCCATTCAAACCCGCCGGCGTCCTGCGCGGAAAAACCGCTGTCGGGAGCGAGAATCTGCATCGACGCTCCCGGCTGCGCACGCAGCGCCCAGCGCGACGCGGGACCGGTTTCGCCATGCAGAACAAAGTCGATGTCGACCTCGCCTTGCTCGGCGCGCAAATGACGAATGGTGTAGGTACGCATTGCTGGTCGACGACTCGCGAGCATCGAGCGAAAACGGGCGTACCAGCCCTCTTCCTGCGCAAGATTTGCGGGAGTTCCATCCTCAGCAGGAAAGAACAGCTTGACGCGCTGATCCGGCGCCCAAGTGGCCATGCCACCTATCGAAGGGTCGGCGAGCGTGATCCGCATCATGTGCGGACTCACCAGCGTCTTGCGGTGCAAAACCGCATTGAAGAGTTTGTAGGGAGCGGCGGAGGCCATGCGGAGCTCCTTCGGGAAATCGTGATTGACTCGTATAAGACGAATCGCCCGCGATGTCCTTTAGGCCGCTCCGCTGAAAGTGCTGCTTACGGCGCGAGCGGATGCTCGACGATCACCGACTCGACGTTCTGCTTCTTGGCCTTCACCAATGCCGCATCCACCTCTACCTTGCGCGCTTGCGCGTCGGCCTGGGAGTTGAACGGACCAATCAGGATCCGCGTCTTGCCGCTGCTGTCCTTGATCACGGTCGGCACGAACGCATGTTCGATCAACCAGCCACTCAGATCACTGACAGCCTGAGGTGTTTCGCCGCGTACTTCGAGGTCCCATTGCGGGGCGGACGCTGCCGCAGGTGCGGCCGCGACGGCCGTTTTCGGCTTCTGCACGTCTACACTCTTGCCTTCACCACATCCCGCCAATGCCAGTGCCGCGACCATCCAGACCAATTTGCGCACAACGCTTTCCTCGAAAATCACAAAGCGGCGATCTTAACATTCATAAATACTTCGCGAGGCCCGCAAAATGGGCACAAAACAACGAGATTGATGATTGCAGCCTCTGTATAGTTACGCCCTGGGAATTAATGCCGCATCTGCGCGTCAGAAAGAGGCACCCAAACCGTGAGACTTCGCACTAATCTATACGTACCACCGACCTCTGCACTGTCTGAATCAGGTGCCCTACAAAGCAATCAAGGAGAAGACCATGCTGATACTCACCCGCAAAGTCGGTGAAAGCATAAATATTGGTGATGACATTACGATCACCATCCTCGGCGTAAGCGGTCAGCAAGTCCGTATCGGCATCAACGCCCCGAAAAACGTTGCCGTGCACCGTGAAGAGATCTATCAGCGCATTCAGGCTGGCCTGACCGCCCCGGACAAGCCACAAACGCCCTGAGCCGCATTGCAGTCAGTAGCCAGTCCGTTTGCCTTCGCGTAAGACTGGCTAAAGATTCACGCGCCGTATTGCCATCCGCGCCCCACTCCGCTGGGCACGGCGCCTGACACCCTCCTCGCCTTTACTCCCTCTTCTGCTGCAGCGCGATACTACCTGCGACTGCCAAGCCTGGCTGTCAGACATTTCCGAGAGGACACAGGGAATTGCTCCCTGCTAGCCGAACGTCACGCCGCGCGCCATGCCGGTAGCTGCAATCATCATCAGTACCAACAGCAGCGCCTCGACATGGCTGATTCGCGCGAACAGCTTTGCACGTCCGGTATCGAGCGCCTTGCCCCGCGCCAATGCGATCCGCCATTTGACCAGCGTGATCATCGGCGCCAGCTCTGTCAGCAGAATCAGTACGAACAGCGTCATCTTCAAATGAAACAGCGGCTGGTGCAGATAGTAGTCAGTGCCCTTTTCAAAGCCACCGAAGGCGCGCATGCCTCCGGTGACCAGCAACACCAGCGCGGCAATCCCCCACAGATTATCAGCGAGCAAAACCCGCTTGGCCTCACCGACGCCAGCGGCCAGACGACTGAACGCCGTGCCACGGGTCAACACAGCCCAGAAGCCCAGTGCAAAAGCCAAGAGATGAATCGCGGCGAGAAACCAGTGAACCAGCATCGACGAACTCCTTTGAGAAAGCCCTGGAAAACGCCAGTCAGTAGTAGTCGAAAAAAGCCGGTTGCGCCCGCACACAGCAATGGGGCTGGAAAGCTTCGCGCAGGAACAGAGAGACAGAAACGGAATTCGCCAAATCGCAGGCAAAAAAAATCCCAAGCAGCTGATGGAAGCTTGGGATTTAAAAATGCATAAACCGTGGTGGTGAACGCGGGGCAGATGTTACTGAAGTTCACGATCAGCAACAACATTTTTTTGATAACCGGTCGGTTAAAAATACCGGTAACCCCTTCAATATCCACACTTTTTCGACGGATCCAAAAAAAGAACAGAACGCCATATCAGCAGGTCGTGTTATTTCGAAACACGCTAAGCGCTTGGTAACGGAAGAGATGCAGTGTTGAAAGGTGCGCTGAGGTGGGGGTTTTGAAAAAGCTTTGCAAAAGTTTTGCAAATCGCAGACAACAAAAAAGGGCCCACCTTTCGGTGAGCCCTTCTAGACCGCCCAGCAGAGCGGATTTTGTTTGGTAGGCGCGATTGGACTCGAACCAACGACCCCCACCATGTCAAGGTGGTGCTCTAACCAACTGAGCTACGTGCCTGCTGTGAGGCGGCATTCTACGGAATTCCGGAGGGGTGTCAACACCTTTTTTTCACCTAACCCTATGAATATGCAAAATATTTAATTTCGGGCCGGTGAAGAAGATTTTTCCGGTGGCTGGCGGAGGTTTTTCAACTCGGGTAGGATCGAAGCACTCGTAAAATATATTAAACAGAGGCTGCAGGATGGCGAACACCCCTTACCCAGAGTCTTATTACGCTGCGTCGGCCAATGCCGTACCGCCACGTCCGGCCTTGCAGGATGATGTGGAGACGGATGTCTGTGTGATCGGCGCCGGGTACACCGGGCTGTCCTCGGCCTTGTTTCTACTGGAGAACGGTTTTCGCGTGACAGTCCTGGAAGCTGCCAAGGTCGGCTTCGGTGCGTCGGGGCGTAATGGCGGGCAGATCGTCAACAGCTATAGCCGTGACATCGACGTCATAGAGCGCACGGTTGGCCCAAAGCAGGCGCAACTGCTCGGGCAGATGGCCTTCGAAGGCGGCCGGATCATCCGTGAGCGCGTGGCCAAGTACAACATCCAGTGCGACCTGAAGGACGGCGGCGTGTTCGCCGCGCTCTCCGCCAAGCAGATGGGACACCTGGAATCGCAGAAGCGCCTGTGGGAGCGCTTTGGCCATACCCAACTGGAACTGCTCGACCAGCGCCGCATTCGCGAAGTGGTGGCGTGCGATCAATACGTCGGCGGCATGCTCGACATGAGCGGCGGCCACATTCATCCGCTGAACCTGGCGCTCGGTGAAGCTGCTGCGGTCGAGTCCCTCGGCGGCACCATCTATGAGCAATCGCCAGCCGTGCGCATCGAGCGTGGTGCCAACCCGGTGGTGCACACGCCGCAAGGCAAGGTCAGGGCCAAGTTCATCATCGTTGCCGGCAACGCCTACCTCGGTAATCTGGTGCCGGAACTGGCGGCCAAATCGATGCCGTGCGGCACCCAGGTAATCACCACCGAACCGCTGGGCGATGAGCTGGCGAAAACTCTGTTGCCGCAGGATTACTGCGTTGAAGACTGCAACTACCTGCTCGACTACTACCGCCTGACCGGCGACAAGCGCCTGATCTTCGGCGGCGGCGTGGTTTATGGTGCGCGAGATCCGGCGAACATCGAAGCTATCATCCGCCCAAAAATGCTCAAGGCGTTCCCGCAACTGAAAGACGTGAAGATCGACTACGCCTGGACCGGCAATTTCTTGCTGACCCTGTCGCGCCTGCCGCAGGTGGGACGCTTGGGCGACAACATTTATTACTCGCAAGGCTGCAGCGGCCACGGCGTGACGTACACGCATCTGGCCGGCAAGGTACTGGCCGAAGCGTTGCGCGGCCAGGCTGAACGTTTTGATGCGTTTGCCGATCTGCCGCACTATCCGTTCCCCGGCGGGCAGTTGCTGCGCACGCCGTTTGCGGCATTGGGTGCGTGGTATTACGGGTTGCGTGACAAGCTGGGTTTCTGATCAGCTTTCTTGACTGACAAACAACTGTGGCGAGGGAGCTTGCTCCCGCCGGGTCGCGCAGCGGCCCCTCTTTTATTTCGAAAGAAGGCCTGCTGCGCAGTCCAGCGGGAGCAAGCTCCCTCGCCACAAATTTGCAAAATCCAGATCAGAGCTGATCCCGGGCAATCCCGCTACGAATCCGCAAGATATCCGCCAGCACCGCCAAAGCGATCTCCGCCGGTGTCTTGCTGCCGAGGTTAAGCCCGATCGGCGCATGAATCCGCGCCAACTCGACCTCCCCCAGCCCACCAATCCTGCACAGGCGCTCGAAGCGTTTCTGCGAAGTCTGCTGCGAACCCATGACGCCGATGTAAAACGCCTCGGTGCGCACCGCTTCCATCATCGCCAGATCGTCGATGCGCGGATCATGGGTCAGCGCCACCACCGCGGTATCGCGATGACAACCACCATCGGCGATGAACACTGACGGCAGTTGCCGACGAATCTCCACACCATTCAGCACCACGCCTTCGAGCACTTCATCGCGCGGATCGCAGAGAATCACTTCGAAACCCAGACCCACCGCGAACTCGGCACAGGCCTGCGCCACGCTAGAGTATCCCGCCAGCAACAGACGCTGAGCAGCACCCACGCGAATCCGCACCCGATCGATCTCGCGCTCGATGCGCGCACCCTGCTCGCGATCAGTGAACAGACTGCGCGCACCGCTGGCCAGATCGACCTCGCGAATCAAACGGCGCTGGCCGAGCAATGCCGATTCGAGTTCACGCAGATGCGTCTGCACCTCGCAGTCGGCGTCAAATTTCTCTACCAGTACGTCGAGAATGCCGCCACAGGGCAGGCTGACCCGCGAGCGCGGATCATCACCTTCGCCGTAACGCACCACGTTGACCGCATCGAGAAACGCGCCCTCAGCCACGCGCTCGAGAAAGTCTTCCTCAACACAGCCACCGGACAGCGACCCGATCCACTGGCCGCTATCGTTCACCGCCAGCAGCGAACCCGGCGCACGCGGCGCCGAGCCGTAGGTGGTCAGCACCGTGCAGAGCCAGATGCGCTGCCCCGCCACCGACCACTCCAGTGCCCGCCGCACAACCTGTAGATCGAGATGCTGCATGTCAGTGCGCCTTGTGCTCGACGGCCGGAGCGTCAGCCTGCAGTTTCTGCACGTCGCTCACCGCCAGTTCAGCCGATTGACCGCCCCAGCCTTGACGCAGGTAGTTCAGCAGATCAGTCAGTTGCTCAGGCTTGAGCTTGTCGGCGAAACCCGGCATCGGTTGCATGTGTTCGAACCCGGCGAATTTCTGTTCACCGATACCGTCCTCGATCACCCGCACCAGGTTGCGCGGATCTTCCAGGCGCAGCGTGGTATTGCCACGCATGGCCACGGCGATGTGCGGTTTGCCTTCACCACCGGCGGCATGACAACCGGCGCAGACGTTCAAATATTCCTGACGGCCGCGCTGGGCGCTCGTGCTGAGCTTGTCCAGCGACACTTCAGTCAGCTCTTTTGCCGCTGGCGGCTTGTCGCCAAGCAGGAACGTCGCCATCGCCGCCAGATCCTGATCGTTCAGGCCCTGAGTGCTGTTGTGGAACACCGGGAACATCTCGTTGAACATCGTGCCTTGGGCGCTCATGCCGTGCTTGAGGAACGCGCTCAGGTCCTGCTGATTCCAGCCGCGCGCCGCGAGATCGGTGGCGAGCAGGCTCGGTGCCAGATACCCGTTGAGGATGCCGCCGGTCAGGCGCTTTTCCAATTGCATCGCACCCGGCAGGCCGCGTGGCGTGTGGCATTCGCCGCAGTGACCGAGCACCTCGACCATGTACTGGCCGCGCTTCCAGGCTTCGCTTTTGCCTTCGCCCGACTCGAGCTTCAAGGCCTTGCCGTACAGCATGTTCCAGCCGATCAGGCCCGGACGCACGTTGAACGGAAAGCTCAGACTGGTGACCGGCGCGGCGCGCTCTATCGGCTCGATGGTTTTCAGATACGCGTGAATCGCATCCGAGTCTTCCCGCGGCATCAGGTGATACGAGGTGTACGGCATCGCCGGATACAGATTCGCCCCGTCGCGACGCTTGCCTTCGGTCAGTGCAGCGAAGAATTCGTCATCGCTGTACAGGCCGATGCCGTGCTCTTTGCTCGGGGTGATGTTGGTGCCGTAGATAGTGCCGAACGGCGAAACGATCGACAGCCCGCCGGCAAATGGCGCGCCGCCCGGCGCGGTGTGGCACGCCATGCAATCGGCAGCGCGAGCAAGATATCCGCCGCGCTTGACCTGATCATCAGCGTGAGCAAACAACACCGGCGCAGCCAGCCCGACCGCCAGGGTCAGGCGGGTCAATAGATGCTTCATGCTCAACCCTCCTTGACCAGGCCGAGATCGGTCAGCACGTTGCGCGTGGCGTTGTAGTAACGCACGTACCCGGTGCAACGGCAGATGTGGTGGCCGAGGCTGTCCTCGATGACTTTTTCCAGTTGGCTTTTGACGATCGGCTGGCGCTGCAGCTTCTCCACCAGCACCGTCGCGGCGTTGACGAACCCCGGCGCGCAGTAGCTGCACTGGAAGGCGAATTCGTCGACGAAACGCTGCTGGATCGGGTTCAGCTCAGTGACCTGGCCACTCTCATCACGCTTGGCGTGACTTTCGATGGTGCGGACTTTCTTGCCTTCGAAGTAATGCGCGCCGGTGATGCAGGTGCGCACTTCTTCACTGGTGCCGTCCGGGTTGTCGACGATCACCACGCAGGCGTGGCAGATACCCTGGCCGCAGCCCAGGCGCGAACCGGTGAGGTTCTTGTATTCGTGCAGATAGTCGATCATCGGCAGGTCATCAGGGATGTCCACCGGGCCGACGGATTGACCATTGAGGGTCAGTTGAAGCGGACGGTTAGCCATTGAGGGTCTCCTTGATGCGCGCAGCAGTGATTGGCAGATCGCGAACACGTTTACCGATGGCGTGCGCCACGGCGTTACCGATGGCACCAACCACCGGGATCATCACCACTTCGGCGATGCCTTTGGACGGATCGCTTGGCGACAGCGGCGGCAGAATCTCCGCGGTCTGCTTCCACACCGCAACGTGACGGGCCATCGGCAGGCGATAACGGTTGAAGTTCCAGTCACCCTCCCCCGGTCCGCCTTCGTACAGCGGCATCTCTTCCATCAGCGCGTGACCGATGCCCATGGCAATCCCGCCTTCGAGCTGGCCTTTGACCAGTTCTTCGACCAGCACCCGACCGCACTCGACCCAAGAATGGTGGTTGAGCACCTCGACTTCCGCCGAGCCTTTGTTGACCTTCAGCTCGACCAGAGTTGCGACCGGGCTGTAGTAAGTCACCGCCGCGTTGTTCAACTGGACCACCGGATAGTTGATGTTCTGGCGATCCAGCAGGTGGAAACCCGCCGTGCTCATCAACGCTTTCTTCGCCTTCGGCGCGCCATCACCGTACTTCACTGCGAGACCGTCGAGCGGCAGACGCTCGCGCACGCCGTCGATGCTGTATTCGGCCTCGGCCCAGCTCCAGCGGTTGAACGCGTGCACGGTGGCGCCGGTGACCAGACCACGTTCGTGAGCGCGTTTGGCCAGCTCTTCGAAGCTCAATGGCTGCATGCCATTGGCAGTGAGCTTGCCATCGACCCAATGCGCATCTTCACGACGCACCACGTAAGGGTTGGCTTGACCGCCGTAAGGGCCCTGACGCCAGATTTCCATGGCCGCCGGCCACAAACCGTTGTTGAACAGCACGCGCGCCGCTTCACGGGTGGCGTGACTGAAGTAGTAGGCCGAGTTGGTCGCGGACGACGCCGAGGCCAGCTTGCCAACCCAGCGTGGATTGCGCAGCAGGTTGTCCTGCTCGGCCTGGCTCATGATGTAAGGGTTGCCGCTGGTGATCAGCTGCATTTCCTGCCATTCGGTTTCGCCGGTCTTCACGTCGTGCGCCGGGCTGCCAAGGAAATCGGCCACCACCAGCGCCTGCGAAGTGGACATGCCAGTGCCGATTTCAATACCGATGTGGCGCAGGGTGATGCGACCTTCAGCAGTGAATTCGATGCTGGCCATCGGCGCTTCGGAGCCAGTGCCGAAGTCTTTCTGGCAAATGGCAAAACCGACGCCGTACCAGTTGTCCGGGTCGGCAGCTTCGCGCTGTTTCTTGATCGCGTCGCGGTTTTTCCAGACTTCGTGCACCGAGGCCTTGTCGAGAATCTCGTGCAGGCGCAGGGCACCGGCCGGAATCGCGCCCTGGGTGTTTTTCATGCCCGAACGCAAGGCGTTCTTGCGACGCAGATCAATCGCGTCGACACCGAGGCGGTTGGCGATTTCGTCGACCATCATTTCGGTCGAGGCCATGCTTTGCAGGGTGCCGTAACCGCGCATCGAACCCGCTTCAACACCACGCGAGTGATAAGCGGTGACCTGCAGGTCGTTCTGCGGCATGTAGTAGATCGACTGCGCTGCCGTGGCACCGACTGCCGCCACCGACGGGCTGTAGTTGATGCGACCGCCACCGTCGACGCTCATCTCGGCACGGAAAATCTTGAAGCTGTAGTCATTCTTGTCCACCGCCAGCTGATAGCGGATGTCGAACGGGTGGCGCTTGATGCCGCTCTGGAACTGCTCGTAGCGATCATTCGCCAGACGCACCGGCACACCGGCGCCGTACAGCGCAGCGAGGGCCGCGTAGTAGACGAAGATGTTGTGGTCTTTGGAACCGTAGCCCACGGTGTAACCCGGGTGCATGTTCAGGTTGGCCAGGCCGAAGCGCGATGGCGCGATCATTTTCGCGGTCTCGGTCGCCGCTTCCAGCGGGCACTGAGTGGCGACCACGAAGTGCAGGGTCTTGGTTTTCGGGTCGTACCAGCCGTTGCCGTTGTCCGGCTCCATGGCGGCCGGTTCGATCGACGGGGTTTTGTAGCGTTCGTCGAAGACCAGCCAGTTGTCCGGCGGCGTGTCGATCTGCTGCTTCATACGGTCGGCGTAGAACAGGCCGCGCTCGGTCAGGTTGCCGTGCAGGTTCGGCTGGGAATTCCACACCGGACGCCGGTTTTTCAGCATCGGGAACAGAATCGAGTCTTTCAGGCTGGCGAATTCGTCTTCGTCGGCCGAGGTCGGACCGCCCACGCGCACGTAGCGGAAGCTGCCATAAGGGTCGCCCTCGTAGTACGGCACTTGTGCACCGTAACGAATTGCCTTGTCATTGAATTTGAGTTTGTTCTTGGCCTGACGAAAACGCTCGAAATCGTTCCAGATCAGGATCGCCACCGGGTGGCCGATGAACATCGGCACCTTGCCTTCCGGCAGCAATGGGTCCGGCGCGTGTTCTTCAGGGAACACGATGCCGTCCTTGTCCAGATCGGCAGCAGTGACGATGCGGTCAGGTTGCAAGTCGGCACCGAGCCACGACAGGTCGTAGCCTTCGTAGATTCGGTCGGCCTTGATGGTTTTCAGCAACATGGCGTGGCCTTGCTGCTCAGGCCAGCCCGGCATGTCCTTGGAACGAATGTCGCGGGCAAATACTTTGCTGCCGCAGACCTTGGACAGGGCGTCGTTACGTTGGCGTGCCTTGCCGTTGTTGCCGAGCCACTTCTCGGACGGCACGGTGACACTGTTTTCCATCAAGGCAGCCAGCGCCTGACTGCTGAGCGGCGTGAGCGTGACGCTCACACCCGCCACCAGCCCGCCCTGGAGGAACGAGCGCCGGGATATATCACGGTTGGACATGGATCATCCTCTGGGCGGTTATGTGTCCGCCCTTCTGGTTATCTACTGGGAATCTCGAGTCTTGCAGAAGCCCTTCTTGGCGAAACAGAGGGCGTGTTGACAGTGCAAAGCTGACCGAAAGGTTAACTTTAAAGGTTTCTGAGCGTCCGGCAAACAACCAGTTACAAAAATTTGACTAAAGAATCAAAAAATCAATGCGACGTGGCACCGCAGCAGATCGCAGGGCACACAGACAACCCCCTGTGGGAGCGGGCTTGCTCGCGAAGGCGTGGTGTCAGGCAGCCCTTTTTCAACTGACATACCGCTTTCGCGAGCAAGCCCGCTCCCACAGGGGGATTTGTGTTGGATTCCAGGGTGGAGGCACGAGTCAAAGGAGGGAAAAGCCAAGTTTCAGACACAAAAAACCCCGGTCTTTCGACCAGGGTCTTTGCTATCGATTCCGAAACAACCAACGGCTGCTTTCGGTGTTTCAAGGCGTTCAGTGGTCCTTGAAACAGATATGGCGCAGCGGACGGGACTCGAACCCGCGACCCCCGGCGTGACAGGCCGGTATTCTAACCGACTGAACTACCGCTGCGTATCGCTTTGAGCTTGCGCTCAAGTAACTCGTTTTGACTGAAAGCTTCGGTGCTTTGCAATCGCGAACCAGACAATGTCTGACTCGTAAAATATGGCGCAGCGGACGGGACTCGAACCCGCGACCCCCGGCGTGACAGGCCGGTATTCTAACCGACTGAACTACCGCTGCGCGTCGGTGGAGGCACTTTCAGCCTACCTCTTGCTTTCGCAAGTTTCTCGGGGAGTGGTGGGTGATGACGGGATCGAACCGCCGACATTCTGCTTGTAAGGCAGACGCTCTCCCAGCTGAGCTAATCACCCGTTTGCATCTCCGAGGCCGCGAAATTTACGCAGGTAGCGAACCTAAGTCAATAGCAGGATTGAAGTTTTTCTGAAAAAGACGAAATTGCTTCATTCCCTGAAGAAAGCAACAACCCTGAAACCGCTATCGCGAGCAGGCTCACTCCCACAGGTTTGCGGCTTCGCTTCTTAGTCCGTGTAAATCATCTTCTTGGTCATGCCGCCATCCACGACGAATTCCTGCCCAGTGACAAACCCGGCATTGCGTGACAGCAACCACGCCACCATCGCCGCGACGTCTTCGACCGTCCCTACCCTGCCCGCCGGATGCTGAGCATGATCGGCATCGGCCAAAGGCTCGGCTCGACGCGCAGAAGGATCCCGCGCATCGATCCAGCCCGGGCTGACCGCATTCACGCGAATCTCCGGCCCAAGGCTGATCGCCAGCGCATGGGTCAACGCCAACAATCCGCCCTTGCTCGCTGCATAAGCCTCGGTATCCGGCTCTGACTGCGCCGCACGGGTCGAGGCCAGATTGACGATCGAGCCGTTGTGCGCGCGCAGATACGGCGCACAGTGCTTGGCCAGCAGCATCGGCCCACTGAGGTTTACCGCCAGCACTCGATTCCAGTACGCCAGATCAAGACTTTCCAGGGTGATGTTGTGCGGGTCAGCGACTGCCGCG
Organism: Pseudomonas sp. AM14(2022); assembly: GCF_036346455.1. Classification (NCBI taxonomy): domain Bacteria; kingdom Pseudomonadati; phylum Pseudomonadota; class Gammaproteobacteria; order Pseudomonadales; family Pseudomonadaceae; genus Pseudomonas; species Pseudomonas sp. AM14(2022). The sequence goes on from NZ_JAOTNY010000007.1 coordinate 174,866, forward strand.
TTGCACACCAGCGCATCGAGACGACCAAATTGGCCGAGCACCTCGGCAACGCCGAGCGCGACCTGACTTTCATCCGCCACGTCCATGGCGATGAACCAGGCATTCTCGCCCAGCACCTTCGCCACTTTCGATCCGCGCACACGATCGAGATCGGTCAGCACCACCTGCCAGCCTTCGCTGATCAACCAGGCCGCGATACCCAAACCGATGCCGCGCGCAGCACCGGTAACCAGCGCCACGCGACCATGGGTGCCCGCCTTCGGAGTAGACAACTCGATCACAACGCCGCCAGACCGCGCGACAGATCAGCCTGCAGGTCCGCCACGTCTTCCAGACCGACCGCGATGCGGATCAGGCTGTCACGAATCCCTGCTGCTTCACGCTCCTGTGGCGCCAGACGGCCATGGGAGGTGGTGCTCGGATGAGTGATGGTGGTTTTGCTGTCACCAAGGTTGGCGGTGATCGAGATCAACCGGGTGGCATCGATAAAGCGCCACGCGCCCTCTTTGCCGCCCTTGACCTCGAAACTCACCACCGCACCGAAGCCCTTCTGTTGACGCTGGGCCAGTTCGTGCTGCGGATGACTCTTGAGACCGGCGTAATGGACTTTCTCGATACCGTCCTGCTGCTCCAGCCATTCGGCCAGTTGCTGGGCGTTGGCGCAGTGCGCCTTCATCCGCAGATTCAGGGTTTCCAGGCCCTTGAGGAAGATCCACGCGTTGAACGGGCTCAGTGTCGGCCCGGCGGTGCGCAGGAAACCGACAACTTCTTTCATCTGCTCGCTGCGACCGGCCACCACACCGCCCATGCAGCGGCCCTGGCCGTCGATGAACTTGGTCGCCGAGTGCACGACGATGTCCGCACCGAGTTTCAGCGGTTGCTGCAAGGCAGGCGTGCAGAAGCAGTTGTCGACCACCAGCATCGCGCCTTTGGCGTGAGCGATTTCCGCCAGCGCGGTGATATCCACCAGCTCGGCCAACGGATTGGACGGCGACTCGACGAACAGCAGCTTGGTGTTCGGCTTGATCGCCGCATCCCAACCCGACAGATCGGCAAGCGGCACGTAGTCGACTTGCACACCGAAACGCTTGAAGTACTTATCAAACAGGCTGATGGTCGAGCCGAACACACTGCGCGACACCAGCACGTGATCGCCGGCACTGCACAGGCTCATCACCACCGCCATGATCGCGGCCATGCCCGTGGCGGTGGCGACCGCTTGCTCGGCGCCTTCCAGCGCGGCAATGCGCTCTTCGAACGCGCGCACGGTCGGGTTGGTGTAGCGCGAGTAAACGTTGCCCGGCACTTCCCCGGCAAACCGCGCCGCCGCGTCGGCAGCGGTGCGGAACACGTAGCTGGAAGTGAAGAACATCGGATCACCGTGTTCGCCTTCCGGCGTACGGTGCTGACCGGCACGTACGGCCAGGGTATCGAACGCTACGCCTTCGAGGTCGCTGTCCAGCCGACCGGCATCCCATTCCTGACTCATGCTGTCACTCCTTGCCCTGTTCTGAATAAATAAAAGTCTTTTGCCAGATACAAAACCGGCCCCTCAGGGCCGGTAGAAACTCAGTTGTTGTACAGATCGATGATCGCACTGACCGCCTGGGTCTTGACCTTGGAGGCATCGTTGCGTGCCTGCTCGATCTTGTCCAGGTAAGCCTCGTCGACGTCGCCGGTGACGTACTTGCCGTCGAACACCGCGCAATCGAAGTTTTCGATCTTGATCTTGCCGCCACCGACTGCTTCGATCAAGTCAGGCAGATCCTGATAGATCAGCCAGTCTGCACCGATCAGATCCGCCACATCCTGAGTCGAACGATTGTGTGCGATCAGTTCGTGAGCGCTCGGCATGTCGATGCCGTAAACGTTCGGGAAACGTACGGCCGGGGCCGCCGAGCAGAAGTAGACGTTTTTCGCGCCGGCTTCGCGGGCCATCTGGATGATCTGCTTGCAGGTTGTGCCGCGTACGATCGAGTCGTCGACCAGCATCACGTTCTTGCCACGGAATTCCAGCTCGATGGCGTTGAGCTTCTGACGAACCGACTTCTTGCGGGCCGCCTGGCCCGGCATGATGAAGGTCCGGCCGATGTAGCGGTTCTTGACGAAGCCTTCGCGGAATTTCACACCCAGGTGGTTCGCCAGCTCCAGCGCGGCGGTGCGGCTGGTGTCCGGAATCGGGATGACCACGTCGATGTCATGCTCTGGACGCTCGCGCAGGATCTTCTCGGCGAGTTTCTCGCCCATGCGCAGACGCGCCTTGTACACCGACACGCCGTCGATGATCGAATCCGGACGCGCCAGGTAAACGTGTTCGAAGATGCACGGGGTCAGGGACGGGTTGGTCGCGCACTGACGGGTGTGCAGCTTGCCGTCTTCAGTGATATAGACCGCTTCGCCCGGGGCCAGATCGCGGATCAGGGTGAAACCGAGCACGTCCAGCGAAACGCTTTCGGAAGCGATCATGTACTCGACGCCTTCGTCGGTGTGACGCTGACCGAACACGATCGGACGAATGCCGTGCGGGTCACGGAAACCGACGATGCCGTAACCGGTGATCATCGCCACCACCGCGTAACCGCCGACGCAACGGTTGTGCACGTCGGTCACGGCGGCAAACACGTCTTCTTCGGTCGGTTGCAGCTTGCCGCGCTGGGCCAGCTCATGAGCGAACACGTTGAGCAGCACTTCCGAGTCGGAACTGGTGTTGACGTGACGCAGGTCGGATTCGTAGATCTCCTTGGCCAACTGTTCAACGTTGGTCAGGTTGCCGTTGTGCGCCAGGGTGATGCCGTAAGGCGAGTTGACGTAAAACGGCTGCGCTTCGGCCGAGGTCGAGCTGCCGGCAGTCGGGTAACGGACGTGACCGATACCCATGTGGCCGACCAGGCGCTGCATGTGACGCTGCTGAAACACGTCACGCACCAGACCATTGTCCTTGCGCAAGAACAACCGGCCATCATGGCTGGTCACGATACCGGCAGCGTCCTGGCCGCGGTGCTGGAGCACGGTTAGCGCGTCATACAGCGCCTGATTGACGTTCGACTTACCGACGATACCGACGATGCCACACATGCGACGCAACCCCTACTTAATGGATCTGAACTGAACAACACTCACTGAGGCGTTTTGGCCGACGGCAAGAGTTGCTCCTTGAACGGAATATCAGCGGGTACGCTGATTCCGCTGGCAAGCCACTGACTGCTCCACCCGAGAATCAGGTTTTTGGACCAGTCGGCGACCAATAGAAACTTTGGCACGAGCTGTGATTCTTTCCACCACCCGTCCTGCTGTACCGGCCCCAGGCTCAACAGCCCGACTGCCACGACCACCAGCAACACGCCACGCGCCGCGCCGAAGGCCATGCCCAGGAATCGATCGGTGCCGGACAATCCGGTCACGCGCACCAACTCGCCGATAAGATAATTGATCATTGCGCCCACGATCAGTGTGGCGACAAACATGATGGCACAGCCCGCGATCACGCGAGCCGATGGGGTTTCGATGTATCCGGCGAGGTACTCGGACAGTGAGCCACCGAACATCCAGGCAACCGCTCCTGCGATGATCCAGGTCACCAGCGATAATGCTTCCTTGACGAAGCCGCGGCTCAAACTGATCAAAGCGGAGATGGCGATGATTGCAACGATCGCCCAATCAACCAGGGTAAATGGCACAGTGCAGCCTACAGACGGATAAGGCGGCGCATTTTAGCAGAGCGCACCGCTGTCGGTAAGCTGCGATTTTCAGTGCATTTCAATCGAATCGATAGATCCTAGCCGCGCTCGGGCTGGAAGCGCACGACAAACCCCTTGAGGTTCTGCTGGCGACTCAACAGATCACGCAGACGATCGGCCTCGGCACGCTCGATCAGCGGACCCACGAACACCCGGTTCTTGCCGTCGGCGGAACGGATATAAGCGTTGTAGCCCTGACTGCGCAGAGTTTTCTGCAGGCTTTCGGCGCTGGCGCGACTCGACAGGCTGGCCAGTTGCACCGACCAGCTGACCGACAGACCGTTGGCATCGACGCGACTTTGCGTGGTGTCAGGTTTCGATGCAGCAGCAATTGGCTGAGCAGGCGCCGGAATCGGCTTGGCCACCGCAGGCGGCGCAGTCGGCTTGGCGATTGCTATGGGCGCCGCTGGGGCCGGGGTTGGGGCCGAGGCCGCCGCGACTGGAGCAGCAGGCGCAGTGTCTTCTGCGACTTCTTCATCCGCTGGCACCGGTTCTTGCGGCAAAGCCTGCGGCTCAGGCACGGCCACCGATTCCATTTGCACCTGCGGCATCGAAGGGGCTTGCGGCGCGGCAGGCGCCTCGACCGTCACTTGACGTTGCTCGTCCTGGCGGGAAAACAGCATCGGCAGGAAAATCACCGCCAGTGCCACCAGCACCAGGGCGCCAACCATGCGCTGCTTGTACGCTTTATCCAGCAAAGCCATTTGCCGCTTCCTCCGTGGAGCGCCGGGCCAACCATTCAAGGGCCTCGGCGACACAATAAAATGATCCGAACAACAAAATCTCGTCGTCGCTGGTGGCCACTGCGCACTGCCCTTCCAGCGCCGCTGCGACACCGTCATAGGACGTGACAGACGCGCCAAGGTTCTGCAACGCCGCGTGTAATTCACTGACCGGACGCGCACGCGGCGAATCCAGCGGCGCGACCGCCCAATGCTGGACACCAGCATTCAATTCGCCGACAACACCATCCAGATCCTTGTCGGCCAGCAAGCCGAACACCGCCAGACGCTTGCCCACCGGCGGCCGAGTGGCCAGGCGCCGCGCCAGATATTCCGCCGCGTGCGGGTTATGCCCCACGTCCAGCAACAGGCTCAGGCGCTTGCCATGGAATTCGAACGAGCGGCGATCCAGCCGGCCGACCACGCGAGTGGCCTGCAAGGCAGCAACAATTTGCGACGGATTCCACGGCAAACCGAGCAGCAGATACGCCTGCAGGGCCAGCGCGGCGTTTTCCATCGGCAGATCGAGCAGCGGCAAATCATGCAATTCGACCACCTGACCTTGGGCGTCAGTGCCGCGCCATTGCCAGTCGTGATCGGTGATCCCCAGATCGAAGTCGCGCCCGCGCAGAGAGAACGGGCACGCGAGTTCACGGACCTTGTCGAGCAGCGGTTGCGGAGGATTCAGGTCGCCGCACAAGGCTGGTTTGCCCTGACGGAAAATCCCGGCCTTCTCGAAGGCCACGGATTCGCGGGTATTGCCCAGGTACTCGGCATGATCGACGCCAATGCTGGTGACCAGCGCGATATCGGCGTCCACCACATTGACCGTGTCCAGACGCCCGCCCAGCCCGACTTCCAGCACCACAGCGTCAAGTTTTGCCTGTTGAAACAGCCAGAACGCCGCCAGGGTGCCCATTTCGAAGTAAGTCAGGGAAGTGTCGCCACGCCCGGCCTCGACTGCAGCGAAGGCTTCGCACAGCTGAGCGTCAGTGGCTTCGACGCCATTGAGCTGCACCCGCTCGTTGTAACGCAGCAGGTGCGGAGAATTGTAGACACCCACGCTCAGGCCCTGCGCCCGCAGCAATGAAGCCACGAAAGCGCAGGTCGAACCCTTGCCGTTGGTGCCGGTGACCGTAATCACCCGAGGCGCCGGCTGGCCCAGTCCCATGCGGGACGCTACCTGTTGCGAACGCTCCAGCCCCATGTCGATGGCCGATGGATGCAACTGCTCAAGGTAGGCGAGCCACTCGCCAAGGGTACGCTCGGTCATACGTTGGCAGGCACCGGTGGAACGACGATTGGCTCGACAGGCGCGGCGACGTAGGTCGGAGTCGGCTGGCCGGTCAGTTGCGCCAGCAGATTGCCCAGGCGCGGACGCAGTTCACGACGATCGATGATCAGATCGATCGCGCCATGCTCCAGCAGGAACTCGCTGCGCTGGAAGCCTTCCGGCAGTTTTTCACGCACGGTCTGCTCGATCACGCGCGGACCGGCGAAGCCGATCAGCGCCTTTGGCTCACCGACGATCACGTCGCCGAGCATCGCCAGACTGGCGGAAACGCCGCCGTAGACCGGATCGGTCAGCACCGAGATGAACGGAATGCCTTCTTCACGCAAACGCGCCAGTACCGCCGACGTCTTGGCCATCTGCATCAGCGAGATCAGCGCTTCCTGCATGCGCGCACCACCGGAGGCGGCGAAGCAGATCATCGGGCAACGGTTTTCCAGGGCGTAGTTGGCGGCGCGCACGAAGCGCTCACCGACGATGGCGCCCATGGAACCGCCCATGAAGCTGAATTCGAATGCCGACACCACCACCGGCATACCCAGCAGGGTGCCGCTGACGGAGATCAGCGCGTCTTTTTCGCCGGTCTGCTTCTGTGCAGCGACCAGACGGTCCTTGTACTTCTTGCCGTCGCGGAATTTCAGACGGTCAACCGGCTCCAGATCTGCACCCAGCTCGTTGCGGCCTTCGGCATCCAGGAAGATGTCGATACGCGCCCGTGCGCCGATGCGCATGTGGTGGTTGCACTTGGGGCAAACGTCCAGGGTCTTTTCCAGCTCAGGGCGATACAGCACAGCCTCGCAGGACGGGCATTTGTGCCACAGACCTTCAGGCACCGAGCTCTTCTTGACCTCCGAACGCATGATCGAAGGGATCAGTTTGTCTACCAACCAGTTGCTCATGCTTTCTTTCTCCAGTACCGGCGGCCCGAACGCTCTGGTTCGCAGCCCCGCGTATGCCCTTCAGCTAAATTCATGTGTGTGGCGATGATTGATGGAACGCCGCGGTCAGCGCGAAACATGACCTGCGTGCAACTCCAGAAACCCTCAGCCTCGCCTGCTTTGTGCAAGTGCATTGATGGACGGCGGCAGTTCGCCAGCCGTCACATCGAAGTAGACGCTCCCTGCGAGCTTCTACGTACGGCATTGATGAACGCGCGGATCTTCGCATGATCCTTGATGCCCTTGCTCGCCTCTACCCCACCGCTGACATCGACCGCGTACGGTTTGACTCGCGCCACGGCGTCGGCGACGTTTTCCGGGGTGAGACCACCGGCCAGGATCAGTGGCTTGCTCAACGCTTGCGGAATCAATGACCAGTCGAACGCCTCGCCGGTTCCGCCCGGCACGCCTTCGACGTAAGTGTCGAGCAGCACGCCACTGGCACTCGGATAGGCATCGACGGCAGCCGCGATGTCATCGCCGGCCTTGACCCGCAATGCCTTGATGTACGGACGATGCCAACCTTCGCACTCTTCAGCGGTCTCGTCGCCATGGAACTGCAACAGATCCAGCGGCACGGCATCGAGGATTTCCCCCAGCTCGCAGCGGCTGGCGTTGACGAACAGGCCCACCGTCGTCACGAACGGCGGCAAAGCCTGGATGATCGCCCTTGCCTGCTGCACATTCACTGCACGCGGGCTCTTGGCGTAGAACACGAACCCGATCGCATCCGCCCCGGCCTCGACCGCTGCCAACGCATCTTCTATGCGGGTAATCCCGCAGATCTTGCTGCGAACGGCTGACATATCGAGAAAAACTCCGCGTCAAATTCGGGAAAGTCCCGGATGGTAACAAAAGCGCTCGAGGGCGTCAGCCGTCAAGTTCCGAGAAACCCGTAAGGAAATGTGGCCCGATAAAACGCTCGGGCAACGGAAATTCATCGTGATACTCGACCTGCACCAGATACAACCCGTACGGATGCGCTGTCACGCCACCGGAACGGCGCTCGCGGCTTTCCAGCACTTCCTTCATCCACTCGACCGGGCGTTCGCCAGCACCGATGGTCATCAACACACCAGCAATGTTGCGCACCATGTGGTGCAAAAAGGCGTTGGCGCGGATATCGAGCACGATCATCTTGCCGTGGCGAGTCACGCGCAGATGATGCATCTTCTTGATCGGCGACTTGGCCTGGCACTGACCAGCACGGAACGCACTGAAATCGTGAGTGCCGATCAGGTATTGCGCCGCTTCAGCCATGCGCTCAACGTCGAGTGGGCGGTGGTTCCAGGTGATCTCTTCGTTGAGATGCGCCGGACGAATCTGATCGTTGTAGATCACATAGCGATAACGCCGGGCGATGGCTTTGAACCGCGCATGAAAATGCGCCGGCATCACCCGCGCCCAACTGACACTGATGTCGTGGGGCAGATTGATGTTGGCGCCCATCACCCAGGCTTTCAGCGAGCGATCGACCTGCGTGTCGAAATGCACCACTTGTCCGCAAGCATGCACGCCCGCGTCGGTACGTCCGGCGCACTGCAGTGAAACCGGCGAGTTGGCGACTTTCGACAAGGCTTTTTCAAGCTCTTCCTGCACCGTGGCCACGCCGGTCAACTGACGCTGCCAGCCGCTGTAGCGCGAGCCTTTGTATTCGACGCCAAGCGCGACGCGGTAAAAGCCGTCGGGTGCCATTTCGGCGACCGGGTTATCTATGTTTGCCAAGGAGGGACAGCCTGCTGATGTACAAAGGCGGGCATTATAAGGCTGTGAGTCGGGGATGCCAGTCAGTTCTGTGTTGACCGATCCGGCCTCTTCGCGAGCAAGCCCGCTCCCACAGGTAGAGCACATTTCAAATGTGGGAGCGGGCTTGCTCGCGAAAGCGCCATTCCAGGCGCTGCAGAATCCAGCCCAGACAAAAACGGCAGCCTCGATGGGCTGCCGTTTTTTATTTACCGCTGGCTCATGCCAGGTGCGAAAGCATTTCCTTGGCTTCGCCACGCTGCTTTTCGTCACCCTCGGTCAACACTTCGTTGAGGATGTCGCGTGCGCCGTCGCTGTCGCCCATATCGATGTAGGCCTGGGCCAGATCGAGTTTGGTCGCGGCTTCGTCGGTGCCGGCGAGGAAGTCGAAATCGTCCTCGCCCAGATCATCGCCCATGGCCGCATCGGCTTCGGTGAAGGTCGGCTCGGCGATGCTCTGCGACAGGCGATCCAGCTCGGCGTTGACGTCATTCAGTTCCGCTGCGAATGCGTCAGGCTCGGCCGCCGGGTTGCTGTCCATTTCATCAGCCAGCGACAGATCGAAATCCGCCGGCAGTTCCAGATCGTCCTGTGGCACTTCGTTGGCGACCACAGGCTCGGCCGGCGACAGATCTTTCACGCCTTCGTCCAGATCCAGCAGGAAGTCATCATCCGCCAGATCCGCCGCCGGGGCTGGCGCAGGCTCGGCACCCAGATCCAGATCGAGGTCGAAGTCCGACAGGTCGTCGAGGTTCTCTTTGATCTCGGTCTGCTGTTGCAGCACCGATTCAAAGCTCAGATCGTCGTCGGCCGGGAACTCGTCCAGCTCCACCGGAGCTTCAGGCTCAACAACAGGTGCAGGCTCAACAGGAGTGATGTTGTCGAGATCGTCCAGGCTCAGGTCGAACGCGCTATCCAGGTCGTCCGCCGCAGGCGCAGGCGCCTCTGGCTCGTCGAGCAGCAGCTCCTTGACGTATTGCGCATCGAGTTCGGCGGCGGCTGCCGCTGCAGCCAGACCCGCGACAGCGACGACCGCCATGGCCGGGAAGCGTTTTTTCAGCTCTTCGACCTTGGCGAAGTTATCACCGTTGGCCACCAACTGACGCTCCTGACCCACGAACGCATCGCGATCACCCTGCTGACCGTAGACTTCCATCAGCTTCAGACGCAGATCACTGCGTTGCGGCTCGAGGCTGACGCCCTCTTCCAGCAACGCTGCGGCCTGATTCAGGCGACCGGCATTGATGTGCGACTGAGCCTTGTCCAGCACGTCATCGGAACGCTCGGCGGACGGTGCGACCAATGGCGCGGCAATCGGCTCAGCCATCACCACCGGAGCCACTACCGCAGCAGGCGCTGGCGCAGGTGCCGGGGTGTTGAGCTTGACGCTGGCAGCAGGTGTCTCCAGGCCTTCGAAGCTGCTTTCCGGCAGATCCTGCTCGGCGGAGAACTCTTGCTCTTCCGCCAGAGCGCGGGCCATGCGCAGGTGTTTCTCGGCTTCCTGCTGGGCTTTGCGGCGACGGGCCAGCAGCAACAGCAGAAGCAGCAACACCACCGCACCGCCACCGATCAGACCCAGCAGGATCGGATTGGTCAGCAGTTCATTGAAGGTTTTGTCTTCATCGACTACCGGTTTTGGCGCAACCACTGGCGTCTCGGCAGGCGTGTCGACCGGTGGCGCAATCGCCGATTCAGGTGTTGGCGCCGCTTCTGCCGGGGTGGCTGGAGGGGTTGCAGCCAGTTCGGCGGTGATCGCCGGTACGGCAGCAGTGGCGGCTGGCGCAGCGCCCGGGCCTTCGGCCTGCATCTTCGCCAGTTGATTGTTCTTCAGCTCGATCAGGCGTTGCAGCTTGTCCAGCTGACTTTGCAGATCGGCCATGCGGCTTTTCAGTTCCTCGTTGTCACGACGGGTCGTGTCGAGGCTTTCCTGAGTCACCGCCAGCTTGTTGCTCAAGGCCTTGGCATCGCCGGCCGGGCCTTTGCCGCGGCCCTTGGCGTTTTCGGCGGAGACCAGGCTCAGGTTGTCCTTGGCATTCTGGCCGGCGCCGACATTGCTGCGACCACGCTTGGTGGCATCGAGCTGCTGCTGGCCAGTGCCAGGCTTGGCCACATAGCGACGACCCTGACGCCAGGCTTCGTTCTGCGCGGCGACTTCGGCAATCGCTTTCGATTGCGGCAGCGCGGTGCTTTCCACCGAGTCCGGCAGGCGCAGCACCTGACCGGTTTTCAGCCGGTTGATGTTGCCGTCGATGAACGCATCCGGGTTGAGCGCCTGAATCGCCAGCATGGTCTGCTGCACCGAACCGCCGGTGCGCGCCTTCGCGGCAATTTCCCACAGGGTGTCGCGCGGCGTGGTGGTGTATTGCGACGGGTGCGTGGCGCCGGTGGTCGGTGCGGTGATGGTCTGCGACGGTGCCGGTTGCGCAGCGGCGTCAGCGGTCTGTGGCGAGAATTTCGACGGATCCAGCAGCACACTGTAATCGCGCAGCAGACGGCCATTCGGCCACATCACCTGCACGAGGAATTTCACCATCGGTTCCGACAGCGGCTTGCTCGAAGTCACGCGCAGCACGCTTTTGCCGCTGGCGTTGAGCACCGGGGTGAACGTCAGGTCGTTGAGGAAGGCCTGGCGATCGACGCCGGCCTTGGCGAAATCTTCGGGTGAAGCCAGGCTCGGCACCACTTCGGCAGCAGTGAGATCCTTGACGTCGAGCAGCTCGATCTCGGCCACCAGCGGCTGGTTCAGGGTCGACTTCAGGGTCAGCTCCCCGAGCCCGAGGGCATGCGCCATACCGGAGGACAGCGCCGAGGCGGCCGCTATTGCTAACACCAGTTTGCGAACTTGAACCATAGCCTCATCCTTTGTTTGAACGTTCCTCGGCCAGCGAGAAGATGTTGATTGCCGCTGCCGTAAGGCATTGCGCGCGACGACGACAGACTGCCGCGCGCGATCATTTCTTTGATGCCCCGGAAAGTCCCGGAGGGTGACACGTTATCAAGTGCTCCGGGCAAGCATAGCGCTCACCTAGAATCAGTCGACAAATTGTTGCCAAGTATCTTTTACAGCAGGTCTTTTATCAACAATTCAGCGACCTGCACAGCATTCAGGGCCGCGCCTTTGCGTACGTTATCTGACGTCAGCCACAGATTAAGTTCCGCCGGGTCGTCGACACCGCTGCGCACCCGACCGACATAGACAACGTCCTGCCCCACCGCGTCACCCACCGCAGTCGGATAATCGCCGGCCTCAACCAGCTCGATGCCGGGCGCATCCTCAAGCGCAGCGTTGACCTTTGCCAGGTCGACCGCGCTCGCTGACTGCAAGGTCACGCTATAGCTATCGCCAAAAAACACCGGGGCTTGAACGCAAGTGGCGGAAATCTTTAATAAAGGTTGCTTCAGCACCTGACGCAACTCGCGCACCAGACGTTTTTCCAGCAGCGTGTGGCCTTGAGCGTCGGGCGTGCCGACCTGGGCCAACAGGTTGAAGGCCATCTGCCGATCAAAGAAAGTCGGCTCCAGCGGACGCATGTTCAGCAACTCAGCGGTCTGCCGCGCCAGCTCGGTCACAGCTTCGCGACCTTGGGCGGACACGGCCAGATTGGCGGTGACGTTGACGTATTGCAGTTCGAGCAAATCGAGCAGCGGCGCCAGCACCACGGCCAGCGTCGCCGCCGAAGGGCTTGGGCTGCTGACCTGGAACGGCGCTCTCAGACCGGCGATCACCTCAGCGTTGGCTTCCGGCACCACTTGCGGCGCCTGCTCGGCCGGCAACGCGCCGGACAGGTCGATCAGCGAGCAACCGGCCGCGTGGGCACGCGCCGCGTAACTCAGGGAAACGGCAGCGCCAGCGGCGAAGAATACCAGTTTGACCTTGCTGAAATCGAACTCGTCGACTTCACGCACGCGCACGTTCTTGTTGCGAAACAGCACCGAACTGCCGGCGGATTCGCTGCTGGCCAGCAAGTGCAGGTTGCCGACCGGGAAGTCGCGCTCTTCGAGAATCTGTACGAGGGTTTCGCCGACAGTACCGGTGGCGCCGACGACGGCAATATCAAGGGTCTGGGTCATGGTTCTACCTCTGGCGAAACGGGGGGAGCGGCACTTTACCGGGTGAGTGAGATGCAGGCAATTTCTGTCGGAATGCACAGTGTCTGCACCGAACCCTTCGCGAGCAGGCTCGCTCCCACAGGGGGAACGCATTTCAAGGGTGGGAGCGGGCTTGCTCGCGAAGGCGCTAGACCTGACACCGGGAACCCTCAGGCATAAAAAAACCCGCACCTCTCACAAGGCGCGGGTTCTTTTACGACTTCAAGCGATCAACGCTCAAGCAGGATCCGCAGCATGCGACGCAGCGGTTCGGCCGCGCCCCACAGCAGTTGGTCGCCGACGGTGAAGGCACCGACGAATTGCGAGCCCATGTTCAGCTTGCGCAGACGACCCACCGGTACGTTCAGGGTGCCGGTGACCTTGGTCGGGCTCAGCTCCTGCATGCTGATGTCGCGGTTGTTCGGCACCAGTTTGACCCAAGGGTTGTGCTGGCTGATCAGCCCTTCGATATCAGCGATCGGCACGTCTTTGTTCAGCTTGATGGTCAGCGCCTGGCTGTGGCAACGCATGGCGCCGATGCGTACGCAGATGCCGTCGACCGGGATCGGGCTCTTGAAGCGGCCGAGGATCTTGTTGGTCTCGGCCTGGGCCTTCCACTCTTCGCGGCTCTGGCCGTTCGGCAGTTCCTTGTCGATCCACGGGATCAGGCTGCCGGCCAGCGGTACGCCGAAGTTTTCGGTCGGGTACGCGTCGCTGCGCATGGCTTCGGCCACGCGACGGTCGATGTCGAGGATCGCGCTGGCCGGATCGGCCAGTTGATCGGCCACCGCAGCGTGGGTCGCGCCCATCTGCTTGATCAGTTCACGCATGTTCTGCGCGCCCGCACCGGAGGCCGCCTGATAAGTCATGGCGCTCATCCACTCGACCAGACCGGCCTCGAACAGACCACCCAGCCCCATCAGCATCAGGCTGACGGTGCAGTTGCCGCCGATGTAGTTCTTGGTGCCCGCATCCAGCTGCTGGTCGATGACCTTGCGGTTGACCGGGTCGAGAATGATGACGGCGTCATCGTTCATCCGCAGGCTGGAAGCCGCGTCGATCCAGTAACCCTGCCAGCCGGCTTCGCGCAGCTTCGGGAACACTTCGCTGGTGTAGTCGCCGCCCTGGCAGGTCAGAATCACGTCGAGGGTTTTCAGCTCTTCAATGCTGTAAGCGTCCTTGAGCGGAGCAATATCCTTGCCCACGGACGGGCCTTGGCCACCGACATTGGAAGTGGTGAAAAACACCGGCTCGATAAGATCGAAATCCTGCTCTTCCAGCATCCGCTGCATGAGCACGGAACCGACCATGCCGCGCCAACCGATCAGACCTACACGTTTCATCGCAACTACACCTTCTTGAAAAGTGGGCCGCTGCTTTGTATTGAATTTCGCAGCGGGCCCGAGAGATTACAGATTCCGCAGCGCGGCGACTACTGCGTCACCCATTTCCTGCGTTCCGACTTTAGTGCAACCGGCCGAATAAATGTCACCGGTGCGCAAGCCTTGATCCAGCACCACGCTGACGGCTTTCTCGATGGCATCGGCCGCATCGTGCAGATTGAAGCTGTAACGCAGCATCATCGACACCGACAGAATGGTCGCCAGCGGGTTGGCAATGCCTTTGCCGGCGATGTCCGGGGCCGAACCGTGGCAAGGCTCGTACATGCCCTTGTTGTTCGAATCCAGCGAGGCCGACGGCAGCATGCCGATCGATCCGGTAAGCATCGAGGCTTCGTCGGAGAGAATGTCGCCGAACATGTTGTCGGTGACGATCACGTCGAACTGCTTCGGTGCGCGCACCAGTTGCATGGCGGCGTTGTCGACGTACATGTGGCTCAGTTCGACTTCAGGGTAATCCTTGGCGACCTGCTCGACCACTTCACGCCACAGTTGGCTGGACGCCAGCACGTTGGCCTTGTCCACCGAGCACAGCTTTTTGCCGCGAACCATGGCCATGTCGAAACCGACGCGGGCGATACGGCGGATTTCGCTTTCGCTGTACGGCAGGGTGTCGTAAGACTGACGCTCGCCGTTTTCCAGGGTGCGGGTGCCGCGTGGCGCGCCGAAGTAGATGCCGCCGGTCAGCTCACGGACGATCAGGATGTCCAGACCGGCAACGATTTCCGGCTTCAGGCTCGAAGCGTCGGCCAGTTGCGGGTAGAGGATCGCCGGACGCAGGTTGCCGAACAGGCCCAGTTGCGCACGGATTTTCAGCAGACCGCGCTCAGGGCGGATGTCACGCTCGATGGTGTCCCATTTCGGGCCGCCCACGGCGCCCAGCAGGACTGCATCGGCAGCACGGGCACGCTCGAGGGTTTCGTCGGCCAGCGGCACGCCGTGCTTGTCGATGGCGGCGCCACCGATCACGTCATGGCTCAGCTCGAAGCCCAGGCTGTACTTGTCGTTGGCTAGCTCCAGCACCTTGACCGCTTCGGCCATGATTTCCGGACCAATACCGTCACCTGGGAGAATCAGAATCTGCTTGCTCATGCTTTCCTCGTGTCTTCAATCGGTTCGCCTCTAACAGGCGCGCCCGGAAAAATGCTTAGCGTTCGGCCATCAATACGATTACATCTGTACTGAACGAGCCGTCGGCATCAATCTCAAAATATTCGCGCACTTCGTTGCCCATCGACTGCTGCAACTGGCGGATCGCCGCGCGCATCACCTCGGGCGTGCGCATGCGCTCGACCCAACTGCTGTATTCCAGGCGCAGGCGCTGACGCGTGGTGCTGCGAGTGTGCAGCCCGGCCTCGCTGACCTGACGCAACCACTCACCGGCGGAATAATCGCGCACGTGGCTGGTGTCGCGCAGCACCTCGACGCTTTGCAGGTAAGTGTCGAACAACGGACTGCCCGGTGACAACACGTCGACGAACGCCGCCACGCCACCCGGTTTCAGCACCCGGCGCACTTCGCGCAGGGCCACCCCGAGGTCGCTCCAATGGTGCGCCGAATAACGGCTGAACACGTAATCGAATTCGCCATCGGCAAACGGCAGGCGCTCGGCGGCGCCGTTGACCGTGGTAATGTTGTTCATGCCGCGATCAACCGCCGCAGCGGCGACCACATCCAGCATCTGCTGCGACAGGTCGTAGGCCACCACTTCCTTGACCAGTGGCGCCACATGAAAACTCACATGACCGGCGCCGCAACCCAGGTCCAGCACCCGGGCTTGGCCCTGCCCGGCCAGTTCAGCCTGTAGCAGCGCGAATTCGGTGCCTTGAGCGTGAACGGCGCTGCTCAGGTAGGCGGCGGCCTGTTCACCGAATTGTTTTTGTACAACCTGGGTGTGCTGGGCGGTGCTGGTCATGGGGAATTCCTTTTTGGCTGGAGTCTTGTGTTGCCTTTGCGGGCCTCATCGCGAGCAGGCTCACTCCTACATTTGGAATGCGTACACGTGTAGGAGTGAGCCTGCTCGCGATGGCGTCATTCGCCATACACAAATTATGCGTCGCGGAACAACCATGGCTGGCTCACACGATGCTTGGCCTCGAACGCCGCAATCGCATCACCGTCCTGCAAAGTCAGGCCGATATCGTCCAGCCCATTGAGCAGACAATGCTTGCGGAACGCGTCGATCTCGAAGCGGTACACCTTGCCGTTCGGACTGGTCACGGTCTGCTCGTGCAGATCGATCTGCAATTGATAGCCCGGCTCGGCCTCGACCTGCTTGAACAATTCATCGACTTCAGCGTCGCTCAGGATGATCGGCAGCAAGCCGTTCTTGAAGCTGTTGTTGAAGAAGATGTCGGCGTAGCTCGGCGCGATGATGCTGCGGAAGCCGTATTCTTCCAGCGCCCACGGCGCGTGTTCACGGCTGGAGCCGCAACCGAAGTTCTCGCGGGCCAGCAACACACTGGCGCCCTGATAACGCTCGGCGTTGAGCACGAACTCCTTGTTCAACGGACGCTTGGAGTTGTCCTGATACGGCTGACCGACATCCAGGTAACGCCACTCGTCGAACAGGTTCGGGCCGAAACCGGTGCGCTTGATCGACTTCAAAAACTGCTTCGGGATAATCTGGTCGGTGTCGACGTTGGCACGATCCAGAGGCGCGACAAGACCAGTGTGCTGGGTAAAAGCTTTCATGCTGCGCTCTCCTTCAGATCAATTCACGAACGTCGATGAAACGACCGTTCACCGCCGCCGCAGCGGCCATGGCCGGGCTCACGAGGTGGGTACGACCACCGGCGCCCTGACGGCCTTCGAAGTTACGGTTGGAGGTCGAGGCGCAATGCTCGCCGGACTCCAAGCGGTCCGGGTTCATCGCCAGGCACATCGAGCAACCCGGCTCACGCCATTCGAAACCGGCTTCGAGGAAGATCTTGTCGAGACCTTCGGCTTCCGCCTGCGCCTTCACCAGACCCGAGCCCGGTACGACGATTGCCTGCTTGATCGTCGAAGCGACTTTGCGACCCTTGGCGATCACGGCCGCAGCGCGCAAGTCTTCGATGCGCGAGTTGGTGCAGGAGCCGATGAACACGCGATCCAGCTGAATGTCGGTGATCGCTTGATTGGCGGTCAAACCCATGTATTTCAAGGCGCGGACGATCGAATCGCGCTTGACCAGATCCATCTCTTTGGCCGGATCCGGCACGTTCTGATCAACGGCCAGCACCATTTCAGGCGAAGTGCCCCAGCTGACTTGCGGCTTGATCTGTGCAGCGTCCAACTCAACTACGGTGTCGAACTTGGCGTCGGCGTCGGAGACCAGGTCTTTCCAGGCTTCAACCGCCTGATCCCACTGCGCGCCTGTCGGTGCGAACGGACGGCCCTTGACGTATTCGACAGTCTTTTCGTCCGCAGCCACCAGGCCCACACGGGCGCCGGCTTCGATGGACATGTTGCAGATGGTCATGCGGCCTTCGACGGACAGGTCGCGGATCGCGCTGCCGGCGAATTCGATGGCATGGCCGTTACCGCCGGCGGTGCCGATCTTGCCGATCACCGCGAGGACGATGTCCTTGGCGGTCACACCGAATGGCAACTGACCTTCGACGCGCACCAGCATGTTCTTCATTTTCTTCGCGACCAGGCACTGGGTGGCGAGCACGTGCTCGACCTCGGAAGTGCCGATCCCGTGCGCCAAGGCACCGAACGCGCCGTGGGTCGAGGTGTGCGAGTCGCCGCAGACTACGGTCATGCCCGGCAAGGTTGCGCCCTGCTCCGGGCTGATCACGTGGACGATGCCTTGGCGGATGTCGTTCATCTTGAACTCGACAATGCCGTACTCATCACAGTTGTCATCGAGGGTCTGAACCTGCAAACGCGAGACCTGGTCGGCAATCGCGGCGATGCCGCCCTTGCGCTCCGGTGTGGTCGGTACGTTGTGGTCCGGGGTCGCGATGTTGGCATCGATTCGCCAAGGCTTGCGCCCGGCCAGACGCAGGCCTTCGAAGGCTTGCGGCGAGGTCACTTCGTGGATGATGTGACGATCGATATAGATCAGCGCCGAGCCATCGTCGCGCTGTTTGACCAAATGCGAATCCCAGAGCTTGTCGTAGAGCGTTTTGCCGGCCATCAGACGGTTCCTCATCAGCTTGTTTCTATGCCCTGGGCTTATCAATAACCCTTTGGCTTGTGAGGCCGATCCTATGGGGTTACATTAAATAACTCAAATTCATATTTTTTATGCTTTGGATAACTAACTGGAATACGAACCATGGATCTGGCCAACCTCAATGCTTTTATCGCCATCGCCGAGACCGGCAGCTTCTCCGGCGCCGGGGAACGCCTGCACCTGACGCAACCGGCGATCAGCAAACGCATCGCCGGACTGGAGCAACAATTGAAGGTAAGACTGTTCGACCGACTCGGTCGTGAAGTCGGCCTGACCGAGGCTGGCCGCGCCCTGCTGCCCCGGGCGTACCAGATTCTCAACGTGCTGGACGACACCCGCCGCGCCCTGACCAACCTGACCGGCGAAGTCAGCGGCCGGCTGACCCTGGCCACCAGTCACCACATCGGCCTGCACCGCTTGCCGCCCCTGTTAAGGGAATTCACCCGCCGCTACCCACAGGTGGCGCTGGATATTCAGTTCCTTGATTCGGAAGTGGCTTACGAAGAGATTCTCCATGGCCGTGCGGAACTGGCGGTGATCACCCTGGCGCCAGAGCCGCACACACTGGTCAAAGCCACGCCGGTGTGGGACGACCCGCTGGATTTCGTGGTGGCGCCGGAGCATTCGCTGATCAGCAATGGCGCAGTGAGCCTGGCGGACATTGCCGGTCATCCGGCGGTTTTTCCCGGAGGCAACACCTTTACTCATCACATTGTCCAACGCTTGTTCGAAGCCCAAGGGCTGACGCCGAACATCGCCATGAGCACCAACTACCTGGAAACCATCAAGATGATGGTCTCCATTGGTCTGGCCTGGAGTGTTCTGCCCCGCACCATGCTTGATGAACAAGTGGCGCGCATACCTTTGCCGGGCATACAGCTCAGTCGCCAGCTAGGCTATATCGTGCACACCGAACGGACGCTGTCGAATGCGGCAAGGGCTTTCATGGCCTTGCTGGATGCGCAAATCGATCTGCCAGGGACTCCCGGCTAACTTGTGCTACTCCTATAGAGCCGCTGTCCCTGTGCCTAACGCCACCATCAGCTCAAGGCCCGTTAACAATGCCGAAATCTGTTGACCGAATTCCGCCGATGCCGCGTATTCAGGCCATTGATCCGCGACGTTCCGAGCAGAGCTGGGAGAGTGCGCCGCAATTGCTCGCCGCGCTCAACGGCGCCCGGCTCGGCGCCTGGTATTGGGACATCGAGCGCGGGCAGATCAGCTGGTCACGGGGCACTCAGGCGCTGTTCGGCTTCGATCCACGTCAACCGTTGCCGCAGGATCTTGAATATCTGGATCTGCTGCCGCCCGAAGACCGGGCGAAAACCGTGCGCGCCTTCCACGCGGTGATTGCCGGCGCCCCGCTGGAACAGGCGATGCACCACCGCATCCGCTGGCCCGACGGCAGCCTGCATTGGCTGGAAATCAGCGGCAGCCTGCTGCCGGACAAAAACGGCCGGCCCCGAATGATCGGGGTGATTCGCGAAATCACCCACCAGCGCCAGCGCGAACAGGCTCTGAGCAGCTCGGAGAAACGTTTCGCCACACTTTTTCACCTGTGCCCGAACATGGTGCTGCTGACGCGCCAGGAAGACGGCCTGATCACCGAAGCCAACCAGTATTTCGAAAGTCTGTTCGGCTGGCCGGTCCAGGACGCCATCGGTCGCACCACACTGGAACTGGGCTTGTGGGTGCACCCGGAACAACGCGCAGAGCTGGTGAAAAAGACCAAGGCCAAAGGTGAATTGATCAGCATGGAAGTGCAGTTCCGCGCCAGCAACGGGCAGATTCATGACGGCATCCTCAGCGCGCAGAAGGTCGAACTCGAAGGCCAGCCGTATCTGCTCAGCACGTTTCTCGACACCACCGAACGCAAAGCCGCCGAACACGCCTTGAAAGACAGTCAGGAACGCCTTGATCTGGCGCTGGACTCGGCGCAACTCGGCACCTGGGACTGGCACATCCCCAGCGGCATGCTCTACGGCTCGGCGCGGGCCGCGCAATTGCACGGGCTGGAGCCGATCCCGTTTCACGAATCATTCGAGGAGTTCTTCGAAGGCGTGCCCGGCGAGGAGCGCGACAGCATGCGCGACGCCTACCGCAGCCTGCGCGAAGGCCCGGCCGGCAACTATCAACTGACCTATCGCGTGCAACTGGCGGATGGCAGCTCGCGCTACCTGGAAAGCCGCGCCCGCCTCTATCGCGACGAAAACGGCGCGCCGCTGCGCATGGCCGGGACCTTGCTGGACATCACCGATCAGGTCGAGCGCGAGCAACGCCTGGTCGCCTCCGAAGAGAAATTCGCCACGCTGTTCCAGGTCAGCCCCGACCCGATCTGCGTCACCCGCCAGGACAGCGGCGAGTTCATCGAGATCAACAACAGCTTCACCCAGACCTTCGGCTGGAGCGCCGCCGACGTGATCGGGCGCACCGCCGAGGACATCGGCCTGTGGGACGCCTCGGCGAAGAGTCTGCAACGCATCGAGCGGGTGATCCGCGAACAGGGTCTGAGCAATGTCGCGATCATCGTCCAGCACAAGGACGGCCAGTCGCTGACGTGCGTGATTTCCAGCCGGCAGATCAGCGTCGGCAATCAGCCGTGCATCGTCACCACCTTGCGTGACATCACCCAACAACAGCGCTCCGAAGCCGCACTCAAGGCCAGCGAAGAGAAATTCGCCAAAGCATTTCACTCCAGCCCCGACGCGATCACCATCACCGAACGCGACACTGGGCGCTATCTGGAGGTCAACGACGGTTTCTGCCGCCTCACCGGTTATCGTGCCGAAGAAGTGGTGGGCAAAACCGTGTACCAGATCGGCATCTGGGCCGAAGAGAAACAACGCTCGGCGCTGCTTGCCGAACTGCAGATCAAGGGCCGCGTTCATCATCAGGAGATGCTCGGGCGCAACAAGCGCGGTGAGTTGCTGACCGTTGAAGTGTCGATCGAACCGATCACCCTCAACGAAACGGCGTGCCTGCTGCTGACCGCCCGGGACGTCAGCCTGTTGAAAAACGCTGAAGCACAGATCCGCCATCTGGCCTATCACGATCCGCTGACCAATCTGCCCAACCGCGCCCTGCTGATGGATCGCCTGAGCCAGCAGATCGCCCTGCTCAAGCGCCACAACCTGCGCGGTGCGCTGCTGTTCCTCGACCTTGACCACTTCAAGCACATCAACGACTCGCTGGGCCACCCGGTCGGCGATACGGTGCTGAAAATCATCACCGCACGGCTCGAAGCCAGCGTGCGCATGGAGGACACGGTGGCGCGTCTCGGCGGCGATGAGTTCGTGGTGCTGCTCAGTGGCCTTGAAGGCACGCGCAACGAGGTCAGCGCACAAGTGCGGGAACTGGCCGACACCATTCGCGAACTGCTCTCGGAGCCGATGTTCCTCGACGGCCAGCGCCTGCAGGTGACACCGAGCATCGGCGTGGCGCTGATTCCCGATCACGGCTCGACCCCGACCGACCTGCTCAAACGCGCCGACATCGCCCTGTACCGGGCCAAGGATTCCGGGCGCAACACCACGCAGATGTACCACAACACCATGCAGAAAGCGGCCAGCGAGCGGCTGCGCATGGAGACCGACCTGCGTCTGGCGTTATCGCGCGGCGAGTTCAACGTGCATTACCAGCCGCAGGTCGATGCGCAGGACAACCGCATCATTGGCGCCGAGGCGCTGGTGCGCTGGAATCACCCGGAACTCGGCGCGCAATCGCCCACTGAATTCATCAAGGTGCTGGAAGACAGCGGGCTGATTCTGGAGGTCGGTACCTGGATCCTCGATGAGGCCTGTGAGGCGTTCAAACAATTGATCGCGCTGAAACTGGTCGACCCGCTCAACTTCAGCCTGTGCGTAAACATCAGCCCACGGCAGTTCCGCCAGAACGACTTCGTCGAACGCATCGAACACAGCATGAGCAGCCACGGCCTGCCCTGCTCGCTGCTGAAACTGGAGATCACCGAGGGCATCGTCATCCAGAACCTGGAAGACACCATCAGCAAAATGCGCCGTCTGAAAAAACTTGGCGTGAGCTTCGCCATGGACGATTTCGGCACCGGCTATTCATCGCTGACCTACCTCAAGCGCCTGCCGGTGGACACCCTGAAAATCGACCAGTCGTTCATCCGCGACGCAACCACCGACCCCAACGACGCCGAGATCATCCGCGCCATCGTCGCCATGGCCCGCAGCCTGGAACTGGAGGTGATTGCCGAAGGCGTGGAGACGCCGGAGCAACTGGCGTTCCTGCAGGGTCTGGGCTGCCATTTGTATCAGGGTTACCTGCACAGTCGGCCGGTGGCGCTGGAGGCGTTGAAAAAGATGCTCGAATGACGGGCACAAAAAAAGGGCGCCAGGGGCGCCCTTTTTTCTTGCTCGGCCTTATTGCAGAACCGGCTTTTGCGCTCCGTTGATCGGGATGCGCTTGGCTTTCGCTTCTTCCGGGATCACCCGCAGCAGGTCGATGCTCAGCAGACCGTTGCTCAGGTCGGCGGCCTTGATCTCGATGTGATCGGCCAGGCGGAAGGACAGCTTGAAAGCACGCTGGGCAATGCCTTGATGCAGGAAGGTCACGCCTTCGTTGGCATCACGCTTGCCGCCACTGATGGTCAGCACACCCTTCTCGACTTGCAGCTCCAGGTCTTCTTCCTGGAAACCGGCTGCCGCTACGACGATGCGGTATTGATCGTCACCGTGTTTTTCCACGTTGTAGGGTGGGTAGGTGCTGCCTGGCTCGTTGCGCAGCGCGGTTTCGAACAGGTCGTTGAAACGGTCGAAACCCACCGAGGAACGGAACAGTGGTGCCAGGGAAAATGCAGTACTCATGGTTCAAATCTCCTGAAAACAATCAGCAAGGTTTTTTGACTCCGCGACCCGAATTCGGCATCGCGTAACCCTTAGATAGGGACCGCCAAAATGATTTCAAGAGAGTATTTGCAGATTTTTTTCAGGCTGCGGCGGCGACCGGCAAACCGAGCAAACGCGAGACCTGGTCCGGCTCCGTCTCGCGACGCAGCACGGTAAACAGCTCGGTCGCCTCGGGATAATTGCGCGTCAGCATCGCCAGCCATTGCTTCAAGCGACCCGGCGATTGGCGTGCGGTCATCTGCGCCTTGGCTTGCAGCCAGAAGTCCTGGATCAGCGGCAGCAGCTCGGCCCAACTCATCTCGACCACTTCTTCACCGGCGCGCGCGGCAGCGATCTGCCGGGCCAGATCCGGGCGCGAGACCAGACCGCGACCGAGCATGATGTCTTCGACGCCGCTGATCTCGCGGCAGCGGCGCCAGTCCTCGACGCTCCAGATATCACCGTTGGCGAACACCGGCACCTTGACCACGTCCTGCACCCGCGGAATCCACTCCCAATGCGCCGGCGGCTTGTAGCCATCGACCTTGGTCCGGGCGTGCACCACGATGTGTTCGGCGCCGCCCTCGGCCAGCGCAGTGGCGCAGACCAGCGAGCCGTCCGGGCTGTCGAAACCCAGGCGCATCTTCGCGGTGACCGGGATGTGCGCCGGCACGGCACGACGCACGTGCTCGACGATGGAGTTGAGCAGTTCCGGTTCCTTGAGCAGCACCGCTCCGCCCCGCGACTTGTTGACGGTTTTGGCCGGGCAGCCGAAGTTCAGGTCGATCACTTCCGAACCGAGCTCGCAGGCCAGCGCCGCGTTTTCCGCCAGGCACACCGGATCGGAACCCAACAATTGCACGCGCAACGGCACACCGGAACGGGTGCGGGCGCCGTTGAGCAACTCCGGGCCGAACTTGTGGAAGTAGGCCGGGGTGAGCAACTGATCGTTGATCCGAATGAACTCGGTCACGCACCAGTCGATGCCGCCAACGCGGGTCAGCACGTCGCGCAGGATGTCGTCGACCAACCCCTCCATGGGCGCCAGGGCAATTTGCATGGGGAAAACACTACTCAGGAAGAAAAAACGTGCGGCAGTTTACTGGATTACGAGAAAAACCGCAGATCCCTTACAGGTGTGAGCCTGCTCCCACAGGGATTGAGGTCTGCAGCAGGTTTTGTGGTTAATCGCGGGATCATTGTGGGAGCGGGCTTGCTCGCGAAGGCGGTGGATCAGTCAAATGAATGCTGACTGACACGACGCCTTCGCGAGCAAGCCCGCTCCCACAGGTCAGGTTTTCGCTACCCCTGAAGTCTGGATTGCCGGGCCGTAACCCTCGATGAACTCCGCCGGCATGCGCTTGGGTTTGCCGCTAGACAGTTCGATGCAGACGAAAGTGGTCTGGGCGCGCAGCAGGGTGGCGTTGTCGCTGGGGCGGATCAGCTGGAAGTGCCGGGTCATTTTCAGGCGCTGGTCCCAATCGACGATCCAGGTCGCCAGTTGCAGTTCGTCGCCTTCGTAGGCCGCCGCCAGATAATCGATTTCGTGACGCACCACGGCCATCGCCCGATCCAGGCGCCGGTACTCGACCAGATCCAGCCCCAGACGCTGCGAGTGGCGCCAGGCGCAGCGCTCGAGCCAGGTCACGTACACCGCGTTGTTCGCGTGGCCCAGCCCGTCGATGTCCTCGGCGCCTACTTGCAGATCAATGGTGAACGGCGTTGCCCGATCCCAGCCCATGCCCCACTCCCGGTCAGATTATTCAACCGGGGCAGTGTAACGGATGTCAGGCCGATTGCCGCGCTTGAAGGCTGCGCCCCGCCAACAGTGATAACACGCCATCAACCACTCGAGGGTCGGCCAGCACGCGCTGGTGGCCGCCGCTTACCAGGCGCAGCAGGCGACTGTCGAACCAGGATTCGTGGATCAATTGCGATTCCTTGACCGAGACAAAGGTGTCGTCCTCGGCATGCACGATCAGGCCCGGCATATCCAGTTGATAGTGCGCGACATCAAGGGTCGCGGCGCGCATGCCGACGTCCTGCTCGACCTGGCGGATGAACGCCGAGCGCGCCCGCGGCGGCATGCCGACATAGCGAGCAAAACCGCGCAGCACGCCGAGGATCCGTGCGGGGGCAGCGATACTGACCAGGGTTTCGGTGCGCAGGCCCAGTTGCACCGCGAGCATGGCACTGGCGCCGCCCATGGAGTGGCCGATGACGGCTTGAAGAGGAGGCAATTCGGCGGCCGCTTCGAGCATGGCGCGGGCGAACAGTACGACGTTGGCTTCACGCCCCGGCGAACGACCATGGGCCGGGCCATCGAGGGCAACGACGGTGTAACCGGCCTCAACCAGCGCCGTGATCAACGCCGCAAACTGGGTGGGCCGCCCTTCCCAACCGTGCATCAACAGCACCGCCGGCCCCTGCCCCCAACGCAGCGCCGACAGGCCGAAGCGCAGCGTGATGCGTTCGGCACTCGCCAGCAGCGGCAGCTCCCAATCACGCAGCGGCAACGTGCGCGGCGTCATGAACGCCTGACGCATTTTGCTTGCTACTCGTTGCGGTGCAATCCAGCCCAAGGTGCCATTAACGCCACGAACCCACTTCAACGTGTTCATCGCTTTCTCCTCAGGCGTGTTGCCTTCAGGTCAACGCACCGCCGACTTGGCAGCGCGCAGCAATCGATCGGATAAATCGCCCGGGCCCAGCGCGCGTGCCAGCGCCAGACCACCCACCATCAACGCCACATCGGCCAACGCCTTGTCGGTGTCCTCGGGGCTGGACGCCAACTGCGCAATCATCAGTTCCAGGTGTTCGTTCAGCGCAATGCGGAAGGATTCCGGCAGACGCCCAAGTTCGCCAATAGAGGCCGGAATCGGGCACGCGGCATCGCTGGAATCACGGTGCTTGCGTGACAGATAGAACGCAGCGACCAGGGCACGACGCTCTTCGCCAGTCAGCTCGGAATCCATGTCGGCAATCAGGTCGCGTCGACGGCTGAGCAGTTGCTTGAACGCCTCGAGCATCATCGCGTCCTTGCTTTCGAAGTGCGCGTAGAAACCACCGACGGTCAGGCCGGCGGCGCCCATCACTTCGCCCACGCTGGGATCCGCCGGGCCACGCTGCATCAGTGCGGCACTGGCCGCCTTGAGGATGCGTTCGCGGGTTTGAGCTTTTTTATCGTTCATCGTTGCCTCCGAATATTACGACTAGAATATTATTCGCATAATAATATTCCGCAAGTCGAGGATATGACCGCTGGTCTGAAGCACAGTGTAAGGAAAAAGGAGAGTTGGCCAAACGCCAGACAAACAAAAGGGCCATTCAATAATTGAATGACCCTTATAAATCCCGCAGAGCGGGTAATCGTGGCGTCCCCTAGGGGACTCGAACCCCTGTTACCGCCGTGAAAGGGCGGTGTCCTAGGCCACTAGACGAAGGGGACACAAACCCTTCTATACAGCTGATCAGTGCTGAGATCTGATCTGATTCAAGGCCGGTGTGGCCAGACCTTGAACTGTAAAATTGGTGGAGCTAAGCGGGATCGAACCGCTGACCTCCTGCATGCCATGCAGGCGCTCTCCCAGCTGAGCTATAGCCCCGGATTTTTCGCCTCGCGGCGGAGCGACATCTTGCAACATCGCTTCTGTAAAACTGGCGTCCCCTAGGGGACTCGAACCCCTGTTACCGCCGTGAAAGGGCGGTGTCCTAGGCCACTAGACGAAGGGGACGCAAACCCTTCTATACAACTGATCAACGCTGAGTGTTGATCGCTTCGGAGCCGGTGTGGCCAGGCTTCGAAGTGTAAATTGGTGGAGCTAGACGGGATCGAACCGTCGACCTCTTGCATGCCATGCAAGCGCTCTCCCAGCTGAGCTATAGCCCCTCATCGTTGATGTCATCGCTGAGGACGGGGCGAATCTTAAGGGCGTATCGAAAGCCTGTCAAACTTATTTTTAAAAAATTTCAAAGTTTTTTGTCGGCATAACAATCACTTACCGCCCTCCCCCAGAAAATCCGGGGGAAAAACGCCGAAGGCCGGAATCAAACGATCCCGGCCTTCGGCGGTTACCGCAGAGTCAGACGTGCTTAAGCAATCGCGCCCAGCAGCTTTTCCCACTCTTTGTTTTCTTTCTTCGACACTCCACCCAGCAGGTCAATCGCCTGGCGCAGACGGAAACGGGTCAGATCAGGGCCGAGGATCTCCATCGCATCGAGCACCGATACCGAACTGGCCTGCCCGGTAATCGCGGCAAACATCAGCGGCATCGCATCGCGCAGCTTCAGCTCGAGGGATTCGACCACCGCCTGAATCGTCGCAGTGATGCTGTCCTTCTCCCACTGACGCAGGCTTTCCAGCTTCCACAAGATCAATTGCATCAACTGACGCACCTGATCACCGGAAAGCTTTTTCGATTCGAACAGCTTGGCATCCGGGTTCACGCCACCGGCAAAGAAGAAGCCGCCCAGCGGTGCAACCTGGCTGAAGGTTTCCACGCGCCCCTGAACCAGCGGTGCGATCTTCATCATGTATTCGGAATTGAACGCCCACTTCTGCACTCGCGCGGCGAATTCTTCCACCGGCAGATCTCGCAGCCACTGGCCGTTGAGCCACGACAGCTTCTCGATGTCGAAGATCGGTCCGCCGAGGGACACACGCTTGAGGTCGAAGTTGTCGACCATTTCCTGCAGCGAGAACTTCTCGCGTTCGTCGGGCATCGACCAGCCCATGCGACCGAGGTAGTTGAGCATCGCTTCGGGCATGAAGCCCATGCGCTCGTAGAAGGTCACCGAGGTCGGGTTCTTGCGCTTGGACAGCTTGCTCTTGTCCGGGTTACGCAGCAGCGGCATGTAGCACAGCTCCGGTTGTTCCCAGCCGAAATATTCGTAAAGCAAAATCAGTTTCGGCGCCGATGGCAGCCATTCTTCGCCGCGCAGCACGTGGGTGATGCCCATCAGGTGGTCGTCGACCACGTTGGCGAGGAAGTACGTCGGCAGGCCGTCGGTCTTCATCAGCACTTGCATGTCCATGCGATCCCACGGGATCTCGACATCGCCGCGCAGCATGTCCGGCACCACGCAGACGCCTTCGGTCGGCACCTTCATGCGGATCACGTGCGGTTCGCCGGCGGCCAGACGGGCGGCGACTTCTTCCTTCGACAGCAGCAGCGCGCGGCCGTCGTAACGCGGGGTTTCGCCGCGCGCCATTTGCTCGGCGCGCATCTGGTCCAGTTCTTCTGCGGTGCAGAAGCACGGGAACGCATGGCCCATGTCGACCAGTTGCTGGCAATACTTCTGATAGATATCGCCACGCTCACTTTGCCGGTACGGGCCGTGCGGGCCGCCGACGTCCGGGCCTTCGCTCCAGTCGATCCCCAGCCAGCGCAGGGCGTCGAAGATCTGCTGTTCGGACTCGCGGGTCGAACGCAACTGGTCGGTGTCTTCGATGCGCAGGATGAACTCACCGCCATGCTGCTTGGCAAAGCAGTAGTTGAACAATGCGATGTAAGCGGTACCTACGTGGGGGTCCCCGGTAGGCGATGGCGCGATGCGAGTGCGGACGGTGGTCATGGCATGTCTCGAAAAGAATGAAAAGCAAAACAATCAAGCGGCGAATGGTAACAGGCGACACCCGCCCCGCTCCAGCGGGCAGGGCATTTAAGCCAAGTTTGCGTCTGTAACGCCCATAGACCGTGGTGACGGGCCGAATATCAGCCATTGGCATTTACCGTTTATCGGCGGTATGCCAGATTCAGCCGCAGATAACTTTCCTTACAATTCCTCGACTACAGTTTGCCTCATGCCTGCCCAACTCAAGCGTCGCCTGTTTATTTTCCTGCTGCTGGTTCTGTTGATTGCCGGGGGCTTCTTCGCCCACTGGTTTTTCAAGGGGCGCTTTTATGAAAGCACCGATAACGCCTATGTCCAGGGCGAGATCACCCGCGTCTCCAGCCAGTTGAGCGCACGCATCGACGAAGTGTTGGTGCAGGACAACCAGCACGTGGAAAAAGGCCAGTTGCTGGTGCGCCTTGAACCCAATGATTTCCGCCTCGCGGTCGACCGCGCCAATGCCGCCCTCGCCACCCGCGAAGCCGAGCGTTTGCAGGCACAAAGCAAATTGACCCAGCAATCGAGCCTGATCGCCGCCAGCGACGCGCAAGTGGCGACCACCCAAGCCACCCTTGGCCGCTCGCAGATGGATTTATCGCGTGCTGAAACCCTGCGCAAACCCGGCTACGTTTCCGAAGAACGCGTGACCACCCTCTCCGCTGACGCCCATATCGCCCGCTCGCAAGTGGCCAAGGCCCAGGCCGATGCGCAGAGCCAGCGCCAGCAGGTCAATGCACTGACTGCCGAGATCAAACGTCTCGACGCGCAGATTGCCAACGCCCGTGCAGACATCGCCCAGGCCGAACTCAACCTGACTCGCAGCGAAATCCACGCGCCGATCAGCGGCATGGTCGGCCAGCGTGCTGCACGCAATGGTCAGGTGGTGCAGGCCGGCGCCTATCTGCTGTTGATCGTTCCCGATGAAGACATCTGGGTGCAGGCCAACTTCAAGGAAACCCAGATCGGTCACATGCAGCCCGGACAGAAAGCCGAGCTGACCTTCGATGCCTACAGCGACACGCCGATCGAAGCGCGGGTCGACAGCCTGTTCGCCGCCTCGGGCGCACAGTTCAGCCTGCTGCCGCCGGATAACGCCACCGGCAACTTCACCAAAGTCGTGCAGCGGATTCCGGTGAAACTGACCTTCAAGGCCGATAACCCGTTGCATGGCAAGATCCGCCCGGGCATGTCGGTCACCGCCACCGTGAATATCAAAGACGCCCCAGACAATGGCCGGTGATTCGCTGATCCGCCCGGTCGGCGAACCGACCCGGCGGGACTGGATCGCGGTAATGAGCGTGATGCTCGGCGCGTTCATGGCGGTGCTCGACATCCAGATCACCAACTCCTCACTCAAGGACATTCAGGGCGCGCTGTCGGCGACACTGGAAGAAGGCTCGTGGATTTCCACCTCCTATCTGGTCGCGGAAATCATCATGATCCCGCTGACCGCATGGCTGGTGCAGTTGCTCTCCGCGCGACGGCTGGCGGTGTGGGTGTCGCTGGGTTTTCTGCTGTCATCACTGCTGTGCTCGATGGCCTGGAGCCTCGAAAGCATGATCGTCTTTCGCGCCATGCAAGGCTTCACCGGCGGCGCGCTGATCCCGCTGGCGTTCACCCTGACCCTGATCAAACTCCCCGAACACCATCGCGCCAAAGGCATGGCGATGTTCGCCATGACCGCGACCTTCGCCCCCTCCATCGGCCCAACCCTTGGCGGCTGGCTCACCGAGAACTGGGGCTGGGAATACATCTTCTACATCAACATCCCGCCGGGGCTGATCATGATCGCCGGGCTGATGTACGGGCTGGAGAAGAAGGAAGCGCACTGGGAACTGCTGAAAAGCACCGACTACACCGGAATTCTCACGCTGGGTGTCGGCCTCGGCTGCCTGCAAGTTTTTCTCGAAGAAGGCCACCGCAAGGATTGGCTGGAATCGAACCTGATCGTGACCCTGGGCAGCATTGCCCTGCTGAGCCTGATCACCTTCGTCATCGTGCAGGTCTCCAAACCCAATCCGCTGATCAACCTCGGCATCCTGCGCAATCGCAACTTCGGTTTGTCGAGCATTTCCAGCCTCGGCATGGGCGTCGGTTTATACGGCTCGATCTATCTGCTGCCGCTCTACCTGGCGCAGATCCAGAATTACAACGCCCTGCAGATCGGCGAAGTGATCATGTGGATGGGCGTGCCGCAGCTGTTCCTGATTCCGCTGGTGCCGAAGCTGATGAAGTTCGTTTCGCCGAAATGGCTGTGCACCCTGGGCTTCGGGCTGTTCGGGCTGGCGAGTTTTTCGTCGGGGGTGCTCAACCCGGATTTCGCCGGGCCGCAGTTCAATCAGATCCAGATCATCCGGGCACTGGGTCAACCGCTGATCATGGTCACCATTTCGCTGATCGCCACCGCGTACATCCTGCCGCAGGACGCGGGGTCGGCATCGAGCCTGTTCAACATCCTGCGCAACCTCGGCGGCGCGATCGGCATCGCCCTGCTCGCCACGCTATTGGATGCGCGCACCAAGACTTACTTCGATTATTTGCGTGAAGCGGTGGTGCCGACCAATCCGCAAGTGGCCGAGCGACTGGCATCGATGACCGACCGGTTTGGCAGTGACACGGCGGCGCTCGGCAAGTTGAGCGAGATCGTGCATCAGCAGGCGCTGATCATGGCCTACAACGATGCGTTTCACTTTGTCGGGATTGCGTTGGGGATCAGCATGCTGGCGATTTTGCTGACCAGGAAACTGCCGCAAGGGCTGAAGGCTGGGGAGTCTCACTGATCTGTGTTGCCTGGACCGGCCCCTTCGCGAGCAAGCCCGCTCCCACAAGTTTCTTTGGTGCTCACACATTTTGTGTACACCATCAATCCTTGTGGGAGCTGGCTTGCCAGCGATGGGGCCAAGTCAGCCCTCACAGGCTTCTTTGGTGATCACACATTTTGTGTACACCATCAATCCCTGTGGGAGCTGGCTTGCCAGTGATGGGGCCAAGTCAGCCCTCACAGGCTTCTTTGGTGATCACACATTTTGTGTACACCATCAATCCCTGTGGGAGCGGGCTTGCTCGCGAAGAGGCCCGGTCAGACGATGAAGATCAAACCGCCAAAAGCCGCTCACGCAACTTGGCAATCTCATCGCGCATCTGCGCCGCCGCTTCGAACTCCAGATCCCGCGCCAACTGGTACATCTTCTCTTCCAGCGCGCGAATGCGTTTGGTGATTTCGCTCGGCGAGCGCAGTTCGGCTTCGTACTTGGCGTTTTCTTCGGCAGCCTTGGCCATGCCCTTGCGCTTCTTGCTGCGCGAGCCGGGCACGGTGGCGCCTTCCATGATGTCGGCGACGTCCTTGAACACACCCTTCGGGGTGATGCCGTTTTCCAGGTTGAAGGCGATCTGCTTGTCGCGACGACGCTCGGTCTCGCCAATCGCCCGTTCCATCGAGCCAGTGATGCGGTCGGCGTAGAGAATCGCCCGGCCATTTAGGTTCCGCGCGGCCCGGCCGATGGTCTGGATCAGCGAGCGCTCGGAACGCAGGAAGCCTTCCTTGTCGGCATCGAGAATCGCCACCAGCGACACTTCCGGCATGTCCAGACCTTCGCGCAGCAGGTTGATCCCCACCAACACATCGAAGGTACCCAGACGCAGGTCGCGGATAATCTCGACCCGCTCGACGGTGTCGATGTCCGAGTGCAGATAACGCACGCGCACGCCGTGGTCGGCGAGGTAATCGGTGAGGTCTTCGGCCATGCGTTTGGTCAGCGTGGTGACCAGCACCCGCTCCTCGACCGCCACGCGCTTGGTGATTTCCGAGAGCAAGTCATCAACCTGAGTCAGCGCCGGACGCACTTCAACCTGCGGGTCGACCAGACCGGTCGGACGCACCACTTGCTCGACCACGCGCCCGGCATGCTCGGCCTCGTAGTTGCCCGGCGTCGCCGAGACGAAAATGGTCTGCGGGCTCACCCCTTCCCACTCGTCAAAACGCATCGGCCGGTTGTCCAGCGCCGACGGCAAGCGGAAGCCGTATTCCACCAGGGTTTCTTTACGCGAACGGTCGCCCTTATACATCGCGCCTACTTGCGGCACGCTGACGTGAGACTCGTCGATCACCAGCAAGGCGTCGGCCGGCAGATAGTCATACAGCGTCGGCGGCGCGGCACCGGCCGGACGTCCGGACAGGTAGCGCGAGTAGTTTTCGATGCCGTTGCAGTAACCCAGTTCGAGGATCATTTCCAAGTCGAAACGGGTGCGCTGTTCGAGGCGCTGGGCCTCGACCAGTTTGTTGTTGCTGCGCAGGTATTCGAGGCGTTCCTGCAATTCGACTTTGATGTGTTCGATGGCGTCGAGCAGGGTCTCACGTGGCGTCACGTAGTGACTCTTCGGGTAGAAGGTGAAGCGCGGCATCTTGCGGATGACTTCGCCGGTGAGCGGGTCAAACGCGGAGATGCTCTCGACCTCGTCATCGAACAGTTCGATGCGGATCGCTTCCAGATCGGATTCCGCCGGATAGATATCGATCACGTCGCCGCGCACGCGGAAAGTCGCCCGGGCAAAATCCATGTCGTTGCGGGTGTACTGCAGGTCGGCCAGACGCCGCAGCAAGGCGCGCTGATCGAGTTTGTCGCCGCGATCGACGTGCAGCACCATCTTCAAATAGGTTTCCGGGCTACCGAGACCGTAAATGCACGACACCGTGGTAACGATGATCGCGTCCTTGCGTTCGAGCAACGCCTTGGTTGCGGACAAACGCATCTGCTCGATGTGGTCGTTGATCGACGCGTCCTTCTCGATGAAGGTGTCGGACGACGGCACATAGGCTTCGGGCTGGTAGTAGTCGTAGTACGAAACGAAATACTCGACCGCGTTGTTCGGGAAGAACGCCTTGAACTCGCCATACAGTTGCGCGGCGAGGGTCTTGTTCGGCGCCAGCACCAGCGTCGGGCGTTGTACCTGTGAGATGACGTTGGCGATGCTGAAGGTCTTGCCCGAGCCGGTCACACCGAGCAGCGTCTGGTGCGCCAGCCCGGCTTCGATGCCCTCGACCAATTGGCGGATCGCTTCAGGTTGATCGCCGGCGGGCTCGAAGCGGGTGACTAGCTGGAATTCGGACATACACACCTCTGGGATCGCGGCTCGCGCAGAAAACAGCCGAGCCGCGGGGATGACCGCAAACGACCGTTGTCGCCCAAGGAAAAACGAAGATTGTGCTCAATGTGGAGCCGATTGCCTCGCCTTTCAAGGCAAACGTCCTACATCCGGTAAAGTCTCTGACAGAGTCAATCGACTAACGGTCAAGAAATAATCGGAAAAACTTGCCTGAAAAGCTGAATCGCCTGTCGCCATTGCTCAGTGATGGCCTCTATACTAGCTCCCCGTTTGTGCACCGCTCTAGTGCATTCGGCTGGAGCGCGACACGTCCCTCCACTCTCCATTCAGAGCCGCCGTAATAATGAGCCTGTTCTCCGCTGTCGAAATGGCACCCCGCGATCCAATCCTGGGCCTCAACGAAGCATTCAACGCCGATACCCGAACCACCAAGGTCAACCTGGGTGTAGGTGTTTACTGCAACGAAGAGGGGCGAATTCCCCTGCTGCGCGCGGTGATCGAAGCCGAAACCATTCGCGCTGCGCAGCACGCTTCCCGTGGCTACCTGCCGATCGACGGCATCGCGGCCTACGACCAGGCGGTGCAAAAGCTGCTGTTCGGTAACGACTCGCCGCTGATCGCTGCCGGTCGCATCGTCACCACTCAGGCGGTCGGCGGTACCGGCGCGCTGAAAATCGGTGCCGACTTCCTCAAGCAACTGCTGCCGAACGCCGTTGTGGCAATCAGCGACCCGAGCTGGGAAAACCACCGCGCGCTGTTCGAAACCGCTGGTTTCCCGGTGCAGAACTACCGTTACTACGACGCTGCCACCCACGACGTGAACCGTGCCGGCATGCTCGACGACCTCAACGCCCTGCCGAACGGCTCGATCGTTGTGCTGCACGCCTGCTGCCACAACCCGACCGGCGTCGATCTGACCCCGGCCGACTGGAAAAACGTGCTGGACGTGGTCAAGGCCAAAGGTCACGTGCCGTTCCTCGACATGGCTTACCAGGGTTTCGGCGACGGCATCGACGAAGACGCCGCGGCTGTGCGTCTGTTCGCTGAATCGGGCCTGACTTTCTTCGTTTCGAGCTCGTTCTCCAAGTCGTTCTCGCTGTACGGCGAGCGCGTTGGTGCATTGTCGATCGTCAGCGAATCGAAAGAAGAAAGCGCGCGCGTGCTGTCGCAGGTCAAGCGTGTGATCCGCACCAACTACTCCAACCCGCCGACCCACGGTGCCAGCATCGTCGCCGCTGTGTTGAACAGCCCGGAACTGCGCGCCCAGTGGGAAGCCGAACTGGCAGAAATGCGCCTGCGCATTCGCGGCATGCGCGAGCAGATGGTCGCCCTGCTGGCGGAAAAAGCCCCGCAGCGTGACTTCAGCTTCGTCGGCCGTCAGCGCGGCATGTTTTCCTACTCCGGCCTGACCACTGAGCAAGTGCATCGCCTGCGCAACGAGTTCGGCATCTACGCCCTGGACACCGGCCGCATCTGCGTCGCGGCACTGAACCAGAGCAATATCAAAGCGGTCACGGATGCGATCGTTCAGGTCATCTGATTTCGCCTGGCAATGAAAAACGGGAAGCCTTGGGGCTTCCCGTTTTTTATTTGTCCCGGAAAACTATCCGAACCCTCTAGACTGCACACAGATTCCATTGTGGGAGCGGGCTTGCTCGCGAAAGCGGTGCATCAGGCGACAAAAATACTGGCTGGGCCGACGCCTTCGCGAGCAAGCCCGCTCCCACAGGTTTTGTGTACACCTCAGAGTTCTGCGAGAACACCTATGAAAAACGACAACCTGCGCGCCGACCGAGACGATCTGGATGATTTCATCCCCCGCCCCCCGGCCAAACGCGACAAAAGCCTGGTGCTGCAAGTCGCAGCGGGCGTCTTCCTCGGCGGCCTGGCCCTGTGGCTGGTGCAACTGGCCGCCACCGCCGCTTATGCCAAGCTGATGCTCGGCACCATCACTTTCGGCGGTTAAGCCAGTTCCGTCGCCCGTTGACTGGCCGCATCGTCATACGCGACGTAGAGCGATTCGGCGATCTGGCTCTTGACCGCCTTGGTGCTTTCCAGGCCGAGCACGAACCCTTCGGCCTTGCCGCCAGCACGGTTCAGCTCTTCAGCGGTGCTGGCCTGGGTGATCGCGTCGAAGAGCTTCTCGGCGTGCGGGCCAACGCCCTTGGGCAGACTGATTTGCGTGACGCTCATACGAGCACCTCGCGTGAAAGGGAAACAACAACGGTTCGAGTCATGGCGCGTACCTTTTCGGCGAATGGCCGGCAGCGCGTGTGACCACTTCCGGGCAACCATGGTAGACCTGTGAGGCGGTTCTGGTAACCGCCAATCGCTGACAAAACACCGTCCGTCCTGCCGAACGCAGAAAATTTACACCCGACGCTTGACTTCTCTTTTTGAATCAGTAACATACGCACCAATTCCGCAATAGCTCAGTTGGTAGAGCAAATGACTGTTAATCATTGGGTCCCTGGTTCGAGTCCAGGTTGTGGAGCCAAATAGCAAAGCCCCTGAATCGAAAGATTCAGGGGCTTTTTTGTGGGCGCTCGAAAAGTCAAAAGATCGCAACCTGCTGCAGCTCCGATCCCCTGTAGGAGCTGCCGCAGGCTGCGATCTTTTGCTCTTCAAACCAAAAAGGCCGATCTGTCTCACAACAGATCGGCCTCTTTCATCCATTCAGCGCTCAAACATGCTCGCTGCTCTTCATCTGGGTCTTCGGCGCGCCATGCCCATGATCGTGTTCATCAGGCTCGATCACCGGCACTTCCTTGCCATCGCAATCGTGCAGCTTGCCGTCGCTGAAGTAATCGCCTTCACGCAGCGCCGCCAGGTCGCGATAACGCAGGGTGCGCTCTTCCGCGGCGGCAAACACCGACTGCTGGTCCGAGTTGCCGGCAGTGAAGTGGTTGAAGGTCAGGTTCAGCATGATCGCCATGATCGCCGACGAGCTGATGCCCGAGTGGAAAATGGTCGCGAACCAGCTCGGGAAATGATCGTAGAAGTTCGGTGCGGCAATCGGGATCATGCCGAAGCCGATCGAGGTGGCGACGATGATCAGGTTGACGTTATTGCGGTAATCGACCTTTGACAGCGTGCGAATCCCGCTCGCCGCCACCGTACCGAACAGCACGATACCGGCGCCGCCCAGCACCGAGGTCGGCACCGCCGCGATCACCCGGCCCATGAACGGCAGCAGACCGAGAATCACCAGAAAGATACCGCCTGTTGCCACCACAAAACGGCTCTTGATCCCGGTCACCGCCACCAGCCCGACGTTCTGCGCGAAGGCGCTCTGGGTGAACGATCCGAAGATCGGCGCAAACATGCTCGACAACATGTCCGCGCGCAAACCGTTGCCAAGACGTTTGGAATCGACTTTGGTGCCGATGATCTCACCGACCGCCAGAATGTCCGCCGAGGTTTCCACCAAGGTCACCATGACCACGATGCACATCGACAGGATCGCGGCGAAGTGGAAGGTCGGCATGCCGAAGTGGAACGGCGTCGGGAAGCCGAACATCGGCCCTTGGGTGACACCGGAGAAATCCGCCATGCCGAGGAACACCGCCAGAATCGTGCCGATCACCATGGCCAACAGGATCGACAGACGTGAGATGGTCGAGCTGCCGACCTTGCTCAGCAGCAACACCAGCACCAGCGTCACCGCCGCCAGACCGATGTTCTGCATGCTGCCGAAGTCCGGCGCGTGGCTATTGCCCCCCATGGCCCAGCGCGCAGCCACCGGCATCAGCGTCAGGCCGATGGTGGTGATCACGATACCGGTGACCAGTGGAGGGAAAAACTTGGTGATTCGCGAGAACACCGGGGTGATCAGCAAGCCGATCAACGATGCGGCAATCACCGCGCCCAGCACCGACTGGAAGCCGCCCTCCCCGCCACTGCTGACAATCGCGACCATGGTCGCCACACCGGAAAACGACACGCCCTGCACCAGCGGCAACTGACAGCCAAAAAACGGTAGACCCAGGGTTTGCAGCAGTGTCGCCAGCCCCCCCGCAAACAATGAAGCAGCAATCAACAAACCAATGTCCGCCGGCGACAGCCCGGCCGCCTGGCCAATGATCAGTGGCACCGCAACGATACCGCCGTACATGGTCAGAACATGTTGCAGGCCGTAAGCCATATTCGCGCCGACCCCGAGATTTTCGTCCTCGGGCCGTTGGTGTGAAACATGGGGCGTTTTCATGTGGGGGGTTCCCTGGTTTTTGTTATGCGCACACTGTATTCAATACTCGGGACAAATGTCCATAGAGTTGTATACAACTTGTCAGTCACATAATGGATAGGTAGCCACCCAAGCTTCTATCTCGCCACCTCCATCTCCCACAAATCCGGCAACACATCCCCTCCTGCCCCCGGTTCTTATCGCACTAGGCTGAATTATTCAT
Organism: Pseudomonas sp. AM14(2022); assembly: GCF_036346455.1. NCBI lineage: Bacteria > Pseudomonadati > Pseudomonadota > Gammaproteobacteria > Pseudomonadales > Pseudomonadaceae > Pseudomonas > Pseudomonas sp. AM14(2022). The sequence goes on from NZ_JAOTNY010000007.1 coordinate 212,929, forward strand.
GGCGACCAGCGGTGCACCGGCGCTCTTTTTTATACATATAAAGTATGCATAATTAAGTCATTCGAAATTCAGTACGACAAAAGCAAGAACGCAGCCAACAAACTCAAGCACAGGGGCGTCAGCCTTGCCGAGACCGAGCCGGTCTTTCATGACGAACGCGCGCTGACGATCGAGGACAACGATCATGACGAACAGCGCTGGATCACCCTCGGTCTCGATGGCAAAGGACGTTTGCTGGTGGTTGCGTACAGTTATCGCGAAGCCAACGTCGTACGAATCATTTCTGCACGTGTCGCCACACCGAGCGAACGTTGCGCTTATTTTCAGGAGGCTTGAACGATGAAAGACGAATACGACTTCTCGCAGGGCAAACGCGGAGCCTTGGCGCCCGCCAAGGGCAAGACCCGCATCACCATCATGCTTGATGACGCGGTCATCGAAGCCGCCCGCAGCGTGGCGGAAAACGAAGGCTTCGGTTATCAGACGGTGATCAACAACACCCTGCGCCATGCCCTGCTGGAGGCTGGCAGCAAAAAGCAGGAAGCCGAGCCGCCCCACTCCGGGCAATTCAAGAAAGGCATCACCGCCGCCGACCTCAAGAGTCTGGAAAAAAAGCTGTCGGCGGCGGTCGGGGAAATCCGCCGGGTACTGGAACCGGAGGCTAAGCCCTGAGATCAGGCCGGTACGAGCATCCGCGCCAGCGACTGGCGCACATGCGGCTGGTCAGGCACGCGCAAGCCGAACTCCTGCTCCAGCACCTCGATCAACTCATCGACATCCGCCACCTCGCGTCGCTCGCTGGCGGCGCCCATATGATGAATCGCGAAACTGCCGTTGTTCAGGGTCCGGCGCCAACCATCGCCAGTGCGCGCAACCATCAGCCGTGTGGCGAACGGGGACTCGGGATGGGTCGAGACGTACCAGTTGCCGAGGGTGTAATCGATGTCTTCCTGGCGTTGCAGATCAAACAGGTACATCGCGCGCCACTCCCCCGCGACATTGGCGCGCAGCATGTAGCCATCGGCCTGTTTCTCGATGCGATAGGACTCGTGCGGCGTCGACTGTGCGGCCTCGGTATCGAGCAGCAGCGGCGCGGTCGGCACCATACCGCCAAAGCCGACGTCGGTGATGTAGCGCTCGCCATCGATGATTACCAGGCTCAAGCGGTGGGTACGCGCCGTCCACGTGCCTTCGGGTTGCGCCAGCACCACACGCCCGGAGATGCCACGGGCGTCGAAGCCCAGCTCCAGCAATAACGCCAGAAACAGATTGTTCAGTTCGTAGCAGTAACCACCCCGGCCACCGTGGAGAACCTTTTGTTCGACCGACGCCAGATCGATCAGCACCGGCGCGCCAGTGATCGTCGACAGGTTCTCGAAGGGAAAGACGCCGGTGTGGCGCAACTGCAACTGCCGCAGGGTTGTCAGTGTGGGGGGCGGTGGGATGTCGAACCCCAGGTGTTGCAGGTACAACGTCGGATTCGCCAGACGTGGCTCGCTCATTGCTCAGTCCTTTTGCATGTGGCCGCGGATCGTTGCGCCGCTGGCCGACATGTATACGGGATCGGGCCTCGACTCCGACAATTGATTTCGCCAATCACCACTACCGACGCTTGCGCGAACCGATGCGAATCCAGGTCGGCGCATGATCGCTGGCGTGCGGTTCGTTACGCACCCAGGCGTCGACCCCGGCCTCGTGCAGGTACGGACTGAGTGCCGGATTGAGCAGCAGATGATCGATGCGCAGACCAGAGTTGGTTTGCCAATGCTGGCGGAAGTAATCCCAGAAGGTGTAGAGGCGATCGTCGGGATACAGATGGCGCAGCGAATCGGTCCAGCCTTGATCAAGCAGCCGCTGATAACACTCGCGGCTTTCGGGTTGCAGCAGCGCATCCTTGAGCCAGGACCGGGTGTTATAGATGTCCATATCGGTGGGCACCACGTTGTAATCACCGGCCAGCACCACCGGATGATCGCTGCTTTGCAAATCCTTGGCGTAGCGGATCAAGCGCTCAAACCAGGCCAGTTTGTAGTCGAACTTCGGCCCCGGCTGCGGATTGCCGTTGGGCAGGTACAGGCAGCCGACCAACACACCGTGCACCGCCGCCTCCAGATAACGGCTGTGCTTGTCCTCGGGATCGCCCGGCAGACCGCGGCGACTCTCCAGCGGCTGCGCATCGCGAGCGAGAATCGCCACGCCGTTCCACGACGCCTGCCCGTGCCAGATCGCGCCGTACCCCGCTGCCTCCAGTTCGGCGGCGGGGAATGCACTGTCAACCGACTTGAGTTCCTGCAGACAAGCGATGTCCGGTTGCTCGCGCTTGAGCCACGCCAGCAGGTTCGGCAAGCGTGCGCGCAGGCCGTTGACGTTGAACGTGGCGATCCGCAGGTTTTTCATCGTTCAGGCTCCGGCGAACAAGGTGTGAAATTTGTGACCCTTTGCTAAAGGCGGTGGTTGCATCGGATCAACCGGCTGCGGCGTAATAGGCGCTCGTCACTGCCCCGAACTGCCGAGACTTGATTCCATGCTCACCACCCTGCAAGGCCCGCGCATCCTCCTGCGTCCGCTTCAGTACAGCGACGCCGACGCCCTGCTCCGCGCTGCCGCCGACGGCGAACTGTGGAACCTCACCGTCACTGTGGTGCCGTCGGCGAGCACCATCGACAGCTATCTGAAAAAAGCCCTCGACGGCCGTGATGCCGGTACGGTCATGCCGTTTGTGATCGTGTTGAAGGATAGCGGCGAAGTGATCGGCTCGACCCGGTTCTGGAAGATCGACCCGCTCAATCGCAAGCTGGAAATCGGCAGCAGCTGGATCTCGGCACGCTGGCAGAAATCCTTCGTCAACACCGAAGCCAAATACCTGATGTTGCGTCACGCCTTCGAGGTGCTCGACTGCGTGCGAGTGCAGTTCACCACCGACGAGAACAACCAGAAGTCGCGCAACGCGATTCTGCGCCTCGGTGCGCAACAGGAAGGCATCGTGCGCCACGAGCGGATCATGCCCGACGGCCGCAAGCGTAACTCGGTGCGTTTCAGCATCATCGATGACGAATGGCCGCAGGTACGGCAGGCGCTGGAGCAGAAACTGGCTGAGGATCGAGGCTGAGGCTCGACAACCGCTCGTCAGCCAATCGGCACCAACAGCTGCGGCCGTCAGACCAAAGTCAGGTAACCGAACCTTTTTGGGAGACGTACCATGACAACGCGCAAACTGACTTCCCTGTTGCTCGCCGGGCTGCTGGCCACCGCCTCGGTCGGCGCCTTTGCCGCCAATGACGGGGCGGATGCCTCCGGCACCAAATCCGGTGCTACAAGCGGCACCAACCTGCCCCCCAACAGCACCCCCGGCGCTCCGAAAAACGGTGACAGTACCGATGGCGCCGGCAAGGGTACCGGCACCAACAGTGGCACCATGGGTTCTGGATCGGGAGCGGGGGGCGGCACTGGTTCGGCCGGCGGCGGAACTGGCGGTACCGGTGGTGGCACAGGCAGCTGAACGAATAAGCGTGACCGCTGGTGATCCGGCATGAAGGCATGAATCTGTGGCGCTGGAATCCGATTCCTCGCCACAGATCAAGCGCGGAGGCTTTAGCGATCCGACCGCATCAACTCGGCAACACCCTCCTCCAGCGACAACACCGCCGCGCGATTGCGTCCGGCATTTTTTGCCTGATACAGCGCCGCGTCAGCACGCTGGATAAACACTTCAAGGCTGTCATTGCCGCTCGGAATAAATGAGTAGCAGCCCAGACTCACCGTCAGGTATCCGGTGGGCGAACCGCTGTGAGTAATGCGTTTATCCATCACACTGCGACGGATCTGCCCGGCAATCGCCAGCACGCCGTTGATGTCGGTATCCGGCAGCAACACCGCGAACTCTTCGCCACCGTACCGCACCGCCAGGTCAGACTTGCGTTGAGAGCAATTCTTCAACACCTGGGCCACCTGAGTCAGGCAGTGATCCCCTGCCACGTGCCCGTAGGCATCGTTGTAGCGCTTGAAGAAATCGATATCGAGCATGATCAAGCCGACTGGACTCGACTGCCGTGCACCGCGAGCAAATTCGATCTCCAGCGATTGCTCGAACAGGCGCCGATTCGCCAGCCCCGTCAGGCTGTCGTGGGTCGCGATCTGCTCCAGTGTGCGCTGTGCCTTGCGCAGGTTTTTCTCGATTCGCTCGCCGTCGCGCACCTGATGAATGAACACCCAGCCGAACAGGCCGACGCCAAGAATCACCAGCGCCACAATCACGCTGGACTGAAAGGCCCGCTCATACCAACCCTTGAGAATCGTGTCGCGCGAAGAGGCGGACGCTACCACCAGCGGATAAGCCGCCAACTGGCGGTAGCCGTACAAGCGCACCACGCCGTCGACCACCGACTTGATCATCGCAGTGCCGGCCGGGGCTTCGGGCAGCAGCTTCTGGTAGATCCTGCCTTGCGCCAGCGACGAACCGATCAGGCCTTCGTCGAACGGTCGCCGCGCCAGCAACGTGCCGTCCTTGAGTCCGAGAAACATGATGCCGTTGTCATCGAGGCTGAAGCTTTTGAAGAACCGGTCGAAGTACGCCATCTTGATCCCGGCCATCAGCACGCCCTGGAAGTTGCCGGCGCGGTCGTTGATGCGTTTCGAGATCGGGATGATCCACTGGCCATTCTCGCGGCTGCGAATCGCCGGGCCGATGTGCGCCACGGTAGAAGCGTTTTGCTGGTGAAACTTGAAGTACTCGCGGTCGGCCACACCCTTGCCACGGGGCAGGTCCGGGAACGAGGTGATCACCCACTGGCCCTCGCGATCGAAGAGGAACATGCCGTGCAACTGCTCCAGTTGCTGCACCCGACGCGCGAAGGTTTTTTGCAGACGTGGTCGCTGCGCGGCGCCATAACCATCGTCCTCGACCCAATCAGCGAGACTGGTGAGCACCAGGTCAGCGGCCAGAAACGTGTCCTCGGCCTGCTGCGCCATGGCTCGGGTCAGGTTAGTCGAGGCGATCTGCGCGTTCGCCAGGTCCTGACGCCGTGTCTGCTCCAGTTGCAGATAGAGCAAGCCAGACAGGCACAGGCACACCGCAACGATGAACAGCGCTGCCGCCTTGCGCAGTGGCAGGCGTTTAAGCGTGCCGGGAGTCTGATGGGGGTCGTGAATGGGGATTGGCAAAAACGTGTCCTGGGCAGGTACGACAGGGGCCGCAGCCCGAAACCCTTACTTTTCATGAGCGTAGCCCAGCGGGGTGCGCACAGCAAACCCGCCCCGCCAACACACGCCTGCCCCGCTGTATCGGCGCGCAAGGGATTTGGATGACCTCCGCACGTCGATTTATTTTCAGTGGTGGTTTTGCGGGCGATCGCCCTCGCGTATCTGCGCAGGGCACCGATGACGACTATCGGGGTTTGTTGATTTCCCGCAGCAAATCCGCGACCGGCAGGTTCATGGTGTTTGAGTAGTAGGGTTTGTAGCCGTACGCGGTGACGACGACTTTGCAGGGGATTTGTTGTTTGTTCGCGAGGAGTTGATTCAGTTCTGTTACTGAAAGATTTCTCTCAGAACTTCGGTTGCTGGAAGTTTCACTGAGGAATGCGCGAGTAAGGTAGGAAAACTTTCCCTTGTTGTTTTCATTTTTTTCCGATCGTATCAAACCGGATGCGGAGAACTGTATGGCTTTGCCTACTGAGAAATCATGATCATCCGCCAATGCGCAATGAAGCATGCCCGAAATCATCCCAACTCGCTCCCCGCGATCAAAAAGATCCAACACATCAACGTCCGACTGATACCGGATGATGGATAGCAGCGACTTTTCTCTTTCCACAGATTCGAAGTTCAGGTTTGCGGGAGGCTTTGTATGGTCTTTCGCACAACCTGAGCAAATAGAGAGCAAGCAACAAATGAGCACCCTGTACATCATGGAAAATCCTTCATGATTGAGTCAAAAAGCATATCGGCTGCCGATTTGCTCCCCGCGATACGGGCAGTAAACAACCCCAAAGCATTTGCATGATTTGTGTCTACATTGACGTTTAATGAAGGGCCAAAGGAGATAAGCCACTTTTCACCAATCCGTCGAAATTCACATTCGGCGAGCCACTGGCAATTGGATTGGTGCCATGTCCCGGGAGTGGGCAGGCGGTTGGGTCGGTGACGCGGGCGGCGGGTTTTCCGCTCATGAACAGCTCCTTGCAGTGTTGCGGGTCATCCTTTGGGGGGCGCAAGCATGCGTGAGTTTTCCGGTTGCTTCAAACCTCCAGGCAAAAAAAGGCGCCCGATCGAGGCGCCTTTTTCATTCGTGCAACCACTCACATCAACGCGACGGCGGCACCCGAATATCCCCCGCCCGGCACTGGGTCTTCACGCCCTTGCCGCACGCGCCAAACTGCAGATCCTTGCCCATGCACACCCGCACTTCCGAGAGTTCCGGGCCGCTGCAGATCACCGCGATGCCATTGGCCGGGATCCCCGGGTTGGCCTTGCGGAACAGGTCGGCGATTTCCTGGGCTTCGAAGTAGTACGAGGAACTGAACGGTTGCAGCTCCTGCGGGATTTTCACCGCGCCGACCGCTTTGTCCGCTTCGTCCAGATAACCCATCGCGCCCAGGCCGCTGCAGGTGCCGTGCTTGGACCATTCGTGATCGAGCAGTTTCTTGGTCGGGAACAGCGTCAGGCCCTTGGTGGTTTCCGCCGCCGACAACGTGGTCAGCGGTGGGCAGGACTCCGGCCAGCCGCCATTGGCGTATTGCGGCCACAGACCATGCAGCACGAAACCGTAACCCTTGCCGGAACACTGCGCGTCGTCCTTGTGTGTCAGGCAAAAGGTCGGCGACCAGGACAACGTCAGCAGGTAGTAATCGAACTGCCCCGCTACCGCTTCCGTTTGCACCTTGCTGGCGTTCGACTGACGCGCCGAACTCAGGCCGATGCTACCGGCCGTCAGCGCGATCAGCGCCAGAATTGTAAACAGCTTTTTCATGTACCCGCTCCTTGGGACGCCTGCGTCCGTGGTTTTCGATGCTGACCAGACTTGGCCAGCGCTGATTTCGCCATGCTTGTGTTGCAAGCGCATGACGCAAGGCAAGGCCGTACGCCGTTGAACGGTCTACGATTAACAGGCAGACATCAAACCAAGGGATCCGAAATGAGTAAAGCAGACGAACTGGCCGCCAAACTCAAGCAAACCCGGCACACCCATGCGGATGCCGCGCTGGAGATCGATTGCTGGCCGGCGCAGGTCTACGATCTGTACCACCGCATCGAGGCCTGGCTGCAGCCAGTCACTGAAGTGGGCCTGAAAATCCGTCGCAACCCGACCCACGTTTGCGAAAGCTCACCCGATGGCGAAAGCCACGATTACGCGATCGACCAACTGGTGATTGAAGCCAACCAGCAAACCCTGACCTTTGATCCCATCGCCCGGTTTACCGAAGACGGCGCCGGCCGCGTGCAGATCACCCTGCCGGATCGCAACACCTATCTGCTGCGCACCGTCGATGAACATCATGAAAGCCATTGGTGGTTGCAAACGGTGGAAACCGGTCAGGAACTGGATGCGATTGCGCTGACCGAGAACAACCTGTTGCAGGTGGTGCAGGAAGGGCTCGGCCTGTAACGCGAGTGGCCAAACTGTCAAAACTGTAATCCCCCTCTCAGCCAACTGAAAGCCAGCGCTGGGTAGCCTCCCCGTCATGAATCAAACGGGGACTTCCAGCGCATGCCTTCCAACACCTCAAGACGCACCTTCGTCAAAGGCCTGGCCGCCAGCGGCCTGCTCGGCGGCCTCGGTCTGTGGCGCGCGCCGGTCTGGGCGCTGACCCCGCCTGGGCAGATCAACGAACTGAGCGGCAGCGAATTCGAGCTGTTCATCGGCGAAACCCCGGTCAACTTCACCGGCAGCCCGCGCACTGCGCTGACCATCAATGGCAGCCTGCCCGGCCCGCTCTTGCGCTGGCGCGAGGGTGATACGGTGACGTTGCGGGTGCGCAACCGGCTCAAGGACAGCACTTCGATTCATTGGCACGGCATCCTGCTGCCAGCCAACATGGACGGCGTGCCGGGTCTGAGTTTTCACGGCATCGAACCCGGCGGCGTATACGTCTACCAGTTCAAGGTGCGGCAGCACGGCACTTACTGGTATCACAGCCATTCCGGCTTGCAGGAGCAGGCCGGGGTTTACGGGCCGCTGGTGATCGACGCGAAAGAGCCGGAGCCGTTCCACTACGACCGCGACTACGTGGTGATGCTCAGCGACTGGACCGACGAAGACCCGGCCAGCCTGATGAAGACCCTGAAAAAGCAGTCCGACTACTACAACGACCACAAGCGCACCGTTGGCGATTTCATCGACGACGTCAGCGACAAAGGCTGGGGGGCCACCGTCGCCGACCGCACGATGTGGGCGCAAATGAAGATGAACCCCACCGACATCGCCGACGTCAGTGGCGCCACCTACACCTTCCTGATCAACGGCCACACGCCCGACAGCAACTGGACCGGACTGTTTCACCCCGGTGAAAAACTGCGCCTGCGGCTGATCAACGGCTCGGCCATGACTTACTTCGACGTGCGCATTCCGGGGCTGAAAATGACCGTGGTCGCGGCAGACGGTTTGCACGTCAAACCGGTCAGCGTCGACGAGCTGCGCATCGCCGTAGCGGAAACCTACGACGTGATCGTCGAGCCTGACAGCGAGGCCTGCACCCTGTTTGCCCAGGCCATGGATCGCAGTGGTTACGCCCGCGCCACCCTCGCCACCCGCGCCGGTCTGGCAGCACCGGTGCCTGCGCTGGACCCGCGCCCGCTGGTGACCATGGATGACATGGGCATGGCCGGGATGGATCACGGCTCGATGGACATGAGCGCCATGGCGGGCATGGATCACTCGGCCATGGGCCCGATGCAATCGCACCCCGCCAGCGAACAGGACAATCCGCTGGTGGACATGCAAGCCATGAGCACCGCGCCGAAACTCGACGACCCTGGCCTCGGCCTGCGCAACAACGGCCGTCGCGTGCTGACCTACGCCGATCTGCGCAGCACCTTCGAAGACCCGGACGGCCGCGATCCCGGGCGCACGATCGAGCTGCACCTGACCGGGCACATGGAGAAGTTCGCCTGGTCGTTCAACGGCATCAAATTCTCCGACGCCGAGCCGCTGCGCCTCAAGTACGGCGAGCGCATCCGTCTGGTGCTGGTCAACGACACCATGATGACCCACCCCATCCACCTGCACGGCATGTGGAGCGATCTGGAAGACGAGAACGGCAACTTTCAGGTGCGCAAACACACCATCGACATACCCCCCGGTACCCGTCGCAGCTACCGGGTGACGGCCGATGCATTGGGCCGCTGGGCCTATCACTGCCATCTGCTTTATCACATGGAAACCGGCATGTTCCGCGAAGTGCGGGTGGAAGAATGAAGGGGCCGAACATGACTCGATTCGCAGCGTTCTCCTTGTTAATCCTCGGCAGCTCCGTCATGGCCGCCGACGACATGCAAGGCATGGATCACAGTCAGATGCCCGGCATGGATCACTCGATGCAGAGCATGGACGACGGCATGATGCAGCCCGCCGCGCCGACTGAAAGTCGCACGCCGATCCCGGTGCTGACCGACGCCGACCGCGCCGCCGTGTTTGTCAGCCCCGCCGGCCATCAGGTGCACGACAGCGCGATCAACAGCTACTTCCTCGCCGACAAACTCGAATGGCAAAACGCCGATGACGGCAGCGCTTTGGCCTGGGATCTGTCCGGCTGGATCGGCGGCGACATCGATCGCCTGTGGCTGCGCTCCGAAGGCGAACGCAGCAACGGCAAGACCGAGGATGCCGAGCTCCAGGCTTTGTGGGGCCATGCGATTTCGCCGTGGTGGGACGTGGTCAGCGGCGTGCGTCAGGACTTCAAACCCGGCGCGCCGCAAACCTGGGCCGCGTTCGGTGTTCAGGGCATGGCGCTGTACAACTTCGAAGCCGAGGCCACGGCGTTTCTCGGCGAAGGCGGACAAAGCGCACTGCGGTTGGAGGGCGATTACGACATTCTGCTGACCAATCGGCTGATCCTGCAGCCCACCGCCGAGCTCAACGTCTACGGCAAAAACGACCCGCAACGGGGCCTCGGCTCCGGCCTGTCGAACACTGAAGCCGGCCTGCGCCTGCGCTACGAAATCCGCCGCGAATTTGCGCCGTACCTCGGCGTGACGTGGCACCGCACCTACGGCAACACCGCCGATTACGTCCGCGAAGAAGGCGAAAATCGCAGCGAAGCACGGCTCGTGCTTGGTGTGCGGCTATGGTTCTGAATCCCATTGAAAAACAACCCCAGAGGTCTTGCATGCGCACGTTGAATATCACCCTTGTACTCGCCAGCGGATTGCTCCTGAGCAGCCTCGCTCAGGCTCACCCGAAACTGCTGTCATCAACCCCGGCCGAAGGTGCCGACGGCGCGGCTCCCGACAAGATCGAACTGCACTTTTCCGAGAGCCTGCTGACTCAGTTCTCCGGCGCCAAATTGGTGATGACCGAGATGCCGGGCATGGCTCATTCGCCGATGCCGATGAAGGCCAGAGTCAGCGCCGGCAGCGACCCGAAATCCATGCTCGTCACCCCGCTCACGCCGTTGCCCGCCGGCACCTACAAGGTCGAGTGGCGCGCGGTGTCGTCCGACACGCACCCGATCACCGGCAACGTCACGTTCAAAGTGCAGTGAGCGATGGCTGGACTGATCAACATCATTCTGCGCCTGGCGTTGTATGTGGATTTGCTGCTGTTGTTCGGGGTGGCGTTGTTTGCGCTGTACAGCGTGAACGCGCCGCTGCGGTTCAGGCCGCTGTTGCGTGGATTGGCGTTGATCGGGGCCCTGCTGTCAGTGGCTGGAGTGCTGCTGATGACGAGCGCCATGAGTGGCGAAACCGAACTCGCCGCACTCTGGCCGCACCTGCAGATGATGCTGCTGGAAACGGACGTCGGGTTGGCGTGGGCGCTGCGCATGATTGCACTGATCGTGGTGCTGGCTCAGCCGGGGAAGTGGCTCGCGTCGATGGCCGGCGCGGTCGCCCTCACCTCCCTTGCGTGGAGTGGGCACGGAGCAATGGACGAGGGCTCGCTGCGGGTCTGGCATTTCCTCAGCGACATCCTGCATCTGCTGGCGGCGGGGGCATGGTTGGGCGGTATGCTGGCGCTGGTGCTGCTGGCGCGGGGTGGTGTGGATGAAGCACGGATTCGCCTGCTGGCTGCGGCGGTGAAACGCTTCGAATGGATCGGCGCGGCGATTGTGCTGACGCTGTCAGTGAGCGGCGTGGTGAATTACCTGTTCATCGTCGGCCCGAGGCTGGATGAGGTGCTGCTCGGCACCTATGGGATGTTGCTGGCGATCAAGGTTTTGCTGTTTGCCGTGATGCTGGTTCTGGCGGCGCTGAACCGCTTTCACCTTGGGCCTGCGCTGGAGCGATCGCTACGCGATGGACAGCACGTCATCGCGGCGCATGCACTCAGGCGCAGCGTGCTGCTGGAACTGGGCATGGCCCTGCTGATCGTGGCGTTGGTGGCGTGGCTCGGCACGTTGAGTCCGGACGCGGGATGACACCCGAGAAGGCCTTTCACTACACTGGCTCACCGTCCTCTGCAGAAGCCCGATGTCCATGACCATTCTAAAAAGCACGATGATCCTTTGCGGCGCGCTGACCCTGGCCGCTGGCGTTCAGGCGCAGGAAAGCCCTTCGCACCTCGACAGCATCCAGCAACAAGGCCAACTGCGCGTCTGCACCACCGGCGACTACAAGCCCTACACCTTCAAGCGCACCGACGGCGACTTCGAGGGCATCGACATCGCCATGGCGCGCTCGCTGGCCGACAGCCTAGGAGTCAAGGTCGAGTGGGTGCAAACCACCTGGAAAACCCTGATGCCGGACATGCAGGCCGGCAAGTGCGACATCGGCATGGGCGGCATTTCGGTGACGCTGGAGCGGCAGAAAAAAGCCTACTTCAGCAACACCCTCGACAGCGACGGCAAGATCCCGCTGGTGCGCTGCGCCGAGCAGGCCAAGTACCAGACCGTCGAGCAGATCAACCAGCCCAACGTGCGTCTGGTCGAACCCGCCGGCGGCACCAACGAAGCCTTCGTCCACGCCTTCCTGCCCAAGGCGCAACTGGCGCTGCACGACAACGTGACGATCTTCCAGCAACTGCTCGACAACAAGGCCGACGTAATGATCACCGACGCCTCGGAAGCGCTGTATCAGCAGAAACTCAAACCGGGGTTGTGCGCGGTGAATCCGCACCAATACATGCAGTACGGTGAGAAGGCTTATCTGCTGCCGCGCGATGACATCAGCTGGAAACTGTACGTTGATCAGTGGCTGCATCTGAGTAAAGTCACTGGCAGTTATCAGAAGGTCATTGGTGAGTGGCTGGCAGTGCCGCAGTAATCTTCCAGGCACAAACATTTGTGGCGAGGGAGCTTGCTCCCGCTGGACTGCGCAGCAGGCCTTCTTTTCTGGGGCCGCTGCGCGCCCCAGCGGGAGCAAGCTCCCTCGCCACAGGTTCAGCCTCGATTTTGTTCAATCATCATGCAACATCCCGGAGCTGTACTGGTTCAAGCTGCTACCAATACTGTTACCACCGAATTTGAGGGTCGTTGCATTGGTGCGCCCCTCAGGCGACTGACAATCCGAGGAGAAACAACTGGTGGTGGTCAGCCCACCAGCGCCCGAACAGGCACTCAATACCGAGACAGCTGCGGCGATCAACAGCACTTTGACGACATTGGTGCGCATGGTACGGCTCCCCTTGGGATGATCTTGTGCAAGCATCCTAGGCCTTCGCCGCACCCGGCAAGATGAAACTTTGCTGATCGACAGCGCGGGTTCAGGTTCGCCTCAAATCGGCTGCCACGCCTCCAGCGGAATCTGCGCCATCGCCTCAAACGCCGGTTTGGCGAACCAGAAACCCTGCATCAGATAAATCCCGCAATCGGCGAGAAAGTCCCGTTCCTCCGGGTGCTCGATGCCCTCGGCAATCACCTCGATCCCCAGTTCAGTACACATGCCCACCACGCCCCGCACGATCGCCTGACGCACACGGTCTCGGTGGATATCGCGGATCAGCGCCATGTCCAGTTTGATCAGATCCGGCTGAAAGTCCGCCAGCAGATTCAGCCCGGAATACCCCGCACCGAAGTCATCAATGGCCGTCTTGAAACCAAACTCGCGATACTCGCGCAGGATGTTCATCAAGTGCTTATTGCTTTCAACGTGCTCGCCCTCGACCGCTTCGAAGATCAGTCGATCAAGCGGAAACGCGTGTGCGCGGGCCGCCTCCAGCGTGCTGCGAATGCACAGGTCCGGACGATAAACGGCGTTCGGCAGGAAGTTGATCGAAAGAAACCCGGTGAGCCCCAACTGCGCTGCCGTGGAGATCGCCCGCACGCGGCATAGTTGATCGAAGCGATAGCGGTTCTGGTCATCGACTTGCTGCAGAACCGACAGTGCGCCTTCGCCCTGCACGCCCCGGACCAGTGCCTCGTGGGCGAAGGTCGATTGATCACGCACATCGACAATCGGCTGGAACGCGAAGGAGAACGCCATATCGGCCTCGCCTTTTTGCCAGCATCCTTGGCACCCCCCGCTGGGCTGGGGGAAAATTGGTGTATTGGTCATGACGCCCCCTGAGAGCGGGTTGCAACCATCCATGGCCCAGAAAAAAATCACTGCACGGACCGGGTGGCGCCGCTTGGCGGCCCCCGCTTATACAGGCTGACCGGTCAATTCCGGCCAAGTTCATTGCGAAATGCCATCAGGTGCGGAAATGCGCCGTCATGCGTTGCAGGTCCTGGCCCAGCGATGCCAGCTCAATGGTCGCGGCAGCACTTTCTTCGCTGGCGACGGCCGACTGATCGGCCACATCGCGCACACTGACGATGCTGCGATTGATCTCATCGGCCACCGCACTTTGCTGCTCGGCGGCGGCGGAAATCTGCAGGCTCATTTGCTGGATCGTGCCGATCGAATGGTTGATCTCGGTAATCGCCTGCTCGGCTTTCTGCGCCAGCACCACGGTGTCCAGCGTGCGCTCGCGGCTGGATGTCATCAGCGTAGATGCCGCTTGCGTGCCCTGCTGCAGAGTGACAATCAGCGCTTCGATTTCCTTGGTCGAATCCTGGGTGCGCTGCGCCAGCGAGCGCACTTCATCGGCAACCACGGCAAAACCACGGCCCTGCTCCCCCGCCCGCGCCGCTTCAATCGCCGCGTTCAGCGCCAGCAAGTTGGTCTGCTCGGCGACAGCCTTGATCACATCGATGACCTTGCCGATCTGCTCGCTGTCCTGGGACAGCACGTTCATCGCCGCGCCCAACTCCTCGATCGCCACCGACAGTTCGCTGATTTGCACGGTCGCCTGCTTGACCACCGCACTGCCGTGTCGTGCCTGCTGATCGGCCAGGGTCGCGGCGGCGGATGCGTCGGTGGTGTTGCGCGCCACCTCCTGCACGGTCGAGGCCATTTCGTGCATCGCCGTGGCGACCTGATCCACCTCGACTTTCTGCTGACGCACACCGGCGCTGGTCTGCTCGCTCATCGCCGAGAGCTTCTCCGCCGATGTCGAAATATGCGTGACACCGTTACCGATCCCCTGCACCAGCGTGTTCAGGCTTTGCGCCATGTCCTGCATCGCGTTTTGCAGATCGCCCAACTCATCCTTGCGGCTGGATTTGGCTTGCACCGTCAGATCGCCCTTGGCAATCCGTCGCGCCAGTTCCACCGTCAGCGCCAGCGGCACGGTGATCTGCCGCGAAATCAGCACTGCAGCCAGCAGACCAACCACCAGCGCCAGCACCGTCAGCACGGTAATCTGGATAAACGCACGATGTTGATCGTCGCGCGCCAGACGCTGCTGGGTGTCCATCAGGCCGGTCATGATGCTGTCCATCGCCTGGCTTTGTTGATCCACCTGCTGGCGCAGGCTCTGCTTCTGCTCGAACAGCGCGGCGACCTGCACCAGCACCTCACGATAACGGCGCATGCCGGCCTGCGCCTCTTCAAGCTGACTCGACAGGGTCGCCGGCAAACCGCTGCGCGCCTTGTTTATGTCGGCCAGAAACGCATCGGTGGTGTCCAGCAGCACCTGCTTGTTGGCCTCGCTCGGCACGGCGATATAACGCCGCAACATCAGCCGAAACATCGTCATGCCATTGCGCAGATCCGCCACCGTGCGCAAATCCGCCACCCGCGCACTGTCGGCAGACGCCAACGCGCTGGCCGTGGTGCTCTCGAACATGCTGTTGAAGGTCTCGGCGTACTTGTCCGACATCGCTCCCAATGGTTTCAGCGCATCGCTGGTCGCCTTGTCCGCCTCGACCAAACGCTTGACCTGCTGATCGTAAGCCAGCGTGGTGTCCTGCAAACGCTTCAAGGCCTGCTGGTTTTCCGCCCGCGTCAGGGTCTGCAACGCCTTGGCGATCAGCCCTTGCAACACCGTCAGCTGCGACTGATAAGCCTCGGCATAAGCGACATCCGCCGCCGCTTCGTACTGCTTCTCCGACAGCCGCATGTCCTGCGTCGCATCGTTGAGCGTACCGATCAAACGCGTGGTACCCAGGCGATCAACCAGCACATTGCTACTGCTATAGCCAATGAAGGCCACCGCCCCCACCGCCAGCAAAAGAACGCCAAACCCGGCCCCCAACTTTCGGGAAACCCTGATGTTGCCCAGGAAATTCGATGCTTCTGCCATGTTCAGCCTCTAACGCCGTGACGCGATTCAACGTCAGGCACAAAAAGTAGATCTCTGATAACCGGAGTTACCGCTCATATTCGGGGTCGTCGTCCTGGGCGAAATACGGGCAGCTTCCACTGACCCGGCTGCAACAACCTGACGCGAAAAGCCGTACCAACGGCCCACGCACCAGCGGACAAATCCAGGACTGACGCTGGATTTATCGTTTCAGCAAAGGTGTTGGAACGGATGCTATAAATTTTGGGAAAAGTTGTACAACTTTATATTTTTGTATAATCGTTGAACTTTTTTGAGCGCGTGATGACGCATTGCCATCACTTTCTGTGGCACATCGCTATTGCTCCGGAAACAGGCTGAAACCCGTCGTTTTCGGCGGTTGTTTTGCACATCGACAGAACACCCTCCGCGACCACGACCTCGCCGCTCGTCACGGAGGGCAGCGCTCTACGCCTTGAGCTCGACGTTATCCAACGCCTGATTCACCGCCAATTCTCCCAACATCACCACCTGCGCAATACCCAGCAGCGTCTTGCGGTGCGAGACATCCAGCAACGCGGCGAAGTCATTGAGCATGGTCGTGGCGGAACCCAGGGACTCGCTGGCGTTGGCGAGCAGGGACTCAGTGTCGTAGGCCGGGTTGGCGAGGAACATCGGTCTGGATTGATCACCACTGGCCATGATCTGGCTGGCCGGGGTGAGGTAGTGATCGAGGGCGCGCTCGGCGGCTTCGTGGAGTTTGCGGGAATCGAGGGATTCGTAGGGGGACGCGGGGTTGGTTTCGGGTGGATTCGGTGTTGGTTTGAACATGGTGTAACTCCTGACGGATAAACGAAAAGGAGCCATCACTCTCGCTACCAAACGAAGGGTGGAGGCCATACGCAGGTTGGTAGACCGGTCGTCAGGAACCCCGGCGCATCCGCAGACGCCCCGCGCATGACCACCATAAAACGAAGACGAGAAACGCCCTCGCAAGACAGTAGTCTTGTGCTTCTGACGGAGACGGGCTACCAAACCCGATCACTGGTTTTCAGTGACGGAGGGACGATAGAACCCGCGAGCTAGACGCACAAGCCGGCGGATTCTGTCTTAGGTGTAGGGGGAGGCGCAAGGTGGTGTAGGAGCGGGACAGCGACAGCGGGCCTCATTTAAACAAATGTGGAAGTAATCGTTTGGAAGGAGTTTGAGGAGTACTGCATTTAAATCACAGCGGCAAACTGGCTGCAGCGATCATCAGACTAATTCAGCCTGGGGAATGAACGCGTTTCAAGCATATGTTGCTAAGGCTGCTTGCTCAGAAGGCCTGTTAAACCGGGTAGCCGCGACCGCATGAGTGGATGTAGTCCTGTCTTACGCCAAGTGGCGTCGGACAGATCAATCTGTCGTACAGGGTTGTGCTTTTAAAGCCCAACTGATAAATATTTGCCTGCAAGGCATATTGATATCATTGGGAGAAGCAAGGATGAGCGACAAGAACTTCCGCATAACGTTTACTCGCGGTACGAACTCTTCGGTAATCACTACCAGTGTACGAGCGAGCAGTGCGAGTCAGGCAAAGGAAAAAATCAAGGAACGAGCGCGCGGTCAGGCAAAAATCATTTCTGCAGTAGAAACCTAAAACCAACAGATTACCTGCATAGCAAGCTCATATTATCGCTGTGAGCTTGCTTACCTGAGGAAAAAGCATGGACGACGAGATTCAGGAAAAAAGCGGACCTTCTTTCAACGAGTCGCTGGATAAAATGATGGGCGAAGCGTGGAGTGAAGTTAAGGATGATTTTTCCCATGGTACGGGTATGGACCGGGCTGCTTCGGCGGCAAAGCTGGTCGGCAAAGGGTCCTTTTATCTAGGTGTTAAATTTATTCAAAACCTACCTAATGCCATCGAGAAAATGAAAGAGAAGCAGGCAAAGTAGTGCTGAGCTGTGCCTCTAAAAATTGGCGGCTTTATCTAAATAAACTCGCCAATTTTTTACCCGATGTTTCTCTTGGCATGGAACGTTCAATGATGGATGAGAAACTCGCTTACGTCTATTGGGCGCTATCTGACGCTTTTGTTGATACAGAAGTTGATTACGAAGCTATTGCACGCCAAACTGAAGACTATGACCCTGAGGAAATCAGGCGAATTCTTTATCATGAGGTAGCACCTGTCTGTCATACGAACCTTGAGACGGTGATTCCAATGACATGGTCAGCATTCAATTTAGAAAACTTGAAAGCTGACATAAATGAAATGCTGGAGGCAAGAGAGAAAAGCAACTTCCGCCGACAATGGGACAAATTACTAATACGCTGGCTTGAATTCAGATATGGCTACATCTGGAAGGACATCCAAAAACACTATCAGAAATAAATCCGCGCACAAAAAAATAAATCCAGTACACCTATTTCCCTGCGACGAGTTAAAGGAGTAAGAAATGGCCCACATAATAGACAACTGCGTAGGTCAGATTTATTTACTACCAAGCATCCACTATTAATGAGCAAAGAAGACAGACCTCCACCAGCCTCCAAACCCGTCCGCCCCCATTCCTGATAAACTCCCCCACCTCCCAGCCCCACCCAATCCAGAACCGCCAATGTCCCCTATCTCCGCCACACCCGCCCCACTCTCCCGCCGCTTCTCCGTCGCCCCGATGATGGACTGGACTGATAGGCATTGCAGATACTTCCTACGCCTCCTGTCGAAGAACGCCCTGCTCTACACCGAAATGGTCACCACCGGCGCTCTCCTCAACGGCGATCACGAACGGTTCCTCCGTCACAACGAAGCCGAGCATCCGCTGGCGCTACAGTTGGGCGGTAGTGTTCCGCTGGATCTGGCCGCCTGCGCGCGCATGGCGCAGGCGCATGGTTACGACGAGGTGAATCTGAATGTGGGCTGCCCGAGTGATCGGGTGCAGAACAATATGATCGGTGCGTGCCTGATGGGGCATCCGCAGTTGGTGGCGGATTGTGTGAAGGCGATGCGCGATGCGGTGTCGATTCCGGTGACGGTGAAGCATCGGATCGGGATCAATGGGCGGGACAGTTACGCCGAGTTGTGTGATTTCGTCGGGACGGTGCGGGATGCCGGGTGTACCAGTTTTACCGTGCATGCGCGGATTGCGATTCTGGAGGGCTTGTCGCCGAAGGAGAATCGCGACATTCCGCCGTTGCGGTATGACGTGGCGGCGCAGTTGAAGGCAGATTTTCCGGAGCTGGAGATTGTGCTGAACGGCGGGATCAAGACGATGGAGGCCTGCCATGAGCATTTGCAGACCTTTGACGGTGTGATGCTTGGGCGCGAGGCTTATCACAATCCGTATTTGCTGGCGGAGGTGGATCAGCAGTTGTTCGGCAGCAGCGCGCCGGTGATCAGCCGGGCCGAGGCGCTGGCGCAGTTGCGGCCATATATTGCCGAGCATTTGCAGGCGGGCGGTGCGATGCATCACATCACGCGGCACGTGCTGGGGCTGGGCACCGGGTTCCCGGGGGCGCGTAAATTCCGTCAGTTGTTGTCGGTGGATATTCACAAGGCCAAGGATCCGCTGGCGTTGCTGGATCAGGCCGGCGAGTTGCTGCAAGGGCGTTGATGCCCTCCTTCCGTAAAATGCGCCAGGCGGGTTGATCCGCCTGGCGTGCGCATCACCCCGCCGCCGCTTCCGTCCAGTTCACCCAGCCAAACACCCACGTCGCCAGAATCAACAAGCCAAACGCGATCCGATACCAGGCGAACGCGGCGTAGCTGTGGTTGGCAATGAATTTGAGCAGGCCGCGCACGGCGATCATGGCGAAGATGAAGGCGATGACGAAACCGAGGGCGAACACTGGCAGGTCGCCGGCCTGGAACAGGTCGCGGTATTTGTAGCCGGAGTACACCGCGGCGCCGACCATGGTCGGCATGGCGAGGAAAAACGAGAACTCTGTGGCGGCTTTCCGGGACAAGCCGAACAATAAACCGCCGATGATGGTCGAGCCGGAGCGGGACGTGCCGGGAATCATTGCCAGGCATTGCACGAAACCGATTTTCAACGCGTCTGACCAGCGCATGTCGTCGACGTGATCGACGCTCACCGAATGGTTGCGCTGTTCGGCCCACAACATGATGATGCCGCCCACCACCAAGGCCATGGCCACAGTGATCGGGTTAAACAGGTATTGATGGATTTTGTCAGCGAACAGCACGCCGAGGACCACCGCCGGGAGGAACGCGATCAGCAGGTTGAGGGTGAAACGTTGCGCATTGCGTTGGGTGGGCAGGCCTTTGACGATGTCGAAGATCTTCGGGCGAAACTCCCAGACCACGGCCAGGATCGCGCCCAGCTGAATAATGATGTTGAACGCCATCGCGCGTTCGCCGCCGAAGTCCAGCAGGTCGGCGACGATGATCTGGTGGCCGGTACTGGAGATCGGCAAGAACTCGGTCAGGCCTTCTACCGCGCCCAATATCAACACCTGGATAAAGGTCCAGAAATCCATTAATCCTCCGTCAGAGCGCTCTTGATGAGCGACCGGTCAACTGTATTCAGGAATAGAGTATCTGAAGTTAAACAATCGGTATAACGCGACACCCATTGCCTGATCAGGCGACGGAGAATATGTCTTATCAAAAGACACACTCAAGCCATGTTAATAAACGTCCGCCTACGAACTACACGAAAAATATTTAGGGCTATAGTAGAAAAAAGTTCGACTGGCCAATAAAGTGTGATCCAGCTCACATTGTCTCAGGATCGTCGACAGTGGCAATTGGACATGAATAAAGCCATCGCCATAGATTCAAAATAGTGGCACAATTCCACATCGCCATCATGTAACGACTAGTTCACAACCCCGAGAAAATCAACTAAAAGCTTGAAATGCTTAATTATTGTTAGAAAACTCGGGAGCCACGTCTAAAAATCGCGTGAATGTTACCAATTGTCAGTCACAGATGAGAACCGGTGCTTTAACATCCCGATGTCAGCACCTAATTCGAGTCAAAGCATGATGCTCTCAGGGAACTTGGCGACTAGAAGTCCGCGCCCGACAAACGACGTACCCGGTGTTCTCACACTGGGCCGTACCCGTGGCGTGGCCGAACATTTTAGTGCGCTGATCGCAAAGCACGTACGCACTGATATGGCACTTGAGGCCGGTTCGTACACTAGTTCCTATAACAATGAACTTTCTGGTTCGTATCGAGCCATCTTCATCGTTATCGACAGTCCGCAAGCGCTGGAAGACAATCTTGCGTTGATCGAGAACCTGCGTTCCGACAACTTGAAGCCAATCATCTGCGCAGTCATTACCGGTCGCGGCGCCTTCAACAAGATCAAGTACTTCCTGGCCGGTGCCGACTTCTGTATCAAACTCAATACCCTTTCCGACGAGGGCGACGAGTTGCTCGGTGAGTTCTTCAACAGCGAAGAATGGCAGCGGGATATCAATCTGACGCTCGACCCGACGCGCATCTGCCTGCTCGGCGGCGCCAGCCAGAAACTCGACATCTCGTTTGCCGAGATGAAGATCCTGGAAGCCTTTGCGCAGACCAGCAACCACATTCTCAGCCATGATGAAATTGCCAGCATCATGGGGCTCAATACCAATTTCTACGACCCGAGAGCGCTGGAAAAATCCATCAGCCGCTTGCGTGGAAAAATCAAGGACATGTATGGTACCAACGCGATTCAGAGCATCCGCGGCTACGGCTATCGCCTGATGCGGGGTCTGATATCGACTGCCTGACTCTCGGGCAGCCATTCTCTTTGCATAATCACGAAGGATCGTCATATGCAACCATACAGCTCAAGTTGTACTTCACATCTAATTATAATCAAGCCATTGAATGAGCACGGCTACACGGAACCATAACAATAAACTTAACAACATAGCAGCAGAACGAGTGGAATTTATCGAGGCCATTTTGGGCCCAGACCCTGCCTGTCGGTTACTTCCAAGGAAGTTATTGCTCGCCTGCCGATTTACCTTTTCGCCCATTTTGGTGCACATTTTAGGAGAGAGACATGGAAACTAGTACAACCCTCCCAAGAAAATATTTTGTCGTCGTGACCAACAGTACAACGTCGCAGCGTGAACTTGAGAGCATTCTGTCCAGCGAGCGCTTCAATTCGTTTGGCACGTCTCAGGCACAAATGTTTATTGAAGGTGCTACTTCGCCCTCTTCCGCTCCCATGCTGATGGAGTTCACTTACCCAAGGGGCACCCGGAAAAACGTTGCCCGCACGATTGAACACGACACCCAGCGCATATTGGCCACCCTCGAATCGGAATGGTTGTCCGCACAATCGGCGAAGCCGTTTCAAAGTGCAGAGAGCGACAACCGCACTGCCGCCATCGAAGACGCCGCCACCTGCAACGAGACCTGGCATCTGGACAACGATCAAGGCGCCCTGGTCAAGGAAGGCGTCGAGATCAGCCTTACCGGACTGGAAACCGCGCTGGTGCGCAAAATGCTCCATCACGAAGAACGTGTAGTCAGTCGAGATGACCTGATCCTCAGCATCGGCCGCGAGCCGGAGCAATATCGCGGCCTGGAGATGTGCCTGAGTCGCCTGCAGGACAAGTTCAAAAACGCGAGTAATGGTGAGCGATTGTTCCGTGCCGTAAGAAACCGCGGTTATTGCCTCATCCAGGAAATCGTTGCGTAAATACCGCCGATATCCGCGAACAAAACAAACAGAAAACAGTGCGATTACAAAAACAACAAGAGCACTCTGTTTGGCTTCCCCCCTGGTAATAATAGCTCCCTGCCTCCACCCCTCCTACAGTAACAAACACAACATAATTTATTCACCCCCTGCTCTGCGACCTTTTCTAACAGCCTTGTATTTGATTATTAAAAAGTTGGCACTGTGCCATCTTGTTAGAACTCGTCAGACACCCTCTCCAGCAATAACTTAGTCTATTGATTGACGACAGTTCGGCCTATCGACGTTGTTACCTCAGGACACTCGTCCAATAACAACAACAAGCCTATCTAGCAACTCGGACTTCAACTGTCGAAACCTGAATGGACGTATTTCTGGGGATATCTCATGGAACTTTCTCTACGGATCAATCGAAATAACGGCCTCAAGGGACTTACCTTCTGGGGCCAATGGGCATTGGCGCAGGCTTTCATTGTTGCGTTGTTATTCATACTGGCTGAACGGCACACAGGCACCGTCGAGTTCTATTACCGCATGTGCGCGACACTGGCGGTATTGGCCTCGGTACCGGCGTATACGTTTAGCGGCGTGTACCGCAAGCAGGACAATTACCTGACCGGGCTTGGACGCTTGTTCATGGGCTGGTCGATGACCATGGTGGCGCTGGCCGGCATCGCGTTCGTGTGCAAGGCCGACGAAGTGTTCTCCCGCGAAGTGACGCTGAGCTGGGCGGTCTACGGCTTCCTCGGTCAGGCGTTGATGTACGCGCCGCTGCATGCCTTTTCCAAGTACTACCAGCGTTCCCGCACCAGCGCACAGAAGACGCTGATCGTCGGCACTGGCGAGCTGGCTCTGGGTCTGGCGAAGAAGATCAGTCAGGTGGAAAACCTGCCGCTGGTAGGTTTGGTCAGCAATGGCGCGACACCGAATCTGGATTCGAATGCGCCGCGTGTGGTCGGTGATCAGGAAGATTTGCTCAAGCTGATCAAGGACCATGACATCCGCCGGTTGTACATCACCCTGCCGCTGGCCGAGGCCGCGAAAATCGAAGCGATGTACGTCGATTTGCTCGGCGCCAACGTCGATGTGGTCTGGGTGCCGGACTTGAACAGTCTGACCCTGCTCAACCACTCGGTGAAGGTCGTGGATGGTCTGCCGGCGATCTGCCTCAACGAAAGTCCGCTGACCAGCCGCCCTACCGCTGCGCTGAGCAAGAGTCTGGTGGAAAAAGGCGTGGCGCTGCTGGCGATCATCCTGCTGAGCCCGGTGCTGCTGTTCATCGCGCTGGCGGTGAAGATCAACTCGCCGGGGCCGGTGTTCTTCAAACAGGATCGCCACGGCTGGAACGGCAAGGTGATTCAGGTGTGGAAATTCCGCTCCATGCGCGTGCACGATGATCGCGAAGTAGTTCAGGCCAGCCGTAATGACTCGCGCATTACTGCGGTCGGGCGCTTCATTCGCCGCACCTCGCTGGATGAGCTGCCGCAGTTGTTCAACGTGCTGCAGGGGCAGATGGCCCTGGTCGGTCCACGTCCGCACGCTGTAGCGCACAACCACTACTACTCGGGGAAAATCCTCGCGTACATGGCTCGCCATCGAATCAAACCGGGCATCACCGGGCTGGCGCAAATCAGCGGCTGCCGTGGCGAGACCGACACCATCGACAAGATGCAGCGGCGTGTGGAGATGGACCTGCATTACATCAACAACTGGTCGTTGTGGCTGGATTTGAAGATCCTGGTAAAGACGCCGTTTACGTTGTTGTCGAAGGATATTTATTGATGGACTGGTGACAAGCCAGGCGATACCGCAAGGGGACGAAAGTCCCCTTTTTTGTGGTCGGGATTTGGGTAGTGGGTCAGGCTGTTGCGAGGGTGGCAGTGCCGACGCCTTCGCGGGCAAGCCCGCTCCCACAGGGATTGGGGTGTGGATCAAGATATTTGCTTCACCCTCGAACCACTGTGGGAGCGTGGCTTGCCCGCGAAAGCGGTGGGTCAGGCAGCTCAGATGTTGAATGTGCCGACGCCTTCGCGAGCAAGCTCGCTCCCACAGGGGATCTCGGTATGGATCGGGATATGTGCCTCACCACAAAACACTGTGGGAGCGTGGCTTGCCCGCGAAAGCGGTGGGTCAGGCAGCACAGATGTTGAATGTGCCGGCGCCTTCGCGAGCAAGCCCTCTCCCACAGGGGATCTCGGCATGGATCGGGATATGTGCCTCACCACAAAACACTGTGGGAGCGTGGCTTGCCCGCGAAAGCGGTGGGTCAGGCAGCACAGATGTTGAATGTGCCGGCGCCTTCGCGAGCAAGCCCTCTCCCACAGGGGATCTCGGCATGGATCGGGATATGTGCCTCACCACAAAACACTGTGGGAGCGTGGCTTGCCCGCGAAAGCGGTGGGCCAGGCAGCACAGGTGTTGAATGTGCCGACGCCTTCGCGAGCAAGCTCGCTCCCACAGGGTCCGGCGGCGTTCACTCAAATCGGGCACACCACAAAATCACTGTGGGAGCTTGCCTGCAAGCGATAGCGGTGGGTCAGGCAGCACAGATGTTGAATGTGCCGACGCCTTCGCGAGCAAGCCCGCTCCCACAGGGGATCTCGGTATGGATCGGGATATGTGCCTCACCACAAAACACTGTGGGAGCGTGGCTTGCCCGCGAAGGCGGTGGGTTAGGCAGCACAGATGTTGAATGTGCCGACGCCTTCGCGAGCAAGCCCGCTCCCACAAGGGATCTCGGTATGGATCGGGGTATGTGCCTCACCACAAAACACTGTGGGAGCGTGGCTTGCCCGCGAAAGCGGTGGATCTGGCAGCACAGATGTTGAATGTGCCGACGCCTTCGCGGGCAAGCCCGCTCCCACAGGTCCCGAGAAGGCCCGGGGTTTACTCGGTAATCTTCGAGAAGTTGCGGTAGAACATGTCACCCTCGCGGCTGTCGGTCATCGAGTGCAGCTGGAAGCTGCGATTGAGCCTGGCGCCGCCGTCACGGGTCAGGGGGGCCCAGACCAGGTTGGCGCGGCGCATGGTCGACATGCTCATCATTTCGTCGAACGGGATCGACAGGTAGATGCCCTTGTCGAAACTACCCTCCCCGTACTCGGCACTGCCAGCCGTGGTGATCGTGGCCCAGGCGCCGAAGCGCACGCCGTTGAAAAATTCGCGGGAGATGTCCAGCGTGCCGCCCCAGTCGCCGGCCAGATAACGACCGACGCTGACCGCAGCCAGCGTGTCGTACGGCAAATCGGTGTAACCGGTGATGTGCCCGGTCCAGACCGAGTAGTCGCGCAGGCCGAAACCCTGGTCGAACTCGCGCTGGCGCACATAGTTCAGATCCGCCCCCACCGACCAGCGCTCACCGGTCGGCCGGAACAGCACCTCACCGCCGACGCCGGCAAACATCGACTCCAGATAGCCGCCGTAGACCATGCCATACAGGTCCTTGTCCAACTGCTCGGCATGGCTGACCTGGAACAACGGCATGGTCACTTCCGAGGTGGTCAGGTATTGACGCAAATCGGTACGCACCCGCGGCAGGCCGCTCGGTGCATCGTAGGTGAACTTGTCGAAGTTGTTCACCAGGTTGGCACTGAGCAAACCGTTCCACCAGGTGTTGCGGTTGAAGCGGTACTCGGCGTCCGCGTCGGCACTGAATTGATAGAGCAAACCATCCGGGCCGCCAACGTTCTGTTTGAAGCCCAGGCCGACGCCATAATTGAAGTGCTGCGGTGCTTCGCTGTAGAGGGTTTTCTCGTTGTGCGGCATCGCCGGGTTGATCTCGGTGGTGCGGTGCAACGACTCCAGCGGCTCCTCGTTGTTGATCACTTCGCGGAAGGTCTGACGCGGCACACTGGTCTCTTCCAGCGGCAGGTCGTAACGCTTGTTGACCACGGTGAACCAGTTGATGTCGTCGTTCACACTGTTGTCGAGAATCCGGCTCGCGCGACCAACGGCCTTCGACGAATGGAAGTAACGCTGCTGCTCGCCGTAGACGATCAGCTCGGAATCACGCTGACTGATGCGCTCGACCTTGTACCCGGCATTCTGCTGCAGGCGCTGCGATACGTCGGCCCAGTTGACCTGTTCCATCGGCGTGGTCGGCATCTTCGCCGGCAGCGGTTCCGGCGTCGGATCGTAAGTCTTGGCCGGCGCCTTGCGGCTGACGAAATTGGTGTGGAAGGTGATGCCAAACATCGCCGTGTTGCCCCGCTCCCACGCCGCGCTGACGTCCACCGAATCCGCCACCTTGAACACCGCGCCGAAGTTGATCGGCGAGTCCTGCTTGATCACGTTGTCCTTCGGCTCGTGCTTGTAGTCGTTGCCTTCGTATTCGAGCTTCAGGCTGAGTCGATCCCACGGCGTCTGATAGCTCACACCACCGAAGAACGACGGCCGACCGCGAAAGTACGAGCCGGAGTTGACGTCACCGGTACCTTCGAGAGCCGGTCGAGTGTCGAAGCGATCACTGACGTAGCCCAGCGGGTTGTCGAGATCACCGCGATTACCGAGATAACCCCAGGCAATACCGGCGCTGAAATCGAAATTGTCGAAGCGTTTGTTGGCGACGAAGAACTCACTGGAGAACAAGCCCGTACCACCGATGTCTCGGAAGCCCAGCGCGACTTCCGGTGCCCAGTGGCTTTCCTGCCACAGCCGGACTTTGGCGTCGACCGCCTTGTCCTTGTAGCTCTGGCTGCCACTCAGCGCCTCGGAGCCGTATGGCCGGTTGGTGATCGCGGTGTAGCGGAACGAACCTTCGAGCCAGTCCAGCGGCTGCAACGACACGCTGTAGCGGCTGTAAGGCTCGGTGCGGTTGGCGTT
Organism: Pseudomonas sp. AM14(2022); assembly: GCF_036346455.1. Taxonomy (NCBI): domain Bacteria; kingdom Pseudomonadati; phylum Pseudomonadota; class Gammaproteobacteria; order Pseudomonadales; family Pseudomonadaceae; genus Pseudomonas; species Pseudomonas sp. AM14(2022). Next base: position 240,100 of record NZ_JAOTNY010000007.1, read on the forward strand.
GACGCTCAGCTCTCCGGCCGGGGCCATGCGCGCGGTCGGGGTCTGCAACAGACCGGTGCCGCCGAAATCATTTTGGGTAATACGCGGCTCGGCATGCACCAGGCCGCACGGCAATAACAACACAGCTGCAAAACGTAACTTCAACGAACCACCTCAGCCAGCTGCGTGGCAATCAATTCGGCCAACTGCTGATTCAGTTCAGGAACAGGCGGATCCAGATCATCGTTTTTCACCGGCACCAGAATCTTGCTGCCGGCCACGGGGAACTGCCCGCTCTCGCGATTCCAGTGCGCGATACCCACGCGCCGCACCGCACCATTGGGCTGGATCAGCCACAGGTAATCGGCCTCGGCATCGTCCAGCGGCGTGCAGCTTTCCAGGTACTCACGCGCCTCCAGCAGCGGCTGATAAGGCAGGTGGCAGGTCTCGGCGACCGCGCCCAGCACTTGCACCTCGTCGACCCGTTTCGGGTAGATCAGCCGATCGCCGTCGTCCAAACGAATGTTGCGCGCGAAACCGACTTCCACCGCGACCGGATCGAGATCCGCCACCTGACGCCCGGTGACCGGCATTTGCCGCACCTGCTCAGCCAAGCGCAGCGCCAGCGCCGCGCGGCTCGGGCGGTCAAACAACGAGGCCATGCGCTGCAACACATCGAGATCAAACAACACCCCGGCCTTGAGCCGCGCCTGCTGTTCCAGCAACGACTGGCGCAGCAACACGCCGGCCAGCCAGTAACCTTCGGCATTCGGTACGGCCACGCTGATCACGTCGAGCAAGCGCCCGCCCGGCGGCAACTCCACCGGCCCTGGGTTGGCGACATCGCCGCTGACGGTGACCGCTGCCTGACTGATGCCGCTGAGCAACAGCAAACCCGCCGATACCATCCATAAGCGCTTCATGGCAGATGCCTGCGATCAGGGGTCAGTTGCACGATGCGCACGCGCAGTTGCGTGGTCAGTTGCTGCTCGCTCTGCAGGATGAATCCGTCCAGCGGATCGACCCAGTAATGGTTGGTCGCGCGCAGCCCGATCGCCGGGACGTCGATACGTTCGTCGACACGCAGCACGGTGTATTCCTTGTCGAGAATTTGCAGGGTTTGCGTGGATCGGCGAGAGAACCGGCTGTTAACGATCAAGCCGACTTCCTGGCCCTTGTACAGGTCGATCCAGCGCTGACTGGTGAACCCGTCGGCGACTTGATGCAGGCCGCGTTTGAACGGCGCGTCGTCGGCCAGCCGCGTGCCGTCCAGGTCGCCCTCGACGCCGAGGCCGATGGTGCGCACAGCGAGGCCGTCACGCAGCAGCAACACCTGTTTGCCGGAAGCGACCCAGAACTGCAGGTCTTCACGCTCGCGCACCAGCGCCAGCACCCCGGAGCCGGACGGCGTGGTCAGTTTGACTTGCGGGTACTTGACCTCGGCCACCTGCGCCGCACTCACGTCCAGCTCGTCCGGGCCGAGCACCGCCGACTTGAGGTTGCGCACCGAAGCGGTCATCAGCGGGTTACAGCCACACAACATCAAGGCCGCCATCAGGCAGACGCCAACTTTCAAGGTTTTCACGGTCGGCCTTATTTGCTGTTGTTACTGAATTCGCTCCAGTTCTTCGCAGCGGAAGCCCCGGTCCCGACAATCGATGCCGACGGCACCAGTTGACTGATGAAGCGGTTCCAGCGCGTGACGTTGGCCGGGCCGACGTAAACCACATCCTGCGGACGCACTTCAAAGTGCGAAGCGAGTGCCATGGCGGTCGGCGACTGGGCTTCCAGTTGATAGATCTTCGCCGGCTCGACATCGAGGTTTTCCACCCCGCGAATCACGTACACCGCGTTGCCGTTGGAGGTGGTCTGACTCAGACCGCCGACCGAACCGAGCACGTCGGAGAGGTTCATCGTCGCGGTCTTGAAGCTCAGCGCACGGGGCTGATTGACTTCGCCCATGACGTAGATGCGCTTGTTGTCGTTGTACGGCAGGTACAACTGATCGCCGCCCTTGAGGAAGACGTGCTGCAACTCGGAATCCTGCTGGTTGAGCGAGTCGAGATTGAGCGGATACACCCGGCCATTGCGGGTCAGCAGCAGGCCCGACAGGTCGGCGTTGTTGGTGTCGATGCCGGCAGTACCGAGGGCTTCGACCACGCTCAACGGGTTGGTGGAAATCGGCTGTGGCCCGGCCTTGGCCACGGCGCCGGAAACCACCACTTTCTGACTGGCGAAACGCAGCACCGCGACATCCACCTGCGGCTCGGCGATGAACGCCGACAGGCGGGTTTCGATGTCCGAGCGCAGCTGTTGAATAGTCTTGCCAGCCGCCTGCACTTCCTTGATGAACGGGTAGTACAGCGTGCCATCGGAGCGCACCAGTCGACCGTTGGCGTCAATCTGCTGTTGTGCCCCCGATGGCGCGGTCAGCTCCGGGTGATCCCAGACCGTGATGTACAGCACATCGTTGCTGCCGATGCGGTATTCCGCAGGCGTTGCCAACAGTTCCGACGGTACCGTCTCACGCTTCTGCGTGGCACGGGTCATCGAGATCAGCTTGGGCGTGATCGGAATCAGCTCGACCCGACTGCTTTCGCTGGCGCCCTGGCGCGTGATGTCGCCGGTGCTCAGGTATTGGCCGGGGGAAAACATGCAACCTTGCAAAGCGATACTTGCCAACAGCAAAAGAGAAAAACTACGAGTCATAATGGCACTACGCTATTCAAGGGCGAATCTAAAAATAAAGTCACCCGACTTGCGTCGGGCGACCCTGTACTGCACTAACAAATGTTCCTGTTAGTTGTGCGTGCCGGTGGTGCCGGTAGTACCGGTGGTGCCAGTGGTACCGCCGTTGGCACTTCCGCCGCTGTTGGACGCCGCGACTGCACTGGCAACCATTGCAGTACTGGCAGCAGGCGCTGTAGAAGCCGCAACACTGCCAGATACATTGGTCACCGCAGTAAGCGGTGCTTCAGCAGCGGACGCCCAGTTGCTCAACATCGTCAACAGGGCAATCGCCATCACTTTTTTCATATCAACTCCTTTCTAACATTCGACCTGTTAAAAACCGGTCTTTGTTAGCGGTGGTAGCGTTCAAGTCCGCGAAAAGCGCGAACAAGATCCGTCGTTCTTTCACAGTCTTACCCAACTGATAAAAGTCGAACGGCAGGTTTATATCTACGGACTTGCAAAAGGCATTTCCAGCGTATTTTCCCGACGATATCTAACAGCTGACCGAAACTAACATTCAGTATTAGAACGACATCATTCGAGATAACCGCGTGGATGATTCGATTGCCAGCGCCAGGTATCGGTGACCATGTCCTGCAGACTGCGCGTGGCTTTCCAGCCGAGTTCTTTTTGCGCTTTCGAGGCGTCGGCCCAGCTCTCGGCAATGTCCCCGCTGCGCCGTGGCATCACCCGGTACGGCACCGGACGTCCACTGGCTTGTTCGAAAGCATGCAGCACTTGCATCACGCTGTAGCCGTCGCCGGTGCCAAGGTTCCAGGTATGAATGCCCGGACGGTCGGCAATCGATTGCAAGGCTTTGAGATGGCCATCGGCGAGGTCGACGACGTGGATGTAATCGCGCACCCCGGTGCCATCGATCGTCGGGTAATCGTCGCCGAAAATCGACAGTTCCTGCAGGCTGCCAACCGCGACCTGGCTGATGTAAGGCAGCAGGTTGTTGGGGATGCCGCTGGGGTCTTCGCCCATATGCCCGCTGTGATGCGCGCCGATCGGGTTGAAGTAACGCAGCAAGGCGATGCTCCAGCGCGGCTCGGCCTGACTCAGGTCGCGCAGCACGTTCTCGACGATCAGCTTGGATTGACCGTAAGGATTGGTCGGAATGCCGGTGGGGAAATCTTCGCGGATCGGCATCTGCTCAGGCTCGCCATACACCGTGGCCGAAGAGCTGAACACCAGCCGGAACACCCCGGCCGCCGCCATCGCCTGACACAGCGTAATGCTGCCGCCAACGTTGTTCTCGTAGTAGTCCAGCGGCTTGCGTACGCTCTCGCCGACGGCTTTGAGCCCGGCAAAATGCAGCACGGCTTCGATCTGATGTTCGCGAAAAATCCGGTCAAGCAACGCCCGGTTGCAGACATCGCCGCGAATCATCAACGCGCTTTTGCCGCAGATACCTTCTATCGCGTGCAATGCCGCATCGCTGCTGTTGCAAAGATTATCCAGTACAACAACTTCATAACCTGCTTCAAGCAGCGCAAGTGTGGTGTGCGAGCCGATATAGCCGGCGCCACCCGTTACCAGAATCTTCATAGCGCGGTCCGTCATTGGATAAGTGACAAGTAGCCTGTCAAGTCCCTTTCATTGAATCTGTGGCGCACCACACAAATAAGGACGACAACAGCCTTAAACAAAATTAGTTCAACCACTGGCAATAAATATATTTGCAGGTCAAACTGTATTGCCCGGTACTTATTAGCACCCCAAGTGCACTCATCACTATCAACAGATACCGACTAAAAATAACTAATAACGCCTTAACCGACATCTCATAACATTGTCATGTTTTACCCCCTGCGCTAATTGCCATTAACAACCTGACTCAGGTATTAAAGTACTCGTTCAATAATCATTGAAACTTGTGCGCTTTGATAAGTGCGCGCATCCGTTGCCTGTGTTCCATGACTGTCCAGGATACTTTTATGATTCGTAAATGTTTGTTCCCCGCTGCCGGTTACGGCACGCGTTTCTTGCCGGCGACCAAAGCCATGCCGAAAGAGATGCTGCCGATCGTCAACAAGCCGTTGATCGAATACGCCGTTGAAGAAGCACGGGACGCCGGCCTGCAACACATGGCCATCGTCACCGGTCGGGGCAAGCGTGCGCTGGAAGACCACTTCGATATCAGCTACGAACTCGAACACCAGATCCGCGGCACCGAGAAAGAGAAATTCCTCGCTGGCACCCGCGAGTTGATCGACACCTGCACCTTCTCCTACACACGTCAGGTGGAAATGAAGGGCTTGGGACACGCGATTCTCAGCGGCCGCCCATTGATCGGCGATGAACCCTTCGCCGTGGTGCTGGCCGATGACCTGTGCCTGAACCTGGAAGGTGACGGCGTGCTGTCGCAGATGATCCAGCTGTACAAGAAGTTCCGCTGCTCGATCGTCGCCATCCAGGAAGTCCCGGCCGATCAGACCCACAAGTACGGGGTGATCGCCGGCGAGCTGATTTCCGAGGGCATCTACCGGGTCAATAACATGGTGGAAAAACCGGCGCCGCAGGACGCGCCGTCGAACCTGGCGATCATCGGCCGCTACATCCTGACGCCGGACATCTTCGACCTGATCGCCGACACCCAACCGGGCAAGGGCGGCGAGATCCAGATCACCGACGCGCTGATGAAACAGGCGCAGAACGGTTGCGTGCTGGCCTACAAGTTCAAGGGCCTGCGCTTCGACTGCGGCGACGCCGAGGGTTATTTGCAGGCGACCAACTTCTGCTACGACAACGTCTACCTCAAGGGCCGCTGAGACGGTCCCCGCCCACTTCTCTTTTCAGGAGGCAACCCATGAACATGGCACAGCATGCAGCAGAGATTGAACGGGAGGTGGGCAACCTCGGCACGGTGAGCTGGCTGTCACACCATCAGCCGTTGCCCAGCGCCAACGAGTCATGGCTGGGCAGTATTTTGCTGGTGGAACGCATCGGCATGTTTCCCTCGTCCGGCGACATTCGCCGGACGCTGGCGGATCCCTACCCCCTGCTCGCCCATCTGAAACAACGGTATGCCGAGCAGGCGCTGGAAATGGACGATCGTGATGGCCTGAAGGTGATCTTCAGCGACTGGCGCTTCCGCGTACGCCTGTGCTGCAACGAGCCGGCGATCATCATCAATGTCGAGACGCGGTGTGCCACGCAACTGATGCCGCAGAAAACGGCTGAGCTCCTGAGCCAGATAGATAACTTCAAATAAAAACACTTTCCTGTAGGAGCTGCGGCACGCTGCGATCTTTTGATTTTGTTTTCAAGAGCAAGATCAAAAGATCGCAGCGTGCCGCAGCTCCTACAAGTCGCAACTGTCCGCGTTGATGCCACTGACGATCCAGCGATAGAAGTAATCGGCAATCACTTTCCCGCCCGTGGCCGGCTGCGGATGAATCTTGTCCGGGCCGATCATCGTCGCTGCATAGCGTTTGACGTCAGGGCCGAACGCGCATTGCAGATTGGCAAAGCCCAGTTGCTGCTCGCGCGCCCACGGCTGCAAGACCTGTGCATACGCCGACATCGGATAGGTGCTGGAGCGCGTGGTGTCCTGACGCATGATCAGGTTGATACTCGCCGCCGGTTGAATCTCGCGGATCATCGCCACCAGGCCCTGAACGTTGTGCAGGTACTGTTCGGGTTTGACCCCGAAGCCCTGATCGTTGCCGCCGAGCATGATCAGGTAAACGTCGGCGGGGATCTTCGACACGGCGATTTTCCACTGCACCTGCCATTGCGGGTCCTGGTGATAGAAATCCGCGGATGCCGCGCCCGAGGCCGCCAGTTTCGACACCCGCACGCCGTTCTGTTCGTTGCTCATCCACAAGCCAAACAAGGTCGGTGCGCCCTTCACCACTTCCAGCTTGAACGACCAGTCTGCGGCTGCCGAAAGACCTGCGAGTGGTACTTCCTGCACGCCTGAACCCTTGAGCGTCAACGGTTGCCAGTCTTCCGAGGGCGTCCAGCGGTAGCGCAGCTCACTGGTTTCGCCGTTGCCCAGGTAGAGCAATTTCGCCTGGGTGACTTGGGTGTCGATGGCCGGTGTCGGGCTGGCATCGATTTGCAACCAGGCGCCGGGCTTGCCGGTCACCGTGCGGCTGTCGGGGCTGGCTTGGCCGAGGCCGGATACTTGCCAGCCACCACCGAAGTATTTTTCGCTGCTGCGGGTGTATTTGAAATGCGTGCCGCCCAGCGCGGCGCCGTGGTTGAAACCGACGTAACCGGGACCGGCAAAACCGACCTCGCCGGCCACGCGCTGCACCAGTTTGTTCAGGTAGAAATCCTGCCCGGCGCTGTAGCTGTCGCCGATCACCGAGACCGACAAGACCTTCCCGGCCTTGCCTTCGCGCCACTGCGCAAAACGCTCGCGGGCATCGCCTACCTCAACCACCGACGCTGCGACGGGCTGAGCGTCATTTACTGCCAACATGCATTATTTCCTTCAGTTTGGAATGGCCCGTTCGCGAGCAGAGGTTGAGGTCATCCGCTAAATCCTTGTACACCTAAATCCTGTGGGAGCTGGCTTGCCAGCGATGGCGGTGGGTCAGGCGAATAAGCTTCATCTGATCGGTCCCCATCGCTGGCAAGCCAGCTCCCACAGGGATGGTGTGAGTTCCAGAGATCCTTGCTCGCGAAGCCTTTCAGCTATTGGCCGGCACCACCGGAGTAACGCTCGCCAGCGGTTTTTTCTTCGCCGCACGCTCCCCAAGAAACAGCACCGAAGTGACATTGAAGCGACTGAAAATCATCGACAGCACCACCGGCCCCAACAGACCAAACAGCAGTCCACTGAGCACCAGAATGCTTTCGTCTTTCACCCCCAGCCGCCCCATGAAAAACCGCGAAGTCGCCGCGAACAGCACATGGAACAGAAAGATCGCGTAAGAGTAGCCGCCCAGCCAGGTCAGCCACTTCGAGCGCATGTCACTCGACAGCAAAGCAATGCAGGACACACACCCCACGGTCAGACCGATCAGGCTGCGGCGGTCGACGATCAACTCACGATCAATCGCCGCCACGTACAGCAGCGTCAACGAAATCAACACAAACACCAGCGGCCCGACCACCTTGAACCGCTGCTTCAACGCCTCGACATTTTCCTGGCCGATCATCCCCGCCACAAAGAACGGCAGCAGGTAAATCGCGCCATTGATGCCGAACGCATCGAGCTTGAACGGCGGCAACAGAAACACCGCCGCTGCGAAGGCGAACAGCAGGTACAAGCGCGTCATCGAGCGCAGCATCCCGCGCCATTCCAGCAGGCCGACGAACATGAAAATGATGAACACCGCCTGCAGGAACCAGAAGTGATTGACCGGTACCCAGAACGACAACAAGGCATCGATCACGCCGACATCCTTGTTCACCCCCGGCCCCACCGCCTGCAACACCGAGAACGGCACACCGACGCAAAACAGCGGCACGATCAGCCGTCGCACCTTGCCGCTGAAGAATGCGGAAAAGTCATTGCCGCGAATTTTGTAGATCGAATAGATGTAGCCGGAAATGAAGGTGAACAGCGGCATGCGCACGTACACCATCGAGTCGGCGATCACCCGGAACGGCGAGCCGATATCGATTTTCAGCCCTCCGCCCAACGGGCCAATGACGTGATAGAGCACCAGCAGCAGGCACGCCAGACCACGCAGGGTTTCGATCTCCAGCGATTTTTTCTTGCTCGACATACAGCACCTGCCTCAATTCAGAACTCTTGATTCAACCCGCACCGGTTTGTTGGCGCGCAACATCAGACCCAAGCCGACAAACAACACCGGCACCACCATGGAAAAGTGCCGGGCGAAGGAGCCGAAGTCCGGCTCGAACAACCCTTGCACCAGCAGGAACGCCAGCGGAATCGCGATCAGTTCCTTGGGTTTGGTCTCGATCGGCGCGCCTTTGTAATCGGTGGAGGTGATGACTTTGAACAGCAGCAACGCGGTCATGATCATCAGCGCCACAAAGATCACCTGGCCCGGCCCGGACAACAGAATCAGCTCCACCGGGAACGACAGCCGGAAGAAAATGATCATCGAGTCCAGCGCCTGCGAAACGAAGTCACTGCCGCTGAGCCACGAGACAATCAGCGATTTCGAGCCCTCCTCCCCCGCCGTGCGCAACTCGTTATTGCTGGCGCGAATCGATGACACCGGGAACCCCAGCGCCAGCTGAATCGCCATGGCCACCGCCAGGTAAAACAGGAACAGCATCAGGAAGAAAGTGAAGCGCGACACGTACTTCTTCATCACGCAGACGCCGACCCACGACAGCGAAAACAGAATCCAGTAAGGCCGGATCAGCACGCCGTAGATCACCGCCGACAGAAAAAATCCGCCGCGGTATTTGCGCGTCAGCGAGCTGAACAAGATGCTCAGCACCGCCACCGAAACGATGATTTCCTTGGTCAGGTTTTCCAGGAAGAACGAGCGCACCACGCCCCACAGGCACAGGGTGCCGAAGATCGCCAGCGGCATGCGCCGGAACACCACTACCGGAATCGCTGTGAGGAAGAAGTTGCAGAACATTCCGTAGGCCCAGGCGTTGGTCAGGTTGATCCCGGTGGGCCGCAGCAGGAACGCCGAACATTCGTAGGAGGAGCGATCCGGCGAGAACGGGTTCCAGAAATTGCAGTTGTCGGCGCGGGCGTAGGACGACCACAACGTCATCGCATCCGGCCCCGGATCACGCGGGATCAGCAGCGGCATCGCCACCGACAGAAACAGCCCGGTGAACAGAATCAGGAACGACAGCGAAGAATCGAGTTTGCGGCCGCGAAACTCGATGCACGGCAACTTCAACCCCATGCCAGCGCCCCTTTGGCACGGGTCGCCCGAGTCAACACGGCGATCACCCCGAGCTGCACGATAATCGCGAAGACATTGCCCCACGCCGCGCCATAAATCGAATAATGCTTGATCAGCAGGTAGCTGACCGGCACCGACACCAGTAAACAAATCGCCGCACTGGCGAATGACACCCGACTGTTTTTCGAGGCAATCAGACCGCCCCAAACGATGTCGCCGATGGCCCGCAGGGCGAAGGAAAAGATCAGCACGCCAAGGATCGCGTTATCCGGACGCGGCACGCTGGTGGCGACGTAATCGAGCACCACGTTGAAGAACAGATAGATCAGCACCGCCACCGCCGCCGACACCACTAACGAGCGCATCACCCATTTGTTGACGAACAATTGCTTGACCGTAAATGCCTGCTGATCCGCCTGAAACCGCTTGGCCAGCACCGGAATGCCGACCACCGCCACCACCGCGTAGGACAGCGCCTGCAAAGTGTTCGCCGCCGACCACGCGTACACGTATTTACCGAGGCTGGCGTAGGGTTCGAGATCGGCAATCAGAAAGCGCTCGGCGTACTGACTCAGCGCGATCAAGCCCGTGCCGAAGTAGAACGGCAGGCCGGCCTTCCACACGGTCGCGGTAGTCAGTGCTTCGCTGACCCGGCCCTTGTGCACGTTCACCACGATCAGGTAACCGGCGACGATCACCAGCACGTTGGCGGCCACCCACAGCCACAGCACACTGGCGATGCCGGAGACCCAGTCGAGCATCATCCCGCCCACCGCCAGCAGCGCCCAGAGACCGGTCTTGATGAAGAACAGCAGCGCGCCCGCGGTGGCTTTCTGCGCAGAAAACACGAACGAGTTGATCTCGAACGACAGGTGTTCGGTGAGCAGCACCAGCGTCGCGCAAAGAATCAACGCGGTGCTCGCCTCGACCTGCTGGAACAGCGAGTAAATCCCCACCGTCAGCAGCGACAGCAGCAGCCCCACTGCCAGGTACAGCAACAGGACTTTGTCGACCACCCGCCGCGAGCTGCCGCCAACGCTGATCAACCGATTGATCTCGGAACTGAAACCAACGCTGTAGAACTTCGAAGCGATCAGCGACGCCGCGACCACCACGCCATAAAACCCCAGCGCTTCGTAGCCCAGGTAATGGGTGATGGCCAACACCAGCAGAAACTTCGCGCCCAAGGCTCCGCCGCGCAGCAGCAAGCGAAATATCATCGAACGACGCCTTTGATGATCTCGTCCATCATCACCGTCTTGGCTTCGATTTCGCGGCAGGTATCGGTCAGGCGCTTGCCGAAGTTCGACAGGGCATTCGGCGCATACACGGTGTCGATGATCTGCTCGACATTGATGTCGCCACCGTTGATCACCCAGTCTTCCACACCCATGTCCTGATAGGCGCCAAAGCCTTTGCGCTCATAGCTGATGTGGTACGCCGGGACACCGGACAGCAGCGACTCGATGGCGCCGTGCAGACGCACCGAGATCACCAGATCCGGCTGATATTTGGCAATCGTCGCCTTCAACGACAGCAGGTCTTCGCTGATGCCCAGTTCGCGATAGAACGCACCGTCATCGTTGCCGCGAACGGCGCTCTGCACGGCGCAGACCACTTTGCTTTTGTTCTTCAGGCGCTGCAGCAGCAGCTTCAGGTTGGCGACGTAGGCGACCTTCTTTTCCTTGCTCCACTCCGGCGGCTTGCGCAGCACCACGCACACGGTGGCCGGCGATGCGGCGCAGCGGGTGAACTTCGGTTGCTGAAGGATCTTGCTGGCCAGTGACTGCACCGCCAGATCCGGCGCGCGGTAGACGTTTTCGCAGGCATCGAACATCGCCGAGGAACGGTTATCGCGCACGAACACCGCGTCCGCGCTGGCGTAGTGATCGACGATCTTGCGGCTCTCGCCATGGAACGGGCCGATGCTTTGCGGCAGGTACACCGACGGCACCTTGCTGAGGATCGCCGTTTCCAGTTGCTTGGCGTGGCCGAGTTTCAGCTTGATGTGTTCGAAGGCACTTTTCGAGCGCATGTAGCCGCCACCGACGCCGACGATCAGATCGGTCTTGCGCAGCAGATCCGCCAGCCCGGCATACGACTGATTGAGAAACACTGCCTGCTTGACCCGCCCCAACCCCTTGGCCGCCATCACCGGCGCGTCGAAACGCGGGTGCGGCAGGTAGGCGAAAGACTGCGGATCGGACGCCACGACATTGATCGCGGTGTCTTCGCCAAAGTTGCGCTGCACCAACGCGATGGCCAGATCGACGAGCAGGCCGTCACCGGAGTTGGACGCACTGTAGCCATGCAAAATCGTTACGTTCATAAGCTGAGTTCTACTTAATAAGTGGGAGCGCAATACACGTCGTAGGTCTGGCGGATCATCAGCGCGGCGCTGAAACGTTCGCGCACGATGTTCCGGCCTTCGCTGCCGAGGTCGAGCAACCGCGGCTTCTGGATTCGCGCCAGCACGTCGGCCAGCGCCTGATGATCACCGGTGGGAAAGACGTAGCCGGACACTTCATGGGTGACCAGTTCGGGCAGCGACGTGCAGTTGCTGGCGATCACCGGCAAGCCCATGGCCATGCCTTCCAGCGGCACCATGGCAAAACCTTCCCAGCGGCTCGGAACGATCAGCGCGTCGGCCTGTTGATACAGCGCCTGCACTTCGGCCGGCGTGACCCACGGCAGGTACTCGACCGCGTCCATCTCGGGGCACTCGACCGTGTCCTCGTTGACCGCACTGCCGACCACCGTCAGTTTCAGATCACTTCGCTGCACCTTGGCGAAGGCCTTGAGCAGCACGTCGAAACCTTTCTGGTAGTCGAGACGACCGACGAACAGCAGATGGATCGGCGCGGGGCTCTCGGCCTTCGGCGCTTCGTCTCGCTGGTGGATGCCGTTGTAGATCAGCTTCATGCGCGAGCGCTGAATGCCGAACCGCGCAGCCTTGTCCATCTCGTAGCGGCTGACGCAGATGATCACGTCGGTGACCCGCTGCAGGACCCGCTCGATCCATGCGTAGATCTTCTGCTTGGTCGGCGAGCTTTCCATCAGGAACGAAAAGGCGTGCGGGCAGTAGACGATTTTCGGCTTGCGCCACGGTCGCAGAAGCACACAGACCACGCGGCCGATCACCCCGGAAAAGGTGCTGTGCAAATGCACCACATCGGGTTTTTCCTTGAGCATCACCCGGGTCAGTTGCCAGGCAAAACGCAGCAGCGAACGCACATCACGCCCGCTGCGTTCGAACGTGCGAATCTGCTGTGCATCAATGCCGTGCAGCTCTTGTTTCTGGTCGAGCGGCACCAGATAGACCAGCTCGTAATTCGAATCCTGGCCTTCGGGCGACGCCGAGATGGTGCGGATAACGGTGGCGACCCCACCTTTTATCGTTTCAGCCACGTGCAGTATTTTCTTCACAACCCACCCACTTTCATGCCTGTTGGAACGCCCCTGAATTTCAGGATTTGTCCGACGCGTATTCGTAGTTGTAATAGCCATAGCTGCCATTGCCGTAGTAGCTGGCAGCGCGCTTCTCGACGCCGTTGAACACCGCGCCCTTGAGCTCGATGCCGTTCTGCGCGAAGCGGCGAATGGTCGCTTCAATTTCCTTGGCCGGGTTTACCGCAAACCGCGTGACGATCAGGCTGATCCCGGCTTCACGCCCGACAATCGCCGCGTCGGTAACCGCGAGCAGTGGCGGCGTATCGATGATCACCACGTCGTAGCGCTGACTCAGTTCGGCGAGCAGGTCGCGGAAGTTGGCGTGCATCAACAGCTCGGAGGGATTCGGCGGAACCTGACCACGGCTGATGAAGTGCAGGTTGTCGATTTCCACCGTGTTGATCGCCTGCTCGATGCTGCAGCGCTTGACCAGCAGATCCGACAGGCCATTGGCGATCGGCACATTCAGCGTCTTGTGCAGATGGCCCTTGCGCATGTCGGCGTCGATCAACAGCACGCGCTGACCGCTTTGCGCCATGACCGCGGCGAGGTTGGACGAGACGAAGGTCTTGCCGACCTGCGGGCTGGGGCCGGAGATCATGATGCGGTTGTTGGTCGAATCCAGCGCGGCGAAATGCAGGCAGGTGCGCAGGCTGCGGATCGACTCGATGGACAGGTCGGTCGGGTTGCGCAGGGCCAGCAGATAGGCCGGCGTCTCGGCGGTGATTTTGGCCCGGCCCTTTTTCGTGTCCTCGTCACGCTGCAAGGCGCTGTAGGGAATCGACGCGTACACCGGCAGCCCGAGCTGTTCGATGGCTTCCGGCCCTTCCAGACCTTTGCTCAACGATTTGCGCAACAGCACCAGGGCTACGCCGACAAAGGCGCCGAGGAACGTTGCGATCAGCACGATCAGGGCTTTTTTCGGTTTGACCGGGCTGCTCAGGTCAACATCCGCCGGGTCGATCAATCGTACGTTGCCCACCGCACCGGCGCGAACGATGTCCAGCTCCTGGGATTTGTTCAGCAATTGCGTGTAGATCTGCGAAGCCACTTCCACATCGCGGGTCAGGTTGAGCAATTCCTGCTGCGTGGCCGGCAGATCACCGACCTTGCCTTCCAGCGACTTCTGCTGCTGGGTCAACTCACCGATCTGCGACATCAAGGCGCGATACGCCGGATGCTGTTTGGTGAACTTGCGATCCATTTCCGCCTGCTGCATTTTCAGCTCGGAAATCCGCGTTTCCAGCGCCACGGACTGACCGAGCACCGATTGCGTTTCCAGGGAAATGTTCACGGTCTTGCCGTGGGTCTGATACGCGTTGAGCGCATCGCTGGCCTTGGCCAGATCACGCTTGACCTGCGGCAGCTGGCTTTGCAGGAACGCCAGGCTCTGCGCCGCTTCCGCCGAGGTGCGGCGCACGTTCTGGTCCACGTAGAGCGCGGCGATCTTGTTGAGGATCTTCACCGCCTCGGCCGCATCGGCGCTGGCCAGCGCCAGACGGATAATCCCCGACTCTTTACCTTGCTCGGAGATATCCAGCGCATCCTGGTAACCCTGAATGGTCACGATCCGTGGATTGCGCACCACTTCAAAGCGCGTGCCCGGGTTGGCTTGCAGGCGCTCGATCAAACCCTCGACGCCGTCCTGGGCGAAGGCTTCGCTGGCGACGCCCTCGACCAACAGGTTGTCGTTGTCATCGAGCAACTGAAAGTGCTGTTGTTCGCCAGCCACCAGGGTGAGCTTCTTGCCCAACAACTCTTTGGGCAGATTGAGTCGAGTGAACTCCAGACGCTCGCCGCCCCAGGCGTAACTGTTGAAGCCAAAACGCGGCGGCGCCACGCTGAACTCGGTTTCGCCGCGATAACGCCGGGCGAGAAAACCGCCGACCACCGGGAAGGTGTTGGGCGTGACGTCGATATCCAGGCGCAGGTCGTCGACGGTTTTGCCGATCACCGCACGGGATTTGATGATGCCGATTTCGGTCACCGACGGCGATTGCCCGCCGAGCATGCTGCTGAGGTCGGAAAAACCGAGCATGTCGTTCTTTTTCGGTTCGACCTGCACCAGCGCGTTCGCCAGGTACACCGGCGTCGCCAATACCGCATAGGCAACGCCGGCGGCCATGAATGCACCGGTGAATGCACCGATCAACCATTTCTGGTCGATCAAACTGCCGAATATGCCGAGAAGATCAATACTGTCTTGATCGTTATCACGGTTGGCGATTACTGACGGTAACTGCATAAGTCTTTCTTACCATTCACTGATCTGAAGAATATTCATCAATGTCCGAGGCGCTGCGCCCACGAGCTAACAGCATCTTCAATCAATGCATGGGCATGAATAAAAGCGGCCTTACCTTGACGATACGGATCCTGTATTTCTCGTTCGCTCTGCCACTTGCCGAGAAGAAACACTTTGCCCCGGGCGTGCGAGGCAATCTTCAGCACCTGATTCACATGTTGTTTTTCCATGACCAGAATCAGGTCTGATTCATTGACGATATCGGCGGTCAATTGCCGGGCCTGGAAACCTTCGGCGCTGTGCCCGTGGTCTTCCAGCACCTGACGTGCCGACGCCTCCATGCCTTCGCCAACCCGCGCAGCGAGGCCTGCGGAAGTCACCGAGATGGTTGAGGGGGTCAGCGCGTTACGCAGCAGAAGTTCTGCTGTCGGACTTCGGCAAATATTGCCAACGCACACGACGAGGATCTTTTTGAACAAGGTTTACATTCCTGTGTAATATCATTCTGCCAACATCTAGAGCGGATCTTAATGAACCCACTAGATCATTCTGCACTCAGAAATAGATTCGCCCTGTTAGTACCAGCGTATTAAGTACCACAGGGTCAAAAGCCGCCAAAACACAATTAACGGACTAAAAATAACTGTGATTTTCAGGTCTGGTTTTCCTGACAAAAAATAACATTGGCGCACTTAGTGCGATTGTTAGTTTCGAAACAGTTATCTCGAGATACTTTTCGCCGTTGTCACTTCTCACCCGGAGAACCGACATGAAATCAGCCCATCTCAAATACCTGAGCGCCCTGACCCTATTACTGCTGGCGGCAACCGGCCAGAGCCAGGCCAATGAACTGTTCCCGGCATTGCCCGCCAATAAAACCATCGGGGTTCAGGTCAAAGTCCAGACCTTCTCCGCTGCCGACGCCGAGCGCGTCAAAGCCACCGGCTTCAGTTTCGTGCGTTTTGGCGTATGGACTGACAGCCTGCCCGGCGCGGCCTACCAGAAGCAGATCAGCGATGCCTTCGCCGTGGCCCGCGCGGCCGGTCTGCCGGTGCTGATGACCCTGCGCGCGACCAAGCCGTTACCGGCCAATGATCTGGCGAACGCGGGGGTCGCGTATGCCAACGCGCTGACCAGCCTGGCAGCGACCTATGGCTCACAACTGGTGGCGATCGAGTTGTGGAATGAGCCGGACCTCGGCACCTACTGGCCGACCGGTAATTTCGACACGACATTCGTGCCGTTCATGAGCGCTGCGTGCAAGACCCTGCAAGACAAACCCCAGACTGTCCCGGTGATCGGTTTTGGCTTCGCCCGGCCGCCGACTGCCGGCTCGGCGTCCACCGTGGCACTCAACCGAATCGTCAGCGAATACCCCAAATGCCTCAACGCGGTTTCCTACCATCCCTACGGCATGAGCGGCACGCAGATCAGCAATGCCCAGGCGTTTATCCAGCAGAACTTCCATCTGCCGGGGGTGATCAGCGAATGGGGTATCTCGGCGCTCGCCTCCAACGGCGGGACTGAGGGTCAGGCCAGTAAAATCAGTGCATTCGTCGCCGATATCAAAACCCGCAACATTGCCCTGACCTCGATCTACGAGTGGAAAAACAGCGACACTGGCAGCAATGACCGCGAGAAGAATTTCGGTCTGTTGACCTCCGATGGCCAACCGAAACCGGCAGAAACTGCGGTCAAAACCCAGCTGAGCCAGCAATAACCTTCATCGATGTGCTCAAGGGGCGCTGACCGTCAGTTGCTTTGAACCTGCGGCCGATTTTGGCATCGTATTCATCGATAACGCGCCCCACCGTTCAAACAGCCGTTCTCAGGTTGTTGCCCCCGGGGAACCCGTTGCGCCTTGATGCCCTTGAGTGGCTGTCAACGCTCGGGTAATGTCGTCAAACCCACAGGACAGAGCACACCCATGACTTCCAAGCTGGAACAACTCAAACAGATGACCACCGTAGTTGCCGACACCGGCGACTTCGAAGCGATCGCCCGGGTCAAGCCGGTCGACGCCACCACCAACCCTTCCCTGCTGCTCAAGGCAGCCGCCATCCCCGCTTACGCCGAGCTGCTGAACGCCTGCGTCAGCGACTGCAAGGGCGACGTGGGTCTGGCCAGCGACCGTTTCGGCGTCGCCGTGGGCCAGGAAATCCTCAAAGTGATTCCGGGCCGCATTTCCACCGAAGTGGATGCGCGCCTGTCGTTCGACCAGGACGCCGTGCTCAAGCGTGCGCATCGCCTGATCGAGCTGTACGACAAGGCCGGCATTGGCCGTGACCGCGTGCTGATCAAGATCGCTTCGACCTGGGAAGGCATCCGCGCTGCGGAGATCCTCGAGAAGGAAGGCATCCAGACCAACCTGACCCTGCTGTTTTCCTTCGCTCAGGCCGCCGCTTGCGCTGACGCCGGGGTGTTCCTGATCTCGCCGTTCGTGGGCCGCATCTACGACTGGTACAAAAAGGCCAACGGCAACGACTACACCGGCGCCGATGATCCGGGCGTGCAGTCGGTGACCCGCATCTACAACTACTACAAGGCCAATGACTACAAGACTGTGGTCATGGGCGCCAGCTTCCGCAACCTGAGCCAGATCGAGCAACTGGCCGGCTGCGATCGCCTGACCATCAGCCCGGACCTGATCGACAAGCTCGCGGCAGACACTGGCAAACTGGAGCGCAAACTCGCCCCGGGCCACGCCGGCGAAGCGCGCCTGAGCCTCAACGAAGCGCAATTCCGCTGGCTGTCCAACGAAGACGCGATGGCTACCGAGAAACTGGCTGAGGGCATCCGTCAGTTTGCCCGTGACCAGGAGAAGCTCGAGGCGCTGCTGCAGGCCAAGCTGTGATCTGAGTCGCTGAAACGCAAAAAGGGCGAACCCAAACGGGTTCGCCCTTTTTTTGTGCCTGCTGGATTATTAGTGTTTTGGCGAGAGCTATCGCGAGCAGGCTCACTCCTACAGTGGATCTGTGGATTACTCAAGATTATGCGTCGAATGAGAAACCCTGTAGGAGTGAGCCTGCTCGCGATAGGGCCAGCAGGCCCTACCCACATTTCAGGCCATCAATGCCGCTCGAGGGCATTCACCAGATCATGGAAGGCTTCACGATTGGAGTCGTTCAGGCCCATGAGGATCTTGTGCGCTTCGAGCACCTTGATCCGCACCACTTCTTCGGACTGGTCCTGATCCGGCAGGTCATCCAGGCACTCGGGGCACGGCACCGGGTGGTTGACGATGTTGAACACCTGCTCGAAGCCCATCGACTGCAGCAGACGGGTGATGTCTTCGTGGGTGGTGACGACGGTCGGCAGCAGGCCGACCTTTTGCCGCGACAGGATCGACAGTTTGGCCAGCAGGCCGAGGGTGGTGCTGTCGATGCTGCGGGTTTCGGTCAAATCGATCACGATCGCGTTGAAATTCAACGCGGTGAAGATTTTCTCAATAGTCGCATCCAACGCCGAACACAGGGTCAGGCGAACTTCACCGACGAACTTCAGGACGAAGGTGCCGTCCTGCTCGGCGAACTGGATTCTACCGGTACTCATTGAAGGTTCCTGCTCAACACCAACAGGGCGATATCATCCGGCATCTCCCCTAGCGTGGCCAATCCAAACACTTGCCGCAGACCATCCAGGCTGCCGCCCGCCGACTTCACCCGTTGGGGCAAAGCGGCTTCTTTTTCCTTGAGCGTCGGTTCTGGCAACAGATCCAGAATGCCGTCGGACATCAGCGTCAGGCTGAACGTCGGAGGCAGCTCAAGCACGTGATCTTCGTAGGTGGCCTCATTGAACAGGCCCACCGGCAAACCGCGGCCTTCGAGGTAACGAACACTGTCAGGCGTGTACAACACAGGCAACGGCAGATGGCCGCCGATGCTATAGGTCAACAAACCGGTCTCCTCGTCGATGACTCCACCGACCATTGTGACGTGTTTGCCCAGCTTACAACTGATCAGCCCCCGGTTGATATGACCAAGGACTTCCGAAGGCTTGAATTCCGGCAACGTGCCGTTGCGCTTGGACTCGAACAGCAGGCGCGTGGTCATGAACTTCAGCAGCACCGTGACGAACGCTGAAGAGGCGCCATGCCCCGATACGTCGGCCAGGTAGAACGCCACCCGACGCTCGTCGACACGGAAGTAGTCGACAAAATCACCCGACAGGTACAACGACGGGATGATCTGGTGGGCAAACTGGAACTCGTCGATGCGCCACGGGCTTTCCGGCAGCATGTTCATCTGCACCTGACGACCGGCGTTCTGGTCTTCCTGGAGCAGGTTCAGGCTGGCTTCGAGCTCGCGGTTGGCCTTCTCCAGCTTCTCGCGGTAGCGCTGGTTCTCCAGCAGCAGGCGCGCACGATCCAGCGCGCGACGCACCGAATGCTCGAGCACGGCCAGGTCTTCGAGAGGCTTGATCAGGTAGTCCGCCGCACCCAGGCGCAGCGCCTCGACCGCGTCGTTCATCACGCCGGCACCCGAAACGACGATCATCGGCGTTTGCGGTGAGCGCTCGGTGACCTGACGGATGAGTTCGAGACCACCCATCTGCGGCATGCGCAGATCGCAGATGACCAAGTCGGGCTTGTCTTGCTCGAATACCTGAAGACCCTGTTGGCCGTTGCTGGCCTGCAGGACGCTGAAACCACTGTCTTCCAAATAGGCCGCGAGGCTCGCGCGCACTACTTCGTCATCATCGATTATCAGCAGCGTGGCACTGGTTTTTGGCATGTGGGCAAACGGCGCCAGAATTAGGTTGGCGTAGCAGGCGGGGCATCGGCCCGGCTCAGACTACTGGATTCGCTTTCTAGCCTCTCTGCTGCACCGCTTTCGAGCACTGAGCCGGAACGCGATTGCACCAGAGGTGCCCTTCTAAGGCGCAGACGGTACTCCCATCCGCGGGGCGTTTCAAGCATGCGCCGATGGTCGCTTGACGACTTTACTTGTCAAATCACCGAGAGTTATAAGAACAGCTCAAACCGTAACCCAATGGAAGGTCGAAGCCATGAGTCAAACCGGTCGGGACTACAGCGAAAAGCGCGATTTCATCCGCATGCGGGTCGATGCCGATGTGGTGTTGATCCATGAAGGCGATGAGATCGCCGGCGTGTGCATCGACCTCTCGAGCAGCGGCATGCAGGTCGAAGCGCCGCGCCAGTTCGCGGTTGGTGACCGTTTGAGCGTGCGCATCGATTCCGAACATGCCGCATTGAGTGGGCTGGAGGCGGAGACCGAAGTGGTCTGGGTCAAGGCCCAGGACGGCGATGGACAGAAGCTCGGCCTGACCATTCTGCAGATGAAATAAGCGCACACAAAAAAGGCGGCCTCATGGGCCGCCTTCTTGTCATCGGTCGAGATTAAAAATCGTCTTCGACCTGACCATCCTTGACCTTGAACTCGCGGTTCTGCAGATAGGCGTTGCGGATGAAGGTGTACTTGTCGCCGCTGATCAGCTTCTCGCTCGACAGCAGGCTGGCGCGGGTGTCGACGATGTTCAGGCCGAACACCGAGTTACGGACAGGCACGTCGTTGATGTAGCGGTACGGACCGGTGTAGCTGTCGACGTACTTGGACGGTGCATCACGCAGGGTGCTCGGGCCGAGCAACGGCAGCATCACGTACGGGCCGCTGCTGACGCCCCAGTAACCGAGGGTCTGACCGAAGTCTTCGTCACTGCGATTCAGGCCCATTTTGGTACCGACATCGAAGAAGCCCAGCAGGCCGAAGGTGGTGTTGAAGATGATACGCGCGGTATCGACACCGGCTGCTGCCGGTTTGGCCTGCAGAATATTGTTCGCCAGGTTGGTGACGTCACCGACGTTGCGGAACATGTTGTGGATGCCGTCTTCGAGGAACTGCGGCGTCACGAACTCATAGCCCTGCGCCAGCGGCTTGAGCGCGTAGGTGTCAACGAAGTCGTTGAACTGGAAGATCGGGCGGTTGACGCTTTCCCAAGGGTCTTCTTCCGTTGCAGCGTTGGCGGCGAACGGAACCAGCAGGACGCTGGCACATACACATAGCTGAGCGAGAGGATTGCTCCAGCGCATAGAAAAACTCCTTGGATTTTTACTGGCGCGGGCACCCGGGCCCAGGCGTTAAGAGCGCTAGTATAAGCGCAAAAGCCGTTTTGGGCAGTCTGCCCGTGAAGAGTAATGCAGGACGTTTCCAGGGAGCGCCTTCACACACCTGTCATCCAACTGTCACCGATGTCCCCTAGCCTCATGCCTATTTCAGGGACGTTGCCATGACCCACGCTGAAGTCTTGCCTGTCGCCGCGCCCGGCCTGACCGCCGTGCTGTTCGGACTCAGTGGCTGTCTGGTGGATTTCGGCGCCCGTGCCCATCAACACGCCAGCGTACTGCCCGAGCACGCCCACGCCACACCCGGCGCTCTCGACAGCCTGCTCAGCCTGCAGCGCCAGCAGATTCCCTGTGCGTGGATCGACGAGCTGCCCCCTGCCCTCGCGCAACCCTTGGCGGCCTCTCTGCCGGCGTGGATCAAACCGACGCAATATTCAGCAACAATCAATCCATGGCCCGCGCCGAACGCCTGCTGGCAGGCGCTGATGGGTTTGAACGTCAGCTGCCTGGATGGCTGCGTGCTGGTGAGCGGCGAGCCCCGGTTGCTGCAATCGGGCCTCAACGCCGGGCTGTGGACCATCGGCCTGGCGTCCTGCGGCTCACTATGCGGCCTGTCGCCGAGCGAGTGGCAAGCGCTGAGCCAGAACGAACGCGACCAACGACGCGGTAAGGCAACCCTGCAGTTGTTCGGGCTGGGCGTGCATTCGGTGATCGATCATCTGGGCGAGCTCGACACCTGCCTGGCGGACATCAACCTGCGCCGCCTCAAGGGCGAAAAGCCCTGACCGGGATCATGCAGGTTGCCGCAGAGTGGATTAATCTAAAGGTCAGCCATAGACCTTTGGCGCGCGGCTGCGGTCAATGCCAGTGCCTCTTGATAAAAGGAACCCCACCATGCCCGCCCAAGAACTGCAAAAACAACTCGACACCCTGCGCGAGCAACTGGAGCAGAATCCGCCGCTGTCCGAAGCCGAACGTGAAGATCTGCATACGCTGATGGCGCAGATCGAATCGGAAATCAAACTGGAGAACGCCACTCAGGATGCCAGCATCGCCGACGGTGTGAATCTGGCAGTGGACCGCTTCGAACTCGAACACCCGGCCATTGCCGGCACCCTGCGCAATATCGTCAATGCGCTGGGTAGCATGGGGATCTGATTTTCCTCCCCTGAAATGCAAAAAGCCCTGCCAGCGCTGGCAGGGCTTTTTCATAGGCGCAATTTGAAACGCGATCCCTTGTAGGAGTGAGCCTGCTCGCGATAACGGTGTATCAGTCGACGTCAATGTTGAATGTCAGTCCGCTATCGCGAGCAGGCTCACTCCTACAGGGGTTATTTATTGGCGCACAAGGCGGTGGTTCGGCAGTTGCGCAGTCTCGGTGCTGCGATACGGGTTGATATCCAGCCCGCCCCGGCGCACATACCGTGCAAACACCGTGAGTTTCTCCGGCTTCAGCAAACGCTGCAGGTCGAGAAAGATCCGCTCCACGCATTGTTCGTGGAAGTCCGAGTGCTGGCGGAAGCTGACGATGTATTCCAGCAGACTCGCGTGATCCAGCGCCGCGCCACGATATTCCACCACCACGCTGCCCCAGTCCGGCTGGCTGGTCACCGGGCAGTTGGATTTGAGCAGATGGCTATGCACGCTCTCTTCGACAATCTTCGAATCATCGCAACGCAGCAGTTCCGGACGCGGATGTTCATAGTTGCTGACGCTGATGTCCAGATCGTCGATGCACACGCCGGGCAACGCCACGACGCCTTCGGCTTCGACATCTTTCAGGCTGCGCACGCGTACGCCGACCGGTTTGCCGGCAGCGGCCGACAGGTCCTTGACCAGCGTCGCTTCGAGGCTGGCGATATCGGCAAACGGCGTCTGATTCAGCGAGTTCAAGTACAACTTGAACGACTTCGATTCGATGATGTTCGGCGAATCCGCCGGAATGCTGAATTCACCGATTGCCACCACCGGCTTGCCCGACGGCAACAGCCACGACAGTTCGAAGCAATTCCAGAAATCCACGCCTTTATACGGCAGGGTTTCGGCGGTCAGGCCCAGCTCGGCCCATTTCGCGGTGCGCGGAATCGGGAACAGCAGGGACGGCGTGTACGTGGCGATGTATTCGCTGGATTTGCCCAGCGGCGAATGTTCGGCTGCGGGATGCATGGCGGAAACCTGACTGAAGAATCAGCGGATTCTATCAGCCTTTGCGCCCGCCTTTGAGTGCTTACTGACTGACAGTCAGTTTGCCGACCATGCCCGCCTGGTAGTGACCGGGAATATTGCAGGCAAATTCCAGGCTGGTGGCCTTGCTGAAGGTCCACGTCAGCTCGGCGGTCTTGCCCGGCTCGACCAGCACGCTATTGGGGTCGTCGTGCTTCATGCCGTGGCCCATGCTGCCGTGATCCATACCCGCCATGTCGTGGGACATTTCTTTCATGCCGGTAGGCGTGAGCATGCCGCTTTGCTGCATCTGCAACATTTCCTGCTGGTGCTGGGCATGCATCGCCGCGTCACCGAGGTTGAATTCGTGCAGCAACTGGCCTTTATTCACCAGCACAAAGCGAACCGTCTCACCGGCCTTGACCTGAATCGCCTTGGGGTCGAACGACATGTCGTTCAGTACAACTTCAATGCTGCGAGTAGCCTTGGCTGCTGGTGCCGGTTGGCCGAAATCATAGCTGTGCGCGGGTGCGGCCCAGACAGGTGAACTCAGCGCCAGCACACAGGCGGCGACGGCCAGAGGGTTGCGCAAAAACATAGTCATACTCCAACAAGATAAGGTTCAGCCTGTGGGAAACTCTAGCCCGCCTGCGCTGGCAGCTACCTGACAGGCAGATTACAACTTTGTCAGGTTGGCATGTGTCGCCTGCTCCCACGGTATAACGCTTTTGTTCCTACAACCCGAGTCGCCCATGAAACTGCTGATCGTCGAAGACCAACCGAAAACCGGCCACTACCTGCGCCAGGGCCTGACCGAGGCCGGTTTCAACACAGAACTGGTGGCCGACGGCGTCAGCGGTCAGCAACTGGCGTTGAGCGGAGATTATGCGCTGTTGATTCTCGACGTGATGCTGCCCGGGCGCAGTGGCTGGCAGATTCTGCAGGCGGTGCGCAGTGCCGGCCTCGACACACCGGTGCTGTTTCTAACCGCCAAGGACGCCGTGGAAGACCGGGTGCACGGCCTCGAACTCGGCGCCGACGATTATCTGGTCAAACCCTTCGCCTTTTCCGAATTGCTGGCCCGGGTGCGCAGCCTGCTGCGCCGGGGCAGCGCGACGCCACAGGAAACCAGTCTGCAACTGGCCGATCTGCGTCTGGACCTGATCCGTCGCCGGGTCGAACGCAGTGGCCAGC
Organism: Pseudomonas sp. AM14(2022); assembly: GCF_036346455.1. Classification (NCBI taxonomy): domain Bacteria; kingdom Pseudomonadati; phylum Pseudomonadota; class Gammaproteobacteria; order Pseudomonadales; family Pseudomonadaceae; genus Pseudomonas; species Pseudomonas sp. AM14(2022). The sequence continues at coordinate 264,752 of NZ_JAOTNY010000007.1, forward strand.
GCATCGACCTCACCGCCAAGGAATTCGCCCTGCTGGAAATGCTCCTGCGCCGCCAGGGTGAAGTATTGCCGAAATCGCTGATTGCCTCGCAGGTCTGGGACATGAACTTCGACAGCGACACCAACGTGATCGAAGTGGCGATCCGGCGCCTGCGCCTGAAGATCGACGATGACTTTCCCAACAAACTGATCCACACCGTGCGCGGCATGGGTTACGTGCTTGAAGAGCGTCCGGCCTGATGCGTCGCCTGTCGCTGAGTTCTCGTCTGGCTCTGCTGTTTGCCGCGTGCACCGCCGTGGTCTCGCTGTTCGCCGGGGTGCTGTTCAGCCGCGCCAGCGAGGCGCACTTCATTGAGCTTGATCAGCAATTGCTGGATGGCAAACTGATCGGCCTGCGCCGGGCCTTGCAGGATGTGCAACCCGCTCAGCGTGAGGCACGGCTGGCGGATGAGCTGAGCCGCCAGGCCGATCTGGCGCTGCGTATTACCGGCAGTGACGGTCAGCGCTGGTACGACAGTTCGATCAATTTGCCGCAGAACTTGCCGCAACAGCCGGGCCTGTCGACCATCAGCCATGACGGCGCCGACTACCGCGTGCTCAACGCCCCGCTCTACCCTGACAAAACCGACTCGCCACAGCTCACTCTGCTGCTGGACATCACCCATCACCAGCACTTCCTGCAGCGCATGCAGCATCTGATCTGGCTGACCATCGGCTTGTCGGCCCTGGCCACCGCGCTGCTCGGCGCGTGGGCGGCGCGCAGCGGTTTGCGTCCGTTGCGCCGTATGAGTGCAGTGGCGCGTGGGATTTCCGCACAATCGCTGAATGCCCGACTGCCGGAAGCGCAAATGCCGCCAGAGCTTGCTGAAATGGCCCACAGCTTCAACGCCATGCTCGGACGCCTCGACGACTCGTTTCAACGGCTGTCGGCGTTCTCTGCCGACATCGCCCATGAACTGCGCACACCGCTGTCGAACCTGCTGACCCACACCCAGGTCACCCTCACCCGCCCGCGACCGATCGAGGATTACCGCGAAGCCCTGCACAGCAACCTCGAAGAACTGCAATGGATGGCCCAACTGGTCAACGACATGCTTTATCTGGCCAAGGCTGACCACGGTTTGCTGATGCCCAAGCGTGAGGCACTGGAACTGGCGGATGAGAGCGATGTGCTGCTGGAGTTTTTTGCGCCACTGGCCGAGGACGCCGGGGTGACGCTGAGCCGCGAAGGTCATGCGCGTATAGAAGGCGATCGCAGCATGCTGCGCCGGGCCTTGTCGAATCTGCTGGATAACGCGCTGCGCTTCACCCCGGCGTCAGGCAGCGTGCGCCTGTCCATCGTCGATCAACCGCACATAGCGCAGGTGTCGGTGGAGAACAGTGGCGAAGGCATTTCGGCAGAGTTGTTGCCACGGCTGTTTGACCGGTTTTATCGAGCAGATCCGGCGCGGCAGGAAGGCAGCAGTGAACATGCGGGGCTGGGGCTGGCGATTACCCAATCGATCGTCCGCGCCCATGGTGGGCAGATTCATTGCGAATCGGCTGCGGGGTGGACGCGGTTTGTGATCGAGTTGCCCAAAGGAGAATGAGGTCGATAGGACCGGCCCCTTCGCGAGCAAGCCCGCTCCCACATTGGATCTGCGTTAACCCTGAATTTGTATCACTGTGGGGGTTAGCTAGCCACACAGGGGATCTGTGTCATACACAAATCCCCTGTGGGAGCGGGCTTGCTCGCGAAGGCGGTATTGAAGCTCAGGAATATCTCAGCGCATGCGCCGGCTCGATCTTCGCCGCCCGCAACGCCGGGTACACCGTCGCCAGGAAGCTCAGAATAAAGCCCGCCGAGCAGATCAACAGCACATCCCCGCCCTGCAATTCCGAAGGCAGGTTGCTGACGAAGTACACGTCGGAACTGAAGATATGCTGGCCGGTAACGCGCTCGACCCAGCCGACCATCTCGCTGACATTCAGTGCCGCGATCACGCCGAGCACGCCACCAATCAGTGTGCCGACAATGCCGATCACCGTGCCCTGCACCATGAAGATCGCCATGATCTGCCGGGGCGTGGCGCCGATGGTGCGCAGGATCGCGATGTCCGCGCCCTTGTCGTTAACCACCATGATCAGCGTGGCGATGATGTTGAACGCCGCCACCGCAACGATCATCAGCAACAGCAGGCCAATCATGGTTTTTTCCATTTTCATCGCGCTGAACAGGCTGCCCTGGGTGTGAGTCCAGTCGTCAGCCTTGAACTCGGCACCGAGGCCTGCGGCGATGTCCGAGGAGACTTTCGGCGCGGCGTACAGATCCTTCACCGCCAGGCGCACGCTCTGCACTTGATTCGGCTGCCAGTGCTGCATGGTCGCGGCATCGGCCACGTGGATCAGCCCCATCGAGCCGTCCAGTTCAGCGCCGACCTTGAACACACCGACCACGTTCAGGCGCTGCATGCGCGGGGTAATGCCACCCGGTGCGGTGCTGACTTCCGGCACGATCAGAGTGATCTTGTCGCCGACGTTGAGGCGGAAGCGGCGCGCGGTGATTTCACCGATCACTACACCGAACTCGCCCGGTTTCAGGTCATCGAGACGCCCCTGCACAATGTGCTGGGCCACGATCGACACCTTGCCTTCCTGGGCCGGGTCGACGCCGCTGATCTGGATCGGCTGCATCAAACCCTTGTAGGACAGCATGCCTTCCATCTCGGTGAACGGCACGGCGGCGGTCACTTCCGGATTTTTCAGCGCGGCAGCGGCGACCGGCTGCCAGTCATCGATCGGCTTGACGCCAACGATGGTCGCGTGCGGCACCATGCCGAGGATGCGCGAGCTCATTTCACGCTGGAAGCCGTTCATCACCGACAGCACCACGATCATCGCCAGCACGCCGAGGGCGAGCCCGATCATCGAAGTCATCGAGATGAACGAAACAAAGCGATTGCGGCGCTTGGCGCGGGTATAGCGCGTGCCGATAAAGATCGATAACGGTCTGAACATTCGCTGGGGCACCGTATAAAAAATCAAGCTTAAAAAAGCGGCCAATCGCTTGAGAGCGTAGCGAGCGAAGGAAAGACAAGGCAAAAACAGGCGAGGAAGCGGAGTCTACTGGCTGTAAATGAGCATTCCGAGCCTGTTTTTAACGCAGTATTTCCGAGCGCAGTAGCTCTCAAGCGATTGGAGTCAGGCAGCCTTCCTGCAATTGCAGGACGCGGTCCATCTGGCGGGCCAGGTTCATGTCGTGAGTCACCACCAGGAACGCCGTGCGCATTGAAGTGCTGAGTTCCAGCATCAAGTCCTGGATGCCTTCGGCGGTGTGCGAATCAAGGTTGCCGGTTGGCTCGTCGAGCATCACCAGGCCCGGATTGTTCACCAGCGCACGGGCGATGGCCACACGCTGGCGCTCGCCACCGGAAAGCTCGGCCGGTTTGTGCTCCAGACGATGGCCCAGACCGACACGCTCAAGCAACGCGGTAGCGCGTTGACGTGCTTGCGGGATCGCGGTCTTGCCGATCAGCAGCGGCATGCAGACGTTTTCCAGCGCGGTGAACTCCGGCAGCAAGTGGTGGAACTGGTACACGAACCCGAGGGCACGGTTACGCAGCAGGCCACGCTTCTTCTCGCTCAGCGCCGACAGTTCTTCGCCGTCGAGCCAGACGCTGCCTTCAGTCGGCGTGTCGAGACCGCCGAGCAGGTTGAGCAAGGTACTTTTGCCGGAACCAGACTTGCCGACGATCGCCACACGCTCGCCCGGGTGCAACTCCAGTTGCAGACCGGCCAACACTTGCACCGACTCCGGGCCTTCCTCGTAGGATTTGCCCAGGTTGCGGCAGCTCAAGATTGCTTTATCACTCATGCCCGACTCACTCATAACGTAGCGCCTCCGCCGGCTGGGTGCGCGCAGCACGCCAGGCGGGATACAGGGTGGCGAGGAAACTCAGGACCAACGCAGCGGCGCAGACCATGACCACGTCCTGGCTCTGCACCTGCGACGGCAGGTAATCAATGAAATACACATCGGCGTTGAGGAACTTGTGGCCGATCAGCCCTTCGAGGGCGGAAATCGCCGCGCTGACGTTCAACGCCGCGAGAATACCGAGCACCGCACCAATCGCCGTACCGACCACGCCGATCACGGTGCCCTGCACCATGAACGTGCGCATGATCGTCCCCGGCGTGGCGCCGAGGGTACGCAGAATGGCGATGTCGCTCTTCTTGTCATTTACCACCATCACCAGCGTGGAAATGATGTTGAACGCAGCCACCGCGACGATCAGCAGCAACAGCAGGCCGATCATGGCTTTTTCCATGCGGATCGCCTGATACAGGTTGCCGTGGGTGCGGGTCCAGTCGCGGGCGTAGTAATGGTCTTCGCCCAGTTGCTGGGCGATGGTCCAGGCCACGCGCGGCGCCTGGAACAGATCATCGAACTTCAACCGGATGCCCTGCACCTGATCAGGCTTCCAGCGGTGCATTTTCGCCAGATCCTGCAGGTTGGTGACGCCCAGGTAGCCGTCCAGCTCACCGGCGCCGACATGGAAAATGCCAACCACGGTAAAGCGCTTCATGCGCGGGAACATCCCGGCCGGGGTCACGCTGACCTCCGGCGCGACGAAGGTGACTTTGTCACCGAGGCCCACGCCGAGCTTGGTCGCGGCCTTGTCGCCGATGACGATGCCGAAGCTGCCCGGCGTCAAATCGTCGAGTTTGCCCTGCTTCATGAAGTTGTCGATGATCGACACATTGCGCTCGAGCGCAGGGTCGATGGCGTTGAGCAACACCTTGGACACCTGGCCGTTGTTGGTCAGCAAACCCTGCATCTGGGTGAACGGCGCAACCGCCGTCACCTCAGGGTTGCGTTTGACCTTGGCGGCCAGGCTCTGCCAATCGTTGATCGGCTCGCCGGTTTCAAGAGTCGCGTGGGGCACCATGCCCAGCACGCGGGTGCGCATCTCATGATCGAAGCCGTTCATCACCGATAGCACCACGATCATCACGACCACGCCAAGGGCGAGCCCGATCATCGAAGTCAGGGAAATGAATGACACAAAATGATTGCGACGCTTTGCACGGGTATAACGCGTGCCGATAAATACGAAGAGAGGTCTGAACATGTCGGGGCTTGTTCGGAGGGAAAAGGAACGTCCTTGTGGCGGGGGTCGATAACCAGCTTTACACTCAGACCACCGCCGCTACCATGGGTTCGCCATGTCGACATTAGATGAAGAAGATCGCCGCGAATACTACCGTATCGAGGACATGATCGCACTGGAAATTCGGCCCCTGTCCGCTCCCGAAGCGGCAGGCCAGGAAGTGTTGCAGGATGCTTCCCCGCTGTTCAACCTGCTCAGCGAACTGCACCTGAGCGAATTCGAGTCGCAGCACCTGTTACGCCAGATCAGCGAGCGCGACCGGGCGATCGCCGCGTTTCTCAAATCCCAGAACAAACGCATCGACCTGCTCAGCCAGGTGGTCGCCCTGACCGTGCTCGGCCATATCGGCGAGCCACAACCGGTGATCATCTCCGAAGGCGGGATCGACTTTCAGCACCCGACCCCGATTGCCACTGGCGCGCACCTGTCGGTGACACTGGTGCTGATGCCGCAGGCACTGGGCCTGCTGCTGCGCGCCCGCGTCACTCATTGCGATCGCAAGGGCGACGGCTACGACGTCGGCACCGAGTTCGAACACTTGACCGACGCCCAGCGCCAGTTGCTCGCCCGCTATATCTTGCAGAAACAGGCCCAGGAACGACGCCTGGCCCGTGAACAGAACGAATCAGGCATTTAAATTAAGGAAGCACCGTGACCCTCATCTACGGCCACCGCGGCGCCAAGGGCGAAGCACCGGAAAATACCCTGACCAGTTTTCAGGAATGTCTCAAGCACGGCGTACGCCGTTGCGAACTGGATCTGCACCTGTCCAAGGACGGCGAGCTGATGGTGATCCACGACCCGACCCTCAAGCGCACCACCGACCGGCGCGGCAAGGTGGTCGAACACACCGCCGCCGAACTGGTGACCTACGACGCGCGCAAGGGCGGCCCGGGCTGGATCAAGCCGTGCCCGATTCCGACTCTGGAAGAGCTGTTCGAAAAATGTGATTTCGAGCACTGGCAACTGGAAGTCAAAAGCGCTTCACGCACCCGCGCCGCGACTACCGTACTGGCGATTCGCGAAATGGCCCAGCGTCATGGCCTGCTGAACAAGGTCACCATCACTTCGAGCTCACGGGAAGTGCTGAAAGCGGCGCTGGACCTGGTACCGGACGTGTCGCGTGGACTGGTGGCCGAATACGCCTGGCTCGACCCGCTAAAGGTCGCGGCCAGCTATGGCTGTGAGATTCTGGCTCTGAACTGGACGCTGTGTACGCCGGAACGCCTGCAGAAGGCGCAGCGTCAGGGGCTGCATGTGTCGGTGTGGACCGTCAACGAGCCTGCGCTGATGCGCAGACTCGCCGACTTCGGCGTTGACAGCCTGATTACAGACTTTCCCGGTTTGGCCACTGCCACCCTTGAGAATTGCTGAAATCGGTCTCCCCGGCCGGCTCAGGCCACCGGCCGGAGCCCGTCAAAAAAGCCGGTTGAGGCCGTCGTACGCCGCTACCCGATAGGCTTCGGCCATGGTCGGGTAGTTGAACGTGGTGTTGACGAAATACTTCAGGGTGTTCAACTCGCCCGGCTGGCTCATGATCGCCTGACCGATGTGCACGATCTCCGACGCCTGATAACCGAAGCAGTGAACACCCAGCACTTCCAGGGTTTCACGGTGGAACAGGATCTTCAGCATGCCTTGCGGCTCGCCGGCGATCTGCGCACGCGCCATGCTCTTGAAGAACGCCTTGCCGACTTCGTACGGCACCTTGGCCTGGGTCAGCTCCTGCTCGTTCTTGCCGATCGAGCTGATCTCCGGAATGGTGTAGATGCCGGTCGGCACGTCATTCACAAAGCGCCAGCTACCGTTATCGACGATGCTGCCGGCAGCCGAACGACCCTGGTCGTGGGCGGCACTGGCCAGGCTCGGCCAGCCGATCACGTCGCCAGCGCCATAGATGTTCGGCACGCAGGTGCGGTAGGCCTCGTCGACTTCGATCTGGCCACGGCTGTTGACCTTGACCCCGATGTTTTCCAGACCGAGCTGGTCGGTGTTACCGGTACGGCCGTTGCACCAGAGCAAGGCATCGGCCTTGATCTTCTTGCCGGACTTCAGGTGCAGGATAACCCCGTTATCGACGCCCTCAACGCGATCGTAATCTTCGTTGTGGCGCACGGTGATGTTGTTGTTGCTGAAGTGATAGCTCAACGCCTGGGAGATTTCCGAGTCGAGGAAGCTCAGCAACTGACCGCGGTTGTCCACCAGTTCAACCAGTACCCCCAGACCGCTGAAGATCGAGGCGTATTCGCAACCGATCACACCGGCGCCGTAAACGATGAGTTTGCGCGGGGTGTGGCCGAGGCTGAGGATGGTGTCGCTATCGTAGATACGCGGGTGATTGAAATCGATGTCCGCCGGGCGATAAGGGCGCGAACCGGTGGCGATGATGATGTGCTTGGCCACCAGCTTCTCGACCACGCCGTTGGCGCAGACCACTTCGATGGTTTGCTCGTCGGCGAAGCTGCCGGTGCCGAAGAACACGTCGACGCGGTTACGAGCGTAGTAGCCAGTGCGCGAAGCGACTTGTTTGGAAATGACTTTCTCGGCGCTTTTCAACACGTCCGGGAAGGAGAACCAGCGTGGCTCGCCGATCGCCCGGAACATCGGGTTGGTGTTAAACTGCATGATCTGCCGCACCGAGTGACGCAGGGCCTTGGACGGGATGGTTCCCAGGTGGGTGCAGTTACCGCCGACCTGGCGACGGCTGTCGACCATCGCCACCTTGCGCCCTGCTTTGGCGGCGTTCATTGCCGCGCCTTCTCCCGCCGGGCCGGAACCCAACACCACCACGTCGTAGTTGTAGACAGCCATGCGTACTCCTCAGAACAGGCCGCGGTGCCAGCAGCACCGGCGGCTAAATCACGCCGAATCGCGGCGCGAAGGAACAATTGGGGGTCAGTAAAGAACCCGGACACAGTCTATAGAAGCGTCAACGCCGCGCACATTAACCCTTGGTCGCGTCGTAGGCTACTTTTGCCTGCACTACAACGCCAGCTTTCGTACTGTTTTCAGTCAACTTTTGCGCCACTGAGGCGTTCGAAAGCTGCACTGGTGCGGATAACAAAACCTGTATCGGCACGAATCACGAAGAATGCACCAATGTCGTGTTTTTCGGCATAGTCCCAAGCCCTTTCAGGCCCGAGAATCAGCAACAGCGTCGATAGTCCATCGGCCATCAACGCTGAAGGATGAATTACCGTGACTGACGCCAGGCTGTGTAGGACCGGCGCCCCGCTCCGCGCATCGAAGGTGTGGGAATAACGCCGGCCACCTTGCAGGAAATAGTTACGGTAATCACCGGAGGTGGAAACCCCGTAGCCGTCGACCTGAATGATCCGTTCGGCCACCTGTTGATCGTCTCGCGGCTCTTCCAGCGCAATACGCCAGGATGAGCCATCAAGCTTCTTGCCCTTGGCCTTTAGCTCACCGGTGGCTTCGGCGAGATAGTCATGGATGCCCATCGACTCGAGCCTGGCGGCGATGGTGTCGACCGCGTAACCGGCGGCGATGCTGTTGAAGTCGACTTCGACAGCGGCGTCCTTGCACAAGCGGTCGCCGTCGATATGCAAATGGCGGTAGCCGACTCGCTGCAGGGTTTCGGCCAGCGCGGCGGAGTCGGGGACTGTCTCTTCACGCCCTTGCGGGCCGAATCCCCACAGGTTCATCAGCGGTTCGACAGTCAGGTCGTAGGAACCTTCGCTTTGCTCCGACAGCTGCTCGCCGACACGGACCAATTCGAGCGCGGCAGCCGGCATGGTCTGACAGCTGTTCGCTGGCAAGGCATTGAAACGTTCGATGTCGGAGTCATTGCGATAGGTCGACATCTGCCGATCCACTTTCGCGAGGATAGCCTCCACTTCCCGGCGAACTTGCGCCGGTTCGGCAATACCCGAGTGCCGCACGTACTTGATCGAATACGTGCTGCCCATGGTCGGCCCCCCAAAGCTTTCCATGGACTCACCGTTGCCACAGGCAGCGAGGACAACCGTCACACTCACAAGCCAAACCCACCGTCCAGTGAACAATTCTTCATCTCCCCATAAAAGCGCGCCGGCCATTATGGATCAAAGGCCCGCACGCTCCCCAACGGATGCAACGCGTCATAAGAAACCAATAATGAGTAACTGAAAATGTCCTCGACCACGGGCAAAGGCAAAGCGATTTTTCGCGTTGTCAGCGGCAATTTTCTCGAGATGTTCGACTTTATGGTCTATGGCTTCTACGCCACGGCCATCGCCAAAACCTTCTTCCCGGCCGACAGCGCCTTCGCTTCCCTGATGCTGTCCCTGGCCACCTTCGGTGCCGGTTTCCTGATGCGTCCACTGGGCGCGATCTTCCTTGGTGCCTACATTGACCGTCACGGTCGTCGCCAGGGCCTGATCATTACCCTTGCGTTGATGGCCGCCGGTACGATCCTCATCGCCTGCGTGCCGGGCTATGCCACTCTGGGTGTCGCAGCGCCGTTGATCGTGCTGTTCGGTCGCTTGCTGCAAGGCTTCTCGGCCGGCGTCGAGCTAGGCGGTGTTTCGGTGTATCTGGCGGAAATCGCTACGCCGGGCCGCAAAGGCTTTTTCGTCAGTTGGCAGTCCGCCAGCCAGCAGGCGGCGGTGGTGTTTGCCGGCCTGCTCGGAGTGGGTCTCAACCACTGGCTGAGCCCGGAACAGATGGGTGACTGGGGCTGGCGCGTGCCGTTCCTGATCGGCTGCATGATTGTTCCGGTGATCTTCGTCATTCGTCGTTCGCTGGAGGAAACCCCGGAATTCCAGGCGCGCAAACATCGCCCTACCCTGCGGGAAATCGTCCGTTCGATCGGCCAGAACTTTGGCATCGTCATCGCCGGCATGGCGCTGGTGGTGATGACCACGGTTTCGTTCTACCTGATCACCGCCTACACCCCGACCTTCGGCAAGGCCGAACTGCATCTGTCGGACTTCGACGCGCTGCTGGTGACCGTGTGCATCGGTCTGTCGAACTTCTTCTGGCTGCCGGTGATGGGCGCGGTGTCCGACAAGATCGGGCGCAAACCCCTACTGCTGGCGGCGACCATTCTGGCGATCCTGACCGCCTATCCGGCGCTGTCGTGGCTGGTGGCGAACCCGAGCTTCAGTCATCTGCTGATCGTCGAACTGTGGCTGTCGTTCCTGTACGGTTCGTACAACGGCGCGATGGTCGTGGCTCTGACCGAAATCATGCCGGTGGAAGTGCGCACCACCGGATTCTCGCTGGCCTATAGCCTGGCGACGGCGACCTTTGGTGGCTTCACGCCGGCAGCCTGTACTTATCTGATCCATGTGCTGGACAACAAGGCTGCGCCGGGGATCTGGCTCAGCGGTGCGGCGGTACTGGGGTTGATTGCGACGCTGGTGCTGTTCCGTGGCAATAAGCATGAGCTGCGGACTGCGCAAGCGCCTGTGGCAGGCGGCGCCCGATAAAACGCCTTCGGGAGCAAGCCCCCTCCCACAAGGTCCGGTGGTGCCAACATGATTGTGTGAACACCGCCAAACCTGTGGGAGGGGGCTTGCTCCCGAAGAGGCCGGTACAGGCAATAAAGATTCAGCAGGCATAAAAAAACGCCCCGACCTAAGTCGGGGCGTTTTCATTTGCAGCGAAGGCTTAGCGCGGGAACGCTGGCGGATTTACATCAGCCATGTCTTCCATCACGCGAACCACCTGGCAGCTGTAGCCGAACTCGTTGTCGTACCAGACGTACAGCACAACGCGGTTGTCCTGAACGATGGTTGCTTCAGCATCGACCACACCGGCGTGACGCGAACCCACGAAGTCAGTGGACACCACTTCCTGCGAGTTGACGAAGTCGATTTGCTTGTGCAGATCGGAGTGCAGCGCCATGTAGCGCAGGTACTCGTTCATCTCTTCACGGCTGGCGGCTTTCTCAAGGTTCAGGTTGAGAATGGCCATCGACACGTTTGGCGTCGGAACGCGGATCGCGTTACCGGTCAGCTTGCCGGCCAGCTCAGGCAGGGCCTTGGCAGCAGCGGTGGCAGCACCGGTTTCGGTGATGACCATGTTCAGCGCGGCGGAACGGCCACGGCGATCGCCCTTGTGGAAGTTGTCGATCAGGTTCTGGTCGTTGGTGTACGAGTGAACGGTTTCGACGTGACCGTTGATGATGCCGAACTTGTCATTCACAGCCTTCAGCACCGGCACGATGGCGTTGGTGGTGCAGGAAGCGGCGGACACGATCTTGTCGTCAGCGGTGATTTCGTTGTGGTTGATACCGTGAACGATGTTCTTCAGCTTGCCTTTGCCAGGCGCGGTCAGAACAACGCGAGCGACACCCGGGCATTGCAGGTGCTGACCCAGGCCATCGGCGTCGCGCCATACACCGGTGTTGTCCACCAGCAGCGCGTCTTTGATGCCGTACTGGGTGTAATCCACCTCGGTCGGGTTCTTCGCGTAGATCACCTGGATCAGGTTACCGTTGGCGGTGATGGTGTTGTTTTCTTCGTCGATGACGATGGTGCCGTTGAACGGACCGTGTACCGAATCGCGACGCAGCAGGCTGGCGCGCTTGGTCAGGTCGTTTTCGGCGCCTTTGCGCACGACGATGGCACGCAGACGCAGACCGTCGCCACCACCGGTTTTCTCGATCAGGATGCGCGCCAGCAGACGGCCGATACGACCGAAGCCGTACAGCACAACGTCAGTGCCTTTGCGGGCCGAAGCGTTTTGCTGACCAACCACGTCAGCCAGTTCTTCACGCACGAACTGCTCGGCGCTGCGGCCATTGCCTTCGCTGCGGAATTTGAACGCCAACTTGCCCAGGTCTACCGAAGCCGCGCCGAGCTTGAGCTCGCTCATGGCTTTCAGCAGAGGGAATGTTTCGTGGACGGAGAGTTCGCTATCGTCGGAGGAACGGTGGCGAGCAAAGCGGTGAGCTTTGAGAATCGCGATGACAGACTGGTTGATCAGGCTGCGGCCATAGATCGAGCTCACCACGTTGTTATTGCGGTAGAGCTGACCGATAAGCGGAATCATCGCTTCTGCGAGTGCTTCACGGTCGATCCATTCACCAAGACACTGGTCGGGCTTCTGAGTCACGGGAACCTTCCACATGTAGGGGCAGAAAAAAGGGGCTACATTATGCCGCCGAGAACCTCTTGTAGCAATGCGCGCTTGTCGCGCAATCGGTAACAAAATTCCGTTCAAAAAAATTACGCCCCGCGCCAGCCCAGTAAAACCGGGGCTTCCAGCGCAGTCAATTTTTCGACGACTGTTAGACGATGTCTGTAACCCTCCGTAACACCAGTCGATTTCGGCACTACATAACCACTAAAAAAGTGCTCGTTTTTATGGTTACCACTACATTTTGCGCAAAGCGCGAAGATAGACGCAGTCTGCAACTGACAGCCGGCACCTGACGCCGCTACAATTACCGACTTTGTCGCAAAGCCTGGAGCTCAACCTTCCGTGCCCGTTCTGCGTCTACCGCTTCTCCCTGCCGCGGCAGGTAAACAGCATTGGGGCAACCTGCCCGGTGCTGCCCTCAGCCTCGCGATTGCCGAGGCTGCCAGCGCTGCCAAGCGCTTCACCCTGCTACTGACCGCCGACAGCCAGAGTGCCGAACGGCTGGAACAGGAGCTGAGTTTCTTCGCCCCGGATTTGCCCGTACTGCATTTCCCCGACTGGGAAACCCTGCCGTACGATCTGTTCTCGCCGCACCAGGACATCATCTCCCAGCGTATCGCCAGCCTTTATAGACTGCCGGAACTGGCGCATGGCGTGCTGGTGGTGCCGATCACCACCGCCCTGCACCGCCTGGCGCCGACCAAGTTCCTGCTCGGCAGCAGCCTGGTGCTGGATGTCGGGCAGAAGCTCGATGTCGAACAGATGCGCTCGCGGCTTGAGGCCAGCGGCTATCGCTACGTCGATACGGTCTACGAGCACGGCGAGTTCACCGTGCGCGGCGCGCTGATCGACCTGTTCCCGATGGGCAGCAAACTGCCCTATCGCATCGACCTGTTCGACGACGAAATCGAAACCCTGCGCACCTTCGATCCGGAAAACCAGCGCTCCATCGACAAAGTCGATTCGGTCAAGCTGCTGCCGGCCCGAGAGTTCCCGCTGCAGAAAGATGCGGTCACCCGCTTCAAGGCGCGCTTTCGCGAGCGTTTTGATGTCGACTTCCGACGCTGCCCGATCTTCCAGGACTTGAGCAGCGGCATCACCCCGGCCGGTATCGAGTACTACCTGCCGCTGTTCTTCGATGAAACCTCGACACTGTTCGATTACCTGCCGCAGGACACTCAAGTGTTCTCGCTGCCGGGTATCGAACAAGCGGCAGAAAATTTCTGGAACGACGTGCGCAATCGCTACGAAGAGCGCCGCGTCGATCCATCGCGTCCTTTATTGCCGCCAGCGGAATTGTTCCTGCCGGTGGAAGACTGCTTCGCCCGCCTCAAGAGCTGGCCACGCGTAGTCGCCAGCCAGCAGGACGTCGAGTCCGGCGCCGGTCGCGAGCGCTTCCCGGCGCAGGCACTGCCAAACCTGGCGATCGAAGCCAAGGCCACACAACCACTGGCGGCGCTCTCGACATTCCTCGACGAATTCCCCGGACGCGTGCTGTTCACCGCCGAATCCGCGGGCCGGCGTGAAGTCCTGCTGGAGCTGCTGGAACGGCTGAAACTGCGGCCGAAAACCGTCGACAGCTGGCCGGACTTCGTTTCGAGCAAGGATCGTCTGGCGATCACCATTGCGCCGCTCGACGAAGGCTTGATGCTCGATGACCCGGCGCTGGCGCTGGTGGCGGAGAGCCCGTTGTTCGGTCAGCGCGTCATGCAGCGTCGTCGCCGGGAAAAACGCGCCGATGCCAACAACGATGCAGTGATCAAAAACCTTACCGAACTGCGCGAAGGCGCGCCGGTGGTGCACATCGATCACGGTGTCGGGCGTTATCTGGGCCTGACGATTCTGGAAATCGACAACCAGGCGGCCGAATTCCTTACCCTGGAATACGCTGAGAACGCCAAGCTCTACGTGCCAGTGGCCAACCTGCACCTGATCGCGCGTTACACCGGCAGCGATGACTCACTGGCGCCGCTGCACCGCCTCGGCTCCGAGACCTGGCAGAAAGCCAAGCGCAAGGCCGCCGAACAGGTGCGCGATGTCGCTGCTGAATTGCTCGACATCTATGCCCGTCGTGCCGCCCGCGAAGGCTACGCGTTTGCCGACCCGAAAGCCGATTACGCGACCTTCAGCGCCGGTTTCCCGTTCGAAGAAACCCCGGACCAGCAAGCGACCATCGAAGCGGTGCGCGAAGACATGCTCGCGCCAAAGCCGATGGATCGTCTGGTCTGCGGCGACGTCGGTTTCGGCAAGACCGAAGTGGCGATGCGCGCCGCGTTCATCGCCGTGCACGGCGGGCGTCAGGTGGCGATTCTGGTGCCGACCACCCTGCTCGCCCAGCAGCACTACAACAGTTTCCGCGACCGTTTCGCCGACTGGCCAGTGACCGTGGAAGTGATGAGCCGCTTCAAATCGGCCAAGGAAGTCAACGCGGCGATCGCCGATCTGGCGGAAGGCAAGATCGACATCGTCATCGGCACGCACAAGCTGCTGTCCGACGATGTGAAGATCAAAAACCTGGGTCTGGTGATCATCGACGAAGAGCACCGCTTCGGTGTGCGGCAGAAAGAACAGCTCAAGGCCCTGCGCAGCGAAGTCGACATTCTCACGCTGACCGCCACGCCGATTCCGCGCACGCTGAACATGGCGGTGTCGGGCATGCGTGATCTGTCGATCATCGCCACGCCGCCGGCGCGACGCCTGTCGGTGCGCACCTTCGTCATGGAGCAGAACAAGAGCACGGTCAAAGAGGCCCTGCTGCGTGAACTGCTGCGCGGTGGTCAGGTTTACTACCTGCACAACGACGTCAAAACAATCGAGAAGTGCGCGGCGGATCTCGCCGAACTGGTGCCGGAAGCGCGGATCGGCATCGGCCACGGACAGATGCGTGAACGCGAACTCGAACAGGTGATGAGCGACTTCTATCACAAGCGCTTCAACGTGCTGATTGCCTCGACCATCATCGAGACCGGCATCGACGTGCCGAGCGCCAACACCATCATCATCGAGCGCGCCGACAAGTTCGGTCTGGCGCAATTGCACCAGTTGCGCGGACGCGTCGGCCGCAGTCACCACCAGGCTTACGCGTACCTGCTGACCCCACCGCGCCAGCAAATCACTTCGGACGCGGAAAAGCGTCTGGAAGCGATTGCCAACACCCAGGATCTGGGCGCCGGTTTCGTGCTGGCGACCAACGACCTGGAAATCCGTGGCGCCGGCGAACTGCTGGGCGACGGCCAGAGTGGGCAGATTCAGGCCGTGGGCTTCACGCTGTACATGGAAATGCTCGAGCGCGCGGTGAAGTCGATCCGCAAGGGCGAGCAACCGAATCTCGATCAACCGCTCGGCGGTGGCCCGGAGGTCAACCTGCGCGTGCCTGCGCTGATTCCGGAAGACTATCTGCCGGACGTTCACGCCCGCCTGATTCTGTACAAGCGCATCGCTTCGGCCACCGACGAGGAAGGCCTGAAGGATCTGCAAGTGGAGATGATCGATCGTTTCGGCCTGCTGCCGGAGCCGACCAAGAATCTGGTGCGCATCACTGCGCTGAAGTTGCAGGCCGAACAGCTGGGCATCAAGAAAGTCGACGGTGGCCCGCAGGGTGGACGCATCGAGTTCGCCGCGCAGACGCCGGTCGACCCGATGACCTTGATCAAACTGATCCAGACTCAGCCAAAACGCTACAAATTCGAAGGCGCCACGATGTTCAAGTTCCAGGTGCCGATGGAACGCCCGGAAGAGCGCTTTAATACTGTAGAGGCGCTGTTCGAGCGCCTCCTCCCGAAAACTGTTTGAAGGACGCCGCATGCGCCTGTTTCGCTCACTGACTTTGCTACTTGCCTTGGTAGCCCCTTCGGTTTTCGCCGATGACCTGTATCAGGTCGAAATGATTCTGGTGCGCCAGAACGCCGTGCCGGCTATCGTCAGCCGCGCCGCCCCGGAAGACTGGGCCGCCGGCGCTCAACGCCTGGGTGATGACAGCCTGCGCACACCTGCGCTCGGCGACGTTGCCAGCAAACTCAGCGCCAGCGGTGATTACAGTGTGCTGATGCACAAGGCCTGGCAGCAGACCCTCGGCGAAGCGCCGACCAAGGTGGCCGTCAGCGACGGCAAGGAACAGTTCGGCCAGTTCCCGATCGAGGGCACGCTGGAAATGAAACTCGGGCGCTTTACCGACGTGAACGCCGACTTCTGGGTCAACCAGATCGACGCCAACGGCATGGTCACTGCCAGCGAACACCTGAAACAGGACAGCCACACCAAAAACGGCCAGCTCAACTATCTCGACAACGGCCACTTGGCGCTGCTGATCAAGATCACATCCCTGACGGCGCCCGCCCCACGGCAAGCCCCTGAAGCGATTCCGGACTGATCGAAGTCCTTATGTCCCCGCCCCTGAGTAAACCGTTGGCACCCTCCTGGGTCAGCCGATTCAAGGAACAGAGCCTGGAGCGTGGCCGCCGCTACGCCCTGGAGAACCGGGTACGCATCGCGCAGGTGGGCGATGCGACCATCACCGCCAGTTGCGAAGGCTCTGGCGGTAACGTCTACCGTCAGACCATTCACTTGCGCGAGTCAGCCAAAGACACCCTGTTGCTGGTTGACGCCACCTGCACCTGCCCGGTGCGCAATAACTGCAAACACTGCGCCGCAGTACTCCTGCAAGTGCAGGAAACCCTCGAATACCCTGCCGCAGCGAAAGACGCCGAACTGCTGGAAAAACTCCAGGCCGTATTGGAGAACCGTAACCCCAAAGCGCCGCCGCAAGTGCTGGTGGACAACGTGCAACCGCTGCCGCGCCTGTGGCTGGCGAGTGTCGAGTTCAGCGCGTTCGAGCCGCGCAATGGCAAGATGCAGCGCTACATCCAGCATCGGGCGGCGCTGTCGTTCAGCTATCTGGATGAGTACATCAGCGGGCAGAAAAACAGCGACATTCTGATTCGCCAGGAAACCCAGACCCTGCGGATAAAACGCCATCCGGAAGTGGAGCAGTCCTACCGCGAGCAGTTAAGAATCCTCGGCTTTCGCATCGCCACCCGCCAGAGCAAAGCGCTGCCGGAAAGCGCCGGTGAGCTGTACGAGATGGTCAACGACAGCGCCTGGCTGACGTTCACCCTCAACGAACTGCCGAAGCTGCGCACCCAAGGTTGGGAATTGCAGATCGACGAGGAGTTCGGCTTCGACCTGACCGCCGTCGACGACTGGTACGCCACCGTCGAACAGGCGCCCGAGCGCGACTGGTTCGATCTGGAACTGGGGATCATCGTCAATGGTGAGCGCCTGAGCCTGCTGCCGATCCTGCTCAACCTGATGCGCTCGCACACGGAAATCCTCAACCCGGAGCGCCTGGCGCGGCGCCGCGATGACGAGCTGATTCTGGTCAATATTCCGCAACGCAACAGTGAGCACGGGCCGCTGCAAGTGGCGCTGCCCCTTGGCCGACTGAAACCGGTACTGGCAACGCTGGGCGAGTTCTACTTGCAGGAACCGGGCGAAACCACCCTGCGCTTGAGCAAGGCCGATGCCACACGCCTCAACTCGCTGGAAGGCATTCCCCTGCTGTGGGAAGGTGGCGAACAGATCCGCAGCTTCGCACAACGCCTGCGCGACATCCGCGACTATAGTGCACAAGCGCCGAAGGGCTTGAACGCGACGCTGCGTCCCTATCAGCTCGAAGGCTTGAGCTGGATGCAGTCCCTGCGTCAGCTTGAGGTCGGCGGGATTCTGGCGGACGACATGGGTCTGGGTAAAACCTTACAGACCCTGGCGCATATTCTCAGTGAGAAAAACGCCGGGCGTCTGGATCGACCGTGCATGGTGGCGATGCCCACCAGCCTGATCCCGAACTGGCTCGACGAAGCCGCGCACTTCACGCCGCAACTGAAAGTGGTCGCGCTGTACGGTGCCGGCCGCAAAAAGCATTTCGAGCATCTGGCCGACTTCGACCTGATCCTGACCACCTATGCACTGCTGCCCAAGGACGTCGAACGGCTGGCACAACAGCCGCTGCACGTTCTGGTGCTCGACGAAGCGCAGTACATCAAGAACCCTAACAGCAAGGCCGCGCAGGCCGCTCGCGAACTCAACGCGCGCCAGCGCCTGTGCCTGAGTGGCACACCGCTGGAAAACCACCTCGGCGAGTTGTGGTCGTTGTTCCACTTTTTGCTGCCGGGCTGGTTGGGCGATGTCAAAAGCTTCAATGCCGACTACCGCGTGCCGATCGAAAAACGCGCCAGCGAAGTCCGGCTGCAGCACCTCAATGGACGGATAAAGCCGTTTCTGCTGCGCCGCACCAAGGAACAGGTGGCCACCGAACTGCCGCCCAAAACCGAGATCATCCACTGGGTCGATCTCAATGAGGCGCAGCGCGACGTGTACGAAACCATGCGCCTGGCGATGGACAAGAAAGTCCGCGATGAGATCACTCGCAAAGGCGTGGCGCGCAGCCAGATCATCATTCTTGAAGCCCTGCTCAAGCTGCGTCAGGTCTGCTGCGATCTGCGCCTGGTCAACGACGCCACCCTGCCCGCCCGCGGCAGCAGCTCGGGTAAGCTCGACAGCCTGATGGAGATGCTCGAAGAGCTGTTTGAAGAAGGTCGGCGGATTCTATTGTTCTCGCAGTTCACCTCGATGCTGTCACTGATCGAGGACGAACTGAAGAAACGCAACGTGGCCTACGCCTTGTTGACTGGCCAGACCCGCGATCGGCGCACGCCGGTGAAGGAATTCCAGAGCGGCAAGCGTCAGATTTTTCTGATCAGCCTGAAGGCCGGCGGCGTCGGCCTGAACCTGACCGAAGCGGACACGGTGATCCATTACGATCCGTGGTGGAACCCGGCGACCGAGAACCAGGCAACCGACCGCGCCTATCGTATCGGCCAGGAGAAGCCGGTGTTCGTCTACAAGATGATTGCCCGGGGCACGGTGGAAGAGAAGATTCAGCACCTGCAGAAGGAAAAGTCTGACTTGGCAGCAGGCGTACTGGATGGGCGCAAGGCCGGGGACTGGAAACTGCAGAGCGATGATATTGAAGCGCTGTTTGCGCCGTTGCCGGACAAGTTCGACAAGCGTTGAGATGTGCAGTGTTTGCTAGATAGCTTTCGCGAGCAAGCCCGCTCCCACAGTTGGATCGCATTTCCCCTTGTGGGAGCGAGCCTGCTCGCGAACGGATCACCTCAGTTGAAGGTTCAAACTGAAGCTTACTGCCTGGAAGCGGGCAACGGCGCAAACAGCGCCTCGATGTCACTCTGCTCCAGCTTGAACCCACCTGTCGTACCCCCTTCCAGCACCGCCCCGGCCAGCGCAGCCTTCTCCTGCTGCAGCGCCTGGATTTTTTCCTCCACAGTACCTTTGGCAATCAACTTGTAAACAAACACCGGATTGTTCTGCCCGATACGATAAGCGCGATCAGTTGCCTGATTCTCCACTGCCGGATTCCACCACGGGTCGAAGTGGATCACCGTGTCCGCAGCCGTCAGGTTCAGACCAGTACCGCCAGCCTTGAGGCTGATGAGGAACAACGGCACCTTGCCGCCCTGGAAATTCTTGACTGGCGTGCGCCGGTCGGTGGTGTCGCCAGTCAGCAACGAATAACCGATAGCGCGCTGCTGCAACTCCTGCTCGATCAGCGCCAGCATCGAGGTGAACTGGGAGAACAGCAGGATGCGCCGACCTTCGCCGAGCAACTCTTCGAGCATCTCCATCAGGCTGATCAGCTTGCCGCTGCCCGAGCGCAATGCCTTCGCCGTGAGAGGCATGTTGATCAAGAGCAGATCGCAGCAGACCTGACGCAGCTTGAGCAAGGCATCAAGAATGATGATTTGACTGCGCGCCACACCACTGCGGGCAATTTCGTCGCGCACTTTTTTGTCCATCGCCACGCGCACCGTTTCATAGACGTCGCGCTGGCCGTCGCTGAGTTCAACCCAATGGATGATTTCGGTTTTCGGCGGCAGCTCAGTGGCGACCTGATCTTTCTTGCGACGCAGCAGAAACGGCTTGATGCGCGCCGTCAGGTGCTGCATGCGCTGGACATTGCCATGCTTCTCGATCGGTGTGCGGTAATCGCGGTTGAAGGATTTGCTGTCGCCCAGCCAGCCAGGCATGAGGAAATGAAACTGCGACCACAGCTCGCCGAGATGGTTTTCCAGTGGCGTGCCGCTCAGACACAAGCGCTGACGGGCCTGCAAGTCACGTGCGGCCTGCGCCGCTTTGCTCAGCGGGTTCTTGATGTTCTGCGCTTCGTCGAGAATCAGCACGCTCCACGACTGCGGCCGCAACGTTTCAAGATCCCTGGGCAGCAAGGCGTAAGTGGTCAGCACCAAGTCGTATTCGGCGAGGTTGGCGAAGTCTTTTTGCCGCCCGGCCCCATGCAGCGCCAGAACCTTCAACTGAGGCGTGAAGCGCTGAGCCTCGTCGAGCCAGTTGGGAATCAGGCTGGTCGGCATCACCGCCAGTGCCGGGCAATCGAGGCGACCGGCGTGCTTTTCCGTGAGCAGATGCGCCAGGGTCTGCAGGGTTTTGCCCAAGCCCATGTCATCGCCAAGAATGCCGCCGACCTCCAGCTCCCGCAGAGTCTGCATCCAGCCAAGGCCTTCGAGCTGATATGGGCGCAGTTGCGCATTAAGGCCGGCCGGCGCAGCAATATGGGTGTGACTGGAATTGTGCAGCCGCTTGGCAAACGTGCGCAGGCGTTCGCCGCCCTGCCATTCCAGTGGCATGCCATCGAGCATACTCAGGCGCGCGGCGTCTGGAGCAGTCAAGCGCAGCGCATCGCCCTGATGTCCGCCCAGGTACAGCTCGCCCAGTGTCGCCATCAGCGGTTTGACCCGACTCAGCGGCAACGCCACCTTGGCGCCTGCCGGGTCGCCAAAACCGCTGGGCTTAAGTTCGATCAGGAGTTTTTCGTCGTCGCTGCGTTGCGCCAGATTCACCGGGTCGAGCAAACGTGGCTGGGTGCGCAACAGATGCAGAAGGATCGGCAACAAGCTGTAGCGCTCGCCATTGACGACGATGCCCAGTTGCAGATCAAACCATTGATGCCCGGCCTCTTCTTCGACCTCCGCGTACCAGTGTTCGACCGGCTGCACATCGAAATGGAAGCCGGGACTGATTTCGATTTCCCAGTCCGCGGCGCGCAGTGTGGCAAGCCCTTCATGCATGAATCCGAGCCAGGCGGAATCATCCGGCAAGGTGAACATCTCGCCGAGACGATCCATAGCGCTCTTGCGCGTGGCTTTTTTGAAGCCGTGCTTTTGCAGGCTCTGGCGCAGCTTCTTTTCCATCGCAGGCTGGCGTCGAATGCGCTGGGTTTCAGTGCCATTGAGGATCATCACTTCCGGATTACGATCCACCGCCGGATGACCGTTGTAGGTAAACACCAGAGCGGCGCGGTGCTCCAGAACGTATTCCCAGCGCGAACGCTCCCGGCCGCTGACCAAGGTCAGTTGCGGCTGCGGAAACACGTCATCGATGATTCGTTCGGTGAGCTTGTGCGGCGGCGGGATTTTGGTCATCGCGCTCATGCGATGGCTGAACTGCATCGCCTGACGCGCCGGGATGTCTGGGGCGAGGGTCAAATGGCAGGCCAGTTTTTCTTCCAGCTCACTGAACAGAGGACCAACCTGTCGCTGCTCACGATCGAGGTAATAAAGCGGCTCCAGCGCCAGCACGGTTTCCTGCGCAGCCTCGGCACTGCTCCACTGGGCGCGGAACCCACCGTCGGCCTGCTCGGCCCAAGAGAACAGACCCATGCGTTTCGCGCCCGGCGTCAGTGGCTGCAAGTTTTCGAAGTCGAGGAACAGGCGCGAGGTGCGCAGGAGCATTTCCAGCAGTTCCGCGCCACTGCTGCCTTCCAGCGGATAGCCGCTGTAATAGGCGTGATGGGAATGCATGGCGACCAACAGCCTGGCGACGCGCAGATCCAGTTCGGACAGATAACCGGGCTGACGCATGAGCATGTCCGACAGCGAATACAGCGGTTTTATTTCGCGTAACTCGCCGCTCTTGAGCTGATAGACCTTGAAAATATCAAGCAACCACTTGCCGTTCGCAGACGTGGGTTTGAGTTTGTAAAACAGGCGCGCGCCCGCGGTTTGCGCCCCTTCGTCGACGGGCCTGGCCGGGACGGGGACTGTCGAAAGCCAATGCTCCAGCGCCCGACCCAAGGGGATCTGGGCGTCACTTTCGGACGTATCGTCGTCAATGCCCTGCAGGAGATAGAGCACCGCCGCGCAGTGCTTGCAATCAATCGCGACGGGGCAGGTGCATAAGCAACGCAAATTAACCGATCCCAGGCGATCATCGGACAGGTAGATGCTTTGTTCATACGCCTGAGTTTCCGAACCGACGCAGAACGCCTCGATTTTCCTGTCATCGATCTCGATGATCTCTACCCGATCATCGGCAGCATAAGCGCGGGCCTTGGCCAACGCCTTGCTACTGAATGCGTGAGTCCATGCCAGCCCTTTAAGCCGCTCGATGAAACTGCTCATGGACAGTCCTTAACTGGCCAACACCCGCGCCAACGTCGATTTCACCTTGCCCATCCCGTCATGCAGCGCCTGCTCGATCTCGGCCATGGTGATCACCGCCGTGGTCTTGCCCGCCGCCGGATTCACCACCAGCGCCAGGCAGGCGTAATCCAGATCCAGCTCACGGGCCAGTGCCGCTTCCGGCATGCCGGTCATGCCGACGATGTCGCAGCCATCGCGCTCCAGACGCACAATCTCGGCCACGGTTTCCAGACGCGGGCCCTGGGTGCAGGCATACACGCCCTGATCGCTGTATTCGCAACCTTCGGCAGCCAGCGCGGCGATCAGTTGCTGACGCAGCGACTCGCTGTAAGGGAAGCTGAAATCGATGTGGGTGACGTGCTCCAGATCATCGGCGAAAAACGTGTGTTCGCGACCGCTGGTGTAATCGACGATCTGGTGTGGCACACAGAAATGCCCGGTACCCATGGCCGGATGGATCCCGCCCACCGCGTTGACCGCGATGATCGCCTCGGCGCCGGCCTGCTTCAGCGCCCACAGGTTGGCGCGGTAGTTGACCTTGTGCGGCGGGAAACGATGGGGATGGCCGTGGCGGGCGAGGAACAAAACTTCCTTGCCGGCATATTCCCCGATCTGCACTTCAGCCGACGGCGAACCGTAAGGCGTATCCACCGCCAACGACTGACGAATGCTCAGGCCTTCGAGCTGGGTCAGGCCGGTGCCACCGATGATTGCGTAAACCGTCATAGCAAAAATCCTTAATCGATCAGTTGAGCGTCTTTGAGCGCGCCGATGGCGGTGAGCCAGCGCGGATCCTGACGGTAGTCGGTGCTGGCGAACGCCTGCCCGCGCATCCGCGCAATGCGTGCGGACGGCTTGACGCTCATCCGTTGCGCAGCACTCAGGGCCAGTTCGGCCGCAGCGCGGTCATTGCACACCAGGCCCATGTCGCAACCGGCAGTCAACGCGGCTTCGATCCGGCTGGCAGCGTCGCCGACCACGTGGGCGCCGGCCATCGAAAGGTCGTCGCTGAAGATCACGCCGTCAAACTGCAACTCGCCGCGCAGGATGTCCTGCAACCAGCGACGGGAGAACCCGGCCGGCTGCGAATCGACTTGCGGATAGATGACGTGCGCCGGCATGACCGCAGCGAGTTGCTTGCTGAGTCTGGCGAACGGTACGAGGTCGTTGGCGCGGATCTCGTCGAGACTGCGCTCGTCATTCGGGATCGCGACGTGGGAGTCGGCTTCGGCCCAACCGTGACCGGGGAAATGCTTGCCGGTAGCGGCCATGCCCGCGCTGTTCATGCCGCGGATGAAGGCGCCGGCGAGCAACGCTGCGCGCTCGGGATCCCCTTCGAACGAACGAGTGCCGACCACGGCGCTGCGCTGGTAATCCAGATCCAGCACCGGGGCGAAACTCAGGTCGAGGCCGACCGCCAACACTTCGGTGGCCATGACCCAGCCGCATTGTTCGGCGAGGTATTCGGCGTTCGGGTTGTCGGCGATGGCACGCATCGCGGGCAGGCGCACGAAGCCTTGACGCAGACGCTGCACCCGGCCGCCCTCCTGGTCGACCGCCAGCAGCAGATCCGGGCGAATGGCGCGGATCGCAGCACTCAGCTCGCGCACTTGGCGCGGGTGCTCGATGTTGCGCGCGAAAATGATCAGGCCGCCCACTTCGGGCTGGCGCAACAATTGGCGATCTTCGGCCGTCAGCCAGGTACCGGCGACGTCCACCATCAACGAGCCTTGCAGGCCAGCAGTCATAGAGATTCCTTGAAAACAAAAAAACCGATCTGCCAGAAATCGCTACCGTGAGCAATGCTCGGCAGGCCAATAATTTCTATGGAGATCGGGTTCAGAACGAGAGTCGGCATGGGCGGCTAGCTTAGCGGATACAAGCAGCCGCGCCCACCCGTGTGCGGTTAAACCTTGGCGGCCACCGGAGTCGACTTGCTGCGCGGGCGAAGCTGCGCAGTCGCCATCGCGGGGTCGGTGACACCGGTTTCGGCACGCATGCCGGCGGCAAGGAACGGCACCATCAGACGCATCACCTGTTCGATCGAGGTGTTGACGCCGAAATCGGTCTCGGCAATCGCGCGCAAGGCCTTGATCCCGGACATGCTGAACGCCGCAGCGCCGAGCATGAAGTGCACGCGCCAGAACAGCTCGATTGGCGGGATGCGCGGAGCCGCTTCGTTGACCAACAGCATGTAGCGGCGGAACACCTTACCGTACATGTCTTCCAGATAACGACGCAGGTGACCCTGGCTCTGGCTGAACGCCAAACCGAGCAAACGCATGAAGATCGACAGGTCGTTACCGCTGCGTGGCTGCACCACGAGCGCTTGCTCGACGAGGATTTCCAGCAACTCTTCAAGGGTCGGCTTGTTTTCAGGCTTGGCCTGGCGACGCTCCAGCTCTTTATCGAGGCTGATGCAGAATGGCCCGAGGAAGCGCGAGAAAACCGCCTGGATCAGCGCTTTCTTGGAGCCGAAATGATAGTTCACCGCCGCCAGGTTTACCCCGGCCTTGCTGGTGATCAAACGCAATGAGGTTTCAGCGAAACCTTTCTCCGCGAACAACTGCTCGGCAGCATCAAGAATGCGTTCAACGGTTTCCGACTGGGCCATGGCTACTCCGCCTGACAAACACTTGTTTGAAACATACGTTTCAGCCTGTGCCTTGTCAAGCCTGCCAGTTCGTTTTGGGAATGGTCGGTCAGCTATTTAACCACACTCGACCGGCGCATTAATAAGCACGGGAACCGACCGTCCGGCGGGCTGCAAAAAAACGGGCATTGCCAAGACCGCTTCACTGTATATAATCCCAGTCACTGTATAAAAAGACAGAGCGATCAATATGCTAAAGCTGACGCCACGCCAAGCCGAGATTCTGGCCTTTATCAAACGCTGCCTCGAAGACAACGGCTACCCGCCAACCCGCGCGGAAATCGCTCAGGAACTGGGTTTCAAGTCGCCCAACGCGGCGGAAGAACACCTCAAGGCCCTCGCCCGCAAAGGTGCAATCGAAATGACCCCGGGCGCCTCCCGCGGCATTCGCATCCCCGGTTTCGAAGCCAAGGCTGACGACTCTACCCTGCCGATCATTGGCCGGGTCGCTGCCGGCGCACCGATCCTCGCCCAGCAGCACATCGAAGAGTCCTGCAACATCAATCCTGCGTTCTTTCACCCACGGGCCGATTACCTGTTGCGCGTACACGGCATGAGCATGAAGGACATCGGCATTTTCGACGGTGACCTGCTGGCGGTTCACACCACCCGCGAAGCACGCAATGGCCAGGTGGTGGTTGCACGGATCGGCGATGAAGTGACGGTCAAGCGCTTCAAGCGCGAAGGCAGCAAAGTCTGGCTTATTGCCGAAAACCCTGAGTTCGCCCCCATCGAAGTCGACCTGAAAGATCAGGAACTGGTGATCGAAGGCTTGAGTGTCGGCGTAATCCGCCGCTAAAGGAGGCTTTATGCAGTTCCCACACACACCCCAGCAAACACAACTGCCTCTATTCGAAGCGTTTCTGGCACAACCGATGGCACCGATCCTGAAAGATGTGGTCGAGCGCCCATGGATTGCCGAACCGGAAGTATTCAGTGAGCTGTCACTGCGCGGTGCGGCCGGGAACTGCCTGAACCTGCTGGCCCCGATCCTTCGCGAACTGAGCGAGGATCAGGATGCACGCTGGCTGACGCTGATCGCCCCTCCAGCCAGCCTGACCCAGATCTGGCTGCGAGAGGCCGGCCTGAACCGTGAACGCATTCTGCTACTGCAACCTCGCGGTGCGCAAAGCGCTCAGCAACTGGCCTGCGAAGCACTGCGCCTGGGTCGTAGCCATACGGTGGTAACCTGGCTCAATCCGCTGAACACAAGTTCACGGCAACAACTGATCAGCGCAGCCCGCACGGGCGACGCTCAGAGCCTGAACATTCGATTGGGTTGACTCACTTGTAACGCGCGCTGTGTGAAGCGCAGGGCTTCTCCAGGGACAGAGAAGCCGATCTGATGTTGCAGCGGCAAGCGCCGACAGGCGGATCTCAGTGAAGAACCCGCGGCCCTTCTTCCTTATCAAATTCGCCTTCGACCATACGGCCGGCCATCTGTACGCCAACGCTCAACATCGCTTTCGCGATTTCCACATGCTGGCCTTGCAGGAATGCTTTAGCATCCTCGGAGAAATCCAGCGTCACCAGAGAACCCTCGTCCTCAGCCCTGCGCAGTTCGATTCGGCCGTCTGGTAACTCGACAATTTCTAGAAAGGACGTTGGCATATAGGTCTGTTCTCCACGAAAGGCAGGGATTATATAGACATCATTCGGGCTTCGCTCGGGATCTTGACCAGCAGCATGTTTCAGATTGCCACCGTGTCAATTGTCCTCAGCATTCGTTCAAGCCTTCGCGAAAGCGGATTGCCAAGCCCTTGAGATTCTGCCGCCAGCTCTCCAGCTCTTCCCGACTCAACTCCTGCGGCGCCTCTTCTTCATCGAGATTAATGGCCTGAATCAATGGCTGTGTCACATCGCCCTTGGGCTTGTGTGGCACCCGTGGCGGCTGGAACAACGCTGAGTGCGCCGCCAGCAATTTCGCCAGCCAGGTTTCAGGGTTACCAGCCAGCTCAACCATCTCGGCCAGTTCCGGGATCGCAATCGATTCCAGGACTTCGCGAGTCAGCAACGCTTCTGCTCGCGATGCATTGGCCTGAGGCAGACGATAAAAACCGGCGATCTCGTGACACAGGCCCAGAAGCGCGCCATCCAGGTGAAACAATGCTGATTCGCGGCCAGCCTGAATCAGCGCCAACGAATTCATCGCCCGCCCCTCTTCGGCGCGAGCCAGAGCCTCCAGCGACAGGCCGGCGAAATAGATCTTCTGATTGGTGCGGGTATAGAGTTCGTGCGCCATGCCGGCAGTCTCCACAGCGAAATAATTGCGTCACACAGACCCGACAGTGTCGTGGATCAGCCGATCCCACCGCAAGCACAAAACAAAAAGGCCGCATGAAAACCCGAGAGTCATCATGCGGCCTTTTGTGGATCAGGCTAACGCTTACTCAGCCTTGGCTTTCGTGCGCTTGTCTTCAACAGTCCACTTGCCACCGTCGTAGAACGCTTTCCAGCCGGTAGGCTTGCCGTCGACCTCGGTCTGCACATATTGCTCCTTGGTCTTGCGGCTGTAACGGATTACTGCCGGCAGACCATCAGGATCCTTCTGCGGTGCTTCGCAGAGGAAGTGGTACTTCGGATCGATCTCATCCTTGTGCGGCAGAATCTCGATCACCAGCGGAGCACGGGTCTCGCGGTTTTTCGGGAACTGGCTGGCCGCCAGGAACAGACCGGAAGCACCGTCGCGCAGAATGTAGGTGTCGTTGACCTTCTCGCATTTCAGCTCAGGCATCTTCACCGGATCCATCTTCGGCGGCGCCGCGTCACCGCTCTTGAGCAGTTTGCGGGTGTTCTTGCAGGTCGGGTTGGTGCAACCGAAGAACTTGCCGAAACGGCCAGTCTTGAGCTGCATCTCGCTGCCGCACTTGTCGCATTCCAGGCTCGGACCTTCGTAGCCCTTGATGCGGTAGTTGCCCTCTTCGATTTCATAGCCGGCACAATCCGGGTTGTTACCGCAGATGTGCAGTTTGCGCTTCTCGTCGAGCAGGTAGGCATCCATCGCGGTGCTGCAGATCGGGCAGCGATGCTTGCCGCGCAGCACCAGCGACTCCGACTCGCCCTCGTCGTCCGCAGCGATCTCGTCGCCCGGCACCAGGTTGACGGTGGCCTTGCAGCGCTCTTTTGGTGGCAGGCTGTAACCCGAGCAACCGAGGAACACGCCGGTCGATGCCGTACGGATCTGCATCGGACGACCGCACGTGGTGCACGGAATGTCAGTCATGACCGGCTGGTTGGCACGCATGCCGCTTTCCGGGTTCTCGGCCACTTCGAGCTTCTTCTTGAAGTCGCCGTAGAACTCGTCCAGCACGTTTTTCCAGTCGCGCTCGCCCTGAGCCACATCATCGAGGTTCTCTTCCATGCCGGCGGTGAAGCCGTAGTCCATGAGGTTCGAGAAGCTCTCCGACAGACGCTCGGTGACGATATCGCCCATCTTTTCCGAGTAGAAACGACGGTTGTGCAGGGTCACGTAGCCGCGATCCTGAATGGTCGAAATGATCGCTGCATAGGTCGAAGGACGACCGATGCCGCGTTTTTCCATTTCTTTCACCAGGCTGGCTTCCGAGTAACGGGCCGGCGGTTTGGTGAAGTGCTGCGACGGATCGAGCTTGATCAGCTTCATCGCATCGCCCTGCGCCATGTCCGGCAGAACATCGTCATCGCCAGGCTTGGTGATTTGCGGCAGAACGCGGGTGTAACCGTCGAACTTGAGGATGCGGCCTTTGGCACGCAGCTCGAAGTCGCCAGCGGCAACGCTGACGGTGGTCGACAGATATTGCGCCGGCAGCATCTGGCAAGCGAGGAACTGGCGCCAGATCAACTCGTAGAGGCGCTCAGCATCACGCTCCATGCCTGCAAGCTTGCTTGGCGTGGTGTTGGCATCGGAAGGGCGAATCGCTTCGTGAGCCTCTTGTGCGCCTTCTTTGCTGCTGTAAACGTTCGGCGTTTCCGGCAGGTACTTCTTGCCGAACTCGTCCTCGATATAGGTACGCGCCATCGCCACGGCATCGGCCGAGAGGTTGGTCGAGTCGGTACGCATATAAGTGATGTAGCCGGCTTCGTACAGACGCTGGGCCATCATCATGGTTTTCTTCACGCCGAAGCCCAAGCGGTTGCTCGCGGCCTGTTGCAGGGTGGACGTGATGAACGGCGCCGACGGCTTGCTGCTGGTCGGCTTGTCTTCGCGCTTGACGATGCTGTAGCTGGAGGACTTGAGCTTCTCCAGCGCGGCTGTGGCCTGAGCTTCGTTTAGCGGTTTGAAGGCTTCACCCTTCTCGCGCGCCACTTCGAAACGTACGGTCGAACCCTTGGCGGTGCCAAGATCAGCGTGCACTTCCCAGTACTCTTCCGGGTTGAATGCACGGATCTCGCGCTCACGCTCCACCACCAGTTTCACGGCAACCGATTGCACGCGACCGGCTGACAGGCCACGGGCGATTTTGGCCCACAGCAGCGGCGAGACCATGTAACCCACAACGCGGTCGAGGAAACGACGCGCCTGTTGGGCATTTACACGATCGATGTCCAGCTCGCCCGGCTCGGAGAAGGCTTCCTGAATCGCCTTCTTGGTGATTTCGTTGAACACCACGCGCTTGTAGCGGCTGTCGTCACCACCGATGGCTTCGCGCAGGTGCCAGGCAATGGCTTCCCCCTCGCGATCCAAGTCGGTTGCGAGATAGATGGTGTCAGCATCCTTGGCGAGCCGGCGCAGCTCTTCGATGACCTTCTCTTTGCCCGGGAGGATCTCGTACTGGGCTTTCCAGCCATGCTCCGGATCGACACCCATGCGCGAGACCAGTTGCTTGCGCGCTTTCTCTTTCGGCGTGAGCACCGGCCCCTCGCCCGCGGCAGCCTTGCCGCGCTTGGCGGCTGGCTCTTTGCTGGCGCTAGCCGAACCGCTGGTGGGCAGGTCTCGGATATGGCCGATACTCGACTTCACCACGTATTGGTTGCCCAGATACTTGTTGATGGTCTTGGCCTTAGCCGGGGATTCCACAATGACCAGCGATTTGCCCATGGATCAGAAAATTCCTGAATTCTAGAAGTGAAAGGCGGTTGGCGCCTGACGCGGCACCGCTATATATAGTGGCTACAAGGTGAGGTCAAGCACAGGGTTCCGTGCGCACTCGCCTTATGCCTTGGAAAAAAGGCTCGGTTCGGCGTGCACCAAAGCAAAGCGTGGCACCTGCTCGCCGTCAACCTCGACCGACTCGACGAACATGCTCAAAGGGCGTACCCAAAAGCCGTAATCGCCATACAGGGCTTGGTAAAACACCACTTCCTCTTCGGTCTCGGAGTGCCGCGCAACACTGAATACGCGGTACTGCGGACCTTTGTAATGTTGGTAGAGCCCAGGTTGTATCGGCATGCTTCGGCCCTCACTCAAATTTTTTCAAAATAAATACAAAAATAAATCCGCAAAAACAAAAACCGGGGCACTGGGCCCCGGCTTCCATCGACGAGACGCTTAAACGCGTTCGAAGACGGTGGAGATGCCTTGGCCGAGACCAATGCACATAGTGGCCACCCCAAAGGTGCCGCTATTCTGCTTCATCACGTTCAGCAAGGTGCCGGAAATACGGGCACCGGAGCAACCGAACGGGTGACCCAGGGCGATCGCGCCGCCGTGCAGGTTAACCTTCTCGTTCATCTTGTCGAGCACTTTCAGATCTTTCAGCACTGGCAGGGCCTGTGCAGCGAAAGCTTCGTTGAGCTCGAAGAAGTCGATATCGTTGATGCCAAGGCCCGCACGCTTCAGGGCTTTTTGTGTCGCCGGCACTGGACCATAGCCCATGATCGCCGGATCCACACCCGCCACTGCCATCGAACGGATCACGGCCATCGGCTGGATCCCCAGATCCTGTGCACGCTGCGCCGACATCACGATCATGCACGAAGCACCATCGGTGATCTGCGACGAAGTACCGGCTGTCACGGTGCCGCCTTTTGGATTGAAGGCAGGTTTGAGGGCCGCCAGACTTTCCAGGGTGGTTTCCGGACGAATGGTTTCGTCGTAGTCGAACAGCTTCAGGAAGCCGTTTTCGTCGTAGCCCTGCATCGGGATGATTTCGTCTTTGAACTTGCCTTCCACCGTCGCTTTATGGGCGAGTTGGTGGGAGCGCACGCCAAAGGCATCCTGCTGCTCACGAGTGATGCCGTGCATCTTGCCGAGCATTTCTGCGGTCAGACCCATCATGCCCGAGGCTTTCGCCGCGTACAGCGACATGTGCGGGTTCGGATCGACACCGTGCATCATGCTCACGTGGCCCATATGCTCGACGCCGCCAACCACGAATACGTCACCGTTGCCGGTCATGATCGCTTGCGCTGCAGTGTGCAGGGCGCTCATCGACGAGCCGCACAGACGGCTGACGGTCTGGCCGGCCGAGGTGTGCGGAATCTGGGTCATCAGCGACGCCATGCGCGCGATGTTCCAGCCCTGCTCCAGGGTCTGGTTCACACAGCCCCAAATCACGTCCTCGACTTCAGCAGGATCAACCTTGCTGTTGCGTTCCAGCAGTTTGCTGATCAGGTGCGCCGACATGTCTTCGGCGCGGGTGTTGCGGTGCATGCCGCCCTTGGAGCGGCCCATCGGAGTACGACCGAAGTCGACAATCACGACGTCTCTAGGATTCAAGCTCATAAGTTCACTCTCACTCTAGTTGGGGTCGCTTAACCGAAGAAGCTCTGGCCGTTTTTGGCCATTTCGCGCAGCTTCGCGGTCGGGTGGTACAGCGCGCCCAAATCAGCGTACTGGTCAGCCAAGGCAACGAACTCGGCCACACCGATCGAATCGATGTAGCGCAGCGCACCGCCACGGAATGGAGGGAAACCGATACCGTAGACCAGACCCATGTCGGCTTCGGCGGCGGTTTCAACGATGCCGTCTTCCAGGCAGCGCACGGTTTCCAGGCACAGCGGGATCATCATCCAGTTGATGATGTCTTCGTCAGTGACTTCGCGCTGCTCGTAAACGATCGGCTTGAGCACTTCCAGCACCGACGGATCGGCAACCTTCTTCTGCTTGCCTTTCTTGTCGGCTTCGTAGGCGTAGAAGCCCTTGCCGTTCTTCTGGCCCAGACGCTTGGCTTCGTAAAGCACGTCGATGGCCGAACGACGGTCATCCTTCATGCGATCCGGGAAACCTTCAGCCATCACGTCACGACCGTGGTGACCGGTGTCGATGCCGACCACGTCCATCAGGTACGCCGGGCCCATCGGCCAGCCGAATTTTTCCATGACTTTATCGATGCGGACGAAATCCACACCAGCGCTGACCAGCTTGGCGAAACCGCCGAAGTATGGGAACAGAACGCGGTTGACCAGGAAGCCCGGGCAGTCGTTGACGACGATCGGGTTCTTGCCCATTTTCTTGGCGTAGGCAACGGTTGTGGCAATCGCCAGCTCGCTGGACTTCTCGCCACGGATCACTTCCACCAGCGGCATCATGTGCACCGGGTTGAAGAAGTGCATGCCGACGAAGTTTTCCGGGCGCTTGAGGGCCTTGGCCAGCAAGCTGATGGAAATCGTCGAGGTGTTGGACGCGAGGATGGTGTCCTCTTTGACCTTGTCTTCGACTTCAGCCAGCACAGCTTGCTTGACCTTCGGGTTCTCGACCACGGCTTCAACAACCAGATCGACGTGACCGAAGTCACCGTATGACAGGGTCGGACGAATACCGTTGAGCACTTCAGCCATTTTCGCGGCGGTCATGCGGCCTTTGTCAACGCGACCAACCAGCAGTTTGGCGGCTTCGGCCAGCCCCTGCTCGATACCGTGCTCGTTGATGTCCTTCATCAGGATCGGCGTACCTTTGGAGGCCGACTGATAGGCGATACCGCCACCCATGATGCCGGCGCCCAGTACGGCAGCCTGCTTCACGTCCTTGGCGATTTCGTCGTAGGCCTTGGCCTTTTTCTTCAGCTCCTGATCGTTCAGGAACAGACCGATCAAGCTCTGCGCGGCAGAGGTCTTGGCCAGTTTGACGAAACCGGCGGCTTCGACTTCCAGCGCCTTGTCACGACCGAAGTTCGCGGCTTTCTGGATGGTCTTGATGGCTTCAACCGGCGCCGGGTAGTTCGGGCCAGCTTGCCCTGCCACGAAACCTTTGGCGGTTTCGAAAGCCATCATCTGTTCAATGGCGTTCAACTTGAGTTTTTCAAGTTTTGGCTGACGCTTGGCCTTGTAATCGAACTCGCCGGAGATGGCGCGCTTGATCAGTTCAAGGGCAGCTTCCTGCAACTTCTCTGGAGCAACCACGGCGTCGACGGCGCTGACTTTCAGCGCATCTTCAGGACGGTTTTCCTTGCCGGCGGCAATCCATTCGATGGCGTTATCGACGCCAATCAGGCGCGGCAGACGCACGGTGCCGCCGAAGCCTGGGTAGATGCCCAGTTTGACTTCCGGCAGACCGATCTTGGCCTTGGTCGACATGACGCGGTAGTCCGCCGCCAGGCACATTTCCAGACCGCCACCCAGGGCGATGCCGTTGATCGCGGCCACGGTCGGAACGTTGAGGTCTTCGAAATCGCTGAAGATCTTGTTGGCTTCGAGATTGCCAGCAACCAGCTCGGCATCCGGCAGCTTGAAGTTGTCGACAAATTCGGTGATGTCGGCGCCGACGATGAACACGTCCTTGCCACTGCTGACGATCACGCCCTTGATCGAAGCATCTGCCTTGATGGTGTCCACGGCCTGACGCAGTTCGTTCAGGGTAAGACGGTTGAACTTGTTGACGGACTCACCCTTGAGGTCGAATTTCAATTCGACGATGCCACTTTCAAGAGCTTTAACCGTGATGGCTTTACCTTCGTAAATCATCAACTGATCTCCACGATATGGAAGCTGAACAGTACACGTCGGACGCAGGTAAATGGCTCGGCAGGACGCTTTTTCGTCGATGCTGACGCCAATCCACCCGGCACACCCGCCAACGCGATAGTCGGGATTCTGTAGGAGCAGTCTGTAAGACAAACGCTCAATTCATACGCCCGTTTGATTTGGGTACGTCACCTTCACGGAATTTCCAACAATTGTCAATCGCCCAAAATACGGGTTGAAATGCGACTTTGTGGTCATTTCCGTTGCACACAGATCCGCAACACGCAGCTGCATGCAAAGCCATTCATAGAATCAATAGTTAGAAAAGTCGCCCTAATTCCCGGCGAGCCTTGTCTAACAGGCTACGCTGGCTGGACTACAGGGAGAATCGCTGACCGCGAAAAGCCAAGGCAGCGATAAAAACAGTTACCGGCCTGCCTGGCCACCCCGCCCGATGAATCATGTCGGGCTTTTTATTGCTCGTCTGCCGGACGCTCCCCACCCTTGCAGTGGGAAAAGTCCGCGAGTCAGGCCAGCGCTTTCAGAGTCGCGTCAATATCCTGCAAAACCGTGGCTTCGCCCTTCTCGCCCCAGTACAGCGCGATCATCTGCTTGTCGGCCTCGACCTTGAACACGTTGCCCGGCAACTTTTCGAAATGATCGAGCAGCAACCGGTCCTCGCAGACTTCCTGCCACTGATTGACCCATACCCCCGGCGATTTCTGCCAGTAGGTCCAGCACGCCGGCTGAGTGCCACGCCGTGGCCGATGATATTGCGCGCACGGGCTGGGCGGCTCCTGAGACAGCCAGTGCGGCCACTCCTGAGGCGCCAGCTGCATGGCCAGCCCGATGCGTCGCGCCTCCATGCGCAGGGCCATCCGGCCGCTCTGCACGCGCGACGGGCGCAACCACGCCAGTGGACTCAAAACCACCAGCAGGATTGACACCACCAACCAGACCGTCATATCTCTACTCCCGACTTAAGGTGAGCGCATTGTGTCACTTTGGAACCAATGCGCTTGAAACCAGCCATACTTAACAATATTGAACCGTCACGAGGAGCACCTCATGCCCTACAACCATATCCTGGTCGCCGTAGACCTGACCGAAGAGTGCGACCCTGTGATTCACCGCGCCCGCGAGCTGTCGGCGAGCAATGGCGCCAAGCTGTCGCTGGTTCATATCGTCGAACCGATGGCGATGGCCTTTGGCGGCGACGTGCCGATGGATCTGTCACAACTGCAACAGCAGCAGTTCGATCAGGCCAAGGAGCGACTTGAACGCCTGAAAGCCAAATACGCCGAACTTGAGGGCGCCAATTGCCACCTGACCTATGGCCAGCCACGCCAGGAAATCCATCATTTCGCCAAGGAAAACACTTGCGATCTTATCGTGGTCGGCAGCCATGGTCGTCATGGTCTGGCGCTGTTACTGGGCTCCACGGCCAATGACGTGCTGCACGGCGCGCCTTGCGATGTGCTCGCGGTGCACCTGATCAAACGCTGAAACACAAAGACCTGTGGGAGCGGGCTTGCTCGCGAAGGCGTCGGCACATTCAACATTGACGCTACATGACATACCGCTTTCGCGAGCAAGCCCGCTCCCACATTGAATCTTCACCGATATCCGTATATGAAAAGCCCGGCGCTCATCACTGAACGCCGGGCTTTTTCATGACCGGATCAATCAGGCATCCAGCTCGGCCCAACGCTCCACCAGTGCATCCAGCTCAGCCTGCAACTGCTCCAGCGAAGCAATCACCTTGGCCGTTTCTGCTGGCGGACGCTGATAAAAACCGGCCTCGGCCATCTCAGCCTCGACGGCAGCGATCTGCTGCTCCTTGGCATCGATGTCGCCCGGCAACGCTTCCAGTTCGCGCTGCAGCTTGTAGCTCAATTTTTTCTTTGCAGCCGGCGCGGCAGCGACAGGTGCAGCCACCACGGCGGGCTCAGCGGTGACCACCGCCGAATTCAGGTCAGCCTTGCCCGACTTGCTCTCGGTCACGCCCAGCAGGCGCGGCGAACCGCCCTGACGGATCCAGTCCTGATAGCCGCCGACGTATTCACGCACCTTGCCTTCACCTTCGAAGACCAGGGTGCTGGTGACCACGTTGTCGAGGAACGCCCGGTCGTGACTGACCATCAGCACAGTGCCGTTAAAGGTCAGCAGCACTTCTTCGAGCAGCTCGAGGGTTTCCACGTCGAGGTCGTTGGTCGGTTCGTCGAGGACCAGCAGGTTCGCCGGTTTGCTGAACAGTTTGGCCAGCAGCAAACGCGCACGCTCGCCACCGGACAGCGCCTTGACCGGCGTGCGCGCACGCTGCGGGCTGAACAGGAAGTCACCGAGGTAGCTCAGAACGTGGCGGCTCTGGCCGTCGATATCGATGAAATCGCGACCTTCGGCGACGTTGTCGATCACGGTCTTTTCCAGATCCAGCTGATGGCGCAACTGGTCGAAGTAGGCCACATCGATGCGCGTGCCCTCTTCCACCTTGCCACTGGTCGGTTGCAGACCGTTGAGCATCAGCTTCAGCAGGGTGGTCTTGCCGGTACCGTTGGCGCCGAGCAGACCGATACGGTCGCCGCGCTGCAGGACCATCGAGAAGTCCTTGATCAGGTACGGGCCATCCGGGTGATGGAAGCTGACATTCTCCAACACCATCACTTGCTTGCCGGACTTGTCGGCGGTTTCCAGCTGGATATTCGCCTTGCCGGTACGCTCGCGACGCT
Organism: Pseudomonas sp. AM14(2022); assembly: GCF_036346455.1. NCBI lineage: Bacteria > Pseudomonadati > Pseudomonadota > Gammaproteobacteria > Pseudomonadales > Pseudomonadaceae > Pseudomonas > Pseudomonas sp. AM14(2022). The sequence continues at coordinate 301,703 of NZ_JAOTNY010000007.1, forward strand.
CACTGCGCTCGACTCGCAGGGCTTTAAGGGCGCGAACGCGACCTTCGTTGCGGGTACGCCGGGCCTTGATGCCCTGACGGATCCACACTTCTTCCTGAGCCAGACGCTTGTCGAACAGCGCGTTGGCGGTTTCTTCAGCGGCCAGCGCGGCTTCTTTGTGCACCAGGAAGCTGGCGTAGTCGCCGTTCCAGTCGATCAGGCCGCCGCGATCCAGTTCGAGGATGCGCGTGGCAAGGTTCTGCAGGAAAGAACGGTCGTGCGTGATGAACAGCACGGCGCCCTGGAAATCCTTCAGGGCTTCTTCAAGCCAGGCAATCGCACCGATGTCCAAGTGGTTGGTCGGTTCGTCGAGCAGCAGCAGATCCGGTTCCGAGACCAGCGCCTGCGCCAGCAGCACGCGACGGCGCCAGCCGCCGGACAACTCGGCGAGGGTCTTGTCGGCCGGCAGTTGCAGGCGGCTCAGAGTGCTGTCGACCAGGGTCTGCAAGCGCCAGCCGTCACGGGCTTCGAGGTCATGCTGAACGTGCATCAGCTTGTCCAGATCGGCGTCGGTAACGATGTTCTGGCTCAGGTGATGATATTCGGCGAGCAAGGCGCCAACGCCGTCGAGGCCTTCGGCAACCACGTCGAATACGGTCCGCCCGTCGGCCACCGGCAATTCTTGCGGCAATTCACCGATTTTCAGACCGGGGGCACGCCACACCGAGCCGTCATCGGGCTTCTGGTCGCCCTTGACCAGTTTCATCATGCTGGATTTGCCAGTGCCGTTGCGGCCGATGATGCACACCCGCTCACCACGGGCGATCTGCCAGGACACCTTGTCCAACAACGGCATCGCGCCGAATGCAAGGGACACATCGCTGAATTTGAGCAGGGTCATGAGCTTCTCCAAAAACCGGGCGCGCATTCTACCTGAGTTAGGCCCTCAGCAGGCCGGCAATTTGTCTGCCGAAGCACTCTGCACAACATTTGTTGCGAACTTGTGCTGCAAGACCGGCAAAGCTTTCGCCCGTTGCTGGCAAAAGGCTAAGCTACAGACAATTCAGTGCTGGCCGCGGCCGGTGCTTGTCATGATTTCTCTGCCCGGATGTCTCATGCGCAGTCGCCTTTTCAGTGTCTTGTCCTGTTTGCTACTTACCGCCGCTGCCGCTCAATCCGCCCAGGCGGTGGACCTGTCCACCCAACGCCAATATTACGATGAAGCCAAACGCGCCTTGGCCAAGGGCGATACCGGCCCGTACTTCCGTTATAGCCAGGCCCTCGCCGATTACCCGCTGGAACCGTACCTGGCCTACGACGAACTGACCGCGCGTCTGAAAACCGCGAGCAACGCCGAAATCGAGAAGTTCCTCGCCGAGCACGGCGACCTGCCCCAGGCCAACTGGATGAAGCTGCGCTGGTTGCGCTGGCTCGCCGACCGTGGCGACTGGGCTACTTTCACCAAATATTACGACCCTAAACTCAACTTCACCGAACTGGACTGCCTCAATGCGCAGTTCCAGATCAGCAGCGGCCACAAGGCCGAGGGCTATGCCAACGCCGACAAACTGTGGCTGACCGGTAAATCGCAACCGGCTGCCTGTGACGGGCTGTTCGGGATCTGGGCCGCCGACGGTCAGTTGACCGAACAGAAACGCTGGGAACGCACCAAACTCGCCGCCCAGGCACGCAACTATCCATTGGCCAACAGTCTGGTCAACGGCCTGACCACCCTCGCCCCGCGCGGTCGGCTGCTGGTAGATGTGGCGCAGAAACCCGAGCTGCTCAATCAGCCGTCGCGCTTCACCCCGGCCGACGAGCCGATGTCCGACGTGGTCAGCCTCGGCCTGCGCCGCCTCGCCCGTCAGGATCCGGACAAGGCCATGGCCCTGCTCGACGGATACGCCAGCAGCATGCATTTCTCCCGTGACGAGAAAGTCGCGATTGCCCGGGAAATCGGCCTGACCCTGGCCCGGCGTTTCGACAGCCGCGCGCTGGACGTGATGACCAAATACGATCCGGAACTGCGTGACAACACCGTGTCCGAATGGCGCCTGCGTTTGCTGCTGCGACTGGCACGCTGGGACGATGCGTATCAGTTGACTCGTCGTCTGCCACAGGATCTGGCGACCACCAACCGCTGGCGTTACTGGCAGGCCCGCAGCCTGGAACTGGCGCAACCGCAGAACCCGGAAGCGCAGACCCTGTACAAGAATCTGGCGAAGGAACGCGACTTTTACGGTTTCCTCGCTGCCGACCGCTCGCAACTGCCTTACTCGCTGATGAACAAGCCGCTGGTACTCAGTCAGGCCACCATCAACAAGGTGCGCAACACTCCCGGCGTGCGGCGCGCGCTGGAATTCCATGCGCGCGGGCAGATCGTTGACGGTCGCCGCGAGTGGTATCACGTCAGTCGCCATTTCAATCGTGACGAAATGGTCGCTCAGGCCAAACTGGCCTACGACCTGAAATGGTATTTCCCGGCCATCCGCACCATCAGTCAGGCGCAATACTGGGACGACCTGGATATCCGCTTCCCAATGGCCCACCGCGACACTCTGGTGCGTGAAGCCAAGACGCGCGGCCTGCATTCGAGCTGGGTGTTCGCCATCACCCGCCAGGAAAGTGCCTTCATGGACGATGCCCGCTCCGGGGTCGGCGCCAGCGGCCTGATGCAGTTGATGCCCGGCACCGCCAAGGAAACCGCGCGCAAGTTCAGCATCCCGCTGGCCTCGCCGCAGCAAGTGCTCGATCCGGACAAGAACATCCAGCTCGGCGCCGCTTACCTGAGCCAGGTGCACAGCCAGTTCAACGGCAACCGCGTCCTGGCCTCCGCCGCCTACAACGCCGGCCCCGGCCGCGTGCGCCAGTGGCTGCGCGGCGCCGATCACCTGAGCTTCGACGTGTGGGTGGAAAGCATCCCGTTCGACGAAACCCGCCAGTACGTGCAAAACGTGCTGTCATACTCGGTGATCTACGGGCAGAAGCTCAATTCGCCGCAGCCGCTGGTGGACTGGCATGAGCGGTATTTCGACGATCAATGACAGGTGCTGAATACCTGAAATGAAAAATGCCCGCATCAATCGATGCGGGCATTTTTTTGTCGTCAGCAAAGGCCTGCGCCAGTTCTAAACCGCCACGGCGTGCCCATCATTGAACTGCAGCGCCGCCAACCGGGCATACAGCGGATTGCTTACGATCAGTTCCTGATGGGTACCGATGGCCACTAGGCTACCCTGATCCATCACCGCGATCCGGTCGGCGTTTTTCACTGTGGCCAGGCGATGCGCGATTACCAATGTGGTGCGATTTTGCATCAGGCTTGGCAACGCTTCCTGAATCAAGTGTTCGCTCTGCGCATCGAGGGCGCTGGTGGCTTCGTCCAGCAGCAGAATCGGCGCATCCACCAGCAACGCGCGGGCAATCGCCAGGCGTTGACGCTGGCCGCCGGAAAGTCCGAGGCCGGCGTCCCCCAAGTGGGTCTGATAGCCATTGGGCATCTTCTCGATGAAGTCATGGGCGTGGGCAATTCTTGCCGCTTCCTTGACCTGTTCCAGCGTCGCATCTGCATTGCCGTAACGAATATTCTCTTCGACGCTGCCGAAAAACAGCGCAGGCGATTGCGAGACCAGGGCGAAATTGCGCCGCAGATCCAGCGGGTCGAGGCTGGTCAGCGGCACACCATCTATCAGGATCCGGCCTTCAAGCGGGTCGTAGAAGCGCAACAGCAAGTCATACACCGTGGACTTGCCGGCCCCGGATGGCCCGACAAGGGCCAGGGTCTCGCCGGCCCTGATGGTCAGGCTCAAGCCGTTGACGGCGTAGCTGTCCGGACGTGACGGGTAGGAGAAACGCACATTCTGCAATTGCAGCTCGCCCTTGATCCGTTCTGGCAATGTCACCAGTCCGATGCTCGGTGGCTGGATGATGTTTTGCGAACTGAGCAGTTCCGCAATGCGCTCAGCGGCACCCGCCGCACGCTGCAACTCGCCGATGACTTCACTCAACGTGCCGATCGCACTGCCGACGATCAGGCTGTAGAAAACGAACGCTGCCAGCTCACCACCGGTAATGCGCCCTGCAATCACGTCCATGCCGCCGACCCACAACATCACCGCTACCGCGCCGAGCACCAGCACGATCACCACGGTGATCATCCAGGAGCGCTGAAAGATGCGCTTGCGCGCGGTATCGAACGCGTCCTCGACCGTCGTGGCAAAACGCCGCTCGTCCTGCACCTGATGGTTGTAGGCCTGCACGGTCTTGATCTGGCCAAGGGTCTCGGAAACATAGCTGCCGATGTCGGCGACCCGATCCTGGCTCAACCGCGACAGATTGCGCACGCGCCGACCGAAAATCAGAATCGGCGCGACCACGAACGGCAAGGCAATCACCACGATGCTGGTGAGTTTCGGGTTGGTGATAAACAGCAGGACCACCCCGCCGATCACCATCAACAGGTTGCGCAAAAACATCGACAGTGACGAGCCGATCACCGATTGCAGCAACGTGGTGTCGGCAGTCAGTCGGGACTGGATCTCCGAACTGCGGTTGTTTTCATAAAACCCGGGATGCAGGTACACCAGATGGTTGAACACCTCGCGCCGGATATCCGCCACACAGCGCTCACCGATCCACGACACCCAGTAAAAACGCGCGAACGTGCCGACTGCCAGGCCCAGCACCATCAGCATGAAGATACCGATGCTCTGGTTCAGTTGGTGCGGCGACTGCGTCATGAAGCCCCGATCGACCAGCAATTTGATCCCCTGCCCCATCGACAAAGTCACGGCCGCGGTGACGATCAGCGCCAGCAGCGCAGCGCCGACTTGCCAACGATAAGGCGCCAGAAACCGGCTGGTCAGACTCAGCGCTCGACGGTGCCGGGAAGAAAGCTTCGAGATCATTCAGGTACACATCCGTGTTGGTGAAAGGGCTAGCCTAAACCTTCTATGGGGCGGAACTCTGTAAATCACAATGAGTCAGGTTAAATATGCCCCCAAAGACTAGGCCATAGTTGCTATCGGTCTAATGTCCCGGTTGAGACGAGCGGTCATTTCTGTTGGACTGGAGGTGCCGCTTTTGACAGACCCAAGGGTGTTGTCACAGCCTAGTCACGTGGCGGTTTTAATCTACGTGCACAACCTGATGAGGAGACAGGCCATGTCCTTGCAACACAGCAGCGATGACAAGATTCAAGTGATCCGCACCAAGCCCGGCCAACCTCTGGGTTGCTCGATTATCGACAAGGATGGGCGTGAAGTACCGATCACTGAAGACATGATCCAGGACGCGTGCCGCGAACTGGAGAAGCGATTGGTCAAGCCTGCCGAACAAAAGTGATATAGCCACCGTCTTCCTGACCCGGCCCCTGTTTGGCCGGGTTTTTTCTGCCTGCCGTTCTCTTCTGTTCTGTGTAGGAGCTGCCGAAGGCTGCGATCTTTTGACTTTGTTTTTCAAAGGCAAGATCAAAAGATCGCAGCCTCCGGCAGCTCCTACAGGATCTTCAGACAGCCACCGCCCCCAGCGCCGCCACAATCTGTTGCAACTGCGGCGAATCACCGTTGATCCGCACCTTCAGCCCCTCGATCTCGCGTCGTACCGGATACTGCTTGCGCAACACATCGAAGGCCGCACGCTGTTCAGTGACATTGCCTACAAGACTCCGGCGAAAATCCGCGTCATCGCGGCGTGGGTCGTACACCCCGCGGCACAACATCGCCAGCGCCCAGGCCGGATCGCTGTCGGCGTGCAGGGTCACTTCTGACAGCCACGGTGCCGGCAGCAGGTCACTGAGCTGGATGCTCGGCGGCTGACCGATAAATTCGCAATAAGCCTGATAGATCTGCGCCGTCCCGCGCTGTTTGCCATCGAGGCTGTAACCGGCAATGTGCGGCGTGGCGAGCACGCAGAGTTCGGCGAGGGCGACATCGACTTCAGGCTCGGCTTCCCAGACGTCGAGCACCGCTTGCAGGTCTTCACGCGCAAGCAGCACTTTGCGCAACGCAGCGTTATCCACCACCGGGCCACGCGCGGCATTGATCAGCCAGGTGCCGGGTTGGAGCTGTTGCAAACGCTGTTCGTCAAACAGATGCCAGGTCGCGCCCTCGCCGGTGCGCGTCAGCGGCGTGTGCAGGCTGATCACGTCGCACTGCTCGATGATCTGCTCGAGGCTGACGTAATCGCCGCCCTCGGCTGCCTGACGCGGCGGATCGCAAACTTTGACATTCCAGCCCAGGCCCTTGAGGACCTTGATCAACCGGCCGCCGACTTCACCGGCACCGATGACGCCGTAAGTACGTTGTGGCAGATCTACGCCTTCAATTTCCGCCAAAGTCATCAGGCTGCCAAGCACGTAATCGACCACGCCCCGCGCATTGCAACCAGGCGCGCTGGACCAGCTGATGCCGGCCTCGTTGAAATAATCGAGATCCAGATGATCGGTACCAATGGTGCAGGTGCCGACGAAACGCACTTTGCTGCCTTCGAGCAACGCGCGGTTGACGTTGGTCACCGAGCGCACCAGCAACACATCGGCCTGCTCGACCGTTGCACGATCGATGGAACGGCCCGGCACCCGGCGGATCTTGCCGAAACCGGCAAAAAAGGCATCGAGCAGCGGAATATTTTCGTCGGCAACAATCAGCATGGCGGGCTCCTTGAGGGGATCGGCAGTTTAGGTGCAGATCCACCGTTGGGCCAGCGCCACAGTGGATGGCATCGATGATTACAAATCCGCAACAGAGGATTTTTCCTGACTGTCACGTCAGCGGCGTAGAATGCGGCGCCGTGCATCAACACCTGTGGACGCTTTGCCTGTGAATTCTGTTACTGATCAACCTCTCGCTGCCTCACTCACCCGCCCCGCGCGAATTCGCCTGGAGTTCAGGAACCTGCTCGCCCTGGCCTTGCCGATCATCATCGCGCAACTGGCGACTACCGCGATGGGCTTCGTCGATGCGGTGATGGCCGGCCGCGTCGGGCCGAAAGATCTGGCGGCGGTAGCGCTGGGCAACTCGATCTGGGTCCCGGTGTTTCTGCTGATGACCGGCACCCTGCTGGCCACCACGCCGAAAGTCGCCCAGCGTTTTGGCGCTGACACCCACAGTGAAATCGGCCCGATCGTGCGTCAGGCGCTGTGGCTGGCGCTGGTGGTGGGCCTGATCGCGACAGCGATGCTGGTCGCCGCCGAACCGGTGCTGCATCTGATGAAGGTCGATCCCGAGCTGATCGGCCCGTGCATGCAATACCTGCACGGCATTGCCAGCGGTCTGCCAGCGGTGGCGTTCTATCACGTGCTGCGCTGCACCAGTGACGGCATCGGCCGCACTCGCCCGGCGATGGTGCTGGGGCTGTGCGGTCTGGCGCTGAACATTCCGCTGAACTACATCTTCATCTATGGTCACTTCGGCGTGCCGGCCATGGGCGGCGTGGGTTGCGGTTGGGCCACGGCAATCGTGATGTGGGTCATGGCGCTGGGGCTGGCCGGTTACGAGCGCTGGGCGCCGGCCTATCGTTCAAGTGAAATCTTCAGCCGCTTCGACTGGCCACAATGGGCGGTGATCAAGCGTCTGCTGGCAATCGGTCTGCCAATTGGCATCGCCGTTTTTGCCGAGTCGAGCATCTTTGCGGTGATCGCCCTGCTGATCGGCAGCCTCGGCGCCACCGTGGTGGCCGGGCATCAGATCGCGCTGAACGTCAGCTCGCTGGTGTTCATGATTCCGTATTCGCTGGGCATGGCGGTGACCGTACGTGTCGGCCAGGCCTTGGGCCGTGAGGAGCCGCGTGAAGCACGCTTTGCCGCCGGTGTCGGCATGGGCACTGCGTTGGCTTACGCCTGTATTTCGGCGAGCATGATGCTGTTGCTGCGCGAGCCGATTGCGTCGATCTATACGGCTGATCCGACGGTGATCCACATCGCGGCGATGCTGATTGTGTACTCGGCGCTGTTCCAGTTTTCCGACGCAATCCAGGTCACCGCCGCTGGCGCTCTGCGCGGCTATCAGGACACCCGGGTGACGATGATCCTGACCCTGTTCGCCTACTGGGGCATCGGCCTGCCGGTGGGCTACGCCCTTGGCCTGACCGACTGGCTCGGCGAACCGCGTGGCCCGAGCGGCTTGTGGCAGGGTTTGATCGTCGGTTTGAGCTGCGCGGCACTCATGCTGTCGATCCGCCTGACCCGCAGTGCGCGCAAGCGTATCCGTATGAGTCGCAGCGCCGGCTGAAGCCCTTACGCAGGACAAAAATGTGGGAGCGGGCTTGCTCGCGAAAGCGGTGTTTCAGTCGACATCTTCAGTGACTGACACACCGCCTTCGCGAGCAAGCCCGCTCCCACATTGGTATTTGCGTTTGCCTGAGGGTCAGGCTTGTTTTTTGCGGATCCAGTACAGATAAGTACCGGCCTCTTCGTGCTGGCCCACCAGTTCATGGTCGAGAAACACGCAGAACTTGGGAATGTCGCGACGGGTAGAGGGATCGGTGGCAATCACCTTGAGCAGGCCGCCAGGTACCAGGTCACGGATGTGCTGGTGCAGCATCATCACCGGCTCCGGGCAATTGAGACCGGTGGCGTCGAGGGTGCCGTCTACCGGGGTATCGATCATTTCACTCATGATTCACTCCTGAAACTGGCCGGCATTGTCGCGCATTGCCGGGGGCTCAGTCATCTGTGGTGTTACGCCACACCCCTGTAGGAGCTGCCGCAGGCTGCGATCTTTTGACGTTGATTTAAGATCAAAAGATCGCAGCCTGCGGCAGCTCCTACAGGGATCTACGGTGTTAGCGGGATTTGGTTTTCTTGATGTCATGCCGACGCAGGTGGCAGGTCACTTCCTCGCGGTCGTGATACAGCTGCTTGCAGCCAATATCGACCTTGATCCCACGCGCCTTGAAGCCATCGGCGATGCGTTCGAGCAAGCGCTTCACTTCGGCATAGCGCTGCTTCATCGGCAACTTGAGATTAACTACCGCTTCGCGGCAATGGCCCTCGCCGATCCACTCTTCAAGCATCGCCGCGTTACGCGCCGGCTTCTCGACGATGTCGCAGACCATCCAGTCCACCGGTTGCTTGGGCTTGAAGGTGAAACCGTCGGCCATCAAGTGCTGCACCAGCCCGGTGTCCATCAGGCTTTCAGCCATCGGGCCGTTGTCGATGGCAGTCACCAGCATGCCGCGGTTGACCAGTTGCCAGGTCCAGCCACCCGGTGCGGCGCCGAGGTCGACACCGGTCATGTCGCTGTGCAGGCGCTCGTCCCACTGATCACGCGGGATGAAGTGGTGCCAGGCCTCCTCCAGTTTCAACGTCGAACGGCTGGGTGCCTCGCGCGGAAACTTCAGGCGCGGAATGCCCATCGGCCACATCGCCGAGTTGCCGGCATCCGCCATGCCGAGGAACACTTCGCGACCACTTTTGAAGGTCAGCAGCAGGCGCGGTTTGCTCGCGTCGTCCACCAGTTTACCGGCACCGGTCAGCGCCTTGCGCAGCGGGCCTTCGAATTTCTTGCAGAAGTTCGACAGCTCTTTACCGTCGTTGGTGTCGACCACTTCCAGCCACAGGCTGCCGCAGACCGGGAAGTCCGCCATGTGCTCGAGGATCACGCTGATACGGTCGGTTTCCGGCAGATTGATGAAGACGCCGCGCGCCCATTGCCGCGGGAAAATCAGCTCGGCGAAGCGTTGGCCGCGCATCAGGCGCTCGGCACCGTCTGCTTCGGTGCAGACAAACTCGGCGTACGCGGTGGCCGGTTTGGCCTTGGCGTAGCCGGCTACGTTGAGTTGGGCGGCGAGGTCGGAAATCTCCGAACAGACTTCGCCTTCGAAGCCTGGCCGGCAATGCATGAATAGGGTGTTCATTCTTACTCCTGAGCAGAGGGCGGACATTCGGCCCCTGCACGCTGCTCAAGCCTTGCGGTGAAGCAAAGCCTGTCACGAAAACCGGCGCATGATAGCCGATGTCGGAACCTTGGACTTGCCCATAGAGTCCAGTTATTAGCCAGCTACTGAAAACAGGGCTACGTTGATAGCTCTGCCCGTCCCCTCAATCCGTAGCCGTGCGGATTCAAAGGAGTGATCGTAATGCCGTCCCTCGATAGTCTGAAGACCCTTAAAACTCTACAAATCGACGATAAGACCTACCACTATTTCAGCCTGCCCGATGCCGCCAAGAGCCTTGGCAATATCGACCAGCTACCGATGTCGCTGAAAGTCCTGCTGGAAAACCTGCTGCGCTGGGAAGATGAAAAAACTGTCACTGGCGCCGACCTCAAGGCCATCGCTGCCTGGCTCAAGGAGCGCCGCTCCGACCGGGAAATCCAGTACCGCCCGGCTCGGGTATTGATGCAAGATTTTACCGGTGTACCTGCGGTGGTGGATCTCGCCGCGATGCGCGCCGCCATGGCCAAGGCCGGCGGTGATCCGCAGCGAATCAACCCGCTGTCGCCGGTGGATCTGGTGATCGACCACTCGGTGATGGTCGACAAATTCGCCACCCCGAGCGCCTTCGAACAGAACGTCGACATAGAGATGCAGCGCAACGGCGAGCGTTATGCGTTTCTGCGCTGGGGCCAGAGCGCCTTCGATAATTTCAGCGTGGTGCCACCGGGCACCGGGATCTGCCACCAGGTCAACCTCGAATACCTCGGGCGCACGGTGTGGACCAAGGATGAGGACGGCCGCACCTACGCCTTCCCCGACACCCTGGTCGGCACCGACTCCCACACCACCATGATCAACGGCCTCGGCGTACTCGGCTGGGGCGTCGGCGGGATCGAGGCGGAAGCGGCGATGCTCGGCCAACCGGTATCGATGCTGATTCCGGAAGTGATCGGTTTCAAACTCACCGGCAAACTCAAGGAAGGCATCACCGCCACCGACCTGGTGCTGACCGTCACGCAGATGCTGCGCAAGAAAGGTGTGGTCGGCAAATTCGTCGAATTCTACGGTGACGGTCTCGCCGATCTGCCACTGGCCGACCGCGCGACCATCGCCAACATGGCCCCGGAATACGGCGCGACCTGCGGTTTCTTCCCGGTCGATGACGTAACCCTCGAATACCTGCGCTTGTCTGGTCGCCCTGCCGAAGTGGTGAAACTGGTCGAGGCCTACACCAAGGCTCAGGGCCTCTGGCGCCTGCCCGGCCAGGAACCGGTGTTCACCGACAGCCTGGCGCTGGACATGGGCAGCGTCGAAGCCAGCCTGGCCGGGCCAAAGCGCCCGCAGGATCGGGTTTCGCTGCCGAACGTGGCGCAGGCCTTCAGTGACTTCATGGACCTGCAATTCAAGCCCACCAGCAAGGAAGAAGGTCGCCTGGAAAGCGAGGGTGGTGGTGGCGTGGCCGTGGGCAACGCCGATCTGATCGGCGAAACCGAGTACGAATACGAAGGCCACACCTACCGCCTGAAAAACGGCGCAGTGGTGATCGCCGCGATCACCTCGTGCACCAACACCTCGAACCCGAGCGTGATGATGGCGGCCGGTCTGCTGGCGAAAAAAGCCGTGGAGAAAGGCCTGACCCGCAAGCCGTGGGTGAAGAGTTCGCTGGCACCCGGCTCGAAAGTGGTCACCGACTACTACAAGGCTGCGGGGCTAACGCAATACCTTGATCAACTCGGGTTCTCGCTGGTCGGTTATGGCTGCACCACCTGTATCGGCAACTCCGGGCCGTTGCCGGAGCCGATCGAAAAAGCCATTCAGAAAGCCGACCTCACCGTGGCGTCGGTGCTCTCCGGCAACCGCAACTTCGAAGGCCGGGTGCATCCGCTGGTGAAAACCAACTGGCTGGCCTCGCCACCGCTGGTGGTCGCCTACGCCTTGGCCGGCAGCGTGCGCACCGACATCAGCACTGAACCGCTGGGTAATGACCAGCAAGGCAATCCGGTTTACCTGCGCGACATCTGGCCGAGCAGCAAGGAAATCGCCGAGGCGGTGAATCAGGTGAACACCGCGATGTTCCACAAGGAATACGCCGAAGTGTTTGCCGGCGACGAGCAATGGCAAGCGATCCAGGTGCCGCAGGCCGCCACCTATGTGTGGCAGGACGATTCGACCTACATCCAGCATCCACCGTTCTTCGACGACATTTCCGGACCTTTGCCGGTGATCACCGACGTCAAGGGCGCGCGGGTTCTGGCGCTGTTGGGCGATTCGGTAACCACTGACCACATCTCCCCTGCCGGTAACATCAAAGCTGACAGTCCGGCCGGGCGCTATCTGCGCGAAAAAGGCGTGGAGCCGCGGGACTTCAACTCCTATGGCTCACGGCGTGGCAACCACGAAGTGATGATGCGCGGCACATTCGCCAACATCCGCATTCGTAACGAGATGCTCGGCGGCGAAGAAGGTGGCAACACAATCTACATCCCGAGCGGCGAGAAAATGCCGATTTATGATGCCGCCATGCTGTATCAGGCCTCGGGCACGCCGCTGGTGGTGATCGCCGGTCAGGAATACGGTACCGGCTCCAGCCGTGACTGGGCGGCCAAAGGCACCAACCTGCTGGGCGTCAAAGCGGTGATCGCTGAAAGCTTCGAGCGTATCCACCGTTCCAACCTGGTGGGCATGGGCGTGTTGCCGCTGCAGTTCAAGCTCGATCAGAACCGCAAGAGCCTGAACCTCACCGGCAAGGAAACCCTGGATATTCAGGGCCTGACCGGTGTCGAGCTGACGCCGCGCATGAACCTGACGCTGGTGATCACCCGTGAAGACGGGCGCCAAGAGAAAATCGAGGTGCTGTGCCGCATCGATACATTGAATGAGGTGGAGTACTTCAAGTCCGGCGGGATTCTGCACTACGTGTTGCGGCAGCTGATCGCCTCTTGATTGCTTGATTCCTGTGGTGAGGGGATTCATCCCCGATGGACTGCGCAGCAGGCCCTTTTTTGGGTCGCTTCGCTACCCATCGGGGATAAATCCCCTCGCTACAGATGCTCGACACAAGCACTTTTCTGCAGGCGAAAAAAAACCCGCCGAAGCGGGTTTTTCCCAAGACCATTATCGACTCCCTGTCGGCAGCGATCCTTGCTATGGTCGATCATCCGTGATCCTGAAACACTCCCTGTGTCTCAGTTGATGGGTGTAGATTACGCGGTGGATCCAATCGGCAATAGTCGCAAAAGCTACCACCGCGTGTAAGACATTCGCTATACCAGCCCTTCCGAAAACCCTTAGCCCTCTCAGTCATCCAGCAGGCAAGCGGCGATTTGCGCGACCTGCAGCTGTTCGGCAGCCTGTGGCTGCGCATCGTCCTCCAGGAACCAGGCGGCCGACAATCCGGCAAACGCCAGCACCCATTGCAGCAAGCGTCGGCGATCAAGCCCGGACGCCTCGACGATCACCTCGACCTGCCGGCGCAATCGCTGTGAATCGCCAGCCGTCGGCAAGTCCGGGTTGCAGATCAGGTTGGCGTAGTCATAACCGCGCTCGCCGCGTACTCGTTTGGGATCAATAGCGAGCCAGCCGTGTGCAGCGAAATCGAGAACATTGTCGTGGTGCATGTCACCGTGCAGCACCACCACGTCCTGCGGATCTGCGAGCAAAGCTTCAGCCGCTTGCAGGCTCAGGGCATAGGTCCCGCCATGTTCGGCCGCGGCCACGCGCAGCGAGGCGAACCACGGTGCCAGCTCCACCAGCGGCGGTGGCGGCGTCGGGCGCGGCGCATGCAAGCGCGCTAGTATCGTGCACATGATCTGCGTGGCTTCGTCGTCTTCACCGTTGAGCGCCATGTGCATCAACGAACGCCGGCCCATAGCCCGTTCCAGCAACAAACCTTCCTCGTGATGGGCCAGCACCCGCGCTGCGCCCTCACCGTCCCACCAAGTCATCAGTCGATTGCCGAATTGCTCGTCGGTATCCAGCGCAACCTTGAGCATGGCCGGCGTGTCGCCAAAACGCACCGGCAACAGACGGCTCCCGGGGGTGATGACCGGCTCACCGTCCGTTACCAGCGCCCAGCGTTGCAACCAGGGTTCGAAGATTGCGCAGTCAGTCACCATCACGCTCGCGGGTCTTGGCGCTTTCGGCGAGAAACTGTTCAAGTCGACTCAGCTGTTCCTCCCAGCCACGGCTGTCCATGTAATACGCCTCCTTCTGCCGCCCATCGGGGATGTGCGCGAAGCCGGACTCAGACACTTTGAGCAAAGTGCCGCCCTCGTAATCCTGCAGCTCGAACTTGACCAGCGTCGTCGGCTCCTGTGAATAGTCGATCTTTGGATTGACCGCGTACGGGTGCCAGCGAAACGAAAACAACTGCTGTGGCTCGACACGCTCGACGAGCACGTTCCACAACACGTGTTCATAACCTGGATACGTGACCTGCCCTTGCGTCCATTCCCCGGCAATGAACCGCCTGCCCTCCAGCGCTACACCAAACCACTGGCCAAACGCCTCGGCATCAACCAATGCGCGCCAGACATAAGAACGCGATGCCTTGAGCATGATTTTGCGTTCGAAACTATTGGGTACCGGTTTCATAAGTCACCTCCTGTTTTGAACAGTAGGCTTGTATGACCACATGTCCAACCTGAAGTTGTATCAAAGAGCTGCACCTGTTCAGTCCAAAGGAAACATTCGGCGGCATTTCCGATCGTTGAATAAGTGAATGACTGACGCAACCCTCCCGCTGAACCTGTTACCTTTTCCAGCGAAATGGAAACAAACAAGGACGAAGCATGCAGCCATCTCTATCCGAACGTTATCGCGGCGCTCTGCTCGGTCTCGCTTGCGGCGACGCCGTCGGCACCACGGTGGAGTTCAAGCCACGAGGCTCATTCCAGCCGCTGACGGACATGGTCGGCGGTGGCCCCTTTCACTTGAAGCCCGGGCAATGGACGGATGACACCTCGATGGCGCTGTGCCTGGCGGAGAGTCTTCTGAGCAAAAACACATTCGATGCGGCGGACCAGATGGGACGCTATCTGAACTGGTGGCGGTGGGGATATCTCAGCTCGACGGGGGATTGTTTCGATATTGGAATGACCGTCAGTCAGGCACTGTCGCAGTATCAGCAAACCGGTCAGCCCTTTGCCGGGTCAACCGACCCGTTTACCGCCGGCAACGGCTCGCTCATGCGTTTGGCGCCGGTGGTGCTGTTTTTCTTCCCTGACGTCCAGCAGATTCGCCAGTTCGCCAGCGACAGTTCGCGGACAACCCACGCGGCCCCTGAAGCCATCGAATGCTGTCAATTGTTTGCCGAACTGATCGCCAACGCGCTGTTCGGTACCTGCAAAAACGAACTGTGCAGGCTGCCGCGCTCAGCTTTCACTGAGCCTAAAGTTGCCGCGATTGCTCGGGGAGATTATCTGGCCAAATCAGTCAATGATATCCGTGGCAGCGGCTACAGCGTTGAGTCGTTGGAAGCCGCGCTGTGGTGTTTTCATCACACCGACAGTTTTACAGCGGCGATTCTGCAAGCCGCCAACCTCGGCGATGATGCTGACACCACTGCCGCGATCGTCGGTCAATTGGCCGGGGCCTATTATGGCGTTCGGGCGATTCCTGCTCACTGGCTGGAAATACTTCATGACGGCGAGGAGATTGCAGCCACAGCGGATCGCCTGCTCGAAGCCTCCCGACTGCGCGTTCCTGAATAGAAGCACCATAGCCGCTAAACTGCTCTGCACCTTCATCCGACACAGTGAGATTAACCATGCTCCCACGCCTGCTCCTGGCCCTGACACCCGTCCTGTTCACGCCTCTCGCCCACGCCGCCGTCGACTGCGCCAACGCCAGCGATCAGGCCACCATGAACCAGTGCGCCGGGCAGGAATTCAAGGCAGCGGACAAGGAGCTGAACGCGGTGTATCAGCAGATCACCGGTCGTTTGAAGGACAACGCCGACGCCAAAAAGCTGCTGGTGAGCGCGCAGCGGGCGTGGATCGGCTTTCGTGATGCCGAATGCAAGTTTTCCGCGTCCGGTGTGGACGGCGGGAGTGTTTATCCATTGATTTACAGCAATTGCCTGACCGAGGTGACCAAGGTGCGGGTCGAGGCGCTGAAGCAGTATTTGAAGTGTCAGGAAGGTGACATGAGTTGCCCGGTGCCAGGGGCCTGATGTAGCAGGGGTTTCAGTCTCGCCGACAGGGTTGTTGATTCCCACACTTGGAGCACCTGTCGGCGCGCTGGCCAGCCTACCGACTACCCACACTATTGCGAGCGACCATGCGGAGCCGGATCAGAAGAGGATGCTCAAGCAACAAAATCAAAATTAATTATTGTTATTAGATAATTTATCATCGAGAATTCGCTACCAAATTGTAGCAACCAGGAATTTTCATGAGTACTCACATCAACGGATTGGCGCTGCAGCGCATGCATTGGATCGGGCTGCTGGCAGCAATTCTCGTCTGGGTTCTGGGGGTAACGGAGGTCGGCGGCAACGCAACGATCTGGTTCTTCAAAAAGGATGAAATGCTGGCGGGCCTGCTCTATGCCTTTGCTGAGGGCTCGCCGCAATTGCTTGACCCGTTTGTCGAAGGTGCACTGCTTGATCCCGACACCTGGCTGTCATCAACGGTCACGGCGCTGATCGTCTTTCTGGATTTCCTGCCCGTGGTCCTGTCGGCTTACGCGTTATGGCTGACCGGTTTGTTCTTTCTGCGCTTGTCGCGCGGCGAAACCTGGACCGACCGCAACATCAGGGTCCTCTGGCGAGTAGGCGTGCTCTGCATCGTTTCTCCGGCGACCTATCCGTTAATAGAGACCTTGCAAGGTCTGGCGTTGTCGATAGATCTGCCGCCGGGGGATCGGATTTTCCAGTTCTCGATCGGCATGTCTTCCGCATCTGCCTACGAAATAATCAAAGGCGTATTACTCTGTATTTTTTCAATTATCATGCGTGACGCAAAAGTACTCAGCGATGAGCAAAGCCAATACATATAGAACAATATAATGACCATTATTGTCCGCCTTGACGTAGTCATGGCCACGCAAAAAATTCGTTCAAAAGAGTTAGCCGCCCTGCTCGGGATCACCGAGGCGAATCTGTCATTGCTAAAAAACGGCAAAGTCAAAGGCGTGAAGATGGCAACTCTGGACAAGCTCTGCGCCGCGCTCGATTGCCAGCCGGGCGATCTGCTGGAATACCAGAAAGACTAAGCCCGCTGGTGGCGGTTTATTTATCGCCCCCTCATCCGTTTAACTTTTATTCAATCCTTAGTTGCAAGGCGTCTTTGTCATGTCCCGTTATTTGTTCTGCGTCCTATTAATGCTGACCGCGTTGCTTGGCGGCTGCGCCACGCAAATAGACGTAGCACTCAACGCAATACCTGATCCGGACTATCCGTTCGATCGAAAGGCAACCGTGCTGGTGACCTCGGCCAACGGCGCCGATGAGAACGCACTGAATGCCCGCTACTATCTTCGCGACATGGTCAACGCACTGAAAGACAGAGGCTTTCAGGAGGTTTATACCGACGCCAGCCTGCCCAGGAATCACGCGCCGATCGAAATGACCGTCACTCTCGATATCGGCAGCCGGCAAGTGTCTTATCGCTATACCGCCACCGACTATGGGCAAGTTCCAACCAGCACTACGACCGTGTGCAAGAACGCCAAGAAGAAAGATGACCGACTGACCTGTACCAGTAAGCCCAATACGACCTATGGCCCGGTGGGAACGTCAGAGCGTATCGGCTACACCACCCTCAGTACCTTCACTGTCACCGCCCGGGATGAAGCGAGTAAGCGCACGGTGTATCTGCTGCGGGCGTCGTCTTATAACGAGGACTGTCAGGCCGCCAAGGTCGAAGCGTTTCTGGTCGAGCAGGGCCTGCAGAATTTGAACTTCCAGGATCGCATGCAACGCAACTACAGCGTCACGATGCCGGAGGGTTACAGTTGCAAGTAGTCAGTTGCCCAAACGTAAGAGCTTCACAGCTCAGCCGGCGAGAGGCGGTGCTGTGAAGCTGACTCGGGTTAGACGTGGGGATCACCCGGCGGCTTGGCCGGTGCCGCGTATTGCGGCTTGAGGTGGCCGTCCTGGTCCAGTAACCAGGCGTCCATGATCTGCCGCACCACAGGGCCGGCCACTCGGCCACCGGCCTCACCGTTTTCGATCATCACCGAGATGGCGATCTTCGGGTGCTCCGCCGGAGCGAAACCAACGAACAAGGCGTTGTCGCGATGACGTTCGAGGGTTTTCTCCCGGTTGTAGCGCTCGCCTTGCTTGATCGCTACCACTTGCGCGGTACCACTCTTACCGGCAATCCGATACTGCGCACCTGCCGCTGCGGCGCGCGCGATACCCCGGGCATCGTGCATCACCATCTGCATCCCGTGGTTGACCTGATCCCAGTCACGCGGGTTTTTAAGCAGGATATTCGGCATCGGATGCTCGTCGACCGGCGCCACACCATCGACCGTCTTCGCCAAGTGCGGACGATTCCATACGCCCTTGTTGGCAATCAGTGCAGTGGCCTGAGCCAGTTGTAGCGGCGTAACCTGCATGTAACCCTGGCCGATACCCAGGATCACCGTTTCCCCCGGGAACCAGGCCTGACGGCGCGTGGCACGCTTCCAGGCCTGAGACGGCATCAAACCGGGCGACTCTTCGAACATGTCCAGCGAGACTTTTTCACCGAGGCCGAACATCGCCATATAGTCGTGCAGACGATCGATGCCGAGCTTGTGTGCCAGATCGTAGAAGTAGGTGTCGTTGGAGCGCATGATTGCCGCGTCCATGTCCACCCAGCCATCGCCACTGTGGTTCCAGTTGCGGTACTTGTGATCGAAATCCGGGAGTTGGTAGTAGCCTGGGTCAAAGACGCGGGTCTGCGGCGTCACGACACCGGCATCGAGGCCGGCGATTGCCACTTCCGGCTTGATGGTCGAGCCCGGCGCATAGAGGCCGCGCAACACACGGTTGAACAGCGGGCGGTCGATGGAATCGCGTAGCGCCGAGTATTCCTTGGAGCTGATGCCAGTGACGAACAGGTTCGGGTCGAAACTCGGATTGCTGACCATGGCCAGCACTTCACCGGTGGACGGGTCGAGAGCCACCACCGAGCCACGTCGGTCGCCCAGTGCGGCTTCGGCAGCCTCCTGCAGTTTGACGTCGAGACTTAGAACGATGTTTTTGCCAGGCACCGGATCGGTGTGCTTGAGCACCCGCAATACTCGGCCCTGGGCGTTGGTCTCAACTTCTTCATAGCCAACGTGACCGTGCAGTTGCGCTTCGTAGAAGCGTTCGATACCGGTTTTTCCGATGGACTGCGTGCCGCGGTACTCTACCGAATCGAGGGTCTTGGATTCTTTTTCGTTGATCCGGCCAACGTAGCCGATCGAATGCGCGAAGTGCGCCCCCAACGGGTAATGCCGAACGAACTGCGGCTCGACATCAAGGCCCGGCAGACGGAACTCGTTAACCGCCAACACGGCGATTTGTTCCTCCGTCAGCTCGTAGAACAGTGTCACCGGGGTGAATGGGTGACGGGACTGCTTCATGGCCTTATCGAAAATCGTACGATCTTCGGCGGGTAAATGTAGCAGATTGATTACCTCATCCAGCTCCTGATTAACATTAGTGGCGCGTTCGCGGGTAATGATCAGGTTGTAACTGGGACGGTTATCAGCGAGCAGCACACCATTGCGATCGTAGATCAGGCCTCTGGTCGGCGGAATCGGCAAGACGTGCACGCGGTTGTTTTCAGAGATGGTCGAGTGGTAGTCGTATTCAACCACCTGCAGGATGTACAGGCGCACCACCAGCGCGCAGCTGATGGCAAATACGAACAGAGCGCAGGCGATCAACCGCTTGTTGACCAGACGCGTCTCTTTTTCGTGATCCTTGATCGGGATGGGTTCAGGCATTTCTACAGCAACTCTTTGACATAAATTGAGTGCCGATCCGTGGGCATGACATCAGTCCGTTAAAAAACGAGCTGCACCATACCAAAAACCGAGTGGTCACTTCAGAAGGATTTTCCCCAATGGCAGTCCCGGCGACGGTTGGAACTCTCGTGCCGTCTGACTCTGGCGAGAGGAGCACTTTCCTGCGGGCAAAACAAAACCCCAACTGCTTTTGCAATTGGGGTTTCGGAATTTAATCTTGACGATGAC